>NZ_JBITXT010000001.1:0-756187 GCF_044544865.1 Actinosynnema sp. NPDC053489 | reverse complement strand
CCGCTACGCCAAACGAGCCGCCTACTACCAGGCCGAACTCACCATCGCCGCCATCGTCTTATGGCTGCGATGACGAATTACAGGACACTGCCTAGTAAGGGTAGTAGGGGTATGACGCAGCCCAGGAAGAGTTGTAGTAGGTGCAGTGGGTGGGGGTGGGGCAGGCGCGGCTGGCGGTGCCGGCGGTGACCTGCACTACGGAATTGGTGGACAGCGTCGTGGCGGTCATGACGTTGGCCAGGGGGCCGAGGTAGGTGGCGGTGATGTCGACGTGGGTGGTGGCGATCCAGTTGTCGCTCGCGTCGTAGTAGCGGATCGTCCAGTCGGGGACGGTGATGGAGGCGTTGGACTGGCTGCCGGTGGCGGTGCCGGATGTGGGTTGGACCCGGCCGTAGACGATGGTGGGCGCGTCCACCGCCACGCAGCCGTGGTAGATCGAGGTCTTGACCTGGGCGGTGTTGGTGGTGAAGTCGGCCTCGATCACGTTGTTGGCGTCCTCGCAGACGACGGTCGGCTCGTCGGCGGCGTGCGCGGTGGTGGTGCCGGTGATCAGGGCCGCGGGCAGGGCGGCCAGGGCGACGGTGGAGAGCAGGGCGGTGAGGCGGCGGCGCATCGGGGTTCTCCTCGGAGTGGTCAGCGATTCCCGTCAACGGTCCAACGGGCGCCTGCGGGGCACCAGAGGTCGCCGGGGAGGGGTGCACTGCTCCAGACGGGTGGTCCTGCCGGTGCGAAAGGCCCACCCGTGCCGCGTATAAGGCACAAGCCCGTCGGCAGAGAAGCCGTGACCGTGCGGTGAGGGGCAACGGCGCACTTTGGCTCACGGAGGGGAAGCGCGCCCGGTGGCGACCCCGTGGCGAAGCGGACCTCGGACGCGGGACGTCCCCTGCCGCAGGTTTGTCAATCATGCTTGACCGGTTCATGCCGGCAGGTCGGTCGACCAGTGCGGGCGAGCGCGGTACGACACGGCGGCGAGGGCGCGCCGGGTGCTCATCGTTCACGGCTCGCACGCCGCTCTGAACACTCAGCCGCCACCCGCTCGACAGCCGCCCGGATGTCCGCCGTCAGGTAGCCACGAACACGCCGTGAGGTCTCCCCGTCCGGCACGTACTGCCGCAGCGGGTTGCACCCCAACTCGCTCATCTCGCGAGCGAACGCGACCGCCTCGGCCTCCAGTTCCTCGACCAACTCCGACGTGGGCACGAACTCCCGCTCGGGTCTGCTGCACAAGTAGGTGACAGTGGTAGTCACGCAGCCTGACTGGCTGACGTGGTCATGATTGTCTCGTATTCGATGGGGGTCAACCGGCCGAGCGCGGCTTGGCGTCTGCGGCGGTGGTAGGTGCGTTCGATCCAGGTGACGATCGCGGTCCGGAGGGCGTCTCGGGCGGGCCAGGTGCGTCGGTCGAGAACGTTGTTCTGCAGCAACGCGAAGAAGCTCTCCATGGCCGCGTTGTCACCGGCGGCGCCAACGCGGCCCATCGAGCCGGTCAGTCCGTGGCGAGCGAGGGCGCGGACGAATTTCTTTGATCGAAATTGCGATCCGCGGTCGGTGTGGACCACGCAACCGGCGACGTCACCGCGGCGGGCGATCGCGTTGGTGAGCGCGGTGACGGCGAGGCGGGACTTCATCCGGGAGTCGATGGAGTAGCCCACGATCCGGTTGGAATAGACGTCCTTGATCGCGCAGAGATACAGTTTCCCTTCCGTGGTGCGGTGTTCGGTGATGTCGGCCAGCCACAGCCGGTTCGGCGCGGTGGCGGTGAAGTCGCGGCGGACCAGGTCGTCGTGTACCGGCGGACCGGCCTTCTTCCCGTTCTTGCGACGTTTCCTGCCGAACGCGCTCCACCAGCCCATGGACGAGCAGATCCGCCACGCGGTCCGGTCCGCCATCGACAGGCCGGCGTCGCGGGCCTCGTCGGCAAGGAACCGGTAGCCGAACTCCGGATCGTCGCGGTGGGCGTCGAACAACGCGTTCGCCCGATGGGCCCGCTCGAGCTCGGTGGCGGTGACCGGCCTGGCACGCCGGCGGTAGTACGGCTGTCGAGCGATGTTCAAGACCCGGCACGTCACCGCGACGGGGATGCCGTCGGCGGCGAGCTCGTTCACGAGCGGGTAGAGCCTTCCCGGCAGGTTCGCCTACGACAAGTACGCCGTCGCGCGGCGCAGGACCTCGTTCTCCTGCTCCAGCAGCCTGATCCGCTTACGCGCCTCGCGCAGCTCGGCCGAGTCGCTGCGGCTCACACCCGGCTTGGCGCCGTCGTCAACCTCGGCCTGGCGCAGCCACTTGAACAAGGTCACCGGATGGACCCCGAAATCCTTGGCGATCTGCTCGACGGTCACACCGGACTCACGGTCACGAGCGACCCGCACGACATCCTCGCGGAACTCCCGGGGGTAGGGCTTGGGCACAGCGATATCCTCCCAGCTCACCATCACGGCAAGCCAACTCAGATGTCACCAATCCGTGCAGCAGACCCAACCGTCCTTGTCCGACAGGGAGAAGGACCTACCGGACAACAGCCTCTCAGCCACAAGCACCACAACTAAGCAGCGACACGCTACTAGCCGTGCGACAGCACCAGGGCCGCGTTGTTGCTGCCGAACCCGAAGCTGGTCACCAGGGCGGTCGTCGGGCGGCCCGCCGGCAGGGGCACGGGAGCGGTCGGCAGGTGCAGGCGGTCGGTGGCTTCCGGGTCCCGCAGGTTCGGGGTGCCCGGGGCCGCGCCGGTGCGCAGCGCCAGCGCCGCCGTGGCGACGGCGGGCAGGCCCGACACGTGCAGCAGGTGGCCGATCGCCCCCTTGTGCGAGTCCACGGGCAGGTTCCGCAGGCCCAGGTCGGCGGCCACGGCCTCCAGCGCCGCCAGTTCCTCCCGGTCGCCCTGCGGCGTGCCGGTGGCGTGCGCGTGCACGTAGTCCAGCCGGTCCACCCCGGCGTCGGCCACGGCCGCGCGCACGCACCCCTCGATCAGGCCGGCCTCGGACGCGGCCGCCTTGCCCGTACCCACCCCGCAGCTCGCGCCGACGACCGCCACGTCGGTGGGCGCGCCCCGGCGACGAGCCGACGCCTCGGCCTCCACGACCACGGCGCCACCTCCCTCACCCAGCGAGATGCCGCCCCGGCCGCGGTCGAACGGGCGGGCGACCTCGCGGCCCACCGCGCGAACCGCCCGCATGCTGGCGTACTCGTAGCGGTTGAGCGCCGTGCCACCCGCCACCAGCACGACCTCCGCCAGGCCGGTGCGGATCGCCTCACGGGCGAACCCGATGCCGAACGCGGCCGACGCGCACGCGTGCGTCAGGTACACCACCTGGCGACCGCCCAGCGCCTCGGGCACGGCGGGCCCGACGAAGTCCGCCCACTCCTCGGCCGCGTGCCCGTCGGGCGGCTCGTCCGCCGGCGCCTGCCCCACCAGCACCACCAGGGCGTCGCTCGGCAGCGCGGGCAGCCCCGCCGACGCCAGCGCCTCGGCCACCGCCGCTTCCAGGTGCGCCCGCTTCGCCGGCGCGGTGGCGCCCGGCACCTCGCCGACCGGCTCGCCGCCCCAGCACTCGGCCCGGAACCGCCGCGGCTCGGCCAGCGCCGTGCGACCACCGCACAACCCCGACCACAGCGCGCCCACCCCCCACCCGAACGGCGTGACCACTCCCGTCCCGCTCACCACGACCCTGGTCACGACCGGCTCCCCGACACGACTTCGGCGGTGACGACGCAGCCCGGGTCGTCCGCGGCGTCGAGGTCCACCGGCTCCACCCGGCACAGCACCACCGGCCCCCGCCGGGCGAACGCGCGCGCCACCCGCAGCCCCGCCAACGGGTCCACCCCCGCGAGCAGGTAGCAGGGCCCGCGCCACCCGCGTTCGATCGCGAACGCGCGCACCAGCTCCGAGGTCTCCAGGCCGGTCGAGTCGGACGGCCGCACCTGGCGGCCCGGCTCGACGCAGCGGCGGGCGAACCGCCGGGCCGCCCAGCGGCTCCAGGCGTCGGCGAGCACGAGCAGCGGCACGTCGAGGGGCACGCGGTCCAGCACGGCGCCCAGCGTGCCGACGACCGCGTCCCTGGTGGACGCGTAGCGGTCCGTCGTGCCGACGACGGGGGGTTCAGCGGTGTGCGACATGGGCGGGGAAGTCTCCGATCAGGTGTTCCAGGGACGGGTGTCGGTCGGCGAGGTCGACGTCGGCGTGCACCACGGCCACCCCGCCCCGAGTGGTCACCTCGAAGGCCTGCCGCAGCACGTCCGCGAGCCGCGCCTTGTCGGTCACGGTGAAGTGCACGCCCGCGCCGTCGGCGGTCGGCGCGTCCGCGGCGAACGGGTGGCGCGCCGGGTCGAGCCGGTGGCGGTCGAGCTGGGCGTGCAGCCACCCGTACCCGCCGTTGCGCAGCACGACGTACAGCACCGCGACCCCTTCGCGGTCCGCCGTGGCCAGGTCCGGCCGGAAGAGGGTGAACGCGCCGTCGCCGACGAACGCGACCACCGGTCGGTGCGGGACGGCCAGCCGCACCCCGAGCGCCGCCGCCGACCCGAACCCGAGCGTGGTCTGCTCGGACGGGGCCACGCACCCGCCGGGCACGTGGCAGCTGTAGTGCGGGTGGAAGTAGGACCACATGTCCTGCAACCCGTTCTCCTGCACCAGGACCCGGTCGGCGGGCACCACCTCGTCGATCGCGGCGAGCAGCTCGACCACGTGCAGCCGGTCGTCCTCGCGGGCCGCGGCCAGCACGGCTCCGGCCCGCTCCCGCGCGACTTCCCGGCACCGCGCGACCAGGGCCCGCCAACCACCGCCGTCGTCACGCGGGCCCAGCGCGGGCGTCCACCCGGCCAGCACGTCCGCGCCGTCGCCCACCACCTTCGGCCCGCCGTGCGCGGTCGACAGCGACGCCGGGTCGACGTCGACCTGGAGCACCGGCGCGGACAGCCCGTCCCACCCGGTGGTGGCCGTCTCCTCCAGCCTGGTGCCGACCGCGACCACGAGGTCGGTCCCGGACCACAGGGATTCGGTGCCCGGTGGCGTGTAGAGGCCCGCCACGCCGCAGAACAGCGGGTGCCCCTCCCCCACCGCGCCGCGCCCCGACGCGGTGGTGAACACCGCCGCCCCGAGCGCCTCGGCGAAGCGCTCCACCACGCCGTCGGCGTTGCGGTGCCGCATCCCCCCGCCGACCAGCAGCACGGGCCGCCCGCTCGACCGCAGCGCGGCGAGGGCCGGGCCGGCGACGGGGACGCCGACCGCGCGCTCGACCGACGTGAACGGCGTCCACGGCCGGTCGCGCCGCACCGGCACGCCCACCAGGTGGTCGGGCAGCTCCAGGTAGACCGGTCCGGGCGCGCCCGAGGTGGCCACCAGGAACGCCCGCTCCACGGCGGGCACCACCCGGTCCGGGTGGTCCACCCGGTGCGCCCACTTGACCGCGGACGAGACGAGGGCGACCTGGTCCAGCTCCTGGAACGCCCCGCTGCCGCGCCGGTCCACCGCCGTGCCGCCCGCCAGGAGCACCACGGGCGCGCCCGCGGCCCGCGCCTCGACCAGGCCGGTCACCGCGTTGGCGACGGCCGGTCCCTTGCCGACCACGCACACCCCGGGCCGCCCGGACGCCACGGCGTACCCGGTGGCCATGAACACCGCGTTGCGCTGGTCCCGGCACAGCACCAGGCGCAGCCCGGCGTCCTCGACCGCCACCAGGGCGGCGAGGTCGTCACCGGGCAGGCCGAACAGCGGCGGGGACCCCGCCGACCGCAGGTAGTCCGCCACCGCGTGCCATGCGTCCGCGTGCTCTGCCACGTCAGTCCTCCGCCCGTGCCGCGGTGCCCAGGTGGTCGGCCACCGCCTTCGAGATCAGCAGGGGTTCCGCGGTCCGCCGGTTGCGGTGGGCGGCGTAGCCCGCCTGCACCCCGCGCCCGCCGAACGGGCGGTTGCCGTCCTCCACGTCCAGCAGCGTGCGGTTCACGCACACCTGGTGCCGCCGCGCCAGCAGCTCGACCGTGCCGGGGTCGTCGCCGTAGACCATCGCGGCCATGGCGCGGTCGTTGACGAACGGCTCCCGCAGGAACGACCACAGCTCCTCGCGGTCGCGGTAGACCAGGACGTTGAACACCGGCGAGAAGACCTCCTCGACGGGCGCGCGGTCGGCGCACCGCCGCACCAGCACGGTCGGCCGCAGGTGCCGGCTGCGCAGGTCGACCGTCCCGCCGTGCACGATGTGCTCGCGGTTGCGGCGCAGGTACTCGGTCGCGACCTCCAGCGCCGAGTCGTAGAACAGCGGCCCGTAGTCCGCGTCCCGGTCGGTGTAGGGCCCGTAGCGCAACTCGTCCAACCGCTTCACCAGCAGCTCCACGAACTGCGCCGAGTCGGCCTCGGGCACCAGCAGCACGTCCGGCCCGAAGCAGTCCTGCCCGGAGTTGAGCAGGCGCACGCGGATCGCGTCGAGCACCGCGGTGTTCAGGTCGGCGCCGTCCACCACGACGAACGGGTTGATGCCCTGCCCGAAGAACAGCAGCAGCTGCTCGGGCCGCAGCGCCGCCCGGATGCCCTCCACGTTGGCGTAGGTGCCGGTGAACACCACCACGTCCGCGTCACGCGCCTCCGACTCCAGGAACCGGCGCTGGCTCAACGCGCTCGGTTGGACCGGCAGGTCGTGCACCGGTGCGAGCAGTTCGTGCAGGGCCAGTGCCGTCCCGGCGACCTTGGTGGAGGGCCGGAACACCGACCGACCGGTGTAGAGGGAGGGCACCAGCAGGTAGAGCACGTAGGAGTAGCAGACCAGGTTGGACGGCATGAACGCGGCCAGCCGCGCCACCTCGCGCGGCCGGTGGCGGCCCACCTCCTCCACCGCGCCCGCCAGGGTGCGCAGCGACCCGGCGATCTCGGCCTGCACCGACCGGTACGGGGAGATGGCGCACAGCACGTCCGACACCGCCGCCCGCTCGGCGCGCAGGAACTCCGCCACGGCGCGCAACCGGTCCACCCGCTCCGGGAACGGCACCGCCCCGGCGGCGCGCGGCCGGGGCGCCACCGTCCGGCGGGCCAGTTCGGCGAGCCGCCCGGGGTCGGGCTTCCCGTTGCCCGTCACGGGGAACGCGTCCACGACGACCACCCGGTTCGGGTGCTCGTAGGCGGGCAGCACGGCCCGCACCCGGTCGCGCCAGTACCGCTCGTCACGCCCCTCCGGGTCCGCGACGACGAAGACGAGCCTGCTGCCCAGCCTGGTGTCCGGCAGCGGCACGACCTGCACGGGCGCGCCGCACGCGGCCGCCTTGCGCGCCAGCGCCCCCGGGTGGAGCGTGTGGCCCATCCGGTGGACGGCGGCGTGCCGGCCGAGCACGTGCACCCGGCCGCGATCGTCCAGCAGGCCGACGTCTCCGGTCCGGTACGGGCCGGGTGGGCGCGCCCGGAGGCCCCCGGTGTCGTCCAGCAGGCCCCCCGTCGTGTCCGGCGAGGTCACCACGACCTCGCCGGTGACGCCCGGCGCGACGGGCAGGCCGTCGGCGTCGAGCACCGCGACCTCGACCCCCGGCAGGGGCAGGCCGCAGCCGACCGGGTCGTCCGGGGTGGCCAGGGCGATGTTGCCGGCCTCGGTGCAGCCGTAGCCGTCCAGCAGCGGCTGCCCGACCTCCCGGCGGAACCGGTCGGCCAGCGCGGGGTCCAGCGGGCACCCGCCGACGCACCACAGCCGCACCCGCGCGCCGTCGAGCAGCCCGGGATCGCGGCGCAGCAGGTTCAACGCGGTGTGGTAGGTCATCGGCGTGGCGTCGACCACCGTCACCCCGTGCTCGCGGGCGAGCGCCAGGGCGCGGTCCACCCTGGCTTCCGGCGCCACGACCAGCGAACAGCCCACGCGCAGCCACAGCAGCAGCAGGGACAGCCCGTACTGGTGGGAGAACGGCAGCAGCGGCAGCAGGACGTCGTCGGGCCGGTACCCCATGCGCGCGAGGGTGCGGTCGGTGTTGTCCAGCAGGGACGCGCCGGAGCGCACCACCGCCCTGGGCCGCCCCGTCGTCCCCGACGTCCAGGCGATCAGCGCGTCCGGCCGGTCGCGCCAGGCGCTCCAGTCCGGTGTGGACGCGTCCGGGCGCGGCGCGGCGACGGCGACCAGCTCGGCCACGGCGTCCCCGTCCAGCACGTGGTCGGCCCGCGCCAGGTCGGCCAGCCGCCGCACCTCCGCCGCCGGGTGCCGGTGGTCCACCGGGACCACCGACGCGCCCAGGGTGACCAGCGCCGCCAGCACCACCGCGTACCCGGTCGAGTTGGCCGCGCACAGCAGCACCCGGTGCTCGGCGCGGACGCCCCGCTCGCCCAGCACCCCCGCGACGCGTGCCGCGAGCCGGAGCGCGTCCCCGGCCCGCAGCACCCCCGACGCGCCCTCAGCCCCTGCGGACATCGAGCGTGGCGCAGTGGAAGGACCCGCCGAAGGTCTGGAAGTGCTTGAACGGCAGCGGGATCGGCTCGAAACCCCACTTGCGCAGGTAGGCGGCGAACTCCGCCTCCTCGGCCTCCACCAGCACGTGCTCCTCGTCCAGCATCAGCACGTTGCAGTGGATCCACCGGCTCGTGTAGTACAGCGGGTGCGCCGGCGACAACTGCGACGGCGGCGGCACCAGCACCTCCCAGTCGGCGAAGACGTCGGGCAGCCGCGAGACCCACGCCTCGTTGACCAGCACCCTCCCCTCGCCCATGGGCAGCAGCGTCGTGTCGATGTGCATGGGGCCGTCGTCGTCGAAGACGTAGGTGAGCACCTGGTGGCCGGGCCCGAGCTGCCGCTGCAACCAGCGCACCCCGGCCCGGTTGGTCACGTGGCTGAGCTGCCCCACGACGACGCCGTTGCCGATGCGCACGAAGTCCGCCGCGTCGAACAGCGGCTCGTCCTCGGTGATCACCGGGTCGAACTCGTCGTGGTCGCGCACCCGGTCGTCCCGCCACAGCGAGTCCCGCAGCTGCGGCTTGGGCGCGGCGGCCCACCGCGCGCCGCGCTCGAAGTAGTCGCGCAGGATCGTCCGGAAGGCGAACGTCTCGAAGTACCGGGAGCGCCACGCCATGGGCGTCTCCAGCACCAGGTCGTCCAGGGCGAAGAGGCTGTCGCGGGGCATCGCCGAGTGGAACCCGCCGCCGGTGGCGAAGTGCGGCGTGACCACCGGTCGGTGGTGGTCCACCACGTTCGGCCGGCGCACCACGACGCCCTGCCGCTCGAGGAAGTCGGCCAGGCCGTCGACCTCGCGGCGGGCGGCCTCGACCAGGTCGGCGGGGAACCGGCGGCCCGCCCACCCGGTCAGCGGGACCCGCCCGTGCCGCGGCACGACCGCCCGCATCGAGGGGTCCCACTCGGGGACGCGCATGTCGTCCACCACGCCGACGATCACCTCGCGCAGCGGCTCCCACTCGGTGGCCACGCGCACCGGCGACCCACCCGGCCGCGGCGGCGCCACTACCGGTTCCTGCAACTGCCAGGTGCTCATACCAGCCTCCCGTTCGCACACCTCCCCCACCCCGGCGCGGTGGCCTGGGGCAGGGGCACAGCCGGTAGCCCCTCGGGCGCGGGCGGGTGCCCGGTGCCGCGCCACAGGGTCTGGACCCGCTCGACCGACGCCTCCAGCGCGCGGGCCAGCAGCAGCACCGCCAGCTCGGGGTCGGCGGTCTCGCCGCAGGTGAACACGTCCACGAACGCCGCGCCGTGCTCCGGGTAGGTGTGCACCGACGCGTGCGACTCGGTCAGCAGCGCGAGCACGGTCACGCCCAGCGGTTCGAACCGGTGCGAGTCCACCGCGCACACCGTCGCGCCCGCCGCGTCGAGCGCGTCGGTCAGGGCGCGGCGCAGGAACTCCTCGTCGTCCAGCAGCGCCATGTCGACCGACACGAGTTCGGCGATGACGTGGCGGCCCGCGAACAGGTGGCCCTGGTCGTTCCCGACGGCGTCAGCGGACCGGTTCACCGCTGGCTCCGAGGTGGGTGGTGGGCAGCGGTGGGAAGCCGTTGAAGCCCACGGTGGCGCAGCTGGCCGTGTACGCCCCGGTGGCCAGCACGTCGACCAGGTCGCCGGGGGCGAGGTCCAGCGGCAGGTGGTAGGTGTTGCGCTCGTACAGCACGTCGTCGCCGTCGCACGTGGGACCGGCGAGCACGACGGGGCCGACCGGGCCGCCGTCGCGCGCGGTCGCCAGCGCGTAGGTGATGAACTCGTCCTCGGTCTCGGTCAGCCCGTTGTGCCGGCCCACGTCCAGGTAGACCCAGCGGTGCCGGTCCTCGTAGGACTTGCGGGACACCAGGACCACCTCGGTGCGCAGGACCCCGGCGTCGGCGACCACCGCCCGGCCCGGCTCCAGCACGACCTCCGGCCACGCCGACCCGAAGTGCCGGTCCAGGGACTCGCCGATCGCGGTCGCGTAGTCGGCGAGCGGGGGCGCGCCGTCGCGGTAGCCGGCCGGGAGCCCGCCGCCGAGGTCGAGCGTCGTCAGGTGCACCCCCGAGGCCGCCAGGGTGGCCATGATCCGGGCGGCGGTGGCGATGCCGTGCTCCCAGGCGCGCGGGTCGAGCTGCTGCGTGCCGACGTGGAACGACACACCGCGCGCCCGCAGCCCCAGCCGGTGCGCCCGGTGCAGCAGCGCGGCGGCCAGGTCGGGCTCGCACCCGAACTTGCGCCCGAACGCCGACCTGGCGGCGGTCGGGAACGCGAAGACGCGGCACAGCACGTCCGCGCCCGGCGCCAGCGCGGCCACGTTGAGCAGGTCCGCCTCGCTGTCCACGGTGAACACCCGCACGCCGAGCGCGTGCGCCCGCACCACGTCCGACGCCTTCTTGACCGTGTTGCCGTAGGAGAGCCGGTCGGCCGGCGCGCCCGCCCGCAGGCACAGCTCGGCCTCGGCGACGCCGGCCACGTCGAACGACGCGCCCAGCGCGGCCAGCAGCCCCACGACCTCCGGTGCCGGGTTGGCCTTGACGGCGTAGTGCAGCACCGCGGCGGGGAACAGCCGCCGCAGCAGCCGGTAGCGGTCCGCGACCGCGGGCAGGTCCACGACCAGGCACGGCGTCGGCGGCCGGTGCCGGTCCAGGAACGCGCGCAGCCGGTGGCGCACCGCGTCGACCGAGTCGGCCGGCGGGTCGGCGACCAGCACGTCCTCGATCACGCGACCCCACCTCCCGCACCCGTCGCCGCGTGCTGCCGCAGCAGCGGCGGGCTGTCGTAGCGGCGCCACGTCGTGACCTCGTCGCGGTCGGCGCGGTAGACGCCGATCCGCTCGAACACCCGCAGCGCGCCGGTCGGGTTGGCCGAGTCGACCGAGAACACCATGCCGACGTACCCGCGTTCCCGCGCCGCGCGGTCGTTCTCGGCCAGCAGCACGCGGTCGAGGAACCGCCCCCGCAGGCCCGGCCGGGTGCCGATGTACTCGACCTTCAGGTCCGCCTGACCCGTGCCGTGCGGGCTCGCGTCGTGGGCGTAGGACAGCAGGTGCGCCACGACCTCGCCGCGCGCGTCGAGCACCAGGAACGACAGGTCGGGCAGGAACGCCGGGCAGCCGGTGAACTCGCGGCGCCAGCGGTCGCGGTCGACGTGGCCGTCCTCGTGCTGGCCGGCGAACGCGTCGTTGTGCGCCACGCGGACCGCCTCGTCCAGCTCCGGCGCGTAGGTCCGCGCCCGGAAGCCCTCCGGCAGCGGCGGCGCGGTCAGCGGCGGCACGCGGTCCAACCGGGAGTAGACCTCGTGGTAGGTCAGCGTCGGCCGCAGCCCGCGCGAGGCGAGCAGCTCCACCCGCGCCCGGTCGTGGTCGGCGCACCACGTCCCGACGAGCGGCGGCCACGGCGGGCGGTCGGCGGCGCGTGCCAGCGCCCAGTCGAGCAGCCGGCCGTCCAGGCCCGTGCCGAGCTGCCCGGGGTGCACGCCGAACAGCACGTCGCAGCGGTCCCCGGTCGTCCCGGGCCGCACGGTCGCCCACCCCAGCAGCTCCGGACCGGCGAAAACGCCGGTGGAGTCCTCGGGGGTGGCGCCCGGCGCGGTCAGGCCACGCCGGAAGTCCGCGGTGTCGACGTGGTCCACCGGCCGGTCGCGGTGCGGGATGGCGCGCATGAGCGCCGCCCACGCCTCCGCGTCATCGGCGGCCACGGGTCGCCACACGTGTTCGCGCACGCCGCTCACCTCGCCGTCTCCGGGCAGGCGTGCCCGGCGTGGTTGTCGGGGCTCTCGTCCGCCGCCGCGGTGAGGTGGCGGTAGGCGGGGTCGGAGAGCAGCTCCTCGTGCCGCCCGGTCGCGTGCACCACCCCCCGGTGCAGCATCACGACCTGGTCGGCGTGCTGGGCCAGCAGCATCCGGTGCGTGACCGCGATGACGACGCGGTCGCCGGAGTCCTGCATCAGCGACCGCACCAGCACCTGCTCGTTGAACGGGTCCAGCTGCGAGGTCGCCTCGTCCAGCAGCAGCACCTCGCTGTCACGGACCAGCGCCCGCGCCACGGCCAGCCGCTGCCGCTGCCCGCCGGAGATCTGCACGCCCCGCTCGCCGACCTCGGTGTCCAGCCCGCGCGGCAGGCTGGTGACCCAGTCGCTCAGGCCCACGGCGTGCAGCACCCGCCACAGCCGCTCGTCGTCCACGCCCTCCACGCCGTACGCGGCGGCCTCGCGGATCGTCTCGCCCAGCAGCGGAGCCTCCTGCTGCACGTAGGCGATGCGCCGGCGCAGCTCCTCCAGCGGCAGGTCGGCCAGGTCCACCCCGTCGAGCAGGACGCGGCCGCGGTCGGGCTCCACGAACCGCTCCAGCAGGCTCAGCACGGTCGTCTTGCCCGCGCCGGACGTGCCGACCAGCACGGTGATGCCCGGTCGCGCCTCGATGGTGGCCTCGCGCAGCACCGGGCGGTCGCCGTAGCCGAACCAGACGCCCTCCAGCCGCACCGACCGGTTCACCGGCGCAACGCGCGGCGAGGGCGCGCGGCCCTCCCCGGCCCGGTCGGTCTCCTGCGGCATCGCCAGCACGCCCGAGATCCGGCGCAGCGCCGCGAGGCCCTCCGACAGCCGGCCCGCCGAGCCGGTCAGCGACTCCACCGGCTCCTGGATGTAGACGACGTACAGCAGGATCGCCACCAGGTCGCCGACCCCGACGTCACCGGTGCTCACCCGGATCACGCCGATGCCGAGGATCACCAGGAACGTGAAGTCGACGGCCGCGTAGGCCACCGTGTCGGCCAGCGCGCCGGACCGCGCGGCCCGCACGCCCGACCGGTAGGCGGACTCGGCGTGCCGGTCGAACGACTCGGCCTCGCGCCGCTCGGTGCGCGACGCCTTGACCGTGCGGAACGCCAGCAGCACCCGCTGCACCACGCCGAGCATCGAGCCCACGTGCTCCTGGGCGCGCTCGGTGTCCTCCGCGACCTTCTGGAACACCCAGCCCTCGGCCAGCGTCGCCACCGCGAGCACGACGATCACCATCACGGCGAGGAACACGTCGATGGTGAGCATCAGCACGATGCCCGCGACCACCGTCAGCGGCACGACGACGAGGTCCACCAACGCCTTGACCGTCGTCTGCTGCACCACCGCGGTGTCCGAGCTCATCCGCGACAGCAGGTCGCCGGTCGAGTCGCCCTCGACCCGGGCGACCGGCGCGCCGACGATCCGCCGCACCATGGCGCGGCGGATGCCCAGGACGAACCGCTCGCTGAGCTTGCCGCGCTGCCGGTAGCCCGCGTAGTTGAAGCACAGGCCCACCAGCGCCACCCCGCCGAGCACGGCGATGGGGCCGATCAGGTCCTCGCTGTTCTGCACGCCCTCCACCACCTCGCGGGTGGCGAGCGGTTGGATCAGCGCGGCGGCGCGGGCGGCCAGTTCGAGGACGAGCACCACGGCCAGCAGGCCGCGGTAGGGGCTGAGCCAGTCGCGCAGCGTGGCGAGCGCCGACTCGCGGCGCGGCGGCGCGGTGGTGACCATGTGCCGGTCTCTCCGATGGGGTGTCAGTCGAGCGGGAACGTGTACGAGTAGCGGTTGAGGTGCATCACGAGGCACGAGAGGTCCGCGCCGCCCTTGTGGAACTCGCTGAGGTCGATGTGGGTGACGTCGAAGCCGTTGTCGGTGGCGATGGCTTCCAGTTCGTCGTTCTTCGCGCGCTCCAGCCGGTGCTCCGGCGAGCCCGGTTCCATGCCGTGCAGGTTGGACCCGTTGACGATGGTCCGGTTGAGCCGCACCGAGTTGCACAGGCCGATGCGGCTGGAGGCGAGCGACACGGGCACCACGTCGGTGTGGCGGGCGAGGGCGTCCAGCTCGGCGGACGTGAACGCCTCGGTGCACACCAGGGTGCGCTCGCGGGTGAGCGGGAAGACCGAGCAGTCCAGGTGGTACAGGTACGGGTCGGTCAGCCGCACCCGGATGACGCGCATGTCGAAGGTGCGCTCGAACCAGTCGTAGACCGCCGGGTCCGAGCGCATGCCCCAACCGCCGACGTAGACGTTGTCGTGCAGGTGCTTGAGGTCCGCCTCGCCCTCGAAGCGGTGGGGTGCCACGTGGGTGCGGTAGCCCATCGACTCGAAGAACCGCGTCCCGACGGGGGTTTCGCCGCGGCGCGGCTCGGAGGTGAAGTTGGCGACCACGACGTCCCGGCCCTCGGGCAGGTGCTCCGGCACGATGCCCAGGTTCGCCGTGAACACGAGGTCCTGCAGGCCGGTGGTGCGCGGGGTGGGCAGCACGTACACCAGCGCGTCCGCGGCCAGGTAGGACTGGAGGTTGAGGAATTGCACCATGGCGCGGTGGCGGTCGACGGGCCGGTCCTGCTCGGGGTACTCGCGCATCCAGACGTTGTTCGGCTCGTCGGTGCTGAACGAGAAGGGCGCGTTGAGCAGGAAGGCGGGGTGCTGCAACAGGGTCGGGTTCGTCGGCGCCGCCTGGACGGCCGGTGCGGGCTGGACGCGTTCGGACAGCGCCGTCATGCGCTCCTCCTGGTCGTCGGGTCGAGTCCGTGCACGCGCACCAGCGGGTCGATCCCCGCCTGCACGTGGTCGGTGACGCGCTGCACCGGCTCGAGCTCCAGGCCGGGTGAGAGCGGGATGACGAGGTCCACCTGCGAGCCGTAGCGGATCTGCGAGAACCGGTCGCCCTGGCGGCGCGGGACGTTCTGCGCCAGGTCGAAGGGCAGGATGCAGTCCACGGCGTGGTCGGCGACCTGGAGCACGTAGTAGGGCAGGCGCAGGCGGGGCGAGACGACCCGGTTGACCACGCGCTGGTTGCGGCGCAGGTAGTCCGTGCGCGACAGGTCGACCCGCAGCAGCTCCAGCAGGTCGTTCTCCACGTCGAGCATCGGGCGGTTGCGGGTGTCCAGCGCGTCGAGCCGCCGGTAGGACAGCGAGCCGGGGTAGGGCACCCGGTTGACGTGGACGTCGTAGAAGGTCATGAAGACGCCGATGACGAGGCTGCGGTGGGGGTAGCGCGGCGCCCGCAGCGCCTGGCGGAGCGTGTACGCACCGCCCTTGATCTCGACCAGCGGCTCGTCCGGTTCCACCACGCGCTGGTACACGATCACGCCGTCGGCCGGTGAGAAGAAGTGGGTCGGGTCGACGAAGCGGGGCCGGTGCGGGTCGCGGAAGAAGTGGAACTGGGCGAGCCAGGCGGTGGACTTCCCCGCCAGCGGCGCCACCTCGTCCTCCACCCACGTGCGCAGGGCTTTCGCCACGGTCTCTCCCCGGTGTTCGCCGTGCGGCTGCTCCGGCAAAGCTAGGGGCGGCCGATGTTCCCGGGCAATTCGGATAACTCGTTCAGGTGGATTTTGTGCTACCAAAGGAATTCAGGCCGTTTTCGCGGTGACCGGGCGTCGCGTTTCCCGGTGGTTCGGTCGGACGACGACACCACCGGACGGGGAAGTTCCCCCGGCACCTCGGCGTCGCGGGTGGTGGCGGACCGGACCCCTGTCCCGGGCGGCGTCGCCGTCGCCACCCGATGGGATGAGACAGGCGACGGGCGCGTGCGCCGGCGCGGACGGCCTGTGATCATCCGCTGGGGAAACCCCGCCGGGTTTCGATCACCTTCGGCGGGGAGGAGCCCGACGTGACCACCGTGGGGGACGCGTACGCCGCCAAGTTGGCCGTCCGGTTCGCGACGTTCGACCGCGACCACGACGGGCGGGTGACCGTCGGGGACGTCGAGTCGATGGCCGAGTCGATCCTCGGCGTTCGGGGTGCCGGTGCGGTCGCCCCAGGACCGGTTGCTCGTGGAGGGCGCGCGGGCGTTCTTCACGGGTCCGGCCGAGGTGGCCGACGTCGACGAGGGCGGTGCGATCACGGAGTCGGGGTTCGCGTCGGCGGCGCGGGCGAGGTTGCGGGACGACCCGCAGGGCTTCGCCGTCGTCGTGCGCCCGTGGGCGGAGGCCGTGGTGGCGGTCGCCGACACCGACGACAACGGAGCGGTGGACCTGCGGGAGTGGGAGCGGATGCTGCGCGCGATGGGTGCCGCGCCGCAGAAGGCGGCCGAGCAGGCGGTGCTGGTGGGCACCGACGACGACGGGGTGATCAGCGTGACCGAGGTGCCGGCCACCGCGGCGGCCTTCTGCACCCGCGACCAGGCCGGGCACGAGTTCGACCCGGCATGACCACGGCGTTGACCACCGTCCCGCGGGACCTGCCCGCGCCCGTGCCGCGGGGCGCGACCCCGGCCGACGAGGTGGCGGGCGCGGTGGACCGGTGGGTGCGGCCGGGCGCACCCGCTGCTGGGTCGGCCCGGGCCGGTGTGCCCGTTCGTGCCGCGGGCGCCGGCGTCGGGCTCGCTGTGGGCGGTCGTGGTCGCCGCCGACCTGCCGTTCCTGCCCGCCGACGCCGAGCACCTGGTCGCCTACCGGGCCGCGTTCCCGCAGCGAGGAGCCGTCCGTGCGACACCCTGAAGCACCGGGACCGCCGCCGCACGGGGACGTCGAGGAGTTCCGGCGGCACGGTTACGCGGTGGTGGACTGGTTGGCCCGCCACTGGGCCGGGCTGGAACACCGGCGGGTCACCCCGGACGTGCGGCCGGGGCAGGTGGCGGCCTCGCTGCCGCGGACCACGGCGGAGCGCGGCGAGCCGTTCGAGGCGCTGCCGGCGGACGTGGACCGGCTGCTCGTGCCGGGGATGGCGCGCACTGGCACCTCGGCCACTTCCCCATGACCAACTCCGCGCCGCCCGTGCTGGGCGAGCTGCTGACCGCGGGCCTGAACCCGCAGGCGATGCTGTTGGTCGGCCAACCCCGCCCTGGTGGAGCTGGAGGGCGTGGTCCGCGACTGGTTGGCGCACCTGCTGGGCCTGCCCGACCCGTTCCGCGGCAACGGCGTGCTGAACGACACCGCGTCCGGCGCGATGCCGGCCGTCCTGGCCGCCGCGCTGTGGCGTCGCGGTGGCGGGCGCCGGCGGCGGTACGGCGCGGGGCCGCGCTCCACCGCGTGCACCTCGACCGAGGGCAACTGCTCGATCGCCAAGGCCGTCCGGGTCGCGGGCATCGGCGAGGACTCGCTGCGGCTGGTCGAGACCGACCCCGACACCTCGCCGTGCGCGTGGACCACCTGCGGCGACTCGTCGAGGCGGACCTGGCGGACGGGCGGGTCCCTGTGCTGGTGGTCGCCACCCTCGGCACCACCTCCACCACCGCCGTCGACCCCGTGGCCGACATCGGCCGGCTGTGCCGCGAGCACGGCGTCTGGCTGCACGTGGACGCCGCCTACGCGGGCGTCGCGGCGGCCTGCCCGGAGCTGCGGTGGGTCCACGACGGGGTCGACCTGGCCGACGGCTACTGCGCCAACCCGCACAAGTGGCTGGTCACCGGGATGGACTGCAGCGCCCTGCGGGTCGCCGACCGGGCCGCGCTCACCGCCGCGATGACCACCTCGCCGCCCTACCTGCGCGGGTTCGCCCCGACCCGGCCGCGGTGGACCACCGCGACCGCAGGCTCCCGCTCGGCCACCGTTCGCGGGCCCTCAAGCTCTGGTTCGTGCTGCGCTGGTACGGCGCGGAAGGGCTGCGCGCCCACCCGCGCCGCGGCGTCGCCCTGGCCGACCGGTTCGCCGAGCACGTCCGCGCCGACGACCGCTTCGCCGTCGTCGGCGCCCCACCCGTTCGGCCTGGTGCGCTTCCGCCTGCGCGCCGACGACGCCACCAACGCGGCCCTCCCGCGCCGCGTCAACGGCACCGGCGAGCTGCTGCTCAGCCACACCGTGGTGCACGGCCGCCACACGTCGCGGACGGCCACCGGCGGCCCGGCACCACCGCCGGGCACATCGACACCGCCTGGCGGCGGATCAGCGCCGCGGCCGACGAGCTGCGGGCACCTCGCCCGGCCCGTCGCGGGCGGGCGGGCGGCACGCCGAGGTGACCGCGCCAACCCCCAGCCCGGGCGGCGGTCGTGCGCGCCGGCCGTCCCCAGTGGTCAGGCGGGGCGGTCAGGGGTGCGAGGCGGTGTCGGTGTCCGCGCCGGTGTCCGCGCGGCGGTCGGTCCGGCCGGTGCCGTGCCAGTCCAGGCACAGCACGGTCGCGTCGTCCTGCAGCCGGCCGCGGCAGGCGTCGCGCACCGCGCCGGTCACCGCGCGCACCACCTCCCGGGGGTGCAGGCCGCCGGTGTCGCGCACCAGCGCGGGCAGGTCGGCCCCGGCCGCGTCGCGCTCGAACATGCCGTCGGTGAGCAGCACCAGGCGGTCACCGCGACGCAGGTCCAACCGCTGCACCCGGTACCGGACCGCGGCGTGCACGCCGAAGAGCACGTCGACCTCCAGCGGCAGCTGCTCCACGACGCCGTCGCGCAGCCGCAGCGGCGGCGGGTGCCCGGCGTTGACCAGTTCCGCGCCCGCACCACCCAGGTCGGCGCGCAGCAGCAGCCCGGTCGCCAGCGCGCCCCGGCCGTGGTCGAGCAGCGCCTGGTTGGCGCGACGCGCCTGTTCGGCCAGGTCGTGCCCCGCCCGGCGGGCCCCGCGCAACGCGCCGACCAGGAGGGTGGCGGTGAGGGCGGACTCGACGTGGTGGCCGACGGCGTCGGTGACCGACAGGTGCAGCGTCTCCCGCTCCAGGGCGTAGTCGTAGGTGTCGCCACCGATCTCGTCGGCGGGCACCAGCCCGCCGGCCACGGTGAACTGGGCCGCCTCGCAGCACGACGCCGTGGGCAGCAGCTGGTGCTGGATCTCCGCCGCCAGGCTCATGGGCGTGGTGCGCCGACCCCAGTGGTAGAGGTCGGTGAACCGGCGGTCGGTGACGATGACGTACGCCAGCGCGTGCGCGGCCTCGCCCAGCTGCGCCAGCGCGTCCTCCTCCAGGACGGGCACGGTCAGCTCCAGCACGCCCACGCAGTCGCCGCGGTTGGTCACCGGCAGCACCACCCGCACCCCGTCCGGCCCGTGCTCCCGCTTGGGCTGTTGGGTGCGCAGGACCTCTTCGTAGGCGCTGCCCCGCAGGTCCACGCGTTCCGCGTCCCGGTCGCCGCGGCTGTGGCCGGTGGAGGTCAGCCGCACCACCTGGTCGCCGACGAGGTCGACCAGGAGGAACGACACGTCCACCGCGCCGAACCGCTTCTCCAGGTTCCGCGCGACGACCTCGACCGATTCCACGGGCGGTGCGCTCTCGGCCGCCGCCAGCAGTTCTCCGAGCCCGCTCCCGTCACCGTTCACGTCGACCTCCCCGCGATCACCCGCAGGTACTACCCAATCGTGGCGCGCTCCCACCCCGATCGGGGTTTTCCGCCGGGCGATCAGCGCCACAGCGGTTGCCGCACGCCGAGCAGGCGGTTCAGGGCCACCCCGAACACGGTCACCAGCACCACCCCGGCGGCGATGGCGAGCAGTTCCCGGGTCGAGGTGAGCAGGCCCAGGCTGACGATCAGCGTGGTCGCGCCGGCGGGTGGGTGCGGGCAGTCCAGCAACCGCAGGACCAGGGCGGTCAGGGCGACCGAGAGGGCCGCCGCGCCGACGCGGGCGCCCGTGACGCCCTCCTGGAGGACGGCCGGGTGGTCGGTCAGGCCGAACAGCGCCAGGCAGCCGGCGCCGGCCAGGATCGCGACGCCGTGCCCGACGAGGGTGTTGCGCGGTGCGGCCGAGCCGTGCCGGGGTGACTCGAAGAACAGCATGACGGTCGGTCCGAGGCTGGGGAACAGGTACGGCTGCTCGACGAGCAGGGCGATCCCGCCCACGGCGGCCAGGGCCACCAGGCAGAGGGCGAACGCGTAACCGGCCGCGCCGAGGCGACCCGCTCGCCGTTCGGCGGCCCCCAGCGCGCCACCGGGATCGTCAGCCACGTCGCCCACCCGGCCCGGCGTCCCGACCACGTGGGTGTGCCGCCGAGCACCTCACCGGGCTCCTCCGGACCGGATCGCGGTCGCCAGGTCGCGGCAGGCGCGCTCGCAGTTCCGGCACGCCTCGGCGCAGATGCGGCAGTGCTCGTGCATCCCGGCGTGCGAGCCGCACTCGTCGCCGCAGGCCCCGCACGCCGTCGCGCACGCCTCCAGCAGCGATCGGCTGACGTCGGCGTCGTAGCCGGTGTGCCGGGACAGGACGCGGGCGGTGGTGGCGCAGACGTCGGCGCAGTCGAGGTTGGTGCGCACGCACTTGGTCAGCTCGGCCACCGCGTCCTCGCTCAGGCAGGCGTCGGCGCACGCCGTGCACGCCTGGGAGCAGGCGATCAACGCCTCGATCGTCGCGCCCAGCCGCCCTCGGTCCAGGCCGATCTCGGCCGGGTAGGTCTCCAGCATCGGCATCGTCGTGGTCATGCGGATCACTCCTCGTCCGGGCGGGGTGTCAGCGCAGCCGGACCCGCCCGGCGTCGATGGGCACGCGGAACAGGTGGTACGGCTTGCGCCTGCGGTCCCGGCCGCCCTGGTACCCGGCTTGGCGGTGCAGTTGGTTGGCGGTCACGTAGAGGTGACCGTCGGTCACCGACAGGGTGTCCGGCCACAGCAGCCGCGGGTCGTGGGCGACGGTCTCGAAGTCGCCGTCCGGGGTCCGGCGCAGCACGGCGTCGTGCTCGTAGTCGGTCAGGTAGAGCCGGCCGGCGTCGTCGGTCTCCAGGCCGTCCGAGCCGCCGCCCTTGTCGCCCTCGTCGGCCACCTGCTCCCCCACCTCCTCGTCGGACAGCGACCGGTCGAGCAGGGCCCGGGTCGGCACGCTGTGCCAGTGGCGGGACGCCAGGGGGCAGTAGTGCAGCCTCGTGCCGTCGGCGCTGAGCGCGATGCCGTCCGCGCCCATCGTCACCGGCTTCGGCTCGCCGTCGGCGGGGCGCTCCAGCAGGGGCGAGCCCTCCACGACCGGGCGGTAGTCGGCCAGGGGGCGGGCCTTGGTGGACGGGTGGTCGTGCAGCCGCCGCCAGGACTCGCCGCTGCCCAGGTCGACCACGATGATCCCGTTGGGGCCGGAGTCGGCGGAGTCGGTGATGTAGGCGACCCCCGCCCCGCCCTGGCGCAGGTCGAACCGCACGTCGTTGAGGTAGGTGGTCTCCAGGGCCACCTCGCGCGGGAACGTGATCACCCCGGTGACGGTGTCGGTGGCCAGGTCGACGCACACCAGCTTCGGCCCGCCGGGCTTGGTCGGCCGGAACAGCGGGCTCCCGGTGTCGAGCACCCACAGGCGGTCGGCCGGGTCGACCACGATGCTCTGCACCGACACGAACGCGCCCTCGTCGTCGTCGCCCGACGGCGAGTTCCACGCCCGGTCGGGGAACGGGACCTCGACGCCGTCGCGCAGCTCGACCACGGTCGCCGGCACGTCGTCACCCCACCGGGGGAAGTTCACGAACACCCGACCGGTGTCCGACACGCTCACCCCGGTGGGCATCGGACCGGTGAACTCGTGGACCACTTCCAGTTCGCTCACGAAGGCGCTCCTCACCGGACGGCCGGGTGCCGCACCTGTCCAGGGCCTACCCGGCTGGGAGCGGCTCAACCCGCGAAGCGCCGTCGGGTCAGCCCCAGGGCGTGGTGGCCTGGAGGACGGCCTCGGCCAGCGCCGCCGTGCGCAGCCGGGTCACCTCCTGGTACTCGGGGTCGGCCACCATGCGGCTGAACGCGGCCCGGTCGGGGTAGCGCACGACCACCACGGCGTCCCAGCTCTGCCCGTCCTCCGCGACCAGCACCGTGGACCCCGTCCCGGCGTAGAGCACCTCGCCGCCGTAGCGGGGCAGGAACGTCTCCTCCAGGTGCCGCGCGTACTCCCGGTAGGACGCGACCCCGCCCTCGGCGAACCGCAGCAGGTTCAGCATCACCACCGGCCCGCCCCCGTCCTCGGCGAGCAGCCGCTTCAAGTCCGCACCGCGGGGGTCCACCGCCATGCGCCCAGCATGCCCGCCACGCCGAGCGCGCGCATCGGTGCATCCGCCCGCTCCTCGGCTCGCGCTGGGGTACCCCCCGCGAGAGTCCTACGTTCACAACGCGAGAGTCCAACACCCACAACGCGAGAGTCCAACGCTCGGAGCACGTGAGTTCAACGCTCGACAGACCGGGCGGTCGGTCGAGCGTTGAACTCGGGGTGCCCGAACGTTGGACTCTCGCGCCGTGAACGTAGGACTCTCGGGGTCAGAGAAGGGTGGCCAGGGCGGAGCGGGTGAACGGGGTGACGCCGGCGACGTCGCCCTTCTCGACCTTGCGGGCCCACTCCGGGTCGGCCAGCAGCGCCCGCCCGACGGCGATCAGGTCGAACTCGTCGGCGGCCAGGCGCTCCACGAGCTGGTCGATGCCCGTCGGCGAGGGGGTCTGGCCCGCGAACGTCGCCAGGAACTCGCCGTCCAGGCCCACCGAGCCGACGGAGATGGTCGGCCGGCCGGTGATCTTCTTGATCCAGCCCGCGAGGTTCAGCCGCGAGCCCTCGAACTCGGGCTGCCAGTAGCGGCGCGTGGAGCCGTGGAACACGTCGACCCCCGCCTCCACCAACGGCGTCAGGATGGCCTCCAGCTCCTGCGGGGTGTGCGCCAGCCTGGCGTCGTACGCGCTCGACTTCCACTGCGACAGGCGCAGGATGACCGGGAAGTCGGGCGAGGTGGCGGCGCGCACGGCGGCCACGACCTCGGCGACCAGGCGCGTTCGCGCGACCGGGCTGCCGCCGTAGGCGTCGGTGCGCCGGTTGGTGACCTCCCACAGGAACTCGTCGAGCAGGTACCCGTGCGCCCCGTGCAGCTCGACGCCGTCGAAGCCCAGTCGCCGGGCGGCCGCGGCGGCCTCGGCGAAGGCGGTCACGACGCCTTCCAGGTCGGCGACGGTCGGCACGGGACCGGCCTCGCCGATCGGGGCGCCGTCCAGGTCCAGGCCCGACGGCGTGAACACCGGGGCCTCCGGCACGGGCGGCGCGCCGGGCTTGCGGGCCGCGCCCACGTGCCACAGCTGGGGCACGATCCGGCCGCCCTCGGCGTGCACGCGCTCCACGACCCGCGCCCAGCCCGCCAGCGCGTCCTCGCCGTGGAAGCGCGGCACGTCGGCGCTCGTCCCGGCGCCGGGGTGACCGACGTAGGTGCCCTCGGTGACGATCAGGCCGACGCCGCCCGCGGCCCGTCGGCCGTAGTAGTCGGCGACGTCCTCCCCGGGGACGCCGCCGGGCGAGAACTGCCTGGTCATGGGGGCCATCACCACGCGGTTCGGCAGGTGCAGCGAACCGGAGGAGAAGGGGCGGAACAGGGGCGCGGTGTCGACTGCGCCGTGCGCGGTCGTGGTCATGTGCATCCTCGTGGTCGAAGCGGAGCGCTTGCTCCTCTTGACGCTAGCACAAGCGGAGCAACTGCTCCGTTAACGGACCGGGACGACTATGCTGGCCACGTGGCCACCGACACCTCGTCCCGCCGCCCGCGCCGCGCGGACGCCGAGCGCAACCGCGCCGCGATCATCGAGGCCGCCACCGAGGTGCTCGCCGAGCAGGGCAGCGCCGTCGACGTCCGGGAGATCGCCCAGCGCAGCGGCGTGGGCATGGGCACGCTCTACCGGCACTTCCCCACCAAGGACGACCTGCTGGGCACGGTCCTCGACCGCGAGTTCACCGCCTGGGCGGGCGCCGCGCGCGAGGCGGCGGCCTCCACCGACGACCCGCGGGCCGCGCTGGAGGGGTTCTACCAGCACGCGCTGGCGACGCAGGCACGCCACCGGGCCGTCGTGGAGGCGTACGGCCACAACTGGAGCGGTCCGGCCCTGGACTGCACGCGCCTGCTGTACCCGGTGCTCGACGACCTGCGCGCCCGGGCCCAGGAGGCCGGGGTGCTGCGCGCCGACGCGACGACCGGCGACCTGGCGCTGCTGCTGGCCACGTTGAGCCACACCGTGCAACTCGTCGGCGACCACGGCGCCCGGGCGTGGAAGCGCCAGCTGCGCATCACCCTCGACGGCCTCCGCCCGGCCCACGGCACGTCGCTGCCGACGGCCTGACGCTCCACGTCGGACAGACGACCACCCGCCTCGCCCCTCCCCGGCCTTGCGCCGCCCGCACTATTCAGCTTTACTAGGTACCGGTAGCTAGCAACGCTGAATAGCTCGAAGCGGGTGACCACGTGGGCAAGCAGTTGACGGAGATGCTCAAGGGAACGCTGGAGGGTCTCGTCCTGGCGATCCTGGCCAGCCGGTCCGCGTACGGCTACGAGATCACCGCGTGGCTGCGCGACCAGGGGTTCGCCGACATCGCCGAGGGCACCGTCTACGCGCTGCTGATCAGGGTCGAGCAGCGCGGACTGGTCGACGTGGTGAAGGTCCCGTCCGAGAAGGGGCCGCCGCGCAAGGTGTACTCCCTCAACCCTCAGGGGCGGGAGCACCTCGAAGAGTTCTGGAGGAACTGGAGCTTCCTCGCGGAACGACTGGACAAGCTCCGCCAAGGGGGTAACTGATCATGGGATTCGCGGACCTGGCGTCGAAGGTCATCGGCGACAAGCGGCGCTGGCGGGCGTACAAGGCGCGCACGCGCCAACTCCCGCCGAACCACCGAGCCGCGGTGGACGCGCTGGAGCGGTACCTGATGTACCTGGGGCCGGGGGACGGCGACACCGCCGCCACGATGTTCGAGGACCTGGCCGACCTGTTCGAGCGGGCGGCGGTCGACGGCACGCCGATCCGCGCCGTCGTCGGGGAGGACCCGGCGGAGTTCGCCGAGGCGTTCCTGCGGAACTACTCGAAGGGCGGCTGGGTCACCCGCGAGCGCGAGCGGTTGACCGGCGCGATCAAGCGCGCCGAGAACGAATCAGGGGGAACGGGAGCATGAGCACCCGACTCGCGATCCGCGTGCGGGGCCTGGAGAAGTCGTACCGGGAGCTGCGGGTGTTGCGCGGCGTGGACCTCGACGTCGAGCGCGGCAGCATCTTCGCCCTGCTCGGCTCGAACGGCGCGGGCAAGACCACGGCCGTGAAGATCCTGGCCACGCTGCTCAGGGCCGACGCGGGCACGGCCGTCGTCAACGGGTTCGACGTCGCCGGTCAGCCCGCCCGGGTGCGGGAGTCGATCAGCCTCACCGGGCAGTTCGCCGCCGTCGACGAGATCCTCAGCGGCCGGGAGAACCTCGTGCTGGTCGCCCGGTTGCGCCACCTCGACGATCCGGGCGGCGTCGCGGACGACCTGCTGGAGCGCTTCTCGCTGACCGAGGCGGGCGCGCGCAGGGTGGCGACGTACTCCGGTGGCATGCGCCGCCGGCTCGACATCGCGATGAGCCTCGTCGGCGACCCGGCCGTCGTCTTCCTCGACGAGCCGACGACCGGGCTCGACCCGCAGGCGCGCGTCGAGGTGTGGCAGGCCGTGCGGGAGCTGGCCGACCGCGGCACGACCGTGCTGCTCACCACCCAGTACCTGGACGAGGCCGAGCAGCTCGCCGACCGCATCGCCGTCCTGCACGAGGGCCGGGTCATCGTGGACGGCACCCTGGCCGAGCTGAAGGCGCTGCTGCCGCCCGCCGAGGTGGAGTACGTCGAGAAGCAGCCGACCCTGGAAGACGTCTTCTTCGCCGTCGTCGGCTCCGGTGACGGCCGCGGCGCGGCGAGGACCGGTGGGGCGCGATGACGACCGCGAACTTCCCCGGTGACACCGCCGTCCTGTTGGGACGGTCGCTGCGGCACATCGCGCGCAGCCCGGACACGATCATCACGACGGCGGTGATGCCGATCGCGATGATGCTGGTGTTCGTCTACGTGTTCGGCGGCGCGATCGACACCGGGTCGGACTCCTACGTGCAGTACCTGCTGCCCGGCATCCTGCTCATCACGATCGCGTCGGGGATCTCCTACACCGCGTTCCGGCTCTTCACCGATCTCAAAAGCGGCATCTTCGAGCGGTTCCAGTCCATGCCGATCGCCCGGTCGGCCGTGCTGTGGGCGCACGTGGTGACGTCGCTGGTCGCCAACCTCGTCTCGCTCGTGGTGGTCGTGCTGGTCGCCCTGCTGATGGGCTTCCGGTCGGGCGCGGGCGTGCCGGCGTGGCTCGCGGTCGTCGGCATCCTGTTCCTGTTCACGCTGGCGTTGACGTGGCTCGCGGTCATCCCGGGCCTGTCGGCGAAGTCCGTGGACGGCGCGAGCGCGTTCTCCTACCCGCTGATCTTCCTGCCGTTCCTCAGCTCCGCGTTCGTGCCCACCGGCACCATGCCCGGCCCGGTGCGCGCCTTCGCCGAGCACCAGCCGGTGACCTCGATCGTCAACGCCATCCGCGCCCTGCTCGACCAGCGGCCGGTGGGCGCCGACATCTGGATCGCCCTGGCCTGGTGCGTCGGCATCCTGGTCGTCGCCCACGTCCTGGCCACGATCACCTACCGCCGCCGGGCCTCCTGATGGGCACCGGGCGTCGAGGAGGGCGTCGCGGCGGGCGGGCGGGGGTGTCCCCGCCGGAAACCCGGCACAGCGGGCTGAGCGGCGCTCACCCGTCCCGGGCGACGCGGGCGGCGATGCCGTCGAGGAGGAAGTCCAGTCCGGCGCGGAAGGTGTCGTCGGCGGTCGGGTGGGGGCCGTCGTGGACGAGGGCGGACAGGGCCGGGAAGCGGCCGGTGGCGAAGGTCCGGCGCAGGTAGGGCCCGTAGCCGGCCTGCCACTGGGCCTGGTCCAGGCCGGAGGTCCGCTCGGCGCGCCGTTCGGTGATCTCCCGGCGGACCGCGCCGACCACGTAGGCGTTGACGGCGGCGACGGCGGGCACGACGGTCGCCAGGTCGACCTCGCCCATCGCCGCCAGCACCGCCTCGCCGGCGGCCAGGGTGTTGGGCCCGAGCTGGGGACGCCCGCCGAGCAGGTCGGCCAGCCACTCGTGCCGGTGGACGGCCTGCCGGACGGCTTCGGCGAGGGAGCGCAGGACCTCTCGCCAGCCGTCCCCGGCGGGGCGGACGTCGGCGTAGGCGGCGTCCACCATCAGGTCGAGCAGTTCCTGCTTGGTGGCGAGGTAGCCGTACAGGCGCATCGGCCCGACGCCGAGCGCCCCGGCGACCCCGCGCAGCGACACCGCGTCCAGGCCGTCCGCGTCGGCGAGCCCGATGGCCGTCCGGACGATCAGCTCCCGGCTCAGCGGGACCGGCGCCGGCCGCCGCGGTGGTTCCGGTCTCTCCCACACCAACACGCGGCTCACGATACAGTGTATCAAGTGATACGGCGTATGGGGGCGGTGTGACGATCGCGATCGTCGGTGCGGGGATGGGCGGCCTGGCGCTGGCCCGGGTGTTGCACGTGCACGGCGTCGAAGCCGTGGTGTACGAACGGGACTCGTCGCGGCGGGCGCGGGGTCAGGGAGGCACGCTCGACATCCACTCGGGGCAGCGGGCGTTGCGGGAGGCGGGCCTGATCGACGGGTTCTTCGCCATCGCCCGCGGCGAGGGGCAGGACATGCGGCTCATGGCGCCGGACGGCACGCTGCTGTTGCGGGAGGACACGCCCGACGACGCGCCGCTGCTGCGGCCCGAGGTGGACCGGGCGGCGCTGCGCGACCTGCTGCTGGACTCGCTCCCCCACCACGCGGTGCGCTGGGGGCACGCCTTCGAGTCCGCGGCCGACGGCGTGCTGCGCTTCGCCGACGGCCGCACGGCGACCTACGACCTGCTGGTCGGTGCCGACGGCGCGAACTCCCGGGTCCGGGCGCTGGTCACCGACGCCCGACCGGCGCACGTCGGCCAGAACTGCGTCGAACTGCGGATCCCGGACGTCGACCGCACCCACCCGGACCTCGCCGCCCTGGTCGGGCGCGGCAACTGCTGGGTGTTCGGCGACGGGAAGTCGCTGGCGGCGCAGCGCAACGGCGACGGCTGCGTGCGCATCGGCCTCAACTTCTACCACACCGGCGAGGACTGGTTCGCCACCAGCGGCATCCCGTTCGACGACCCGGCCGCCGCGCGGGCGCGGTTGGTCGAGCTGTTCGCCGGCTGGGACGCGCGCTTCACCGCGTTGATCGCCGCCTCCGACGACACGATCGCGCCGCGCCCGATCACCACCCTCCCCGTCGGGCTGACCTGGCCGTCGAGGCCGGACGTGACGCTGGTCGGCGACGCCGCGCACCTCATGCCGCCGGTCGGGGAAGGTGCCAACACGGCGCTGCTCGACGGCGCGCTGCTCGGCCTCGCCCTGGCCGCACGCCCGGACGACCACCCGACCGCCGTCGCGGAGTACGAGCGGGAGATGTTCGAGCGCGCCGCAGCGGCCGCGCGGATGTCGGCCGACGTGCAGGAGCTGCTGATGTCCCCGGACGCCCGGCAGAGGTTGCTGGACTTCTTCCGGCGGTGAGCCCGGTTCAGCCCAGGAGCGCGGTGACGGCCTGCCGCAGGCTGGTGGGACGGCGGCCGAGCACGCGGGCGAGGTCGTCGGTCCCGCGTTCGAGGTGGCCGGCTTCCACCTGGGCCTCCAGCCAGCCCAGCGCGCCCCCGGCCCGGCGCGGGCGGAGGCCGACGGTGACGCCGGAGGCTCGGGTCAGTTCGCGGGCCGGCTCGTCGTAGGTCCACGGGTCGCCGGTGAAGTCGTACGCGTTGCCGGTGTGGTGGTCCTCGGTGAGGACCCGGGCGGCGGCTTCGGCCAGGTCGGCGCGGGAGGCGGTGTTCAGGGCGCGGCCGCCGGTGCCGTCCGCGAGTTCGCCCGTCGCCACGGCGTCGCGCAGGCCCGGGTGGAGGAACGCCTCGCTGTAGAACGGGTGGCGCAGCAGCACGTGCGGCAGGCCGCTCTCCCGCAAGGCACGCTCGGTGGCGTGGTGGGCGGCGGTGACGCCGTCGGCCCGGGTGTCGGCGTCGAGGAAGCTGGTGTAGGCGAGCACGCCGACGCCGGCGTCCCGTGCCGCGTCGACGGCGTTGAGGTGCTGGGCGACGCGGCGGACCGGGTCGAGTTCCGGTGACGAGATCAGCAGCAGGCGGTCCGCGCCGGCGAACGCGGCGCGCAGGCCGGCCGGGTCGTCGTAGTCGCCGGGGCGGACGCCGATGCCGCGCGCGGCGAGGTCCGCCGCCTTGTCCGGGTCGCGCACGGCCGCGACCAGCCGATCGGCCGGGCACCGCTCCAGCAGGCGGTCCAGGACCAGCCTGCCCAGCGCTCCGGTGGCTGCCGACACGACGATCATCCGCGCTCCCCGCTCGTGCGCCCTCGCGGCGCCGCGGGCGGCTCATGGTCGGCGGTCGGCGCGGCGCGCGTCAACGGCGTTTCCGGTCAGGAGCGGGTGATCATCCTGGTGGCGAGGCGGACGCCCTGGCGCACGTTGACGTGGGGCAGGTAGGCGCGGCCGACCGCGTTCGCGATGCGGGGCAGGGCGGCCGAGTCCGGGTAGGCCATGAACATCGGCCGGTAGGTCGGCTGGAACTTCGCCTTGAACGCGAACAGCGAGCGGAAGCCGTAGACCGGTTCCAGGACCTGCCCGGTGAGGTCGAGGACGCGTTGCAGGGCGCGCGGGCGCTCGCCGCGGTCCAGCCGGGCCAGGGGTGCGCCGGACAGGCTCAGGAACCGCACGCCCTCGGCCTTCAGCTCCAGGGCGGCCGAGGCGATCAGGAACTCCATCGCGCCGCGGAAGCCGGTGGAGCGGCGGCGCATGAAGTCCAGCGTGTAGCCGACGACCTCGCCCTGCGCGTACACCGGCAGCCAGCTCGTGATGCCGTGGACCGTGCGGTCGCCGTCGACCGCGAGCAGGCAGCGCACGCCCTCGCCGGTCAGCTCGTCGAGGCCGCCGAGCGTGAAGCCCATCTCCGGCAGGCCCTTGTCGGCCACCCACTCGGCGGAGATGGAGCGGATCTGGTCGGTGATCGCGTACGGCGCGGTGGCGTAGTCGCACCACTCGGCGGTGATGCCCGCCTTGGCGGCCTTGTTCAGGGCCGTGCGCACGTCCTGCCACTTCTTGCCGGTGAACGTCAGCGCGCCCAGCTCGACGACGGTGTCCTCGGCGATCTGGACGGCCGACCAGCCGAGGCTCTCGGCCAGCGCCTTGGTCTCGGCGTCGACGCTGTACAGGCACGGCGTCCAGCCGTTCTCCTGGCAGAACTCGGCGAACCCGCGCAGCGCGTCGACCCGCGCGGGCCCGACGGGGTCGCCGACGGTCAGCGCGATGGTGGCCACCACCCGGTAGGCGATCGCCGTCTCGCCGTCCGGGGTGAACCAGTACTGGTTGCCGCGCCACGTCGTCATGTACGACAGCGTCGATCCGCCGTGCCGCCGCACCAGCTCGCCGGCGCGCGCCGCCTCCTCCTGCGAGGACGACGGCCAGGCTCGCCAGGACGCCATCAGCAGGCCGGCCAGCACGATCAGCCAGAACACCACGCCGGTGTACTCGAACAGCAACGAGCCGACGAACCCGTTCGCCTCGAACTGCAGCGGGACGAGCCCGAGCAGGTAGCCCGGTGGCAGGAAGCGCTTGGGCAGGTCGGCGAGCAGCTGCGCGAACCCCGGTTCGGGCGTGAACTGGTCGCGCGCCAGGTACCCGCCGAATACGTACAGCGCGGACAGCGATCCGACGCTGCCGAGCGTGAACCGCCAGAACTTCCGGACCGCGTGCCGGGGCAGCCGCACGGTGAACCGCGCGCGGGTCACCAGCAGCACGGCGGTGATGGCGACCGGCCCGAGGATCGGGACGCTGTAGGAGAACACGACCTCCACCGAGCCGATGTCGGGGATCCGCGCGGCGTCGACCACGTACCACCCGATGAACGCCGCGTGCGCCACCGTGCACACCAGCGCCGACCACCAGGCGAACCGACGCCCGCGACGCAGCCCCTCGGCGAGCACGAGCAGCAGCAACGCCGGCAGCAGCGACATCACCATCGCGGGCAGCCGGCCGTACGACAGCTGGATCACCATGGTCCGGCACAGCTCGACCGCGTCCGACCCGCAGACGAGGTCCACGTCCTCCTGCGCCGGCTGCGCGACGGCCACCACGTCGGAGTACCAGGACAGCGGGCCGTTGGGGAACGGCGACATCAGCACCACGACCGGTCCGAGCGCCGACGCCGCCACCAGCAGCCCGACGAGGACGCGCGTCTCGGCCGACGTCCGGGGCTGGTGAGGGGTGTCGCCGCGGAGGAACAGCAGGCCGATCAGCAGCCCGACCACGCCGGCGGCCAACCGCAGCAGGTCCTCCAGCCACCCCGAGTACAGCGCCAGCACCAGCACCGACAGGCCGGTGATGAGCCGGACCCGGCGGCGCCACGGCACGGGCATGCGGAACGTCAGCGCCAGCGCCAGCCCCACCCCGCCGAACGACGGCCCGGCCGCGACCGCGCCCACGAGCGAGTCGAGCCACGACCAGCCCAGGTCGCTGCCCAGCAGCACCACCCCGGAGCCGAGGAACACGCCGACCAGGTGCGAGCCGAGGAAGATCGCCGCGGTGCGCGCCGCGCCGAGCTCGCGCTCGGCCAGCGTGCCGAAGACCAGCAGCAGCGCGGTGGTCGCGAGGTAACCCGTGAGGTCCATGGCCCACAGCGCGGAGGTGAGCGCCGTCCACAGCGGGCTGTCGGTGCCGAAGCCCACGCGGGCGACCAGCTCGTCGTCGGGGTCGCGCAGCGCGCCGCTGAGCGCGCCGACGGTCCAGAACGCGATGAGGGCGACGCAGGTCAGGGGCGCGGTGCGGAACAGCCGGCCGATCAGGCGGTTGATCCGCCGCGCGGCCCGGGCGAGGGTGGTCATCGGCTCAGGCCCGTCCGCTCGGCCAGCCACGGCAGTGAGTCGTACAGCCCGGGTCGCCACACGTTCCAGTCGTGCCCGCCGGGCAGCTCCCTCCACCGCACGTCCATCCCGGCGTCGCGGCAGGCCTGGAACACCTCGGCGTCGGCCTGCCGGTAGGTCGAGTCGCCGGAGCCGGCGACGATCACGCCCGCGGTGCGCGGGAAGCGTTCGCGGGCCAGGACGTCCAGGGGGTTGACCCGCGCGAACGCCGCCTCGTCGCCGTCGAACGCGGCCTTGACGGTCTCGGCCCGCGTGCCGAGCGACGGTTCGCGCTGGCCGGAGAGGTCGATGAAGTTCCCGTACACCTCCGGGGCGCGCACGGCGAGCTGGAGGGCGCACGTGCCGCCTTGGGAGAGCCCGGCGACGGTCCACGCCTCGCGGCGCTCGTCCACGGTGAGCCGCCGTTCGATCCACGCGGGCACGTCGCGGGCCAGGTAGGTCTCCGCCCGCCCGAGCCTGGAGTCCAGGCACAGCGGGTTCGCCGTCGCCGTGCCGAGCTGGTCGGCCACCACGACGACCGGCGCGAGCCCGTCGTGCCCGCGCGCGAACGCGTCCAGGTTGTCGGTGAGCCGGCCCGCGTCGTACCAGTCGCGGGGTGAGCCGGGCTGGCCCGCGAGCAGGACCACGACGGGCAGCCGCGGCCGGGGCGTCGCCGCGTAGGCGGGCGGGAGGTAGATCCACGCCGGGCGCGCCGTGAACCCGCCGGGGATTTCCGCTTCGGACACCGTGCCCTTTTCCGGGAGGTCCGCGGGTTTGACCCAGACATCGGCGAGCTTGCCGCCCGCGGGCACTTCGAGAACGCTCGACGCGGGTGGTGCGGCGTCGTCGAGGTCGACCCGGCTGTTGGCGAGCACGTCGAGCACCGCGCGGGACGTCGGGTAGAAACCGAAGAACGCATTCGTCGCCGCGAGCGCGCTGCCCAGCACGACCAATGCGAGGACCACGTTCAGGACCCGCGAGGGCCACCGCCCGGCCCTCAGCCGTGCGGCGGCGAGGCAGGCCGCCACCAGCACCGCACCCGTCCACACCACGAGGATCAGGGGCAGCGGTTCGGGCCACGGCTTCCACACGTGGTCGACCGCGAACGCCAGCCCGGCCACCAGGAGCGCGCACGCCGGCACCACCACCGGGACGACCCGGGTCCACCACGTCCGATTCCTCCGAAATGTCAAAGAAATCAACGCGAGTGCGCCTGCCGCGGTCGTCGCGACGGGTATCGGCCCATTTATCAGGGACAGGTCCAGTGGGCTGGGCATGGGTTCCGTTCATCAGGAATTCTTCAGGTTCGGGCGAGGGGCCGACGCCCTCCCTGGAGATTTACCCGCCGGTCGTGGGTCCGTCAACCGGACGTGTCGGGGTCGATGCCCGCGCGGTCACCGCGGAACCGGAACAACCGCGCAATACGCACCAAGCGCTCGACCGTCGTGCCATCGGACGGGTGGAACCCGCCGAAGCCGGTCCACTGTGGAACGAACAGCCGACATTACGACCGAACAAACCCGCACATGCGGCGACGCATATTGCCCGGCAACCCAACAAAGTGCTACACATTTCGGCGGACAGCCGTGGCGGCTGTCACACACATAGACGAGCGATCGGCCGTGTCCACCGCGGTCGGTTTTCCGCTGCCCGTTTTCGAGAGCACGTCCGCGCACGCCCGACTGGATCAGAGAGGATCTGGTGAACGATGCACGCACGTCGACCACATGGCGGGAGGAGACCGTCCGCGTTAGGGCTGGCCTTCGTCCTCGTGACCGCCGGCGCGGCGGTGGTGAACGCCCCACCCGCGCAGGCGGCCACCTCGATCACGGTGAACGGCGGCGCCACCGGCAGGACGTTCGACGGGGTGGGCGCGATCAGCGGCGGGGGCGGCAACTCCCGGCTGCTGGTCGACTACCCCGAGCCCCAGCGCACGCAGGTCCTGGACTACCTGTTTAAGCCGGGCTACGGCGCCGCGGTGCAGCTGCTGAAGCTGGAGATCGGCGGGGACGCCAACTCCACCGACGGCGCGGAGCCGAGCCACCAGCACGTCCGCGGTGACGTCAACTGCGACGTCGGCTACGAGTTCTGGCTCGGCGAGCAGGCCGTGGCCCGCAACCCGAACATCAAGCTGATCGCCCTGCCGTGGGCCGCGCCCGGCTGGATCGGCGGCGGCAACTTCTGGTCCCAGGACATGATCGACTACGACATCTCCTGGCTGAACTGCGCCAAGCGGCACGGCCTGACCATCGGCTACCTGGGCGGCTGGAACGAGCGCGGGCACAACAAGACCTGGTACGAGAACCTGCGGTCGGCGCTGAACGCCAACGGGTTCGGCGCGGTGCAGATCATCGGCGACGACAGCTTCGGCTGGTCCACCGCCGACGACGTGCTCGCCGACTCCGCCTTCCGCGCGGCCGTCGGCGTCATCGGCGCCCACTACCCGTGCGGCTACCTGGGCGCGGCCACCTCGTGCCCGTCCAGCGCCAACGCCGTGGCCACCGGCAAGCCGCTGTGGGCCAGCGAGTTCGGGTCCCAGGACTACATCACCGGGTCCGCGCCCTACATCCGCAGCATCACCCGCGGCTACCTCGACGGGCAGATGACGGGCTTCGTCAACTGGCCGCTGGTGGCCGCGCTCTACCCGAACCTGCCGTTCAACACCGACGCCCTGGCGGTGGCGTCCTCGCCGTGGTCCGGGGCCTACCGGCTGGGCCGCAGCCTGTGGGCCAACGCGCAGGTCGCCCAGTTCACCCAGCCGGGCTGGCGGTTCCTGACCGGATCGGCGAGCGGCTACCTCGGCGGTGACCGCAACAACGGCAGCTACATCTCCCTGAAGTCCACGAACAACACCGACTACTCGACCATCTACGAGACCTCCACGGCCGCCGGCGCGCAGACCGTGAACGTGTCGGTGACCGGCGGCCTGAGCAGCGGCGAGCTGCACGTGTGGTCGACCGACCTGGGCTCGTCCAACCCGGCCGACTGGTTCGTGAGGCAGCCGGACGTCACGCCCGGCGGCGGCGGTTACTCGCTCACCCTGCAGCCGAACCGGATCTACTCGGTGACCACCACGACCGGTCAGGGCAAGGGCACGGCGACGAGCCCGGCGAGCGCGCCGCTCGCCCTGCCCTACTCCGACACCTTCGACACCTACCCCTCCCGTGCCGAGGCGCGGTACTTCTCCGACATGCAGGGCGCGTTCGAGGTGCGCCCCTGCGCGGGCGGGCGGACCGGCCAGTGCCTGCAACAGGTCGCGCCGACGCGGCCGATCGAGTGGCAGGACGACAGCGACGCCTTCGGCCTGGTCGGCGATACGACCTGGAACAACTACACGGTCGGCGTCGACGTGAACCTCCAGCAGGCCGGGACCGTGACGCTGCTGGGCCGGGCGAACACCCAGCTGCGCCCGCAGAGCCACCAGGCGGCCTACCAGCTGCGGCTGAGCGACACCGGCGCCTGGTCGATCGCCAAGAGCACCACCTCCGGCACGCTGACCACCCTGGCCTCGGGCAACCGGGGGCGGCTCGGCCTGAACACCTGGCACAACGCCTCGCTGAGCTTCACGGGCACCCAGATCACCGCCGCCCTCGACGGCGCGACCCTGGGCACGGTCACGGACGGCTCCTACGCGGCCGGGCAGGTCGGGCTGGGCGTGGTCGGCTACCAGACCGACCTGTTCGACAACCTGACCGTCACCGCGACCAGCGGCGGTGGCGGCGGCACGGTCGGCTCGATCCGGGGGCAGGCGTCGGGCCGCTGCGTCGACGTGCCCAACCAGTCGCAGGCCAACGGCACCGTGACGCAGCTGTGGGACTGCAACGGCGGGGCGAACCAGAGCTGGACGCTGACCGCTGCCAGGCAGCTCGTGGTCTACGGCAGCAAGTGCCTCGACGTCGTCGGTCGCGGCACCGCGGACGGCACGGCGGTGGACATCTACGACTGCAACGGCGGCACCAACCAGCAGTGGGCGGTCAACGCCGACGGCACGGTCGTCGGCGTCGGCTCGAACAAGTGCCTCGACGCCACCGGCGCGGCCACCGCGAACGGCACCCCGCTGGAGATCTGGACGTGCAACGGCGGTTCGAACCAGAAGTGGAGCATGTCATGAGCAACTCACCCCGCTCGTGGGCGCGCTCGGTGACGCGCGCGGTCCTGTCGGTGGTCGTGACGGCCACCGCGCTGACCGTGGCGGGACCGCAGGCGCCCTCCGCGCTGGCGCTGGAGAACGGCCTGGGCCGCACGCCGCAGCTCGGCTGGAACGACTGGAACAGCTTCGGCTGCAACGTCAACGAGGGCCTGGTCCGGCAGACCGCCGACGTCATGGTGTCCAGCGGCATGGCCGCGGCCGGCTACCAGTACGTCAACATCGACGACTGCTGGTCGACCAGGCAGCGCGACTCCGGCGGCAACCTGGTGGCCGACCCGGTGAAGTTCCCCAGCGGCATCAAGGCGTTAGCCGACTACGTGCACGGCAAGGGCCTGAAGCTGGGCATCTACTCCTCGGCGGGCACGACGACCTGCGCGGGCTACCCGGCGTCGCTGGGCAACGAGCAGCGCGACGCGAACCTGTGGGCGTCGTGGGGCATCGACTACCTCAAGTACGACAACTGCGGCGACCACCAGGGCAAGAACGCCCAGCAGCGCTACACCGCGATGCGCGACGCCCTGGCGGCCACCGGCCGGAAGATCTTCTACAGCCTGTGCAACTGGGGCCAGGAGAGCGTGTGGACGTGGGGCGCGCAGGTCGGCAACTCGTGGCGCACCACCGGTGACATCCAGGGCAACTGGAACTCGGTGATGGGCATCCTGGACAGCCAGGCCGGCCTGACCGCCTACGGCAAGCCCGGCGGGTGGAACGACCCGGACATGCTGGAGGTGGGCAACGGCCTGACCGACACCGAGGCCCGCGCCCACTTCAGCCTGTGGGCGTTGCTCAACGCGCCGCTGATCGCCGGCAACGACCTGCGCAGCATGAGCGCGACCACCCGGTCGATCCTGACCAACACCGACGTCATCGGCGTGAACCAGGACTGGGGCGGTCGCCAGGGCTACCGGCTGCGCGACGACGGCAACAGCGAGGTGTGGGTCAAGCCGATGGCCGACGGCGCGCGGGCCGTCGTGCTGCTCAACCGCAACACCACGAGCGCGACGATCTCCACCACCGCCACCCAGGTCGGCCTGGGCAGCGGCACGTCGTACACCGTGAAGGACCTGTGGTCCAAGGCGACCGGCACCACCACCGGCACGATCAGCGCCTCGGTGCCGGCCCACGGCGCGGTGATGGTCCTGGTGTCCGGCGGCGGCACGCCGCCGGTCGAGGTGACCAGCGCGCTGCGCGGCACCGCCTCGAACCGGTGCCTGGACATCACCGGCGCGTCGCAGACCGACGGCGCGCTGCTGGAGCTGTGGGACTGCCACGGTGGCGCGAACCAGAGCTTCACCTCCACCGCCGCCGGTGAGCTGCGCGTGTACGGCGGCACCAAGTGCCTGGACGTCTACGACCGGGGCACGGCCAACGGGACCGCGGTCGAGCTGTGGAGTTGCAACGGCCAGAGCAACCAGCAGTTCCGGCTGAACTCCGACGGCACCATCACGGCCGTGGGCGCGAACAAGTGCCTGACGGCCGCCGGTGGTGGCACCGCCAACGGCACCAAGGTCCAGATCTGGGACTGCACGGGCACCGACAGCCAGAAGTGGACCCGCGTCTGAGTCCCACCGACGGGTGCCCCGGTCACCTCGGGGTGACCGGGGCACCCCCGTCCCCGGACGGTCCGGCCAGGGCGTGTTCCGGATGTGGCCGTCCGGGCCGGTTGGTGCCGCCGCGGGGTCACGGCGGGGTCGCCGCCGGATGCCGCGCCCCGTCAGGCGCGGGCCGGGACGGGCGCGGCGACACCGCGCTTCCACACGCCGACGACGTCGCGGGTGGCGGTGATGTCCCGGGTCGGATCGCGGGCGACCAGCAGGAGGTCCGCGCGCCTGCCGGTGGCGACCAGTCCGCGGTCGTCGAGCCCGAACACCGCGGCGGCGCGGGAGGTCGCGGCGCGGAGCGCTTCGGACGGGCTCAGCCCCGCGTCGACGAGCAGCGCGAGTTCGTCGTGCGCGGAGACCCCGTGGGCGACGCGGGCAGGCGAGGTGTCGTCCGCGTTCGCGTCCGTGCCGAGGACGATCGTCGCCCCGGCCCGGTGCAGGGCGCCGGTGGAAGCGACGGCGTGGGTGAAGTCCAACCACCGCGGCGTGAACGGGAGCTTGAGGGTGCGCAGGATCGTCCGCATCATCACCAGGGTCGGCGACACGGCCGTGCCGGCGGCGGCGATCCGCCGGGCCAGGTCGGCGGTCACGGTGTCCCCGATGGGCGCGTGGGTGAGGACGTCCGCGCCCGCGTCGAGCGCGACGGTGTAGGCGCGGCTCGACGCGGCGTGCACCACGACCTTCTTCCCCGCGCGGTGCGCGTGGGCCACGAGGGCGGCGACGGTGTCCGGGTCGAGCGGCTTCGGCCGGAACGGCAGCCTCTCCTCCAGGACGACCTTGAGGTAGTCGGGGTCCTGGGCCAGCCGTTCGGCGACCCACCGGGCGGCGTCGCGCGGGCCCCGGACCGCGGTGGAGGCGGGGTGGTGCATTCTCCGCACGGCCGTGCCGCGGGGGGCGCACGCGGGAGAGGACACGCCGCGCAGGTCGGCGCGGGTGTCGTCGTCGGCGTCGCGGAGCGCGCGCAGCTCGTCCCACCGGCGGGTGCCCATGTCCAGCATGGTCGTCACCCCCCAGCGGAGGCCGGCGGCGAGCTGGTCGGGGTGGTCGACGTGCACGTGGGTGTCGATGAGGCCGGGGAGCAGGTACCCGCCCCTCCCGTCGACCCGCACCCCGTCGACGCGATCGACGATCACGCCGTCCTCGACGGCGACCGACGTCGGCGGGCCGAAGGTGCCGTCGGCGGCGAACACGTGGACGTCGGTGATGGTGAACCGGCGGATGTCGTGCCTCCGGAGGTCGGGAGGGCAGGGCCTCAACGGGTGTCGAGCAGGCGCAGGACGGCCCTCAGGTCCTCCGTCACCGACCCGATCCGGGCGGCGTCGACGCCGCTCAGCAGTTCGTGCTGCGCGGCGACGACCTCGCCGACCACCCGCCGGGCGGCGGTCGTGCCCTCGGCGGTCAGCGAGACGCGCCGGCCGCGCCCGTCCGCCGGGTCTGGGGTCAGGGCGACGTAGCCGCGCCGTTCCAGGGACCGCAGCACGTTGCTCAGCCCGCCCGTGGTGAGCAGCAGCCGGGACGACAGCTCCGAGGGCTTCAACCGCTCGTCACCCGTGGTCACCAGGGTCCCGAGCACGTCGTACTCCGCCCGGCTGAGGCCGAACCCGACCAGCACGGCGACCGTGACACGGTCGGTCAGGGCGTGCATCCGCGCCACGCGCTTGGTGAACTCGATGGTCCGCGCGGGCAGCTCCGGCGCCTCGCGCGCCCACCACCGGACGACGTCCGCCACCGGGTCGTTCACCGGCACCCCCTTCGACCGGGCCAGCTCAGCTTTATCGAAAGCTTTCTGCAAAGCCATCCAGTCCCGGCGAGTCCCCCGGTTCCGCCCGACCACTTGTCGGGGACCTCGCCGTGTTCCGGCACCGGCACGCCGCCGGTCACCGGAACGCGTCCTAGTCCTTGAGCGGGTCGTGCCCCCAGTTCATCAGCGAGTAGCGCCACCGCGTGTGCTCGACGTCGCCGTCCGGGCGTTGGGCGAGGTGGCGGTGGACGTAGCCCACGACCTTGCGCATGTGCTCCTGGTCGTCGTCGGTCAGCTCGCCCTTCTTCTTCCGCAGCAGCCCGACGATCCGGCGGCCCGACTCGTGGCCGACGGACTCACCGCCGTCGGACTGGCCGGCCGACTTCGAGTCGTCGGTCCCCAGCCACTTCTCCAGCTCGGCCGCGGTCATGTTGACGGCCTCGTGGAACCGGTCGCTCACCGAATCTCCCATGTGGACAGTCTGCGGCCGCGGGACCGGTCGCGCACGGCGGCCCCGGCGAGGGAGGCGGCCCCGGCCGTCACGCCTCGCGCTTGCGGCGGCGGGGGGCGGCCGAGCGCGGCGGCGTCGAGCGCATGTGGTCGCGGACCGGGCCCAGCAGGCGGGCCAGGGTCGTGACGTCGTCGTGCGAGAGCGGCTCGAAGAGCAGGCCCTTGACGACCTCGACGTGGCCCGGCAGCACCTTGGCCAGCAGCGCGCGGCCGGCGTCGGTGATGGTGACGGTGACGCTGCGCTCGTCGTCCGGCGACAGGGCCCGCTCGACCAGGCCCGCCTTCTCCAGGAGGCCCGCCTGGTAGGTCAGGCCGCTGCGGCTGTAGACGACGCCGTCGGCGAGGTCGGTCATGCGGTGGCTGCCCGCGGGCGAGTCGCCGAGCCGGGCCAGCAGCTGGAACTGCACGTAGCTGAGGTCGCCGGCCTCGCGCAACTGCTGCTCCACGGCGTGCCGGAGCAGGCTCGTCACCTCGATGAGGGAGAAGTACGCGCCGAGCTGGACCGGGTCGAGCGACGGCGACGGTTCAGGCATGACCCGAGTGTACTGCTTCGAATTCGAAGGACTGTGCCGCACGTCACTTGCTTCGAATTCGAAGCAGTAGTAGCGTCCTCTCCAGTGCTTCGAGTTCGAAGCAACTTACGAGCGAAGGTTGTGACCCGCGATGAAGGCAGTGCGCTTCCACGAGTACGGCGGCCCCGAGGTCCTGCGGCACGAGGACGTGGAGCAGCCCGTCCCCGGCTCCGGGCAGGTCCGGATCCGGGTCGCCGCGACGTCGTTCAACTCCGTCGACGGCAACATCCGCGGCGGCTACATGCAGGGCCCCATCCCGGTCGTGCTGCCGCACACCCCCGGCCTCGACGTCGCCGGCACGGTCGACGCGCTGGGCGAGGGCGTCACCGGCGTCGCGGTCGGCGACCGGGTGGTCGGCTTCCTGCCGATGACGGGGGTGGGCGCGGCCGCCGAGTACGTGCTCGCGCCGGCCGAGGTGCTCGCGCCGGCACCCGCGGCCGTCCCGCTGGCCGACGCCGCCGCGCTGCCGGTGGTCGGCCTCACCGCGTGGCAGGCGCTGTTCGACCACGCCGGGCTGACCGCCGGGCAGCGCGTGCTGGTCAACGGCGCGGGCGGCGCGGTCGGCGGCTACGCGGTGCAGCTGGCCAAGCGGGCGGGTGCGCACGTGATCGCCACGGCCAGTCCGCGCAGCCGCGAGGCGGTCAGGGCGGCCGGCGCGGACGAGGTCGTCGACCACACCGCCGCGGACGTGGCCGAGGCGGTGGCCGAACCGGTCGACGTCGTGCTCAACCTCGCGCCCGTCGAGCCGGCCCGGCTGGCCGCGTTGGCCGACCTGGTCCGCCCGGGCGGCGTCGTCGTCAACACGACGGTGTGGATGCCCGCACCGAGCGACGAGGAGCGCGGTGTGCGGGGCGTCGACCTCTACGTCCGCAGCGACGCCGGCCAGCTCGCCGAGCTGGTGGCGCTGGTCGACCGCGGCGAGCTGCGCGTCGACGTCGCCCGGCGGGTACCGCTGGCCGAGCTGCCCGCGCTGCACGCCGAAGCCGCCGCCGGCGCGGTGTCCGGCAAGGTCGTCGTCACCGCCTGACACCCGCCGGGGGGAGCCGATCCCGCGGGCGCGACCGGATCACGGTCGCACCCGCGGGATCGTCGCCGCGTCAGCTCGCGTACGGGGCCTTGGCCGCCTTGGCCGCGGTCAGGAACGCGCCCTTGTTCTTCGGCCAGAACAGGCTGTCCACGCAGGAGTACTGCGGGAAGAACCCGCCGCAGCTCCCGCTGCTCGCACCGACCTCGAACGTGTAGCTGGCGATGCCGAGGGTGCCGTAGGTGAAGTCGTCGGTCGTCCCGGTCGTGTCGCCCTCCGCCCGGACCGTGTACCCGTTGAACGCCGCCATCTTCGAACCCAGCGCCGCGAGCTGCGCCGCGTTCGGGTTCGCGTTCCACGTCCAGCCCCACGGCGGCATGATCAGGTTGCCGTAGCTGTGGACCGTGATCATCACGCCCCTGGTGGTCACCGGCGCGGGCTCGGTGTCACCGGGGCCGCGCTGGTCGGGGAACAACTGCCGGAACCACGCCTCGATCGCCCTGGTCTCCGGCTCGGAACCGGCCGCCGTGCCCTGGTAGGTCTCGCCGCACCGGCTGGTGCCCGCGCCGCCCCACTTGAACGTGGAGTTGCGGTTGAGATCCACGCCGTAGTTGGGCGTCGAGCACGTCGCGCTGGTGTTGTTGGCGTTCTTGCGCTGCATCAGCGGCTGGTTGCCGCCGGACGCGACGATGTCCACGCCGTCGGGGTTCACGATCGGCACCACCCACAGCTCGGTGGTGTCCAGGATGGACGTCACCTCGGCGTCCGTGCCATACCCCTTGGTGACGTGGTCGATCCACCGCCACGCCAGCTCGCCCGTGGCCAGCTCCCGCGCGTGGATCTGCGCGATCAGGGCGAACCGCGGCTTGGCGGAGTTCGGGCTGAGCGCGCAGTCGCCCGCCTGCTTCTTCGTGATGCAGATGGCGTTGATGTCGTGCCCGCCCAGCCCGCGCGTCTTGCGCCAGCTGTCGCCGATGTCGTACACCTGCGTCAACGCCGGGTACGCCGCCGCCACGTCGGTCAGGTGCTTCTCGTGCTCGGCCACCGTCCGGTAGCCGCCGTAGTACGTCTGCACGCCGATCTGCGCGGACCGGTCGGCGGGCACCGGCTTGTAGACCGCGTCGAACCTGCTCGGGCGGTAGCCGAGGGCCGTCAGCCGGTCGGCCACCCGCCGGTCGCCGACCACCTGCACCGACCCGTCGACGCCGTGCTCGACGTCGAACCCGGCCGCCCGCAACGCTCGCTCCCCCGCACCGGGGACCTGCCAGTAGTAGGGCGTGGTGTCCGGCGGCGGGGCCGCCAGCGCGCTGCTGCCGCTGAGTAACAGCAGCGCCGTGACTAGAGCTACCCGGACCTTCATCGACAGACCTCCAGACCGGCCGGCGACCGGGGCAGGGTGACGTGGGCCGCCGCGCCGAACGCGAGTATGGGGCACCGAACACCGCACCAGAACCTACGAACGGCGGTCGCGCCCGCCGTCCTACAGGGGCGCGACCCAGTACGGCGTCACGGTCATCGTGCCGTTGCCGGCCGCACCGCGCAGCGTGCCGCCGGTGGTGGTCGACAGGGTGTACCAGGAGTCGACGTAGTCGGGGTCGTCGGTCCACCAGCCGTCGGGCAGGGCGTTGAGGATCGCGTTGACCAGCGGGATGTACGCGCCGCCGTCGACGATCGTCAGCAGCGCCTGGGTGAGCGCGAGGGCGAGGTCGCGGTAGTTGGTGCCGCCGTCCTCCTCCATCATGACGATGTCGGCGAGGTCGTACTTGTACTCGTTGAAGTGCACCAGGAGCTGGTTGGGGTAGTAGGTCTTGCCGTCGTCGTCGAGGTACGGAAGCTGGACGGTGTCGACCTTCACCTTGCCGTCCAGGCCGAACCCGGCCGTGATGGTGAAGATCTCCGCGTCGCCCTTGTGCCACGGCTCCTTGTCGTCCTCCAGGCGGATCGACGTGAGCTGCGTGGCCCAGTACCCCGAGGCCGCGGACCCCGGGGCAGTCGACCCCGAGGCGGCTGCGACGGCGGAGCCCAGGCCGTGCCGCGCGAGGGCCGAGCGGACCACCTCCGTGCCCTTGGCCAGCGCGAGGGCCGCGTCGACCTCCACCAGGTACACCGGGCGCGCCGGCACGCGGTCGGCGGCCAGGGCCACCCGCCGGCCGCCGCGGTCGTAGGCCGTCACGGTCGTCGTCTCGTCGTCGGTGGTGGAGGGCGCGACCAGCGGCACGGCGCCGCGGCGCAGCGCGTCGGCCATGTCGCGGTGGGCGAGGCGGATCGTCAGCAGGGACGTGCCGTCCTGCGGCAACCCCTTGGCGGTCAGGACGGCCCGGTCGGCGTCGCGGACGGCCCGGCCGAGCGCGGTGTCCCCGGCGGCGCGCGCCAGCGGCACGGGGTCGGTCGAGGTGGCCGACAGCAGGCCGGCGTGCCGGGCGTCGTCGGCGAACTCGCCCGCCAGTTGTGCGGCGAGCCGGTCGGTGACCGCGGCGACCGAGCCCGTGGGGGCGGGGGCGGCGTGGGCCTGGGCGGGCGCGGTCGCCAGGCCGGCGGCGACCGCCCAGGCGCCGAGCGTCGAGACCACGATCCGGGTGCGGCGCGATAAGGGCATGGCCCTACCTCTCGTTACGCAGCGTGCAGGGACGACTGGGGAGAGTGATATCTGAAAGAATTACACGAACTCCGCCGGTGGCTTGTCAACGGCCGGCCCGCACCCGACCCGCAACGGCCGAAGCCGCGACCGACCACCGGCCGCCGGGCTACCGCTCGTCGTCCAGCAGCGGTGTGGCGGCCGGGTGCTCGACCAGCGCCAGCACCCGGGCCGCCATGAACCGCGCCGTGCGCACCGGGACACCGGTGCGCGTCACCTCCACGACCTCGATGACACCGCGGCCGACGCTGACCTCCACGCGCCGCCCGGCCCTCGTCGCCGTGATCTCGTAGGTGCGGGTCGTGTCACCCGCGTCGACCACGATTTCGACCCGGTCGCCCTTCATACCTCCCCACGGTACCGAACGCCTGTTCGATCGGGAACAGCGTCACCGCAGGTCGTCGAGGAACTCCGCCAGCACGGCGGCGAACTCCCCCGGCGCCTCCAGGTGCGGCGCGTGCCCGACGCCCGCCAGCACCCGGACCTCGCCGCGCCACAGCGTCGGCACCGGCACCGAGCGCAGGTAGTCCAGGGAGACCAACCGCTCCCCCTCGCCGTGCAGCACGGCCAGCGGCCGCGTGAGCCCGCCCACGACCGCCACCTCGTCGGTGAACCGACCCGCGCCCAGGCTCGCCGCCAACCCGGCCCGCGCCGCACCGTCGGTGGCCAGGATGTCGGCGACCAGCTCCGCCACCGGGTACGTCGAGCCGGGGGCCAGGAAGCTGGTCGCGTACGCCCGCGCCGCCTCCTCGTCCACCTCGGCGGCGAAACCGACGTTCACGGCCGGGTTGGGCAGGAACGCCTCCCCGAGCTGGGCCGGCGAGGCGACCGGCGGGGTGCCGAACACCACGAAGCCGGCCACCCCCGGCAACCGCGGCGCGGCCTCGATCGCGATGTGCCCGCCCAGGCTCCAGCCGACCACCACGGCGCCCTCCGCCCCGGTCGCCGCCACGAAGTCCACCAGGTTCGCGGCGTAACCCGGCAGCGAGTACGCCTCCGCCGACGCGGGCGACGGCGACCCGCCGTGACCGGGCAGGTCCAGCGCCAGGCACCGGAACCGCTCACCGAACGGCCCGTCCACGAGCGCGCCCCACGTGCGGGCGGACGACGAGTTGCCGTGCACGAGCACGACGGGCCGCCCCGAACCGGACGACTCCCGGTAGGCCAGCTCCTGGCCACCCACAGTGATGCTCTTCTCGACCAACGGACGCGTCCCTTCACTCGTTCGGGTGTTCACGACCGCCAGCCTCTCACCGCAGCAGCACGTCCCGACCGGCGGAGCGGCGCACCCGGTGCTCGGCGTCCACCGCGAACACCAGGCATCCCGGCCCGCCACCCGTGCGAAGGTCAGCGCGACGAGCGCGCGCAACCACCGGACCGGCCCACACCGGCGAGTCTCGCCGCCGTTGTTGTGCGGCACCCGCGAGCCACCCGAACCTCTGACCGCCCGGTGGTCCGTTTCGTTCTACACTGAAGCGATAGTGATGATCAGGGGTGAGAATGCGGTTCGACGTTCAGGCGGCCCGACCGGAACGGTTCGACGCGGTGCGGCACGTCGGCGAACCCCGCGCCCGACAGGGCTTCGCGCAGGCCCGGCAGCGCCGCGACCACGTCGACCGCGTCCGGGTCCACCTCCAGCCGCACGGTGTCGCCCAGGTCGCGCACGCGCAGGTCCGGTGACGCCGCGCCCGCGTCGGCGAGCAGCGCCCGCACCGCCACCTCGGCCCGGTCCACGCGCGCCAGGCGGTGGGGCGTCACCTCGAGCCCGTAGCGGATGCGGCTGGCCAGGCACGGGGTCGCCGGCTTGTCCCACGTGGGCAGCGCCCACTCCCGGCTGAGCCGCCGCACGGCGTCCTTGCCCAGCCCGGCGTCGCGCAGCGGGGTGTGCACCCCGCGTTCCGCGCCCGCCCGCAGGCCCGGCCGGAACGGGTCCACCGCGTCGTCGGCGTTGGTCCCCGTGGCCACGTGGTCGTAGCCGCGGTCGCGGGCCAGCGCGGTGATCGTGCCCAGCACCTCGGACTTGCAGAAGTAGCAGCGGTCCGTGCCGTTGGCCCGGTAGCCGGGGCTCGCCAGCTCGTGGGTGCGGGGCGTCAGGTGCGCGACGCCCAGGTCCCGGGCCAGGCGGGCGGCGCGCTCCAGCTCGCCGGACGCCAGGCTCTCGGACACCGCCGTCACCGCGAGGACCCGCTCCGGGCCGAGGGCGCGCACGGCGGCCGCCAGGACGAGCGCCGAGTCCGCACCGCCCGAGTACGCCACGGCGAGGGGACCGATGTCCCGCACCCGGTCGACGAGCGGGTGTTCGCCCATGGTCACCCTCCGGTGGTCGGTGGTCCGGCGGAGGCGCCCAGCGCCCGGGCGCGCACGGTGGCCAGCGGCACGCCGAGCCGTTCCGCCACGTCCGCCACGTCGTCGTGCTCGGGCTTCGCGCCGTGCGGGCCGTGCTTGAGGCGGACCGGGTGACCGGCCACGTCGACCGTCTCGAAGGCGCGCGGCAGGACGGTCCGGGTGAGGTCGGCGCGGCGGAGGCCCAGGCTGCCGGTCTCGGCCAGCACCAGCTCGCCGAGGCGGTCGGCGTCGGCCGGGCGCGCCAGGACGTGCAGCACGTGCGCGGGTCGGCCCTTCTTCATCACGGCGGGCGTCGTCCACGCGTCCAGCGCGCCCTGCCGGAGCACGCCGGCGATGGTGTGGCCGAGGGTTTCGCCGGTGACGTCGTCCAGGTTGGTCTCCAGCACCACGACCGGTTCCACGCCGTCGCCCCGGGAGGGATCACCCCGGAGGGTGCCGTCTCGGGGGGAGTCACCTCGGAGGGGGTCGCCGAGCGTCACGACGGTGACGTTGGGCCGGTCCGGCAGGCGGCGGGTGCCCGCCCCGTAACCGGTGGCGCGCACGGTCATGGGCGGCACGGGGTCGTAGCGCGTGCCGAGGGCGCGCAGCAGCGCCGCGCCGGTCGGCGTCACGGTCTCGCCGGGCAGGTCGGTGCCGGTGACGGCCGCGCCGGTCAGCAGGCCGAGCGTGGCCGGTGCGGGGCACGGCAGGACGCCGTGGGCGGACCTGACCTGGCCGCGCCCCAGCGGCAGCGGGCCGCTGACGACCTCCGTGACGCCCAGGGCGTGCACCGCGGCGGCCGTGCCGACGATGTCCACGACGGTGTCGTGCCCGCCGAGTTCGTGCAGGTGCACCTCGCCCGGGTCGACGCCGTGCAGGTGGCCCTCGACCTCGGCGATCGCGGTCACGGCGGCGACGGCGAGGGCGGCCACGGGGTCGGGGGTGGCCCTCGCGACGAGGTCGAGCACCTCGGCGGCCCGGCGCTCGGTGGCCGTGTCGTGGACCTCGACGTGGACGCGGGTCGCGCGCAGGCCGTGCTCCACCACGCTCCGCGCGGTCAGCTCCCACCCGGTCAGGCCGGTCGCGGCGATCGCGGCCCGGATCGGGTCGAGCGGCGCGCCGGCGTCGATCAGCGCGGCCAGCAGCATGTCGCCCGCGATGCCGGTGAAGGGCGTGACCGAGCAGATCACGCGTCACCGCCGCGGGCGGCGCGGGCGTGGCAGCTCTGGGCGAAGCGGTGCGCGGACATGGCCGCGGAGAAACCGGAGTCGATGTTCACGACCGTCACGCCGGCCGCGCAGGAGGCGTGCATCGCCAGCAGCGCCGTGACGCCCTCCAGCGAGGCGCCGTACCCGGTGGACACCGGCACCGCGATGACCGGCACCCGCACCAGACCGCCCACGACGCTGGCCAGCGCGCCCTCCATGCCCGCCACGACGATCACCACGTCGGCGGCGGCCAGTTCGCCGCGGACCTGGAGGACCCGGTCGAGGCCGGCCACGCCCACGTCGTGCACGGCGGTCACCGCGAGCCCCACCGCGCTCGCGACGGCCACGGCCTCGGCGGCGACCGGGCGGTCCGAGGTGCCGGCGGCGGCCACGACGACCCGGAAGTCCCCGGCCGGGGCGGGCCGCCACACCAGCAGCCGCGCCTCGGGGTCGTGCACCCCACCGTCCACAGAGGACAGCACGGCGTCGGCGACGTCCGGGGTCACCCGGGTGACGAGCACCGGCCCGGTGTTGTGCTCCAGCAGCCCGGTCACGATGCCGCGCAGCTGCTCGACCGTCTTGCCGGGCCCGTAGACCACCTCGGGCAGGCCCTGCCGCGCCTCGCGGGCCAGGTCGAGCCGCGCGAACCCCAGGTCCAGCACGCCGCTCACGATCGCTCCCCCGACAGGTACGGGATCGTCTGCGGACCTTCGGGCAGCACGCACACCCGCGCGTCCGGACCCGCCGCCGCCAGCGCCCGCGCGACGGTGTCGGAGATGTCGTGCGTCTGCTCCAGGTGGGCGGTGGCCAGGTCGACGTCGCTGAGGAACGATGTGTGCATCACGACCCGGCTGCGGGACTGGATGCGCGCCTGGATCTGCACCTGCCACTGGTCGGGCACGGTGTCGGCGCGGGCGCTGATGGCGTCGAACAACGCCTGCGGCGACGGCTGCGAGGCCAGCACCTCCCGGTACGAGCCGTGGTCGGGGAAGCCGTCGCGGCACTCGGCGGCGCACACGATCACCCCGCCCGGCCGGACCACCTGGAACGCGGCGGACATGCCCTTGACCGACTGGTAGAGGTTCTGGTCCAGCGGGTAGCCGGAGTTCGTGGTCACCACGACGTCGAACGGCGCGTCGACCGGGCGCATCGCGGTGCGCTTGGCCAGCGCCGTGGCGGCGGCGTGCATCGGCAGCAGGTCGCCGCCGAACGCCGCCACGACGTCCTTGTCCCGGTTGAGGACCACGTCGAGCGAGAACGTGACGCCGGTGGCCTCGGCGATGGCCCGGACGTCGTCGTGGACGGGGTTGCCGTGGATGACGCCCCAGGTCGCGCGCGGGTCGCCGATGCGGGCCGCGTCGTGCAGCACGAGCACCGTCTCCAGCGCGGCGAGGCCGGGCGCAACCATCTTCGGGCCGCCGGAGAAGCCGGCGAAGAAGTGCGGCTCCACGAAGCCGGTGGTGATGCGGACGTCCGCCTCGACCCACTCCCGGTTCAGCCACACCGGCACGCCGTCGCCGTGCGTCCCGACCCACACCAGGCTGTCGCGGTCGCGGGCGTCGTGGTTGACGATCCGCACCGAGTCCACGACCTCGTCGCCGAACATCCGGCGCAGCTCGGCCTCGTCGTTGCCGCGGTGCGTGCCCGTGGCGACCAGGACCACCACGTCGTCGAGGTCCACGATGCCGTCCAGCTCGGCGAGCACGGCCGGGATCATCAGGTGGCGCGGCTGCGGCCGGGTGCCGTCGCACGCCGAGATCGCCACCGTCTGGCCCGGGCGCACCCGCTCCCGCAACGGCGGTCCGGCCACCGGCGACCGCAGCGCCTCGCGCAGGACCGCCACCTGGTCGGGCGCGGCCGCGTGGTGCACCGGTTCCACCACGGTCGCCACGCGCTCGTCCACCTCGACGTCCAGCCCCGACTGCCCGTAGGCCAGGCGAACCCTCAACTCGACTCCCGCAGTCGGTACGCGCGGGCCGCCGTCCCGCCGAACACCTCGGCGCGTTCGGCGGCGGTCAGGCCGGCCGTCACCGCCTCGGCCGCGGCGAGCACCTCGTCGTAGGACGCGGCGAGCAGGCAGACCGGCCAATCGGACCCGAACATCACCCGTCGCGGCCCGAACGCGTCCAGCACCACGTCCGCGTACGGGCGGAGGTCGGCCGGCGTCCACGACGCGTGGTCCGCTTCGGTGACCATGCCGGACAGCTTACAGAAGGCGTTCGGCTCGGCCGCCAGTTCCCGGACCAGGGAGGCCCAGGGCTCCAGCTCGCCGGAGGCGATGTCCGGTTTGGACACGTGGTCGAGCACGAAGGTCGTCCCCGGCCGCGCGCGCACCACCCGGATGGCCGCCGGGAGTTGGTGCGTTCGGGTCAACAGGTCGTAGGCCAAACCTCCCTCCCCCACCGCGGCGAGGCCGCGCCGGACGTCCGGGCGGTCCAGCCACTCCGGGTCGGCCTCGCCCTGCACGAGGTGGCGCACGCCGACGAGCCGCTCTCCCCCGGGACCGGCCCGCAGCGCGTCGAGGGTGTCGGCCGTGCGGCCGTCGGTCAGGTCCACCCAGCCCACGACGCCCGCCACCAGGCCGCCGGCGTCTTCCGCGGCGAGCGCGAGGAAGTCGGCGGTCTCCCCGACGTCCGGCAGGACCTGGACGAGCACGGTCCGGTCGACGCCCGCCGCCGCCGCGATCGGCGCGAGGTCGTCCAGCGTGAAGTCGCGCCGGATCGCCGCCGCGGTCGGGTCGTCCAGCCAGTCGTGGGCGCGCGCTGCGGGCCGCGGGCCGCCCGTGCCGGGGAGCAGCCGCCACAGGTGGTGGTGGGCGTCGATCCGGATCACGGTGCTTCCTCCCGGTGTCGCTCGTCGAGGTCGACGTCGGTCTCGCGGACGAACCGGGCGAGCACCCGGAACGCGCCGCCGCCCGCCTCCCCGGCAGGTTATAGAGGCGCCTCACCCCTCCCCAAGACCGAAGCGACGGGACGGCCGGGTGCGCGCGGCTCGACGGGCGCGGTCAGGGCCGGGTCACCACCGGGATCGTGACCTGGACCGGGTCGATGCGCCGCGGCCCGGTGTTGGCGACGTCGCGGTAGCCGCCGCCGGCCTCGTGGCGCTGGTAGGAGACCGTGAGCACAGCCGGGCGGCGGCCGGTCGTCGTGACGGTGACCTGGCCGCCCCGCACGACGGCGGTCCCGGCGTCGGCGGGCCGGAGCACCGCGCGGAGGCGGTTCTGCGGGTTCGTCAGGTCGAACGCGGCGCCCCGGGCACTGCTCACGTGGACCGTCGTGGTCGCGGAACCGCCCGGGCGCGGGCGCAGCACGCGGTCCCCGGCCCCGATCCGCAGCGGCCCGACGCCCGACGGCAGCGGCTCGTCGGAGGTGGACGCGTCGATCGACAGCTCCGGACCCGGGTGCAGGCGGGAGGTGCAGAGGGCTCGGGCGGAGGTGGTCGACGGGCGCCCGTGGTGCACGTAGTAGAACTGCGTGCCGTCCGGTGAGCCGATGACGCTGCCGTGCCCGGTCGAGTACAGGCCCCGGGCGGGGTCCTGGGCCAGCACCGGGTTCGCGGCCGCCTTGCGCCACGGGCCGAGCGGTCCGTCGGCGGTCGCGTAGCCCACGCCGTAGAACTCGTTCTCGTAGTTGTTCGCCGAGTACGTCAGGAAGTAGTGCGGAACGCCTCGCGCGTCGGTGGTCCTGAGGGTGGTGGAGCCCTCGGCCCACCGCCGGTCCTTCTTCGCGCCACCGGACTTCGCGTAGTCGTTGACGTGCGCGTTCTCCCACGCCTGCTGGTCGGAGCCGTAGGCCAGGATCGGGACGTAGCCGTCCTTGCGCACGCCCGGGGGGTCGTCCGACGCCCGGTTCGCGTCGCGGTACGCGGGCGCGATGGCGGGCATGGTCCGGCCGGTGGGGTCGCGCCACCAGTCGCCGGTCAGCTCGACGGCGTAGACGTTCGACTCCTCCACGTACTTGCCGAGGTCGGTGTCCCACACCCAGTTGCGGTAGGCGTTGCGGGAGAAGTACAGGTAGATCCGGCCGTCGGCGTCGAAGAAGACGTTCGGGTCGATGTAGGGCAGGTAGGTGCCCAGCGGTGCGGTCCGGCCCTCCTCCAGCGTCGCGGGCGGCTTCTTCTGCGCGGCGTCCATGATCAGGTTGACGTCGTGGTACGCCGGGTCGTACGGGTGGTAGTCCAGCGGGCCCTCGACGATGTCGTGGAACGGGCCGGCGGGCGAGCGCGACACCGCGACGCCGACCTTGCACGGTTCCTCGAAGTCCGCGTGCCCGAAGTGCGCGGCCACGTCGCGGTTCATCCTGGCCGCGTAGAACAAGAAGTACAGGCCGGTGTCCGGGTTGTGGTAGACCTCGGGCGCCCAGAACCAGTCGTGCGCCCAGTCGCCGTCCTGCCCGGCCCGCAGCGCGCCGCCGGGCAGGTGCTCCCAGGTGGCGAGGTCGGGCGAGCGGTAGACGGCGAAGTGGTGACCGGGGTCCGCGCCTTCGGTGGAGTAGGCGTAGTAGTAGCCGCTGGGCCGGTCGAACAGCACGAACGGGTCGGCGCCCGGGGTGGCGGCGTCGTTGTGGTAGGTCGCGTCGGTCGTCCGGGCCGGGTGGGCCGAGGCCGGCGCGGGCAGCAGGGACGCGGAGGTCAGGACGGCGACGAGCAGGGTGGTGAGTCGCATACCCGCCATCCTGCCGCTCGTCGCCGTCCCGTCCACGGCCGAAGCGCGGGCGCCGGCGGTGGTCCCACCGGGTGACGGCTTCCGACGTCCGCGGCCACGTCCGGCCCATCGCCGGGATTTCCCGGTCACGGCAACGGTTCCCGCAACTCTTCCGGTCGCTTGTCGCCGGTCGCGCCGGGTGGTCGGATCGTCGTGCCGACCTGGCGCCCACGGGAGGAGACCCATGTCGACGCACCGCAGGACCACCGCCCGAACCCGGCTCAGGGCGTGGGCGGCGCTCGCCGCGTCCGCCCTCGCGCTGGGCGCCGTCACCGCGACCGCGCCACCGGCGGCCGCGGTGGTGCCCGACCTCACCTGCGACGTCAACGTGCAGCTCACCTTCGCCCCCGCGCTGACCGCCACGCGGACCACCGCCTCGGTGACGGCGGTGGCGGACCTGGTGAACTGCCTGTCCCCCAACGGTTCCCACCCGGAGCTGGCCGGCGGCGCGGTCACCACCGCCACCGCCACGGCCACCAGCCTCGGCGGCGTCCCGTGCAACCTGCTGCTGACCATCACCGGCTCGGCGACCATCCAGTGGTCCCCCGGTGACGAGGAGACCACCTTCGACTTCACCGTGCGCACCAACGTGCTCGACGGCACCGTGCAGCTGACCACCTGGCAGACCAGCGGCCCGCTCGCCGGGACCACCTCGCAGACGGTCGGCGTGGCCAACCCGAACCTCGACTGCCTGCTCAACGGCCTGTCCGGCCTCGCCGTGCCGCTCGGGCAGACGACCTTCCTCTGACCTGGCCCGGTCGTGCCGGCGGCGGCCGCACAACCGGTTCACAACGCCGTCCCGGTAGGCAGCGTCCGGGAGCGGGCGCACAAGCGGCCGGCGCGAGACACGGGGTGAGGCATGTTCTGGTGGCGCAGCGGGAAGGCGGCCGCGCGGTTGCTCGCGGTCGCGGCGGTGGTGGGGTTCGCCCTGCCCGGCGGGGTCACGTCGGCGACGGCTGCGGCGTGCGCGCCGGCGGCCGTGGACGTCGGCGACGTGACGCGGGCCGAGGGCACGGGCGCGACGACGGTGTTCCGGTTCCCCGTCTCGGTCGTGGTGGCGGCGGGCTGCCAGGCGTCCGGCTCGGTGCGGTTCCGCACGGTCGACGGCGCGTCCGCCGACCGGGACCCGGCGCGGGCGGGGTCGGACTACGCCGCCACGTCCGGCGTGCTGACCTGGCAGGGCGAGACCGCCACCAAGTACGTCACCGTCGCGGTGGCCGGTGACGCCGTGCCGGAGCTGACCGAGGTGTTCTGGGTCTCCCTCGACCTGCCCACGGGTGTCGTGGTCACCGGGCGCAGCGGGGCGGGGTGGATCACCGACGACGACGCCGGCGGCACCGGGTGCGACCCGAACGACGCGGGCTGTTCCGGCGAGGTGTCCACGGAGGGCACCGGGGTCTGCTGGCGGGACGTGTGCTCGGCGAGCGCGCACTTCCGCGACGCGACGCCCGACACCCGGACCGTGCACGTGCGCACGCTGGACTCCGGCGGCACGCAGCTCGGCTACGTGCCGGTCAAGGACCTGGTGCTCACCGTGCCGCCCGGCGCACGCCGTGCCGTCGTGCGGTTCACCATCACGGCGGCGCCGGGGCAGCAGATGCGCGTCCCGGTGGAGTTCTTCGCACCCTCCTCCGGGAGCCCGGGCAACCTGCGCACGGTGCTGACGCTGGTCACGAGCTGATCAGCTGCGCACGCACGGCTTCGACCTCGGCCGTCGCGTTCTCCTGCCGGTACAGCTCGATCGCCCGGGCCCGGTGGGAGGCCGCGGCGGCCTCGTCGCCCTGCCGCGCGACCACCTCGGCGAGGTCGCGGTGCGCGGTGGCCTGCTCGTAGCCGTCCGGCACGGTCCGGCGCACCGCCAGGGACGATTCCAGGTGCTCGCGGGCGGCGGCCAGGTCGCCGCGGCCGAGGAACGCCCGGCCCAGCCGGTCCAGCGCGACCGCCTCCACGTGCGGGTAGCGGTGCTCCCGGCTGATCGCCAACGCCTGCTCGAACTCGGCCGCGGCGGCCGCGAAGTCCTGTCGCAGCAGGTGCGCCGCGCCGGTGTGCAGCAGGACCTCCATCTCCATCCACACGTACCCGGTGGCGCGGGTCAGCTCCAGCGCCTCGGCGAAGGTCGCCAGCGCCCGCCGGTGGTCGCCCAGCGCCAGTCGCGCCTCGCCGAGCGTGTCGAGGGTGGCGGCCTCCAGCCGGGGCGCGGCCAACCGCCGGAACCCGGCCAGGGCTTCGAGCAGCGGTGCCAGCGCCTCCTCCGCCCGCCCGGTGCGGACCAGCGTGTTGCCGAGGTTGCGCCGGGACAGCGCGAGCCCCAGGTGGTTGCCCGCCGAGCGGCACCGGTCGACCGCCTGCTCGTGCGCCGCGACCGCCTCGTCGAAGCGGCGCAGCTCGGCGTAGGTGTTGGCGAGGTTGTTGTAGACGTGCCCCTCGCCGTTGAGGTCGCCCGCCACGCGCGTCGCCCGCAGCGCCAGGGCGTGCGTGTCCAACGCCTGCCGCAGCCGCCGGGTCATGTAGTAGGCCACGCCCAGCGCCCGCAGCATCTCGGCCTCGGCGAGCGGGTCGCCCAGCTCGCCCGCCGCCGCGGCGCCCTGCCGGCACAGCGCCACCCGCTCCTGCCAGTGCCCGGTGGCGTCGAAGAAGCTGGTCAGCAGGTAGGTGAACTGCCAGGCGGCGGCCAGTCGACCGGTCTCCCGGGCGAAGCGGGCCACCGGCGTCAGGTTGGACCGCTCCGCCTCCAGCAGCGCCAGCGCGGCCTGCCGGTCGGGCAGCGGGGGCACACCGCCGACGGCGTGGCGCGGGGTGGGGGTGACCAGGTCGCGGTTGGGGTCGAGGACGCGGTTGGCGCGGTCGGCCACGAGCAGGTACCAGTCGACCAGCCGGTGGCCCGCCTCGGTGGTCGCGGCGCGGGTTTCGTCCTCGCGGGCGCGCTGCCGCGCGAACTCGCGGATCAGGTCGTGGAACCGGTAGTGGTCCGGGCCCGCGGCGGTGATCAGGTGCGCCGCCCGCAGCTCGCCCGCAGCGGCGTGGGCGACGGCGGGCGGGACCTCGCAGAGGGCCGCCCCGAGCGACGCGGTGAACGTGGTGCCCGGCGTCAGCCCGAGCAGCCGGAACATCCGCGTCTGGGTCAGCTCCAACGGCAGGTAGGCGCTCGTGAGCACGGTCCGCACGGTGCGGGTGTCGCCGTCGACGGCCAGCGCGTCCAGCCGGTTCGCCCCCGCGAGTTCGGCCGCCAACCCGGAGATCGGCGCGTCGGGTTCGCCCGCCAGGCGGGCCGCGGCGATCCTCAGCGCCAGCGGCATCCCGCCGCACAACCGGGCCAGGCGGGCGGCCGGCCCGCGTTCCCGCTCGACCCGCCGCGGGCCCAGCACGCTGCTCAGCAGCGCCAACGACGACCGGTGCGCCAGCACGTCCAGCCGCAGGGGCCGCACCGCGCAGTGCGCGGCCAGCGCGGCGGGCGACTTCCGCGTGGTCACCACCAGCAGGCTGTGGTCCGCGCCCGGCACCAGCGGCAGCACGTGCTCGACCGGACCGGCGTCGTCGACCACGACCAGGCACCGCTTGCCGTGCAGCAGGGACCGGTACAGCGCGGCGCGTTCGGCGGTCGAGCCGGGTAATCGGTCGTCGGGCAGGCCCAGGCCGCGCAGCAGGTGGGCCAACGCGTCGCCGGCGGTCACGGCTCGCCGCGCGTCGTGGCCGCGCAGGTCGAGGAACAGCTGGCCGTCGGGGAAGCGGTGCGCCACGCGGTGCGACCACTCCACCGCCAACGCCGTCTTGCCCATGCCCGCCGCGCCGGACACGACCACGACGGGCCGGTCGTCGCCCGGCTCGTCCAGCACCCGGTCCAGCTCGGCCAGCTCGTCGTCGCGGCCGGTGAAGTAGCCGACGCGGGCCGGCAGCTGCGCGGGCCCGGTCGTGACCGCGGGCGGGCCGCTCAACCCCGGGTCGCGGCGCAGGACCGCGCTGTGCAGGGCCCGCAACCGCGGTCCGGGTTCGGCGCCCAGCTCGTGGGCGATCCGCTCCCGCGCCCGCAGCACGGCCGTCAGCGCCTCGGTGTGCCGTCCGCAGCGGTACAGCGCCAGCACGTGCAGCGCGATCAGCCCCTCGTTGGTCGGGTGCTCGGCCAGCAGCCGCGGCAGCTGCTCGGCCGCCGCGACGTGGTTGCCCAGGCGCAGCTCGGCGTCCCACCGGCCCTCCAGCGCGGTCAGGCGCAGCTCGTGCAGCCGCTCCACCTCGCGCGCACCCCAGCCCGACAGCGGCGCGTCGGTGAACGGCTCGCCCCGCCACAGCCGGGCCGCCTCCCGGAACGCCTCCAGCGCCTCGGCCACCGCGCCCCGCTCGGCGGCCTGCGTGCCGTCCCGGACGCGCCGCTCGAACCGCAGGGCGTCCACCCGCTCCGGCGGCACGTCGAGGGCGTAGCCGGGGTTCGCGGTCCGCAGGACGGGGCCGAAGCCGCAGGCGTCCAACGCCTGCCGCAGGCGCGCCACGTGGCTGTGCAGCGTCCGCACGGCGGTGCGCGGCGGGTCCTCGCCCCACACCGCGTCGACCAGCCGGGTCACCGAGAGCACCTGCCCGGCGTGCAGGGCCAGCAACCCGAGCACGGTCCGCTGCCGCCCGCCCCGCAGCTCCGCAGGTCCGGCCGGGCCGGTGGCGCGCACGCGCCCGAGCACGCCCACCTCGCCCACGTCGGCACCTTCCTCCCCCACGGCGACCGAGCGTAATCAGTCGTGCCGGCTCCGCGAAACGGCTGACCAGCCCAAGGTCACCGGTCCCACAACCGGTTCACAACAGGCGCGCCGCACCGTCACCGGGCCACTGCCCAACCGAGAGTGAGGACCCCATGCACCGCACACCGAGCAGCCGGCGGGGCGCCCTGTTCGCCCTCGTCGTGACCGCCTTGCTGGCCGCGTTCCTGCCGGCCGCGGCCTCGGCGCAGGCGAGCGCCGCGACCGCGGGCATCTACCTGCGCGACAACCTCGCGGACACCGGCGCCGAGCCGGGTTCGGGCGGCATCTGGTCGAGCCCGGACATCACGGTCTGCGCGGGCGGCCCGTGCGCGGCCGACGTGCCGGTCACCCCGACCCTGACCTACTCCGTCTGGGTCAACGTGCACAACAACGACCAGGTCGCCCACACCGGCAAGCTGCGGCTGTACTACACCAAGGCCGGCGGCAACGCGCAGTGGACCGCCGACTGGACCGAGTTCGGCAACGTCACCGCCACCATCCCGCCGGGCGGGCAGCAGCTCATGGTCCCGTGGACCGTGCCGAACGACTGGAAGCACTACTGCCTGCTGGCCCGGTGGGTCGAGGACCCGGCCGACCCGATGGCGTTCGCTGAAGGCCTCAGCACGGAGACCAACACCCGGAACAACAACAACATCGCCTGGCACAACGTCGTGACGGCCACGCACCCGGCCAACGTCGACGTCAGGATGGACTGGATGATCGGCAACCCGCTCCCGCGCGACGTGCGCGCCGGCCTGGTCGTCGCGCCGGTCGGTGAGCCGTTCATCGGGCAGGGCCGCGTCGTGGTCGACCTCGGGCAGGCGCTGACCGAGCGCTGGCGCGCCGCCGGCGGGCAGGCGGTCGGCCTCCGGCAGGTCGGGACCACCCAGTTCCAGGTGGTGGACGCCAAGCAGGCCCGGTTCACCGGCCTGGTGCTCAAGGCGGGCGAGCGGTTGCCCGTCGGCCTGGTCGTCAACGGCACCAGGGACGCCAACGGCAAGCCGTTCACCGTGTTCCAGACCGACGAGCAGGGCGTCGACCGCGGGGGCGTGGAGTACCGCCTGACGTTCCGGTAGGGACTTCCGCCTGGGGGAGGAAGCCCGGGGTGCGCGGCGGGGAGCCGCGCACCCCGGGGCTCGTCCGGCTCCGGTCAGGGCAGTCGGCCGACGCCCGCGTACAGGGCGTCCTGCTCGGCGTCGCGCACCTCGTGCACCCCCTTGTCCGGCCGCCACAGCGAGGTGGTGACCAGGCCCGGCTCGACCAGCTCGAAACCGGTGAACAGCTCCAGCACCTCGGCGCGGCCACGCGGGAAGACGTTGTCGCGGGTGGTCTTCATGGTGCTCACGATGCGGTCGCCGTGCACCGCGCTGAAGTCGTCGGTGAGGTGGGTCAGGGCCAGGTGGCTGCCGGGCGCGAGCGCGTCGCGGTAACGGGCGAACAGGCCCACCGGGTCGGCCGCGTGCGGGATGTAGTGGCCGATGGTGACCGCCAGCAACCCGATCGGCTGGTCGAAGTCGAGCATCCGCCGCGTCGCCGGCGCGTCGAGCACGTCCGAGGCCCGGGTGATGTCGGCGCTCACCATCACCGCGTCGGGGTTGTCCTGCAGCAGCAGGCGGCTGTGCGCGACGGCGACCGGCTCGTAGTCGACGTAGACGACCCGCGTCCCGGGTGCCGCGGCCTGGGCGATCTCGTGGACGTTGCCGACCGTCGGGATGCCCGAGCCCAGGTCGAGGAACTGGCGCACCCCCGCTTCGAGCAGGAACACGACCGCGCGGCGCAGGAACGCCCGGTTCTGCCGCGCGATCTCGCGCACGTTGGGCTGCGCCTCCACGAGCCGCCGCGCCAGTTCGCGGTCGCTGGCGAAGTTGTGGCCGCCGCCGAGCAGGTAGTCGTAGACCCGCGCCACGCTGGGGCTGTCGATGTCGACTTCGTCGGGCACCCACGGCAGCGCCGCGCCCTCGTCCCGGGTCATCGCGGCCCTCCCCGCGCGGCGGGGCGGCCGGTGCCCGGGCGGGCATTTACAAGATCGAACATGTGGTCCACGCGGATCACCTAGGCAGGTCGAGGTCGACAAATCAACCTACCGCCACCGGCATCACCTGATCGGGCTAGAGAGCCTCGACCGGGTGAACGCGCGGGCCGGTCGGCGCGACCCGACCCGTACCGGTGACATCGGGCCGCCCACCGGTTGCCCCGGCGGTGCGCGGGTAGCCGGGACCGGCGACCCCTCCCACCGAAAGGCCCGGACCGTGCCCCTCAACCACCCGGCGGACGCGCACGACACCGGCCGCGAGGACGTCGCGGTCAACCCGGTCTTCACCCGCGAGCCGTTCCGCGTGCCGCGCAACCGCGTGCCCGACGACGGGCTGCCCGCCGACACCGCCTACCAGGTCGTGCACGACGAGCTGATGCTCGACGGCAACGCCCGGCTCAACCTGGCCACGTTCGTGACCACCTGGATGGAGCCGACCGCCCGGGCGCTGATGGCGGAGTGCGCCGACAAGAACATGATCGACAAGGACGAGTACCCGCGCACCGCCGACCTGGAGCAGCGGTGCGTGCGGATGCTGGCCGACCTCTGGCACGCGGCCGACCCCGACCGCGCGACCGGCTGCTCCACCACCGGCTCCAGCGAGGCGTGCATGCTGGCGGGCCTCGCGCTCAAGCGCCGCTGGCAGCACCGCCGCCGCGCCGCGGGTCGCCCCGCCGACCGCCCCAACCTCGTCATGGGCGTCAACGTGCAGGTGTGCTGGGAGAAGTTCGCCAACTACTGGGACGTGGAGGCGCGCCTCGTGCCGATGCGGGGCGACCGGTTCCACCTCACCGCCGAGGAGGCGGTCGAGCACTGCGACGAGAACACGATCGGCGTCGTCGCCGTGCTCGGCTCGACCTTCGACGGCAGCTACGAGCCGGTCGCCGAGATCTGCGCCGCCCTCGACCGGCTGCGCGACGAACGCGGCTGGGACGTCCCCGTCCACGTCGACGGCGCGTCCGGGGCCATGGTCGCCCCGTTCTGCGACCCGGACCTGGAGTGGGACTTCCGGCTGCCCCGGGTCGCCTCGATCAACACCTCGGGCCACAAGTACGGCCTGGTCTACCCCGGTGTCGGCTGGGTGGTCTGGCGCGACGCCGACGCCCTGCCCGAGGACCTGGTGTTCCGGGTCAACTACCTGGGTGGCGAGATGCCCACCTTCGCGCTGAACTTCTCCCGACCCGGCGCCCAGGTCGTCGTGCAGTACTACAACTTCCTGCGGCTGGGCCGCGAGGGCTACCGCCGCGTGCAGTCGTACTGCCGGGAGGTCGCCTCCGACCTGGCCGGCCGCATCGCGGACCTCGGGGCGTTCCGCCTGGTCACCGACGGGCGGCAGTTGCCGGTGTTCGCCTTCACCCTGGCCGAGGGGGAGAGCGGCTACTCCGTCTTCGACGTCTCGGCCGCCCTGCGGGAGCAGGGCTGGCTCGTGCCCGCCTACACCTTCCCCGCCGACCGCGAGGACCTCGCCGTGCTGCGGGTCGTGGTCCGCAACGGGTTCAGCCACGACCTCGCCGACCTGCTCGTCGACGCGCTGCGCCGCGTCCTGCCGCGGCTGCGCCACCAGAGTGAGCCGCAGCGCGGCGAGGAGTCGGCGTCGTTCTCCCACGGCGCGGACACCGCCCGCACGCACCACCAGCCGGCCCACCGCGAAGCCAGGTCGTGACGGGGCGGCCTCCACCCGAACGGCGCTCCCGGTGCGACGCCGGCAGGCGTAGACCGAATGGCATGGCGAAGACACCGAGGATCGCGGGGGCCTGCGCGGCCGCCGCCGTGCTGGCGATGTCCGGCACGACCGCCACCGCGCACGCCGCGGTCGACCAGACCTGCGCGCTCAGCGAGGTGGTCACCTACGACCCGCCGTTGACCAACACCCCGCGGGACGTCACGTTCACCGTCGAGGGGCAGTTGTTCAACTGCACCAGCGGCTCCGCGCCGACCGGGAGCTACCACGAGTCCGGCACGGCGACCAACGCCTCGTGCAGCGGCGTCCTGGCCGCGGGCAGCGGCACGCGGGTCTACACGTGGACCACCAGCGCGATCCCGCCGAGCACCTTCTCCTACAACCGGACCACCACCCGGGTCGGCGGGGAGATCGTGGTCGTCGCCCTCGGCTCCATCACGTCGGGCAGCTTCACGCCCGACCCGGCGAAGTCGACGGGCACCGGCCTGCAACCCAACCCCCTCGCCTGCTCGACCACGGGCGTCTCCACGCTGACCGCCGCCGGGCTGCTGGTGATCGGCCTCTGAGCGCCGGGCGGCCGGCGACCCCGGTCCCGCGGCCCGGTGAGGGTAAATGCGTCGACACCGCCTCTCGGTGCCCGGCAAGGTGGACGACCGTGACGAGCAGTGAGCTGTGGACCCGCGCGGCCGCCGAGCGCTACGACGCCGAGGAGGTCGAGATGTCCTCGGCCGCCGTCCTCGAACCGACCCTGGCGTTCCTCGCCGACCTCGCCGGGGACGGCCGGGCGCTGGAGTTCGCCGTCGGGACCGGACGGGTGGGCGTCCCGCTCCGGGGACGCGGCGTGCCGGTCGTGGGCATCGAGCTGTCCGAGCACATGGCGGCGGTGCTGCGGCGCAAGGTCGACGCGGATTCGCTGCCCGTGGTCATCGGGGACATGGCCACCACCGTCGTCCCCGGCGGGTTCACGCTGGTCTACCTCGTCTACAACACCATCACGAACCTGCTCACGCAGGACGAGCAGGTCGAGTGCTTCCGCAACGCCGCACGACACCTGGTGCCCGGCGGCCGGTTCGTCGTCGAGCTGGGCGTGCCGCCGCTGCGGTTCCTGCCGCCCGGCCAGGTCGCGGTGCCGTTCGACGTCTCCGAGCACCACCTCGGGTTCGACACCTTCGACCTGGTCGAGCAGGTCCTCGTCTCGCACCACCTCACCCGCGACGGCGACGACGGCCGCTACCGGCGCGGTGCCTCCCGGCACCGGTACGCCTGGCCGGCGGAACTCGACCTGATGGCCCGGATCGCCGGGCTCGAGCTGGAGCGCCGCGTCGCCGACTGGCACGGGACGCCGTTCACGCAGGACTCGGCGAAGCACATCTCCGTGTGGCGCAAGCCGACCTGAGGCCGGGCGGCGGGGTGAGCCCGTCGCGGCCGCGGCCCCGGCGGGTTCGGACGTCCCGCGGCTCACGCCCGGGTGGGAGTTCCGATCGGGGTGGTCACCGCGGGTCCACCCGGTCGCCGGCGGCCCCGGTGCCGCGCAACCGGGTCGGGTCGGTGCGCGCCAGCGCTGCCGGCACGCCCAGCCGCCGGCCGGCCTCGTACGCCTCGGCGAAGCGCTCGTCGCCCAACGCGGCCCGGGCGCGGCCGCCCAACGCGCGGACCGCGGGGTCGGTGCGGTCGTCCGCGCCGCGCAGGCGGGCCGCCGCGCCGAGCACCGCGGCCACGTCGGGGAACCGCCCGAGGCGCGCGGCGAGGCCCGCCACGCCCACCGCGACCGACGCCACGACCGGCAGGTCCCCGCTGCCGACCGCGGCCGCGTGCGCCCGTTCCAGCGCCGCTCGCGCGCCGTGCTCGTCGCCGAGTTCGAGGCGGAGCTCGGCCCGCACGGCGGAGACCAGGGCCCGCCCGTGGTCGCCGCCGAACGGGAGCCGGTCGGACAGGCCGGCCTCGGCGGCCTCGACCAGCTCGCGGGCCCGCTCCGGGTCACCGCCGCGCAGCCGCAGCCCGGCCTCGCGGGCGTCCAGCAGCACCACCATCTCCGGCACGGTCGAGCGCAGCGCGCGCTGCCGGGTCGCCGCGATCATCTCCGCGGCCCGCCCGGTCCGGCCCAGCCGCACGTGCAGGTCGATCAGCCGCAGGTCGATGAACGTCTCGTCGCTGTGGCTGAGCGACCCGAACCCCCGGGCCAGCCGCTTGGCCTCGGTCAGGTCGGCCAGCGCGCCGTCGAGGTCGCCGTCGTACTGCCGCAGCAGGGCGCGCAGCGGCAACGCCGTGGCGATCGCCCAGCGGTCGCCCGCCTCGGTGAAGCAGGCCAGGGCCGCGGCCACGTCGTCGGCGACCTGGTCCAGCCTGCCGTCGTTCTCGGCGAGTTCCGCGCGGGCCACCCGGGCCAGCCCGGCCCGCCAGGCGTCCGGGCCGTCGGCCAACCGCCGCACGAGGGGCGCCGGGTCGACCCCGGCCAGGGCGGCGAGCCGGACCGCGGTCGGCACGCCGAACGCGGGCGGCTCCGGGTGGCGCAGCAGCCGGTCGACCAGCGCGTGCGCCGCGTCGCCGACCGGCTCGCCGCGCAGGTCGTGCGCGTCGAGCAGGAGCGCCGCCTCGGCCAGGTCGCGCCGCACGCCCGGCGACGCGGTGGCCGGGTCGAGCCAGCGGGACGCCTCGGCCCGCCGGCCGAGCATGTGCCAGTACCAGGTCAGGTCCGTCGCCAGGGCGAGCGCCGCGTCGACCTCCCCGGTGTCGCGGAGGTGCCGCAGGGCGGCCGTCGCGTTGTCGTGCTCGGCGGTGAGCACGCGCAGCGCGTCGAGCTGGTCGGGGCCGCGCAGGAGCGGGTCGTGGCGGGCGACCAGGTCGGCGAGGTGACGCGCGGCGAGGTCCCGCGCGGCGGTGAGCGCGCCCTGCTCCGCCAGGCGTTCCACGCCGTACTCGCGGATGGTCTCGAGCATCCGGTAGCGGCCGGTGTCGGGCGCGAGCCGGAGCAGCGAGCGGTCGACCAGGGCCGCGAGCAGGTCGCGCACGTGGTGGGGCGGCACCGCCGTTGCGGCGCACACCGCCGCGGCCGAGGCCGGCGTGACGCCGCCGGGCAGCACCGAGATCCGCTCCGCGACCGTGCGCGCGTCCGCGTCGAGCAGGTCCCAGCTCCACGCGATGACCGCCCGCAGGGTGCGGTGCCGGGGAAGGGCCGTCCGGTTGCCGGTGGTGAGCAGGCCGAACCGGTCCGACAACCCGGCCGCCAGGTCGGTCAACGACAGCGCGCGCAGGCGGGCCGCGGCCAGTTCCAGGGCCAGGGGCAGGCCGTCGAGCGCGCGGACGACCCGCAGCACCTCGGCGAGGTTGCGCCGGTCGACGTCGAACCCCGGCCGCACGGCCGCCGCCCGTTCGGCGAACAGCCGCACCGACGCCGTGCCGCGGGCCTGCTCGACGTCCGCGTCCGGTGCGGGCAGGGCGAGCGGGCCGAGCGGGACCAGCGCCTCGCCGTCGACCGCCAGCGGCTCGCGGCTGGTGGCCAGCACCCGCAGGCCCGAGCACCGGGTCAGCAGCGCCGAGACCAGGTGGGCCACGGCGTCGACCAGGTGCTCGCAGTTGTCCACCACCAGCAGGGCCTCCCGGCCGCCCAGCCGCTCCACCAGCACGTCGAGGTCGCCGACCGGTCCGGCCGGCTCGAACAGCGCCGTGCCGCGCAGCCCGATCCCGGCGACCAGCGCCGGCCCGACCTCCGCCGGCCCGGTGACGGAGGAGAGGTCGACGAGCCAGACGCCGTCGCGGTGGTCCCGCCGGCGCGCGGCTTCCACGGCCAGGCGGGTCTTGCCCGCGCCGCCGGGGCCGAGCACGGTGACCAGCCGCCCGGTGGCCAGCAGCGCGTCGATCCGGGCGAGTTCGTCGGCGCGTCCGACGAAGCTGGTCAGGGGCGCGGGCAGGCGGCTCGGCGGGCTCACCTCGGCGACGGGCTCGGCGCGCAGCAGCCTCAGGTGGCGCCCGCGCAGCGCGGCTCCGGGGTCGACGCCCAGGACGTCGGCCAGGGATTCGCGCACGCGTTCGTAGCAGGCCAGGGCCTCGCCTTCGCGGCCCTGGGCGACGAGCGCGTCCATGAGCACCGCGGCGGCGCGCTCGTGGACGGGGTGGTCGGCGAGCAGCGCGGTCAGCCGGGCCGCTGCCGCGTCGGCCCGGCCGCAGGCCAGCTCGGCCTCGGCCAGGTCGGCGACGGCCTCGACCGAGGCGTGGGCCAGCCGCGTCGCCACCGCCGGCGCGACCGCGACCACGGCCGGCGGCTCGGCGCCGGGGTGGTCGCCCCACAGCGCGACGGCCTCGCCGAGCACGGCCGCCGCGGCCCGCGGGTCGCCGGCGCGCAGGCGGTCGCGGCCGGTGGCGGCGAGCCGCTCGAACCGCAGCGCGTCCACGTCGGCGGCGTCCACGGCGAGCCGGTAGCCGCCCGCGACCGCGGTGACGTCGCCGGTCGAGCCGAGCGCCCGGCGCAGGCGCGAGGCCAGGGCCTGGAGGGCGTGGCCCGGGTCGGTCGGCGGGTCCTCGGCCCAGATCGCGTCGACCAGGGCGTCCTGCTCGACCGGGCGCCCGCCCGCCAGCGCCAACCGCACGGCCAGCCCGCGCAGCCGGGCACCGGGGACGGTGCGGGCGACGTCACCGCGCCACACCCGGAACGCGCCGAGCAGCGCGAAGCGAAGCCGCACTCCCCCGTCCACCCCCCGATCCTCGCGTGCGCGCCCGCGGCCACGCCACGCGGGTCGAGGTGAGCGCCGTGTGCGCCGCGTGTGAACGGCCGGCGTCAGGGTCACCGCACCGAACGACGAAGGGGGATTCCCCGTGCACGACGTGGTGATCGCCGGAGCCGGCCCGGTCGGCCTGTTCCTGGCCTGCGAGCTCGGTCTGGGTGGCTGCTCGGTCCTGGTGCTCGAACGGGAGCCGCGGCCGGGTTCGCGGTGGCGGGCCGCGCCGCTGGGGCTGCGGGGCCTGTCGGCGGCCTCGGTCCAGGCGTTCCACCGACGCGGCCTGGCGGACCGGCTGGTGGCCGCGTCGGGCGTCCGCGACGCCCCGTCGGGACCGCCGGCCGTCGGCCACTTCGCCGGGATGGCGCTCGACCCGGCCAAGGTCGACCTCGACGCGCTGCCGCACCGACTGGCCGGCGCCGTGCCGCGGGGGTTGATGACGAGCCTCGAAGCCGTCGAGGCGGTGCTGGCGGAGCGGGCCGCCGGGCTCGGCGTGGAGATCCGGCGCGGTGTCGCGGTGTCCGACGTGGAACCGGGCCCGGACGGCGTGGTCGTCCACGCCGGCGGGCAGCGGCACGCGGCGCGCTGGGTCGTCGGGTGCGACGGCGGTCGCAGTGCCGTGCGCCGGGCCGCGGGCTTCGGGTTCGTCGGGACGCAGCCGCTGTTCACGGGCTACACCATGCTGGTCGACGTCGACCGGCCCGAGGTGCTGCGCCCCGGGTTCCACCCGACGCCCGACGGCATGTACCTCCGGATGCCCGCCGAAGGGCACCTCGGCGTGGTGGACTTCGACGGCGGCGCGTTCGACCGCGGGCGGCAACCCGATCGGGCGCACCTGCAAGCGGTGCTGCGCCGGGTGTCCGGCACCGACGTCACGCTGACCGCCGTCCACCTCGTCTCCACCTTCACCGACCGGGCGATGCAGGCCACGACCTACCGGCGCGGCCGCGTGCTGCTCGCCGGCGACGCCGCGCACGTCCACTCCCCGTTGGGCGGGCAGGGGCTCAACACCGGCCTCGGCGACGCGCTGAACCTGGGGTGGAAGCTGGCGGCGGTGGTGCGCGGGAGGGCGTCGGAGGCGCTCCTCGACACCTACACCGGGGAACGCCACCCGGTGGGCGCCGACGTGCTCGACTGGACCCGCGCCCAGTCGGCAGCGATGCGACCGGACGCGCACGGCCGGGCCGTGCAGGGCGTGCTGCGCGACCTGCTCGGCACCCGTGACGGCACCACCTACGCCTACGGGAGGGTCTCCGGGGCGTCGCTGCGCCACGACCTCGGGGGCAGGCACCCGCTGGTGGGGCTCACCGCCCCGGACTTCCGGTTGGCGGACGGCACGGGCCTGGCCGACCTGATGCGGGACGGGCGGGCCGTCCTGCTCGACTTCGACGGGCTGCTGCACGGCAGGGCGGTCGGCCGGGAGGAGCTGCGCCACGTGACCGGTCCGGCGGCGGACGACCCGGGGCCCGGCGACCGGGGGCCGGACAATCCGGGGCTGGACAATCCGGGGCTGGGCGACCGGGAACTGGGCGACCGGGAACTGGGCGACCTCGGGCTGGGTGCCGTGCTCGTGCGGCCGGACGGCGTCGTGGCCTGGGCGGCCGACCGCGACCCCGACCGCGATCCGGACCCGGCAGCGCTCGACCGGGCCGTCGGCCGGTTCCTCCGCGGGGACGGCCCCCGGTGACCTGACGGGTGCCGCCACCGGGGGCGTCCCCGGTGGCGGCACCTCGCTACCCGCGGTCCGGCGTCACCTCAGGTGCCGGGCGAAGAACCGGTTCGCGTCGTCCCCCTCGAAGGCCGGGACGCCGGTGTGCCCGCCCAGGTTGGCGTGCAGCGTCTTCTCGGTCGACCCGAAGGCGTCGAACAGGTCCAGGGCCTGCTGCCGGTCGTTGCCCTCGTCGTCCCACTGGAGCAGCACCAGCAGCGGGGTGGTGACCTTCCGCGCCTCCTCGACGATGGCGCGGGGCACGTAGCTCCCGGCGAACAGCACGGCGGCCGCGACGCGCGGCTCGACCGCCGCCAGCCGGACGCCGACGGAGATGATCCCGCCGGAGTACCCGACGGGACCGCTGATCCCGGGCAGGTCGAGCAGGGCGTCCAGCAGCGCCTGCCACTCCGGGACGGCCTGGTCGACCAGCGGGAGGACGAGCCGGTCCACGACCGCGTCGTCGACCCGTTCACCGGCCTGCACCGCGCGGCGCAGGTCGGCGCGCGCCTGGTCGGCGGCGGCGGACCGGGGCCGGTCGCCGGCTCCGGGCAGCTCCAGGGTGGCGGCGGTGTAGCCGGCCGCCACGGCGTGCCGGGCGCGGGCCGCCAGGCGGGGGTACATGGTCGACAACCCGCCGGGGTGGCCGATCAGGACCAGCGGGGCCGGCTCGGACGTGGACGCGGGCGTCCACAACAGGCCGGGGACGTCGCCGAGGGTGAACGCGCGCTCGAGGACGGCGTCGTCGAGGCGGCGTTCGGAGGTGAAGCGCATGGTCGTGCCTTTCGGGAGTGCTCGGTGACGGCGCTCCCGGACGACCTACCGCCCGACCGTGGCCCTGGAGAGGAGCACCCACGTCGAATCGTTCACGGGTACCACCTCCTCGTTCTCTCGCACGGCCTCGGGGAAGGTACCAGCGGCCGCGCCCCCTCCGCCACCGGATTCGCCGGAGGGACGACCGCGACCTCCCGCCCGGTGACCGGTCCAGGACGGATCGGCGGGTCCGCTCCGCTCGTGGCGCGAGACGTTGTCGGCACCGCGGGCGCGAAAAACGTATAACGCTCGAAAAACGTCGCCACGAGCCATGCAGCGGGAACGGCGTTTCGGCGCACGGCTGTCATGACGTCGGTTGCGAGCGCAGTCACGCCGAACGCCACTCGGGCACACCGGTCCTCGCGTACGAGCGGATCGCGAACGGCCTCGGCGGGCGCACTATGATCGCTTCGCCAAGGCGATCGCGGGCAATCGGACCATCCAGCGAGGTGTTGATGGCACTCACGCCGACCCCTGAGCAAAGCGCTGCCCGGGACGTGTTCGTCACGGGCCGCGACCTCGCTCTGGTCGCGGGTGCCGGAACGGGGAAGACCGCCACACTCGTGCAGATGGCCGCGACCACCCGCCGGCGAGGTCTGTACGTAGCCTTCAACAAGGCGATCGCCGACGAAGCCGGCACCCGGTTCGGCGGCAACGTGCGGTGTCGCACCGCGCACTCCCTGGCCTACCAGGCCGTCGGTAGCCGGTACCAGGAGCGATTACGCTCGCAGACCCGCATCCCGGCCTGGCAGACCGCACGCAGGCTGGGGATCACCCGGGACCTCTCCGTCGGCACGCACCGCATCAAGGTCAACCACCAGGCTCGCCTGGTCATGGGCATGATCCGCAGGTTCTGCTACTCGACCGACAAGCACGTCATGGCTCGCCACCTAGAGCCGGTCACCGGCTTGGACAGCGACGGCCAGGAATACCTGGCCCGAGCCCTCCTCACTTATGCGACGCTCGCGTGGGAGGACATCCTTTCCGACCGCGGCACCCTCCGGTTCGAACACGACCACTACCTCAAGATGTGGGCACTCACCAATCCGGTCCTCCCCGGGGACTTCATCATGCTGGACGAGGCCCAGGACACCAATCCGGTGCTCGAGGAGATCTTCCTGAAGCAGAGCGCCCAACGGGTCTGCGTCGGCGACCCGGCCCAGCAGATCTACGGCTGGCGTGATGCCCGCGACGTGATGACCGGCTTTCCGGCGGAAACCCTGCGCCTCACCGAGTCGTTCAGGTTCGGCCCCAGGATCGCGGAGGAGGCCAACCGCTGGTTGCGACACGCCGAATCACCGCTGAGGTTGACCGGCCGCGGCCTCGACAACTCGAGGATCGGCGAGGTGAGCGATCCCGATGTGGTCCTGTGCCGGGGAAACGCCGACGCCATGCAAGAGGTCATGGCGTACTTGGACCAGGGTGTGCCCGTCGCCCTGACCGGCGGTGGCGACACCATCCGGCGCATCGCCTCCGCGGCCGAGGAGTTGAAGGCGGGCAAGCGGACCAGCCACCCCGAGTTGTTCCTGTTCACCTCGTGGGGCGAGGTGCAGGACTACGTCGAGAACGACAAAGCCGGGCAGGACTTGAAGTCCATCGTGAAGCTGGTCGACAAGTACGGCCCGGAACAGGTTCTGCGCGCGGTGGGCAGTCTCTCGACCGAGGATGACGCGGAGGTCGTGGTCTCCACCGCGCACAAGGCGAAAGGCCGCGAGTGGGCGACTGTTCGGATCGGGCCGGGCTTCGAGGCTCCCTCCACCGACGACGACGGCCTGCCCAGGGGCGTCAACGCCGCCGAAGCCCGCCTGATCTACGTCGCGGTCACCCGAGCCCGCCTCGTCTTGGACCTCGAAGGCGTCTCGTGGATCGACGAGCACGAGAAGGGCTCGGTGAACCGGACCGCGTCGACGGCCGCACTCAGCCTCACCGGCCAACTGCGCCATCCCGACTCACCCGTCGCCCGCTTCATGGCAGGCCACCTACCCGCCACGGCGGACCTCCTGCGCGACTACCACAAGCACTTGGCGACCCTGCCCCACCCCGTCCAACCGATCGACGTCCGGTACCCGGACTGGTCGGGCATCGGCCACACCGTCGACTACCGGCTCCGCTTGTCCTTCGGCGGTGATCTCGGCCCCGCGGTCGTGCGGGGCGTGAACCTGTTGGCGAGCCGCCACCACTTGCGCGGCGCGCCGCCCGAGCCCGCGCGGCGACGGTTGTCCGGTGTCGGCGAGGAACTGCTGGCGACGATCGACGCCGACCTGACGGGCTCGACCGCTCACGACGACAACACCTTGACCAGGTTGTGCTATGTGGCCGCGTCCTTCGAGGACATCTATCGCACCGCGCAGATCCGCCGCTACAGCATGCTCTCCGGCCGCGACGCCACGACCACTCTCGCGGAGCTCGTCGCCGCGGTACCGGCGTACGTGGTCGACGACGTCCGTGCCCAACTGGCCTTGGCACACCGCCCGCTGAGTGGGTTCCGCGCCCTGCCCCCAGCGGCCAAGGTGTGCGGTCCGGAGTTCACGGGGAGCATCGACGTGCCGGCGGACGCCGACTACATCCTGGGAGGTCTGCTCCTGGATTGCAAGTCGACGAAGGACCCCCATCGGATCGGTCGGGATGAGCTGCACCAACTGGCGGGTTACCTGCTGCTGGACTACGACGACCATTACCGGATCGACAGAGTGGGCCTCTACCTGTCGCGCCAGGGCGGCCTGGTCGTCTGGAGCGTCGAGGAGTTCCTCGGGAAGCTGGGCGCGACAGCACCACTGGCCGTTCTGCGGGACCGCTTGCGGGCGCACCTGCACCAGGGGCGGAGAGATCGAGCCCTACACCGGTGACAACCCGGAGCGGCTGCTCCTCCGAGCGACGCGGGTCCTCGCGCGGTGTCCGGGTGGACCGGACCGCCCCTCGCGGCCGGGAGTGCCCCGCGCACCCGGTCACAGCGAGGCCCGCGCCGTTTCAGCTCGCGATACCCGCGCGCCTTGAACGCTCCGCCGTCGAACCCTTCGATGCCGCTGGTTGCGCTGTCACCGGATCAATGGCGCACGGCGGGCCGGCCGCGTGGCCGACCCGCCGCTCCCCCCTCCCCCCGCATCAGGACGCCAAGCGGTCGACCCACTCCTTGATGATCGGACGGGTCGCGGGTGTGGCGTGCACCCAGTGCTGGCCGCGGTCGTCGGTGTAGCGGACGACCAGCCACCGGCCGTCGGGGCAGTCGAGCGTGGTGACGAACGAGTCCGACCGCCGACGCCGCCCGTACCGGTCGCGCCTGGCCGCGAACAGCTTCGCCACGCCGGTGCGCGGCCGCCGCAGCAGCTCGACCAGCGCCCGCGACCGCTGCGCCTCCTCGGCGCGGGCGTTGATCGACGAACCCCGACCGGCGGGCAGCTCCGGCAGGCACGCCACCAGCGTGTCCGACGGATCACCCCGCAGGGCGCCCAGGCGCACGTGGCCGTTGTCCCGCAGCGCGAAGACGCCGTGCCGCCCGGCCGCGGCGGCGACGACCGGCAGCGTGACCTCGCGGTTGAACGCGATCCAGCCGAAGCACTCGAAGTCGGCGAAGGCCAGCACCCGCAACGCCTCCAGCGCCTCGTCCACCCGCACGCCCTCGCGCCGCAGCGCGTGCTCGACCTCCAGGGCGTTGGCCTCGGCGGGCGGCACGTGCAGCACGGTGTGGTGCTCGCCGAGGTCTTCGTGCCGCCACAGCACGTCGAACGCCGTGTCGGACAGGACCACCGGTGCGCGCGACATCAGTCCTCCCCGATCACGGGTGACACGCTGCCGGGCAGCCTGCCGACGAGCGCGTCGGCTTCCTCGTCGAGGTACACGGTCCGCTTGTGCACCTGGTCTTCCTCGTCCCGCGCGTGGGGGGCGTGCGGCGCGAAACCGCCCGTGCCCGCCACCCCTGCCCGACCGGCCGCGCCCCGGGCACCGGCCGCGGCGGGTGCGCCCGCCGGCGTCGTGCCGAGGACCCCGGACCGGTCGCCCGCCGCCAGGGGACCCCGCGAACCCCTGGTGCCCGTCGGGTCGCCGATGCCGATCCCGCCCGGCAGCACCGGAACGCCGCTGGACAGGTGGTCGCCCTTCGGGACGTTCGACGTGTGCGCGGTGTCCCGACCCGTCGGCGGGCGCGCCGTGACCGGCAGCCCGCCGGGCACGCCGGCGGCCCAGTCGGCCACGGCGGTGCGGTCGCCGGACGGCCTCGGCGCGGGCGGCACGGTGACGGCGGGCGTCCGGCCGTCGGGACCCCCTTCCTCGCGGCCGACACCGCTGGAGGACGTCCTGCCGCCCCCCGACGGCGGCTGCGGCGGTGACGACGAGGGCGACGACGAGGGTGACGAGGGCGCACCGCCACCACCGCCCGCGCCCACCGACGGCGGAGCGGACGTCCGGTCGCCACCACCCGCGCCCGCGGCGGACGGCGAGGTGGCGTCCCCGCCGCCGACCCGCGGCGGGGCGGACGGCCCGGACCCCACCCCGGCCCCACCCCCGGCCTGGAGCGAGGTGTCCGCGCCCGCGCCGCCCGCCGCCGGTGCGACCTGCGGCAGCATCGCCTGGTTCTGGGCGGTCGCCTCGACGTACACGGCGTAGACCCGGCGGTTGTTCGCGTCGGCCTCGAACCACGCCTTGCGCGCGAGCTCGTTGTCGGTGTCCCACGGCGTGGTCTCGTCCCACAGGGTCAGCTCCGGCGGTTCCGGCGTCGCCATCGGCAGCACCTGCCCGCGCAGCTGGGTGCAGCTCTGGGCCTGCGCCCGCAACGATGCCTCGGCCTGCTCCAGCACCTCCTGCTCGTGCTGGAGGGCCTGCTCGATCGGTCGCGCGGCCTGCGCGGCCCGGTCCGCCGCCCCGCCCCGCCACGCGGCCTGCAGCTCCGCGGTGAGCCGGCGCAGCTCGTCGGCGAGGGTCTGCAGGCGCGTGCGCGCTTCCTTCGCCGCGTCCGCCGCCCGGACGAGCCCTTCGGGGCCCGCACCCCGCGACACCAGCTCGTGGATCGCGTAACCGGTGAGCGCCGCCATCAGCCCCTCCCCGTCAGCCGTCGCTGGTTCTCGTGCTCGGTCGTCGCGTACTGGTCGACCGACGCCGTCAGCTCCTCGACCCGCGTGCCCAGGTCCCGCTCGACGGCCGCCAGCGCGTCGAGGTGCGCCCGGCCGACGTCGCGGACGGCGGTGACGTAGGCGGTGGTCGCCGGGTCGGTCATCGGGGGCTCGATCCCCGCGAGCGCCTGGCTGAGCCCGCTGACCGCGATCAGGTCGTCGCGCGCCTTGTCGTGCCGGTCGACCACCCGGCGGAGGGTCTCGATGGTCACTTCGATATCGCCCATGCCGGAAGGGTGGCGGCTCCGGGCGGGGACCCCTCCCCCGGCGGGACCGCTCCACCCCGGTGCCGCGGGAATGCGGTTCCCCCGACGGCGTTGCCCCCTACCATCGCCTGAGGCCGGGAGGGGTCCCGGGGCGGTCCGGCGACACTGCGCGGGAACCCGAGGAGGCCGCATGAACACGCCAAGCCTGGCGCGGGACGTGCCCCGCGCCGCGCCCGGAGCCGTCGTCGCGCTCGCGCTCAGCGGCAAGCTCAGCGTCGACCCGGTCGAGGGCCGCAACGTTCGGTTCGGCCGCAACCGGCCCGCCGTCGACCTGTGCGTCGGCGAGACCGACCCGCGGGTGAGCCGGCAGCACGGCCTGCTGACCCGCCGCGCCGGGCGGTGGTGGGTCACCAACACCGGCCGGCTGCCGATCCGCCTGCCGCGGACGCGGTGGTTGTTCCGCGACGAGGACCCGGTGCCGCTGCCCGACGGCTACACGCCGCTGTTCATCCGCGGCTCGCACGACCGCGAGCACCTGCTGGAGCTGTACGTCGCCGGCGAGGACGGCGGCCACCCGGCCACCCACCACGGCGTCGCGACCCAGCCGCCCAAGCGGTGGCGGCTCACGGCCGACGAGCACCTGGCGCTGGTCGTGCTGGGCCAGCGCTACCTGCTGCACGAGGCCAACCCGCAGCCGGTGTCGCGGCAGCACGCCGCCCAGGTCCTGCACGAGCTCCAGCCGGACGCGGGCTGGGGCGTCAAGCGCGTCGAGCACCTCGTCGCCGACGTGCGGGCCAGGCTGTCCGCCGCCGGGGTGCACGGGCTGCTGCGCGAGGAGGTCGGCGAGCCCGTCGGCAACGCGCTGAACCACAACCTGCTGCGCGAGCTGATCCTGTCGACCACCCTCGTGCCGCCGGACCTGGCGCTGCTGGACGACCTGCCCTGATCTCCCCGCGGACCCGGTCTCCCGGCCGGTCACCCGACGGGTGGGTACTTCGCCTGCTTGAGCAGCCGGGCGAGGTGCGCCGCGTTGGAGGCGAGCTTCTTGTTGGTCGCGGCCACCGGGTCGGGGGTCCGCTCCAGGTCGAGGTAGTCCTTGGGGTTCATGGCCTCGTTGTTCCAGTACGTGCCGCCGCTGGCCGGGATGGTGAAGCCGACGTCGTCGAGGGCCTGGAAGCAGTCGGCGATGATCTTGTGGGCGCCGTCCTCGTTGCCGACGACCGCCACCACGGCGACCTTGCCGTAGGTCAGCAGCCGGCCCTCGTCGTCGGTCTCGGACAGCTCGGCGTCCAGCCGCTCCATCACCCGCTGGGCGACGCTGGACGGGTGCCCGACCCACGTGGGCGTGGCGAGGAGGAGGATGTCGGCGGCCAGCACGCGCTCGCGCAGGGCGGGCCACTCGTCGCCGCCGCCCATGTCCTTCTGCACACCGGGGCGCACGTCGTGGTCCACGACCCGGACGAGGTCGCCCGCCACACCGTGCGAGGCCAGCTCGTCCAGGACCTGGCGGGCGAGCTTGTCGGTGCTCGACGGCTCGGGCGAGGGCTTGAGGGAACAGGTCAGCGCCAACGCGGTCAACTCGGTATCAGCCATGCCAGTGACCTACCCGGGCACCGCCGGCTCAACCCGGCGCGACGGCGCCTCGACCGGATCAGCGGGTAGCGTGGGTGCCTGCCGAGGAAGGGGTGCGGATGAGCGGGGTCACCGCGGTCGACGTGTTGCTGGACGGGTACGGGCGGGTCGGCGAGTCCGTGGAGCGCGTGCTGGACGGCTTGTCACCCGATCAGCTGACCTACCGGGTCGACGGCGAGGCGAACCCGATCGCCTGGCTGGTCTGGCACCTGACCCGCGTGCAGGACGACCACGTGGCCGAGGTCGCGGGCACCGAGCAGGTCTGGACCGCCGACGGCTGGGCCGACCGCTTCGACCTGCCGCTGCCGGTCGGCGACACCGGCTACGGCCACGGCTCCGACCAGGTCGCCGCCGTCACCGCGCCCGCCGACCTGCTGCTGGGCTACCACCGCGCGGTGCACGAGCGCACGCGGGGCTACCTGCGCGGCCTGACCGCCGCGGACCTGACCAGGGTCGTGGACGAGTCGTGGGACCCGCCCGTGACGCTGGCCGTGCGGCTGCTGAGCGTGATCGAGGACGACCTCCAGCACGTCGGCCAGGCGGGCTACGTCCGCGGCCTCGTCCTCCGCCGCTGACCGTGCGCCGGGCGGTCGCCCAGACCGCCCGGCCGCGGGAAAACAGATACGCGGAATGCACGTCAGGGCGCCCTTTCTTCAATAGTGCCCAGTTTTGCCGAGTCATTCCGCGGCCCTTGTCCGCCGTCATCCGGGATCAGTAGCTTGAGGTATCCCCGATGAAAGGCAGAACGGCCATGCAACCTTTCCGCATCGATATTCCGCAGGCCGACCTCGACGACCTGTACCGGAGATTGGAGCACACCAGGTGGCCCGACGAGGTTGCTGACGCCGGGTGGTCGCGCGGCGTTCCCGTCGGTTACCTGAAGGACCTCGCGGAGTACTGGCGCACCGGTTTCGACTGGCGCGCGGTGGAATCCCGGATCAACCAGCTCCCCCAGTTCACCACCGAGCTCGACGGCGCGAACGTCCACTTCCTGCACGTGAAGTCGCCCGAGCCGGACGCCACCCCGCTGCTGCTGACCCACGGGTGGCCCAGCACGTTCGTGGAGTTCCTGGAGGTGGTCGGCCCGCTGACCGACCCGCGCGCGCACGGCGGCGACCCGGCCGACGCCTTCGACCTCGTCATCCCGACCATGCCCGGCTACGGCTTCTCCGGCCCGACGCGGCAGGCGGGCTGGGACCACCGCCGGGTCGCGCGGGCGTGGAAGGAGCTGATGGCCCGGCTGGGCTACGAGCGGTACGTGGTGCAGGGCGGCGACTTCGGCATGCTGGTGTCGCTGGAGCTGTGCCTGATCGACGCCGAGCACGTGGCCGGCGTGCACGTGAACACCCTGGTCACCTTCCCGCCCCAGGACCCGGCCGAGCTGTCCGACCTCGACGAGGACGAGTGGCGCAGGCTCGGTCGGCTCGGCCGGTTCGACCGGGAGCTGTCCGCGCACCTCAAGCTCCTGGGCAACCGACCGCAGACGGTCGCCTACGCCCTCACCGACTCGCCGGTCGGCCAGCTCGCGTGGATCGTGGAGAAGTACTGGGAGTGGACCGACTCGCAGCTGACGCCCGAGGAAGCCGTCGACCGGGACCTGATCCTCACGAACGTCACGGTGTACTGGCTGACCGCGACCGCCGGGTCGTCCGCCCAGATGTACTACGAGATCCTGGACCGGTCGGGCCCGAACCTCGCCGCGCCCCTGGGCGGTCCGTGGGCGCTGACGATGCCCGCGGGCGTCGCGGTGTTCCCCCACGACGCGGCCCTGCCGCTGCGCCGGTTCGCCGACCGGGTGCTGCCGACCATCACGCACTGGTCGGAGTTCGAGCGCGGCGGCCACTTCCCGGCCATGGAGGAGCCCGACCTCTACGTCCAGGACGTCCGGGCGTTCTCCCGCTCGCTCAAGCGGGACTGAGCGGGCACGCCGAATCGCCGCCGGCCCGGCTGCCGGCGGCGATTGCGCGTTCGAGGGCTCCCGCCTCCCGTCCGGGACCATCCTCAGATCAGGTGGGTGTTGGGCTCCAGGCCGCACAGCAGGCGCCCGTAGAGCTCCAGGTTGGTGTTCGGGTGCAGCACGCCGTGCAGGTTGATCGTCTGGATGTCGCGCTCGACGCGCTGCATCGGCTGGTCGGAGTAGATGGACGAGCCGCCGCCGGCGGTGGCGAGGATGTCCACCGCCTCCTTGGCGCGCAGCGTCGCCGCACCCATCTCCATGCGGGCCAGGGCGCGCTCCTCCATGGTCCACGCCTCGCCGTCGCGGACCTTGGTGTCCACCCGCTCGGCCGCGCGGCGCACGTGGAACTCGGCCTCGTCGATGAGCACGGCCGCCTCGGCGACCTGCAGGTGCGTCAACGGGGCGTCGGCCTGCCGCTCGTAGTCGGTGTAGGTGATCTTCCGGCTCGGCAGGCGCTCGAAGAACGCCTCGCGGGCGGCCCTGGCCATCCCCAGCGGCACGGCGCCGGCGCCCGCGGCGGTGATCGGCGAGAACGGCGCCCGCCACATCGGCGACCGGGCGTTGAGCCGGGAGCGGTGCTCGTTGCGCAGCACCAGCGGCAGGACCGGCAGGATGCGCGCCTCGGGGACGAACAGCTCCTCGGCGATGGTCGTCACGCTGCCCGTGCCGCGCAGGCCCGCGGTGTGCCAGTCGTCCACGACCTTCAGCTCGCGGGTCGGCACGGCGACCATGACGGGTGCGAATTCGCCGTCCGCTCCGGCCAGCACGGCCGAGTGGATGAACCACTGGCTGTGCAGCACGCCGGTGCTGAACGCCCACTTGCCGTTGAGGACCGCGCCGCCCGAGGCGGGCACGGCGACGCCGTTGGGGCTGACGCTGCTGCCGATCCGGACGTCGGGGTCGGCGAAGATCTCGTCCTGCACCTCGTCCGGCAGCAACCCGGCCAGCCAGGAGCTGATCGTCATCGTGCTCACGGTCCAGCCGACGGAACCGTCACCGCGGGACAGCTCGGAGATCACGTCGCACACCGTGCGCACGTCGGCCTCGTAGCCGCCGTAGCGGACGGGCACCCGCAGCTTCATCAGCCCGGCGTCGACGATGCCCTGGAGCACCTCCTCGTGCAGGACCCGGTGCTCCTCCTGCCACGGTGCGCGCTTCCGGATGAGGGGGACCAACCCGGTCGCGCGGTGGACGAGGTCGGTGCGCGCCGGTGATTCGGCGATCGTCATCTGTGCTCCTCTGCGGACGCAGTACACAAGTCGGTGTATTCACCGTTCGGCGACTGTTGCACGCGGGAGAATCCCTCACTTCTCCGAAGTTGCCCACTTCCCCGAATCAGGGATCGACGGCGAATTGGTTCAGTCCGGGAACCGTCCGCGATATGCCGTTTTTCGGTCCGGTCGAGCATTTCGTGGACTCTTTTCCCCGGACGTGTCGACGGGCCGCCCCGAGGACGATCCGCACACCCTTCCACCCAGCGGAAGGCAGTCGTGGGCAAGGGCGGGACGCCGGGGTTAGCGTCCCGTTCGTGACCAGCACCGACCCCGGAACCGCGGCCCTCGGGCCGACCCGCCGGCACCTCACCCGGACCACCGTGGGCATCGTGGGCGGCGGCCCCGCCGGCCTCATGCTGTCCCACCTGCTGCACCTGTCCGGCGTCGACTCCGTCGTGGTCGACCACCGCACGCGCGCCGCGATCGAAGACACCGTCCGCGCGGGCATCCTGGAGGCCGACAGCGTCCGCCTGCTGGTCGACTCCGGCGTCGGCGACCGGGTGCGCCGCGAGGGGGTGGCGCACGCCGGCATCGAGCTGCGGTTCGCGGGGCGCGGCCACCGCGTCGACTTCGCCCGGCTGGTGGGCGCGCACTCCTGGCTGTACCCGCAGACCGAGGTCTTCACCGACCTGGCCGACGCCCGCGCCCGCGACGGCGGCGACGTCCGCTTCGGCGTCTCCGGCACCACGGTGCTCGACGCGACCGGTGACAACCCGGGGATCGCGTTCCGCGACGCCGAGGGCGTCGACCACGAGGTGCGCTGCGACTACCTCGTCGGCGCGGACGGCTCGCACTCGACGTGCCGCGCGCAGATCCCGGAAAGCGCCCGCACGCACTACTTCCGCGAATACCCCTTCGCGTGGTTCGGCATCCTCGCGCGAGCGCCCAAGAGCGCCCCGGAACTCGTCTACGCGCACTCACCGCGCGGTTTCGCGCTGATCAGCCAGCGCAGCGACGCGGTGCAGCGCATGTACTTCCAGTGCGACCCGGGCGAGGACCCGGAGGACTGGTCCGACGACCGCATCTGGGAGGAGCTCCAGGCGCGGGTCGCCGGGCCCGACGGGTTCACGCTCGCCGAGGGCCCGATCACCGACAAGTCCGTCCTGCGGTTCCGCAGCTCCGTCGTGGAACCCCTGCGCTACAACCGACTGCTGCTGGCCGGCGACGCCGCCCACACCGTTCCCCCGACCGGGGCCAAGGGGTTGAACCTCGCGCTCGCCGACGCCGCCGTGCTGGCCGAGGTCCTCACCCTCGCCGTCCGCAAGAACGACGAGTCGGCCCTGGACGCCTACAGCCCCCGCGCGCTGGCCCGGGTCTGGAAGGCGCAGCACTTCTCCCACTGGATGACCGGCATGCTGCACACGCTGCCGACCTCGACCCCGTTCGACATCCGCCGCCAGGAAGCCGAACTGCGCACCGTCGTCACCTCGCTGCCAGCGTCGACCTACCTGGCCGAGGGCTACACCGGCCGGCCGGCGCAGTAGGGCGTTGCCCGCCGATCGCACCAGCGCATTGCGCCACCACCGTCGGACATGATCCTTTCCCACCACCGGATTCGCACCATCGGAGCAGGTCAACGCCGAATCGCGGGCAAGCGCTTACCTCTCGGGGGAACACCCAACGATCATTACTCAAAGTTTCGTTGAAGTTTCGCAGCGTGACGTATACGCTCATGACTGCTCTGGGAGCGCTCCCATTTTGGATCACCACCGCTCGACCATCCGGAGAATGGAGGCACATCCATGCGTATGCGCAGCACCTCCAGGTCCGCTACCAGACGGCGCGGCGTCATCGCGCTCGTCATCGGCGTGCTGGTCACCATGTTCGTGTCGGTCCCGTCCGCCTCGGCGCACGGCACGATCGTCAGCCCGGCGACCCGCGCGTACCAGTGCTGGCAGAGCTGGGGCAGTCAGCACACGAACCCTGCCATGCAGACGCAGGACCCCATGTGCTGGCAGGCTTTCCAGGCCAACGCCGACACCATGTGGAACTGGATGAGCGCGCTGCGGGACGGACTTGGCGGCAACTTCCAGGGATTGACCCCCAACGGTCAGCTCTGCAGCAACGCCCTCTCGCGCAACAACGCGCTGAACACCCCCGGCAAGTGGCGCACCACGTCGGTCGGCAGCAGCTTCTCGATGAAGCTGTACGACCAGGCGAGCCACGGCGCCGACTACTTCCGGGTCTACATCAGCAAGCAGGGGTTCGACCCCACCACCCAGCAGCTCGGGTGGGGCAACCTCGACTTCATCCTGCAGACCGGTCGCTACGCGCCAGCGCAGAACATCACGTTCAACGTCCAGACCAACGGTTCCTACCGCGGTCACCACATCGTCTTCACGATCTGGCAGGCTTCGCACCTCGACCAGGCGTACATGTGGTGCAGTGACGTGAACTTCGGCTGAGCGAGCCCCGGCCGACCGACGTGATCTTCGAGGGCCCGGCCCGGCGCGTGCCGCCGGGCCGGGCCCTCGACGTGTTCGCCGGTCGCCCCGGCACGGGGCGACCGGCTCCCGGTCAGTCGTCGGGGTGGCGTCGGCGGCGGTGCAGCAGGAAGGCGATACCGCCGAGGACCAGCGCGGCGCTCGAACCGCCCACGAGCAGCGGTGCCGGGCCGTCGTCCGGCGCCGCGCCGTACCCGCTCGACATGCCCTTGGTGTCGTACTCCGAGCCGGGCTGCTTGTCGGCGTAACGGGCCTTGACCACCGTCTGGTACTCGCTCAACGACATCGACGCCCGGCCGCCCAGCGACTGCCGCGCCTGGTCGTTGAGCGGTTCCACGGTGACGAGCTTCAGCACGTACCACGCGCGGATCTGGGGTTCGGTGAACACCAGGGCGCCCGGGGCGGCCTTGCCCGCGTACCCGACCTCCGCGTCACCGTCGCGCACCGCGGCCAGGTGCCAGCCGCCGCCCGGGGTGGGCGCGAGGATCACGGTGGCCTGGCGGCCGTCGACCTCGACGCTGAGCGAGGACACCAGTTGCGACAGCGCGATCGCCTCGGTGGCGATCGGCCGGGACGTGCCCGCGACGAAGCCGGGCGCGATCTCGTTGAACGCCAACGGGTCGTTGACGGTGAACGCGGGCAGCCCGTCGCACGGGTCGGTCGTGTCGGGGATCGCCTGCGGCTCCTGGGCGCCACCCTTCGGCACCGGCACGCCGAGGAACCGGCACACCGCGTCGAGGACGGCGGGTGACCGCACGGCGTCCAGTGCGGACTGGTAGTCGGGGATGTCCGGCGCCCGCGTGCTGCCGGACGCCGGGACGGGACCGGTCGACAGCACCGCGGCCGCGCCGAGCGCCAGCACGGCGGCGACGCGCGCGAGGCGCGTCGACCCGGTGAACCTATCTGTCTCACGCATGTCGTCGCCTCAACGGGAGATGTTGATCCGGGAGTGGGTCCACTTGAAGGAGTTGTTGCTGACGTAGTCGTTGTAGTTCCACCAGGTGTAGGTGGCGGTGTCCGGCCACGGGTCGCCCACGGCGATGGTGTTGTTGGACGTGTCGTAGCCGTAGATGACGTTCATGTGGCCTCCGCCGGAGGTCCACCCGATGCGCGCGCCGAGCGGCCGGGCGGCCTTGACGTCGGTGGAGATCTGGCTGAAGGTGGCCGCGCTGCTCAGGCCGGTGCCGGGGTGGCCCATGCCGAGGCTGCTCCACCCCTTGGCCATGTCGTCCAACGTGGCCGGTTGGTTGTTGCACCCGTAGTAGGGCTGGGCGCGGGTGCAGAAGTCGGCCTGCGTGCTGCCGTAGCCCTGGAACTTGGCGATCGTGAGGCCGGAGGCGACCCAGCACCACTGGGTCTTCTCCTGCTTCAGCATGGTGATGTCGTCGTACGCCCCTTCGGCGTGAGCCGTGCCGACGCCGGCCGTGAGCACTGCCGAGGCCGTCAGCGCGACCGCGGCGGCGGCGAACGTGGACCTGCCCATCTTCCCGCCTTCCCTCGTGGTGACAAGGGACATGACAGCGCGGAACGGTGGCGCCACCTAGCAGTGGCGGTGAAGTCTGCCGGGAAGGGTGAAACCGCGCGACAGCCCACGATCGTCGTGCCGCCGGCACACTTTCCGGTGCCGTTCGGGGCCCGGCCGTGACGGTGCGCCCTCACCGCGCCGTTCGGGTGACGCCGGTCGGCCCACGCCCCGGCGGTGAAGCCCCGCGTCCGTCACCCGCCGAAGGGGTTGGCGTCCTTCAGCAGGTCGACCAGCGGCGCCAGCAGGTCCGCCACGACCGCGCGGACCGGTGGCACGAAGATGACCACGGCCACCAGCAGCGCCACGTACGGTGCCACGCCGCCCTTGCGCTTCTTCGCCGCCACGCCCACCCCCGGGTCCGTCCGTCCGGCACAGCATCGCACGGGCGGCCACCGGCGCGGGCAGGCGCACCGGGCGGGCCGGACTCGGGAATTCACGCGTTAGGATTTGCGAGCATCGCTCGCCTTACGTCCTGGGAGTGCCCGTGGTGAAGTCCGCTGTCGTCGACCCCGACCGGCTGGACCGGGAGGCCCACGACCTCTTCCTGCACCTGACCCCCGCGCCGACCACGGGTCAGGACAAGGACGGGCGGCCGGTGACGATCACCCCGGGCGAGCGCTACGCCGAGATCGCCCGGCGGGCCCGGTTCATCACGGTGAGCGACGTGCTGGCCCAGGCCGTGGCCGCGCTGCTGGCCCGGCACGGCGTCACGGCCGAGGTCGAGCACGTGCGGGTGGACCCCGCCGCGGACGGGGACGAACAGGTGCTCGGCCTGCTGGTCCCGGTCGAGGGCGGCCGGGCCGTCGTGCCGGTCCGCCCGGCCTCGACGCGGCTGCGCGGCTACCCGGTCGTGGACGGCATCGACCTGGCGGGCCACCAGCCGCTGTTCGCCGTGGACCTGCCCGCGGGGGCGGCCGGCGCGGACGGCTGGGTCGGTGCGGACGCCATCGGCTCGGCGCTCCTGCCCCACCTGGCCGTCGGTTAGCCGGCCCGGCCGGGCCTCACTTCGGGTTGCGGTTGAGGTCCGCGGCCAGTTGCAGGTAGGCCAGCTCGTACGGGTTGCCCGCCCCGCCGTCGTCCAGGGCCTGCCGCAGCACGCGGTCGGCGTGGTCCCTCGCCGCGCCCAGCCCTTCGGCCCGCGCGTAGTAGTCGTCTTCGGTGGCCGGGTAGAGGTCGCTCACCCCCGTCATGGTGGTCGGTGGCGGGCCGGGCCGCCAATCTTGACAGCTGCTCGAACGCCTGTGCGATGATCCGGACGCGGTTCTTCCCCGGCCGTCGTGTGCCCGCCCCGTCCGGAGGCGGCGGGTTGTCGGCGAGCGAGGGGTGGGGTCGCGGTGGAGCGGCGCGAGTACGAGCGGATGGTCGACCGGTTCCGGCGGTTGGTCGGGCCGTTGCCGGCCTGGCGGGTCGAGGAGCGCGACGGCGCGCCCGAGCTGGTCGACGCCTCGCACGGGGGCGGCCTGCTGCTGCGGGTGGACAGCCGGTGGAACGGCCACCTGGCGCGCTACTTCCGGGCGGTGGACAAGGACCGCCTGCTGGCACTGGTCGCGCTGCTGGAGGTGGTGCCGCCGGACGGGCCGGCGCACCGGGCCGCGGTCGCGTTCCTGACCTCCCTCCGCCTGGAGGAGGGTGCTAGCCCGCGTCGGACGGGTCCGGCGACAGGCGGGTGAGCGCGATGACCGGGATCGTTCGCGTCACGCCTGCCTGGTAGCGCGCGTAGAACGGGTACCGCGCCACCACCGCGTCGAACGCCCGGTCGCGCTCGGCCCCGTCGAGGACGGTCGCGCGGGCGGCGAAGCGTTCCCCGCCCACCTCGACGGCGACCTCGGGCGTGGCCACCGCGTTGTGGTACCAGTCGGGGTGGCGCGGCTTGCCGTAGTTGCTGGCCACGACGAGGTAGCGGTCCCCGTCGCGGAAACAGGTGATCGGAGTGGTCCGCGGTTCGCCCGACCGGGCGCCGGACGTGGTCAGCAGCAGCAGGTCCATGCCGGTCAGCACGCCGCCGACCCGGCCGCCGCCGGTGCGGTACTCCTCCAGGATGGCCGCGTTCCAGGCCCGCACCTCCTCCCGGGACGCGTCGGCACCCGGCACCCGGTCACTGGCCTTGGCACTCGTGCTCTGGTCCATGCGCCCCATCATGGCCGAACCGCCCGCGCGACCGGCCTGTTCGACGGAGTGCCCAGCGCGTCGTCACCCGGCGGCGCCACCCGTCGGCTGTCGCGCCGGACGTGGGGTGATCAGCAGGTTGAGCACCGCGGCGGCCACCGCGACGACGCCGAACAGCAGCGGCAGCCGGGCGATGCCCACCCCCGCTGCGAGCAGCGCGCCACCCGCCGCGGCGCCCACGGCGGCACCGACGTAGATGGAGGACGCGTTCAGGGAGATCGCGACCGGCCCCCGGGCGGGCCTGAGCGCCAGCAGCCGGTGCTGCTGCGGCGCGGGGCAGCTCCAGCCGCCCACGCCCCACAGGAACATCAACGCGATCGTGCCGGGTCCGGAGGCGGCCAGGGGCAGCAGGGCGAGGCTCGTCCCGAGGACCGCCAGCAGCACGCTGAGCAGCGCCCTGGTGTCCCGCCACCGGTCGATCAGCGCGCCGATCGCCAGGTTGCCGACGAGCCCGCCCAGGCCCCACGCGCACAGGTGCCACAGCGGGTCGCCGACGTCGGCCGCCTCGGCCAGGAACGACGCCACGTAGGTGTACATGCCGACGCTCGTCGCCGTGGACAGCACGGTGACCAGCAGCAGCGGCACCACGGCGCGGTCGGCCAGCACCGCGACCCTGGCCCGCAGCGGGGGCTGCTCGGCCGGTCGGAGGGACGGCACGGACGCCGCCACGGTGGCGATCGCGAGCACGCCGAGCGCGGTGATCAACCAGTAGGTCAGCCGCCACCCGTGGGAGGCCAGCAGCAGCCCGAGCGGCATCCCGGCCACGGTGCCGCCGCTGAGCCCGGCGGTGATCAGGCCGAGCGCCCGCCCCCGCCGGTGCTCCGGCACGAGTGCCGCCGCGGTCGCCGCCGCCATCGGCGAGTACAGGCCCGCGCCGAACCCGGCGACGACGCGGGAGGCCAGCAGCAGCGACCACGACGGTGCGAGCGCGGCGAGCGCGTTGCCCGCGGTGAACACGGCGAGCGCGAACAGCAGGACCACGCGCAAGGGCTTGCCCGTGGCGAAGGCCGCGCAGATCGGGGACAGCAGGGCGTACGACAGGGTGAACACCGTCACGAGCTGCCCCGCGACCGGCACGGGCACGCCCAGGTCGCCGGCGACGACCTCCAGGATGCCGGCGACCACGTAGGCGTCCAGCCCCAGCGCGGCCATGCCGAGGACCAGCGGCAGCAGCCGCCGCATCACACCCCCTTCACGGCGCCGGAGGCCAGCAGGTCGGCCACGGCCGACTCCCCCAGGCCCCAGTCCCGCAACGCCGGCGCGGTGTGCTGGCCGACGTACGGCGCGGGTGCGGGAGCGGTGGCCGGCGTGCGGGACAGCCGCGGCGCCGGGGCGGGCTGGAGCTGCCCGCCGACGTCCACGAAGGACCCGCGCGCCTTCAGCTGCGGGTGCTCGGCCACCTCGGCCGGCGCCAGCACCGGCGCCACGCAGGCGTCGGAGTCGGCGAAGACCTTCTCCCACTCGGTGCTGTCCCGGCGGCCGAACGCGGCGGCGAGGTGCTCGGTCAGCACCGGCCAACCCGCCTCGTCGTACTGGTCGGGCAGGTCGACGTCGCCGAGGTCCAGGCGGTTCAGCAGCTCCCGGTAGAAGTGCGGCTCGACCGCGCCGACCGACACGTGCCTGCCGTCCGCGCACGGGTAGGTGCGGTAGAACGGGGCGTCCACCACGGTGACCCGCCCAGGGGTGCGGCGCCACTGGTCGACCATGACCGCGAGCAGCGCGGTGCCCTCGGCGATGGCCGCGTCGACCACCTGCCCGCGCCCCGAGCGCGACCGCTCCAGCAGCGCCGCCTGGATGCCGATCACCAGCGGCAGCGCGCCGCCGGCGAAGCTCGACAGGTAGTACGGGGGCGGCACGGCGGGCGCGCCGCCGGGCTCGGTGGGCGCGAGCGCGCCGGCGACGCCGAGGAACGTGATGTCGTGCCCGGCCCGGCGCGCCATCGGCCCGTCCTGCCCCCACCCGCTGACCCGGCCGTAGACCAGCGCCGGGTTGCGCTCCAGGCACTGCTCGGGCCCGATGCCGAGCTTCTCGGCCACGCCCGGTCGGCCGCCCTCGACCACGACATCCGCGTGCTCGACCAGGCTCAGCACGACCGCGGGCCCGTCCGGGTGCCTGAGGTCGACCGCCGCGGACCGCCTGCCCCTCGCGAGCGGGTCGGGTGCGGGCGGGTGCGGCTCGCCCGGCACCTGCGCGGCGCGGTCCACGCGGAGCACGTCGGCGCCCAGGTCGGCCAGCACGGTGCTCGCGTACGCCCCGGCGACGGAGCCGCCGATCTCCAGCACCCGCAGCCCTTCCAGTGGACCCGGCACGGTTCCTCCTCCTTCGGATCGGTGTCGGAGCACCGCGGGCCGGTGCTCGACGAGGTGACTACGACTTCCCGTAGGCGGCCCGGCCGCCGACTGTCCTAACTTCACCAATCGACAGCTTCTTCTTGTCGCATAAGGGGATCTCAGATGCCAGTGGTGTACACAGCGGTCGTCGTGTCCAGTGGGGACGGTCGCCAGGGCGTGGTCGCCTCCGAGGACGGTGCTTTCGAGCTGCAACTGGCCGCGCCGAAGGAGGTCGGCGGCAGCGGCGCCGGCTCCAACCCCGAGCAGCTGTTCGCCGCCGGGTACGCGGCGTGCTTCCACTCCGCGCTGCGCCTGGTGGCCAGGGCGGCAGGCACGACCCTGACCGACGACACGGTGACCGCCTCGGTGGACCTGGTCCGCGACGACGAGAGCGGGTACCACGTGGCCGTGCGGCTCGTGGTGGCGCTGCCGGGCGTGGAGCGGCGGGTCGCCGAGGAGTTGGCCGAGCAGGCGCACCAGCGCTGCCCGTACTCCAAGGCGACCCGCGGCAACATCGACGTCACGGTGCTCACCGAGGTGTGACGGGAGGGAGGGCGCCGCCCGGGTGGCGCCCTCCCCCGCCGTCATCCCGCTGCGGCGGAAGCCGCGGCCTCCGCCGCCGCGGGCAGCGCGGCGATCACGCGGTCGAGGGCCCGGTCGTCGTGCGCCGCCGACAGGAACCACGACTCCAGCGCCGACGGCGGCAGGTACACCCCCTGGTCGAGCATCGAGTGGAAGAACGCGGTGTAGCGGAACGCCTCCGACGCCTTGGCCGACGCGAAGTCGGTGACCGGCGCACCGGCGAAGAACACCGAGAACATGTTCCCGCTGCGCTGCACCTGGTGCGCCACCCCGACCCGGTCGAGCGCCTCGGCGATGGCGCCGGTGAGCACCGTCGCCGCCCGCTCCAGGTGGTCGTAGACCTCGTCGGTGCACAGGCGCAGCGTCGCGAGCCCGGCGGCGGTCGCGACCGGGTTCCCGGACAGCGTGCCCGCCTGGTACACCGGCCCTTCCGGGGCCAGGTGCGCCATCACGTCGGCGCGCCCGCCGAACGCGGCGGCGGGGAAGCCGCCACCCATGACCTTGCCGAAGGTGAACAGGTCGGCCGGCACGCCTTCCCGGCCGTACCACCCGGCGCGGCTGAGCCGGAACCCCGTCATCACCTCGTCGGAGATCAGCAGGGCGCCGTGCTGCCGGCACAGCGCCCGCAGCCCGGCGGTGAAGCCCGGCGCGGGCGGGACGACGCCCATGTTGCCCGGCGATGCCTCGGTGATCACGCAGGCGATCGCCCCGGGTTCGGCTTCGAACGCCCGGCGCACCGCCTCCAGGTCGTTGTAGGGCAGCACGATCGTGTCGCCCGCCTGCGCACCGGTGACACCCGGTGTGTCGGGCAGGGCGAACGTCGCCACGCCCGACCCGGCCGAGGCGAGCAGGGCGTCGACGTGGCCGTGGTAGCAGCCCGCGAACTTCACCACCTTGGTGCGACCGGTGAAGCCGCGCGCCAGGCGGATGGCCGACATGGTGGCCTCGGTGCCCGAGCTGACCAGCCGGACCTGCTCCACGGGCGCGACCCGGTCCACGATCTCCTCGGCCAGCAGCACCTCGTTGAGCGTCGGCGTGCCGAACGAGGTGCCCTGCCCGACCGCGGCGACCACCGCGTCCCGCACGGCGGGGTGGGCGTGCCCCAGGATCATCGGACCCCACGAGCAGATCAGGTCCACGTACTCGCGGCCGTCCACGTCGTGCAGGTAGGGGCCTTCGCCCCGGTCCATGAACCGGGGGGTGCCGCCGACCGCGCGGAAGGCGCGGACCGGCGAGTTCACCCCTCCGGGCACGGTGCGGCGGGCGCGGGCGAACAGCGCCTCGGACTCGGGTGCGGGCGCACCCGGCACCCTGGCGGCGACGTGCGTCGCGGTCATCTCAGGACTCCTTGGTGGTCACGAACGCGGCGTCCAGCACCACGGCGCGGTCGGGCAGGAGGCGGACGGGGTTCAGGTCCAGCTCGAAGCCGGGACCCCAGTCGGCGGTCAGCGCGGAGACGGCGCGGAGCACGTCGGCCGCCGCCGCCACGTCCACCGCCCGCCGCCCGCGGGCGCCGGTGAGCAGGGCCGAGCCGCGCAGCTCGCCGAGCATGGCCTCCGCGTCGCCCTCGCCCAGCGGCAGGAGCCGGGACGTCACGTCGTCCAGCACCTCGGTGAAGATCCCGCCCAGGCCGACCGTGAGCACGGGGCCGAAGTCGGCCGACCGCACGCCGACCAGCAGCTCCACGCCGTCCTCGACCAGCTCCTCGACCAGGACCCGGCCGCCGAACGCGGCGATCTCCTCGTAGGCCGCCGCCGCGTCCGCCACGCCGACGCCGACCTTGACCGCGCCGACGTCGGTCTTGTGCACCAGGCCGGGCACGACGGCCTTGACCACCGCGCGCCCGCCCAGCTCGGCCACGAGGCTCGCGGCCTCCTCCGCCGAGGCGACGACGCGACCGGCGGGCACCCGCAGGCCCGCCGCCGTCAACAGGGCCTTCAGCTCCGGCTCGGTGACCTCCGCGCCGGGCGCGGGCACGGCGGTGGTCGCCGGCGGCAGCGCGGCCGGGCGCGGCCGGGACACCTGCCAGAGGGCGGCGGCGGCCCGCACGGCGCGCGCGGGCGTCGGGTACTCGGGCAGGCCGATCCGGCGCAGGGTCGCCCTGGCCTCGGGCGCCAGGAAGTCCGCACCGGTGCGGGAGACGAGCACCGGCTTGCCGGACGCCTGCGCGGTGCGGGCCAGGCTGTGCACGGCCTTGTCGACGTCGCCGTCGGTCATCACGCAGAAGCAGCCGATGATCATGTCGACGGTGTCGTCGGCCGCGATGGCGGCCAGGGACCGCTCGAACAGGCTGGAGTCGCTGAGCACCGCGGCGGTGACGTCGACCGGGTTGTCCACCGAGCCGAAGCTCGGCACGATCCCGGCGAGCACCTCGCGGGTCTCCGGCCGCAGCTCGCTGAGCCGCAGGCCCCGCGCCACGACGTCGTCCGCGGCGAGGATGCCGGAGCCGCCGGAGGTGGTCACGATCGCCACCCGCGGGCCCTTCGGGCGCAGGGGCGTGGCGAACGCGTCGCCCGCGTCCAGCAGCTCGTCGATGCCGTCGGCCCGCACGATGCCCAGTTGGCGCAGGGCGGCGTCGAGCACGCGGTCGTCGGTGGCCAGCGCGCCGGTGTGCGAGGCGGCGGCCCGCCCGCCCTCGGCGCTGCGCCCCGACTTCACCAGGGCCACCGGCTTGCCGGAGGCCGCCAGCGAGCGCAGCAGGTCGATGTCGGGCACGTTCTCCAGGTAGCCGAGCAGGGCGGTGCAGTCGGGTTCCCCGGCGAGGGCGGCCAGCACCTCCAGGGCGCTCACGTCGGCGTCGTTGCCGGTGGTGACGACCCAACCGGGCCGCATCCCGCGCTCGATGCCCAGGCTGGCCGCGCCGAAGCCCAGCGCGCCGCTCTGGCTGACGATGCCCAGCCCGCCGGGTTCCAGCGACACCACCGACTCGGCGGAGAACAGCGGGCTGAACGTGGCCAGCACCCGGCTGCGGAAGCCGACCGACCCGATGCAGTTGGGCCCGATCAGCCGCAGGCCACCCGCCCGGGCGCGGCTCACCGTCTCGGCCTGGAGCGCGGCGCCCTCGTCACCGACCTCGGCGAAGCCGGACGAGGCGATGATGGCCAGCTTGATGCCCGCGGCCACGCAGTCGTCGACCGCGGCGGGCACGCGCTCCGCGGAGACCATGATCAGCGCCAGGTCGATCGGCCCCGGCGCGTCCAGCACCGACGGGTACGCCGGGTAGCCCAGGATCTCACCGCCCTTGGGGTTGATCGGCAGCACCCGGCCCGGGTAGCCGTAGCGCCTCAGGTAGTCCACCGGCTTGCGGCCCAGCGCGCCCGGGCGCTCGGTGGCGCCGATGACCGCGACGGACTCCGCCCGCCACAGCAGCGACAGCGTGCTCATGCGACAACCCCGTCCAGTTCCGGCAGGTCGAACAACTTGCCCAAGACCTCCACGTAACGCGCGCCGTCCGGCGCGCCGGCCAGCTCCCTCGCCCGCACGGTCGGGCCGTGCAGCACCTTCTCCACGATCCGGTTCACCGACCGGGTGATCTCCGAGCACGTCCGCTCGTCCAGGGCGGGCATCTTGCGGAACAGCCTGCCCAGCTCGTCCTCCGCGGCCGAGGAGGCCACCGAGCGCAGCGCCACCAGGGCGGGTGCGACCCGCGCCGAGCGCTGCGCGGCGAGGAACCCGTCGACCTCGGTGGCGACGATCCGGCGGGCGGAGGTCACGCTGGCCAGCGCCGAGTCGTCCGCGTCCCGCCCGGCCAGCGTCTCCAGGTCGACCAGGCTGATGCCCTCGACGTCGGCCACGTCGGCGGCGATGTTGCGCGGCATGGCGAGGTCGAGCAGGAACAGCGGTGCTCCCGCGCGGCGGCGCACCGCCTCCGCCGCGGTGTCGGCGGTGAGGACCACGCCCGAGCCGCCGATGCAGGTCACCACGAGGTCGACCTCGGCGAGCAGGCCGGGCAGGTCCTCCAGCGGGTGGCCCTGGCCGCCCGCGGTGGCGGCCAGCCTGGCGGCCTTCTCCGGCGTGCGGTTGGCCACGTCGATGCGCGCCAGGCCGCTGCGCCGCAGGGCGGCCACGACCACACCGCCCATCGCCCCCGCGCCGATCACCAGGGCCGAGCGGCCGGTCATCGCACCGACCACCTGCTCCAGCGCGGACAGGCCCACGGTGGCCAGCGACCGGCCCGCGCGGTTGATGTCGGTCTCGCTGCGCACCCGCTTGCCGACCCGGATGGCGGCCTGCACCAGCTTGTTGATCAGCGGGCCGGACGCGGCGAGGCGCTGCGAGCGCTCCAGCGCGTCCTTGACCTGGCCGAGGATCTGGTCCTCGCCGATGACGATGGAGTCGAGGCCGCTGGCCACCGAGAACAGGTGGCTCACCGCGTCCTCGCCCCGGCGCAGGTAGAAGTAGGACTCGGCGTCCTCGGCGGAGATGCCCGCCCGGTCGAGCACGGCCCGGCGCACGGCGTCGGCCGCGTCCGCCCCGCCGTCGCGGGTCTCGACGTAGAACTCCATCCGGTTGCACGTGGACAGCGCGTACACCGCGCCGAACCCGTCGGCCGACCGCAGCCCGCCGACCACGTCCTCCAGCCGCCCGTCCGCGAGCACCAGGCGCTCCAGCACCTCCACCGGTGCCGAGGAGTGGCTGACGCCGAGCACGGTCAATTTCAGGTCGTCCACCGTCAGCGCTCCAGCCGTGATGCGAACTCGGCGGCCCAGTAGGTGATGATGATCGACGCGCCGGCGCGCCGGATGGAGCCGATGCTCTCCAGCACCACCTGCTCGCGGTCCAGCCAGCCGTTGGCGGCGGCGGCCTCGATCATCGAGTACTCGCCGGAGACCTGGTAGGCGGCCACCGGCACGTCGGTGTGCTGCGCGATCAGCGACACGATGTCCAGGTAGGCGCCCGCGGGCTTGACCATCACGATGTCCGCGCCCTCTTCGAGGTCGAGGTCGACCTCGCGCAGCGACTCCCGGATGTTGCCGGGCACCTGCTGGTAGGTGCGCCGGTTGCCGACCAGCGAGGACTCCACGGCGTCGCGGAACGGGCCGTAGAACGCGGAGGCGTACTTGGCGGAGTAGCCCATGATCGGGATCTGCTGGAAGCCCTCGGCGTCCAGCGCCGCCCGGATGGAGCCGATCTGGCCGTCCATCATGGCGCTGGGCGCGATGACGTGCGCGCCGGCGCGGGCCTGGGCCACCGCCATCGCGGCGAGCCGCTCCAGGCTGGCGTCGTTGTCGACGTCGCCGTCCGGGCCGAGCACGCCGGTGTGCCCGTGGTCGGTGTACTCGTCGAGGTTGACGTCGCCGATGATCACGGTGGCGTCGCCGACCTCCTCGGCGACGTCGCGCAGCGCGACCTGGAGGACGCCGTCGGGGTCGGACGCGCCGGTGCCGAGCGGGTCCTTGTGGACCGGGATGCCGAACAGCAGCAGGCCGCCGACGCCCGCGGTGACCGCCTCGACGGCGGCCTTGCGCAGCGAGTCGCGGGTGTGCTGGTAGACGCCCGGCATCGAGCCGATCTCCCTGGGCTCGGTCAAGCCCTCGTGCAGGAACAGGGGTTGGACCAGGTTCGACGCGTGCGGTCGGGTCTCCGCGGCCAAGCGGCGCAGCGCCGGGGTCCGGCGCAACCTGCGGAGGCGGACTACGGGGAAGCTGGACATCAGGCGACCTTTCCGATCGTGGACCCGAGGAAGACGTTCTCGATGTGCTCGGTGAGCCGGTCGTCCGGCCGGCGGAACCAGTAGCCGGCGCCGGAGCGGGAGGTGATGCCCAGGCGCTGGGCCTGCACCGTCAACTCGGTCATGCGGACCAACAGCCCGGCGGGGTCGATCAGCGGCACCCCGTGCAGCTCCTTGACGCCCAGGTGCCAGAAGATCTCGGTCGGGATGCCCTCGGCCGGGATGAGCAGTTGCGCGCCCGCCTCCGCGGCGCGCTGGGCGGCGGCGCCGTAGGCGTCGAGGAACAGGTCGAAGTCGCCGTTGACGGCCAGACGCACCGCCTCGTGGCCGTCGGCGGCCATCTCGTACGACGACAGCCGGTTGCCGATCCCGTAGCGCTCGATGTTCTCCGAGATGATCTCGCGCAGGGCGGGCATGAAGCCCAGCACGCCGAAGCGGTAGCCCATCAGCGCGCTGTAGAAGAACGCGGTCTCGCCGTAGCCGAGGGTCGGGATGGAGGTCATGGCGCGGGCGTCGTGCAGGCCGGGGTCCTGGCCGGCGGCGATGACCCACGCGTCGTAGCCCTCGCGCTCGGCGACGACGGCGGACCGGGCGAAGTAGGCGTTGAAGTGGATCTGGAGGGCGCCGAACTTCACCAGGTCGAACGGGGTGGCGTCGCCGTAGGTGTCCTCGGGCAGCGTCTTGATGTCGATGGTGGTGCCGGGCGAGGCGACCTCGGCGAGGTGCTTGCGGTACCAGTCGTCGAGCAGGGGCAGTCGTCCCTCGACGGTGTGCTTGTGGAACCAGATCCTCATGGCTGTGCGCCCTTTCGGGGAGTCAAGCGGACTGGGCGGAACGAGCGGGTGGCACGTGACGTGGTGCGGAGTCGAGCATCGACGCCCGGCTGAGCCAGGCGGTGGCGGCCACGGGGTCCTCGGCGGTGTCGGCGATCTCGCGCACCGCGTCCTCGACGCGGGTGCCGCCGCGTCCATCCACACCGGACACCCGCGCTTCGCTGCGCGGGATCACCTGGTCGGTGACCGCGGTCCGGCGCCGACGGGCGGCGGTGTCGAGGGTGTCGTCGGGCGCACCGCGGACCACCGCGGCCAGGGCCCCGGCGAGGTCCACGGCGTCGTGGATGCCGCAGTTCATGTTCATGCCGCCGGCGGTGGAGGTCAGGTGGGCCGCGTCACCGGCGAACAGCACGCGGCCCGCGCGGTAGTCGTCCAGGACGCGGCGGGAGGTGCGGTAGGTGTGCGCGTCCCGGACGGAGATCCGCGGGGCGGCGGTGGGCAGCGCGCGGTGCAGCAGGTCGACCACCCGGTCCGGCGGCACGGTGCCGTCGTGGGCCTCGCGCGGCACGCGCAGGATCACCCGCCACAGGCCGGGCATGCCGAGCACGCTGCACGACTGCTCGGGGTGGCGGAAGTAGGTCATGGGCGACAGGCCCGGCACCAGTTCGTCCAGCGGTGTGTCGGTGATGACGCGCAGCGCGCACGTCGGGTACTCCGCGCCGGCGAACCGCAGGCCGAGGGAGGCGCGGACGGCGCTGCGCGCGCCGTCGGCGGCCAGGACGTGCCCGGCGCGCAGCGTGCCGCCGGCGCGGAGCACGACCTCGACGCCGTCCGGGTGCTGGACGACGCCGGACACCGGGGTGTCGAACCGGACGTCGGCGTGGGGGAAGCGGGCGAGTTCCTCCAGCAGCAGCGGGGTGAGCGCGCTCTGCTCCGCGTGCAGCCGGAAGGGGTGCCGGGTCAGCCCTTCCAGCAGCGAGTAGGGCATCTCGGCGAGCAGCGCCCCGGAGCGGTCGCGCCACTGGAGGCTGGTCACCGCGCGGCCCAGGGCGGTGAACCGCTCGGCGACGCCGAGGTCGGCCAGCAGGTCGAGCGTCGCCGGGTGGAACGTCGACGCGCGGGAGGCCGCGCCCAGGCCCGGACCGGCCTCCAGCACGGTGACCGGGACGCCGTCGCGGGCCAGCACCAGCGCGGCGGTCAGGCCGACGGGTCCGGCGCCGACGACGAGGACGCTCACGCCGGCGCACCCGCGGCCGCGGTCGCTCCCGTGGGCAGCGGCCAGTGGGCGGGCACGTCCGCACCGGGCGCGAGTTCGCGCAGCGCCCACCAGGCCGTGCACAGGTTGGAGGTGAGCACCACGCGGTCGCGTCCCGCGCCCAGCCGCTCCAACGCCTCCAGCGTGAACATGCCGGTCCCGGTGACCAGCAGCACCTCGTCGGTGGACCGGTCGGCGGCCAGCACCTGCTCGGCCAGCTCGTCCGGGGTCACGTCGTAGGGCGAGAAGCCGACCGACGAGCGCACCCGCACCACGTCGCGGACCTTGATGCCGGCCGCTTCCCAGTAGGCGCGCGACAGGTCGGTCAGCCACGGCTGGTACGGGGACACCAGCGTCGTCTCGCGCACGCCCAGCGCTGCGAGCGCCGCGAGCACGGTCCGGGTGACGGTGGTGACCCGGACACCGTGCCGCTCGCTGAGCCGCTCGCAGAACCGGCTTTCCTCGTCCGGTCCCTGGAGGTAGTGCGAGCCGCTGCACTCGGCCACCACGGCGTCCGGGCCCAGCCGCCCGAACGACTCGACGGCCGCCGGCAGCGCGTCGTTGTACAGGGAGATCCGCTCCCGTTGTTCCCGATCCGGGAAAACGGGAAAACGAGCCGCGTGGACGTTGACGAATCCGGCCAGCAGGGCGGCGATCTCCGGTTCCACTGCCGCATTCCCGGAAGGGACGACAACACCCAATCTGGGACTGTTCATCTTGGACATCACGACAAACCCCTCACATCCCGCTTTCGCTGACAGCGAGATTAGGCAGCCCCACCGGGACGACTCACTACGGTAAACCACAGAACGAACACGGAAATATCCTCTACGGAGATCCGAAACGGACGGCGACCACAAAAATGGCACGGCACGAGATCTCCCGGAACGTCGGTTCCGGGAGATCTCGTGCCGTGCCGGGCGGGAGTGCGGGGTTATCCCTTCGCCGCGGCGACCGGGGCCGTGACGCCTCCCGGTGCCTGCTTCGGCTTGCGCCGGACGAGGGTGACGCCGAGGATCGAGGCGACCGCGCCGACGTACACGGGCCAGCCGATCACCTCGTCCAGCACCAGGGCGCCGAGCAGCACGGACACCACGGGGAACAGGTAGGTGACCGTGGAGGCGATGGTCGGGCCGTCCTTGGCGATGATCTGGAAGTTCAGCACGTAGGCGAGGCCGGTGCAGACCGCTCCGAGCACGACCAGCGACAGCGCCGAGTCGAGCCGGAAGCTCACGGGCTGGAGCCCCGCGAACGGCAGTGCCAGCAGCATCAGCACCGAGGCCGCGGTCAGCTGCGCGGCGGCCAGCACCAGCGGCGGCACGCCGCGGCCGGTGAGGAACTTGCCCATGTAGGCGAAGCTGGCGCCGAGGCTGACCGTGCCGACGACGAAGGCGACGACGCTGCCCGTGCTGCCGACCGAGGCCGCGTTCCAGGGCGCGGCGATGAGCAGGGTGCCGAGCAGGCCGAGCAGCACGCCGGCGATCTTGGTCACCCCCAGCCCCCGGTCCTGGCCGAGGACGAACGCGGCGACGATCGTCCACAGCGGGGTGGTCGAGTTGATCACGCCCGCGATGCTCGACGTGCCGGACTGCTCGCCCCAGGCGAACAACGTCCACGGGATCGCGTTGCCGAGCAGCGCCGCGACCGCCAGGTGTCCCCAGACCTTGGCCTCCTTCGGCAACCGCAAACCGCGGCTGAAGACGAACGGCAGCAGCACCAGCGCACCGAGGACCAATCTCGTGAACACCATCTGCACCGGCGAGACGGCATATCCGGCGATCTTGATGAACATGAAGACCGAGCCCCAGATGAAACCGAGCGCGACGAGCCTCGCCAAGCCGCTCTTAGATAGCTCCCAAGACATGCGCCATCCCTCTGCCGTTGCTGTCCACGAACTGGCGGGCGGATTTCCGAGAAACCACCGCCGAGGCAGGCCGGCGTTCGCCCGAAGGCACGGAACCCGGTCGTGGTCCCAGCATCGCAGCGGGAGCGCGGCACTTCCAGCAACACTTTGTGGGGTCGATCGTGCAGGGAACCTGAACGATCAGCCCGGGAAGGCGGCCTTGGCCTCGGCGACCTCGGTCAGGGCCGTCAGCACGGCCTCCAGGTGCGGTGCGCACTCGGCGCCGCGCCGCACGGCGGCGAACAGGTGCCGGGTCGGCTTGTTCGCCTCCAGCACGCGGATGACCACGTCGTCGTGGCCGCTGGTGTCGATCAGCCGGGGCACCAGCGCGAGCCCGAGACCCAGGCCGACGGCGCTGAGCGTCGCCTCCCAGTCCCCGATCTCGTGCGCCACCTCGGGGGTGAAGCCCGCCGAGATGCAGGCGGCCAGCGAGATGTCCCGGCACGTGTCGCTGTTGGAGAAGATCCACTGCTCGCAGGCGAGGTCGGCCAACCGCACCTCGGGCGCGTGCGCGAGGGGGTGGTGCAGCGGCAGGGCCAGGTCGAACCGCTCGGCGAGCAGCGGCACGCGGTGGAACCTGCGGTCGTTGACCGACGGGCTGTCCTTGGAGGCCAGGGCCAGCACCAGGTCGATGTCGCCGCGCACCAACCGGTCGAAGGACTCCGGCGGGTCGGACTCGACCAGCCGCACCCGCAGGTCCGGGTGCGAGGTGCGCAGCAACCGCAGCGCGGGCAGGGCCAGGCCGGACAGCGTGGCGGCGAACCCGGCCACCCGCACGTCCGCCACGTGGCCCGCGGAGTGCGCGGCGAGGTCGGCGTGGACCCGCTCGATCTGCGCGAAGATGTCGTCGGCGCGGCGCAGGAGCACCCTGGCCGCGTCGGTGAGCCGGATGCGGCGGCCGACCGGTTCGACGAGCTGGACGCCCGCCTCCCGGCTCAGCGCGACGAGCTGCTGCGACACCGCGGACGGGGTCAGGTGCAGCGCCTGCGCCACCGCGGCCACGGTGCCGCGCTCCTCCAGCTCCCGCAGGACCCGGAACTTGCGGACGTCCAGCTCTGCCATCTGCCAACCTGCCTCGTGGGAACCCAGCTCAACGGAGTCGTCCGGTCGAGAGGTCGACGACGTCGGCCGCCACCCGTTCCAGCATGCCCCAGTAGTGCTCGGCCGGGTGGCGCCTGGTCTCGCCCGGGAACGTGGTGTCGAGGACGACGTGGGTCGCGCCGAGGTCGTCGAGCTCGGCCAGGTCGTCGCGAACCTGGTCGAGCGTGCCCTCGCCGAGCAGGCGCCGGTCGTCGGGCAGCGGGCGCTCGGTGACGCGCAGCTTGATCCGGGGCGCCAGCGCGGGCACGGGGAGGCCCTCGGCCTCCGCCACCCGGCGCAACCCCGGCAGGCCGACGCGCCGCAGGTAGCCGACCGGGACCGAGGTCGGGTGCCAGGCCTGGCCGTGGCGGACCGCGCGGCGCAACGCGCCCGCGCTGTGCCCTCCCACCCAGATCGGCGGGTGCGGGCGCTGGACGGGCGCGGGACCCGTGGCCACCGGCCCGAACGACACGTGCCGCCCGCGGAACTCGGCCCACTCCCGCGTCCACAACTCCTTCATGGCCGCCAAGGACTCGTCGGAGACCCGGCCCCGCCGCTCGTAGTGGGCGCCGACGGCGGCGAACTCGCCCGGCGCCCAGCCCCCGGCCACGCCCAGGACCAACCGGCCACCGCTGAACCGGTCGATGTTCGCGGCCATCCGCGCCATCACGAGCGGGTGCCGGTACGGCAGCACGACGACGGTCGTGCCCAGGCCGATGCGGGTCGTCTGCCCCGCCAGCCACGCCAACGTCGTGAACGGGTCGTAGAACGGCGCGGGGAACAGCCGCTCGACCTCCGGGGTCAGCGCGACGTGGTCGGACACCATCGCCAGGTGGTAACCGACGTCTTCCAGGTGCCGCACCCAGCCCACTATCGCGTCGGGCGTGGCCCGGTCGCCGTAGGTGGGGATGTTCACTCCGAATTCCATGTTCCCTCGCCGTCAGGCCGCCAGCGCGCCGGCGAGTTGCGCGCGTCGCGCGATGCCCAGCTTGCGGTAGATGTTCGTGATGTGCAGTTCCACGGCGCGGACCGAAACGCCGAAAACCGCGGCGATCTCGCGATTCGTCCTGCCGCACACGATCAGTTCGGCGATGCGCGATTCGTGCGCGGTCAACTCCCGGGAGGCCGCGGGCAGGGCCGGGCGCGAATCCTCCGCATTCCGCCGCGACTCGGGGACCGCCGAGCCGCCGAGCGCGATCAGGCCCGGTTGGTCGGACCGCGCGGCGAGGCCGCCCGGCACCGGCGTCCACTCGAGCACCCGGACGCTTTTGACCAGGTTGCACCGGACATACGGATCGGCTTGCACCACCCGGCGCACGGCGCGCTCGTCGGGCGCCTCGCAGAGCAGCAGCCCGCCGCGATCATCGGTGTACCAACCGCCGCCCGACAGGAACCCCAGCACCGCTTGCCGCTCCCAGTGGAGCCGGTGCGCCGGCCGGGTGTGGGCTAATCGCGGGTCGTCGCTCTCGAACATCATCTCCACGGCGAATTTCGCCATGACTTCCCCCAGTCGTCCAGTCTTGGCAATGAATACGCGGTTGCCGGATTGCGATTCGTGTTTACCCGAGGGCGTGGGTGAGCGCAAGCCGGGTCGCCGCCCGCCGCGCGGCGGTCCCGCAGGGCGGGAGCCATTCGGCACCGCGACCCCGGAGCACCCCGAATCCGGCGGCACGACGGCCTTCCCCGTTCGGAGGTCCGGCGGCCCGCCGGGATGTCGCCCGGCCGGTCGCCGGCGCACCGGAGGGTGCCGGCCCGCCGCCACCGCCATCCGGTGCCACCGCAGCCGTCCCGGTCCGTCCACTATGGATCGGGTCGTCCGGGCAAGGAAGATAGGTTGCCAATCCACTTCACCGGGAATGACCGCCACGACCCCGCATCACCCGTTCACCACCCCCGCCCGATACGCACCGCGACAGGGTGACCTCGGAATGTAATCTCGATCACGTTGACCCTCGGCGACCGGTCGAGTGGTCGCCTTTGCCGGATTTGCGCGCTGTGGCGCGAATCCACCGAATCGTCATAGTCCACTGTGGAGCATGATTGGGGATGACCGATCGGCGATCCTCCACATGCGACCACTGCCGGGGTGCCGTGCCCCTCAGCCGTACGCCCGCGCCTGGAGCGCGAACAGCTCCGCGTGCAGACCTCCCGCGGCCATGAGGCGGCCGTGGTCGCCGACCTCCGGCACCCGGCCGTCGCCGACCACGACGATCAGGTCGGCCGTGCGGACGGTGGAGGACCGGTGGGGAGACGGAGACGGTGACGGCGCCCGTGGTGGCGGCGACCCGCCTGGCGTGCTCGGCGTAGCGCTCGAACAGGGCGTGCTCGAACAGGGCGTGCTCGGCCTCGGGGTCCAGTGCCGACGTCGGCTCGTCCAGCACGAGCAGGAGCGGGGCCTGCCGCATCATGGCCCGGCCGAGCGCGAGCTTCTGCCACTGGCCGCCGGACAGCTCCGCGCCGTCGGCGTAGGTCTTGCCCGGGTACGTGCGCAGGCCGTCGGGCAGCCCCGCCGGCACGCCGGTGGCGTCGGCCCGCGCCAGGGCCGCCCGCACGGCCGGTTCGTCCGACACCTCGGGCAGGTCGCCGACGCCGACCGCCTCCTGTGCCGTGAACTCGTAGCGCACGAAGTCCTGGAATCCGGCGGCGACGCGGTCGCGCCACCGGTCGAGCGGCAGGTCGCGCAGGTCGGTCCCGTCGACCAGGACGCGGCCCGCGGTGGACCGGTAGAACCCGCAGAAGAGCTTGACCAGGGTCGACTTGCCCGCGCCGTTCCCGCCGACGATCGCGACCGCGGCGCCCGCCGGCAGCCGCAGGTCGACCTCCCGCGGCACGGGGACCTCGGTGCCGGGGTGGGTGAACGCGACGCCGGCCAGGTGGATGCCGTCACGCAGGCGGTCCGGCGGTTCCCCGCGCGCGACCCGGTCGGGGCCGGCGGTCGCGGCGGCGAGCCCGGTGAGCCCGGTGAGCCGGCGGTACGCGCCGGCCATCCGCTGGAGGTCCCGCAGCAGCGCGACGGCGGTGGCGACCTGCTGGTCGACCCGCACGGCCGGCACGACCAGCACCACGTCCCCTACGTCCCGCCGCCCGGCCACCGCCTCGCGCACGACGAGCAGCACACCGGCCACGCAGGCCAGCGCGAAGACCACCCGGCCGACCGCGCGGACCCACGTGGCGGTCGGGTGCGCCCGCCACAGGACCGCCGTCGCCTCGTCCCGGAGCCGGCGGTGCCGGGCGCGCAGCTCGTCCGGCACGCGCGAGACGCGCAGCTCGCCGGCCGGGCGGGCGTCGGTGGCCAGGTGGAACAGGTCCAGCGCGGTCCTGGTCGGCTCGGCGGTGCGGGTCCCGGCCCGGTCGACCCCGCGCAGGTCAACACCGCGCAGGTCGACCCCCGGATCAGGGGGTGAGGCCGCCGAGCAGGCGCCAGGTGCGCACGCGGTCCTCCGCCGTGGTCAGGTCGGTCTGGGTGAGCACGACCTCGGTGGCGCCGGCGTCGAAGTAGCGCCGGACCTCCGCGGCCACCTCCTCCTCGTCGCCGATCGCCACCAGGTCGGCGGCCCGGTCGACGCCGGACAGCTCGATCGAGCGCCGGTAGGACGGCACGCGGGTGTAGAACGCGGTGAGCTCGGCAGCCCGCTCCCGTGCCGCCGCGACGTCGGAGGTGACGAGGCCGGGCAGCGCCGCCACGACCCGCGGCGCGGGACGGCCCGCGCGGGCGGCGGCGGTCGTGAGGGCGGGCACGATGTGCTCGGCCAGGGCGCGCGGCCCGGCCATGTTGGTGACCGTGCCGTCGGCCAGCTCCCCCGTCACCCGCAGCGCCTGCGGGCCCATGGCCGCCACGAGCACCGGCAGCGGCGAGCCGCCGGGGACGGACGCGGGCAGCGGGGTGCGGGCCACCAGCGTCTCGCCCTCGAAGTCCACCGCACCGGTGTCCACGACCGACCGCAACGCGGTCAGGAACTCCCGCAACCGCCGCACCGGCCGGTCGTGCTCCTCGCCGAACACCGGTTCCACGAACGCCTTCGCACCCAGCCCGAGCCCGAGCGTGAACCTGCCGCCGGTGGCGGCCTGCGTCGTCTGGGCCTGGCCCGCCAGCGTGATCGGGTGCCGCCCGTACACCGGCACGACCGACGTGCCCACCTCCAGCCCCGGCACGTCCCGACCGACGAACCCGGCCAGCGCCACCGAGTCCACGTCGAACCGCTGCCCGAACCACGCCGACCCGATCCCGGCGGCGACGGCCTCGCGTGCCAGCGCGACCGCCGCGTCCACCGCGTTCCCGGTGCCCGACGGCACCACCACACCGATCTTCACGTGCACGCCAACCCCGGGCGGGCGCGCGGTCTTCCCGCGTCCACCATGCGGGAAGACGCGGATCAGAGCGCCGAGAAGTGGGCCGCGTCGCCGACGACCGCGGTGCTCGTGACGCCGTCCACGCCAACCGGGACGTCACCGGCGATGGTGATGCGGTGCAGGCGGCGGTGCGCGTCGTCGTAGTCGGCGACGCCGTAGTGCTGGGTGGCGCGGTTGTCCCAGATCGCCACGTCGCCTTCGGCCCACTGCCAGCGCACGGTGTTCTCCAGCCTGGTGACCCGGTCCTGGAGCAGCCGGTAGACCACGTGCGACTCGGTGCTCGTGAGGCCCACGATGCGCTTGACGAAGTGGCCGAGCAGCAGCGCCCGCTCGCCGGTCTCCGGGTGCACCCGCACCACGGGATGCTCGGTCTCGTAGCGCTGCGACTCGAACTCGTCGCGGTAGGACTCCTCCTTCACGTCCACGCCGCCGATGCGGGTGGAGTCGACGTGCCCGGCGTAGTCGTAGACGTTGCTGTGCACCGCCCACAGCCGGTCCACGAGCGCCTTGAGCGCGGGCGGCAGCTCCTCGTAGGCGCGCGCGGTGTTCGCCCACACCGTGTTGCCGCCGTACGGGGGCAGTTCCACGGCGCGCAGGACGCTGATCGCGGGCACCCGGTCGACGAACGTGACGTCGGTGTGCCAGCTGTTGGCCTTGCCGTAGTCGGAGTCGATCGGCAGCACGTTGGCGTGCTCGCGGCCCTTGACCGTCGGGTGCGCCAGCGTCGGCTCGCCGAGCAGGCGGGCGAACGCGAGCTGGCCCGCGTCGTCCAGGTGCCCCTGGCCGCGGAAGAACACGACCTTGTTGGCCAGCAACGCCTCCCGCACGGCCGCGACCGCGCCCTCGGAGAGGTCGCCGCCCAACCGGACGCCGTCGATCCGGGCGCCGATGCCGGCGCCGAGCCGGTGGACGGTGATGGTGTCGGAGAGCTGTGCGGTCATCGCCGGTGTCCTCTCGTGAGAATGCGTTTCCACTTCACGATGGGCAGCCGCGCGGAGCCAGCACAACATTGTGCGGCGGTGAATTAAGTCGTCCCAACACGCGGAACCGGTTGACACCGGCCGCGGCCGTTCGCCGGACCCGCGGCGACTTACTTGCACCGGGCAAAAAAGTGGTCCGTGTCCAGTTCCGCGGACCGCCGGCTCCATGATGTGGGACGTGCCCCGATGCCGTTGACCGGTCCTGACCTGGGTGTGACGCTCTCGAACGTGAGCCAAGCCGTGTTCCTCACCTCGCGCAGGCACGTCGATCTCCGACGGCAGGCCGGCGCCCTCTGTCGCGCCGGTCGCTGAACCGCACGTCCTTTCCCTCCCCCGGGCCCCGGTTCCCGGTATTTCGGCCTGCCCGCTTTTTCCCAGCAAAGGATTCGCCGTGACCAGCACGCGACGGAACTTCCTCGGCCTCACCCTCCTCGGCCTGACGGCGGCGACCGTCGGCTGCTCCACCGCGGGCGCCGGCGGCGGCGCGGAGACCCGCACGCTGCGCTACCAGGGGTGGGCGGGCGACGTGACGCTGCCCGAACTGGCCGCCGACCTGGGCTACCTCGGCGACGTGAAGCTGGAGTGGGTCGGCAACACCACCAGCGGCCCGCAGGACATCCAGTCCGCCGCCACCGGCCAGGTCGACTTCGGCGGCGCGTTCAACGGCGCGGTCGTCAAGCTCAAGGCCGCCGGTGCCCCGATCAAGTCGGTGATCGGCTACTACGGCTCCGACGAGGCGGCCTACAGCGGCTTCTACGTGCCGGAGGACAGCCCGGTCAGGTCCGCGCGCGACCTGCTCGGCAAGAAGGTCGGCATGAACACCCTGGGCGCGCACCACGAGGCGATGCTGGGCATCTACCTCAAGCGCAACGGGCTGACCCCCGACGAGATCAAGAAGGTGGAGCCGATCGCCGTGCCGCCGGTCAACATCGAGCAGTCCGTGCGGCAGGGGCAGATCGAGGTCGGCGTGCTCGGCGGCATCCTGCGCGACAAGGCGTTGGAGAAGGGCGGCCTGCGCAAGCTGTTCTCCGACTTCGACCTGCTCGGCGCGTTCACCGCGGGCACGTACGTGTTCACCGAGAAGTTCCTCCGAGACAACCCGGGCACCGTGCGGGCGTTCGTCAGCGGTGTGGCGCAGGCGATCGAGTGGAGCCGCACGACCCCGCGCGACGAGGTCGTGGCGCGCAAGGTCGGGATCCTCACGCAGCGCGGGCGCAACGAGGACCCCGCCGCGCTGCGCTACTGGAAGTCCAACGGCGTCGCGGAGAAGGGCGGCCGGATCGTGGACAAGGAGCTGTCGCTGTGGGTCGACTGGCTCGCCGACCGCGGCGAGATCACCCGCGACCAGGTCAGGCTCGACGAGCTCTACACCAACGAGTTCAACGGGGTGGCGGCGTGAGCACTCACATCAGCTTCCGCGGCGTCACCAAGTGGTTCCCGGTCAAGGACCGGGCTTCGCGCCGGCGGGTCGAGTTCACCGCCGTGCGCGGGGTCGACCTCGACGTGGAGCGCGGCGAGTTCCTGGTCCTGGTCGGGCCGAGCGGCTGCGGCAAGTCCACCCTGCTCGACCTCCTCGGCGGCCTGACCGAGCCGAGCGAGGGCCGGGTGCTGCTCGACGGCGCGCCGATCACCGGCCCGGGGCTGGACCGGGGCGTGGTGTTCCAGCAGTACGCGCTGCTGCCGTGGCGCACCGCGCAGGGCAACGTCGAGTTCGGCCTGGAAGCGGCCGGCGTGCCGCGCCGCGAGCGGCCCGCCCGGGCCCGCGAGTTCCTGGACCTGGTGGGCCTGGCCGGGTTCGAGGACCGGCACCCGCACCAGCTCTCCGGCGGCATGCGGCAGCGCGTGGCGATCGCCCGCAGCCTGGCCTACGACCCGACCGTGCTGCTGATGGACGAGCCGTTCGCGGCCCTCGACGCGCAGACCCGCGAGTCGTTGCAGGACGAGCTGCTGCGCATCTGGCGGCGCACCGGCAAGACGGTCGTGTTCATCACGCACTCCATCGACGAGGCGGTCTACCTGGGCCAGCGGGTCGCGGTGCTGACCTCGCGGCCCGGCCGGGTGAAGGAGGTCGTCCCGATCGACCTGGGCGACCGGGTGGACCAGGCCGACCTGCGCTCCGGCACCGGGTTCGCGCGGTACCGGCACCGGATCTGGGAGCTGCTGCACGACGAGGTCTCCCGCGCCCAGCAACAGGAGAAGGAGGTGGCGGGGGTATGACCGCGCTGCTGGAGTCACGACCGGCCGTGGACGGGGAGCGGCCCGCGGGCCGGGTGCGGCGGCCGTCGGTCGCGCGCCGGGTGGCCGACGCCCTGGTGACCGGGGTCGGCAAGGTGGCGGCCGTCGTGCTGCTGCTGGCGGTGTGGGAGGTCGCGCCGCGGCTGGGACTGGTCGACGCCACGTTCCTGCCGCCGTTCTCCACCGTGCTCGACGAGTGGTGGCGCCTGGCCGGCAACGGGCAGCTGCTGGACCACACCGGGGCGAGCCTGGCCCGGTCGCTGTCGGGGTTCGGCCTCGCGGTGGCGGTCGCCGTGCCGCTCGGCCTGCTGATCGGCTGGTACAAACCGGTGGCCACGCTGCTCGGGCCGCTGCTGGAGGTCTTCCGCAACACCGCCGCGCTGGCGTTGCTGCCGGTGTTCGTGCTGCTGCTCGGCATCGGCGAGACGTCCAAGATCGCCATCGTGTTCTACGCCTGCACGTGGCCGATCCTGCTGAACACGATCAGCGCCGTGCGCGGTGTCGACCCGACGCTGCTGCGGCTGGCCCGGTCGGTGGACCTCTCGGGGTTCCGGCTGTTCCAGAAGGTGATCCTGCCCGCGGCCGTGCCCACGGTGTTCACCGGCATCCGGCTGGCGGGCGCGGTCTCGATCCTGGTGCTGGTGGCCGCGGAGATGGTCGGCGCGAAGGCCGGCCTCGGCTACCTGGTCAACGCCTCGCAGTTCAACTTCGCCATCCCCCGGATGTACGCGGGCATCGTCACGATCTCCGCGATCGGCGTCGTGTTCAACCAGCTGCTGGTCGCCCTGGAGCGCCGGTTCACGTCCTGGCGCGTCCCGGTCGGTTCCTGATCCCCCACGCACGGAAGGAGCATCGGATGACGCTCGAACTGGACGCGGACGTGCTGGTCGTCGGCGGCGGGCCCGCGGCGACCTGGGCCGCGCTCAAGGCCGCCGAGGAGGGCGCCTCGGTGGTGCTGGCCGACAAGGGGTACTGCGGCACCAGCGGCGCGACGGCGTCCGGTGGCACCGGCGTGTGGTACGTGCCGCCGGAGCCCGACGCCCGGGAGCGCGCCATGGCGAGCCGCGAGGCGCTGGGCGGGTACCTGGCCGACCGGCGGTGGATGGCCCGGGTGCTCGACGAGACCTACGACCGGGTCAACGAGCTGGCCGAGGTGGCCCGCTACCCGTTCCCGGTCGGCCCGGACGGCGCGCCGCTGCGCAACGGCCTGCAGGGGCCGGAGTACATGCGGCGGCAGCGCATCCGGGTGCGCCGGGCGGGGGTGCGGGTCCTCGACCACAGCCCCGTCACCGAGCTGCTCGCGACCGACGACGGGGCGGTGGCGGGTGCGGCGGGCTACCAGCGCCAGGCCGACCGGGCGTTCCGGGTGCGGGCCGGCGCGGTGGTGCTCGCCACCGGCGGCTGCGCTTTCCTCAGCAAGGCCCTGGGGTGCAACGTCAACACCGGTGACGGCGCGCTGTTCGCCGCGGAGGTGGGCGCGGAGCTGTCGGGCATGGAGTTCTCCAACGCCTACGGCATCGCGCCCGAGCACACCTCGGTCACCAAGACCGCGTTCTACAACTACGCCACCTTCTACCGGGCGGACGGCTCGGTGCTCGACGGCGCGGGCAGCCAGCGGGGCCGGTCGGTGATCGCGCGGACGTTGCTGGCCTCGGAGAAGGTGTTCTGCAAGCTCGACCGGGCCGACGAGGCCGCCCGGCGGGCGATGCGGCTGGCGCAGCCGAACTTCTTCCTCACCTTCGACCGGCTGGGCGTCGACCCGTTCACCCAGCCGTTCGCGGTGACCCTGCTGGCCGAGGGCACGGTGCGCGGCACGGGCGGCATCCGGATCGTGGACGACGGCTGCGCGACCACCGTGCCGGGCCTGTACGCGGCCGGTGACGCGGCGACCAGGGAGCTGATCTGCGGCGGGTTCACCGGCGGCGGCAGCCACAACGCGGCGTGGGCGATCTCGTCCGGCTCGTGGTCGGGGCGGGCGGCGGCCCGGTTCGCCCGCGCGCTCGGACCGGGTGCGACCGCACGGCGGGTCCGCGCCGCCGGTGGCGCCGGGCTGCGCCCGACCGGCACGACCTCGGCGGTGTCGGCGGCGGAGGTCGTCGGCGCGGTGCAGGCCGAGGTGCTGCCGTACGACAAGAACTACCTGCGGCACGGCGACGTGCTGCGCACCGCGCTGGGGCAGCTCGACGCGACGTGGGCGGCGGTCCGCTCCGGCCTGCGCGCCGAGGGCGCGGACCTCGTGCGCGCCCGTCAGGCCGCCGCGATGGTCGCGCACGCCCGCTGGATGTACACCTCGGCGTTGACGCGCAGCGAGAGCCGGGGCATGGCCAAGCGGCTGGACTTCCCCGACCTCGACCCCGCCCAGCACTTCCGGATCACCTCCGGCGGCCTGGACGAGGTGTGGGCCCGCCCGCAGGAGGTCGCGGCATGATCGAGCTGGTGTCGGCCGCGCGGTGCGTCACCTGCGACAAGTGCGTCGCCGTGTGCCCCACGAACGTCTTCGACCGCGGCCCGGACGGCGTGCCGGTGATCAGCAGGCAGCAGGACTGCCAGACCTGCTTCCAGTGCGAGGCCAACTGCCCCACCGACGCGTTGTTCGTCGCGCCGCACACCCACCCGCTGCCCGCCGAGTCCCCCGCGCACGACGAGGAGCACCTGCGGCGCACCGGGCTGCTCGGCAGCTACCGGCGCGACATCGGGTGGGGTCGCGGGCGCACTCCGGGCGCGGCCCGCGCGGTGGGCCCGGCGCTGTCCCCGTCCGGCCCGCCCCTGATCTCGTGAACGCGGGCGTGACGGGTCGCGGCACGGCTGCGGCGGCGTTGCTGGGCGCGGTGCTGCGGCACGGTCCGGTCGCGCGCAGCACCGTCGCGCGGCTGACCGGCCTGAGCCCGGCTGCCGTGACCCGCAACTGCGCCGCGCTCACGGGCCTCGGCCTGCTCACCGAGGTGGCCGGACCGCTGCCGTACCAGGGCATCGGCCGACCGCACACCCCGGTGGACGTGGAGACCGGCCGCCACCTGGTGGCCGGCGTCCACATCGCCCACGAGCACTGCACGCTGGCGCTGCTCGACCTGCGCGGGCGGGTCCGGGCGCGGCTGCGCGTGCCGCACCGCGACCCGGACGACCCCGGTGACGTGCTGACCACCGCCGCCGACCACCTGGTGCGGCTGCACGCCGAACACCTGCCGGGGCACGTACCGCTCGGCCTGGGCGTCGCGGTGGGCGGCTGGGTCGACACCGAGGCGGGCACGCTGGTCGAGCACACCTCGCTGGGCTGGCGCGACGTGCCCGTGCGCGACCTGCTGGCCGCCCGGACCGGGCTGCCGGTGCTGGTGGACAGCCACGCGCGGGCGCTGGCGCGGGCGGAGCAGCTGTTCGGCGCGGCGGGCCACCACGAGTCGCTGGTGCACCTGTTCGTCGGCAACGTGGTGGACGCGGCGATCATCACCGGTGGCGCCACGCACCGGGGCGCGCGCTCGGCGGCGGGCGGTGTCGCGCACCTGGCGCTGGGCGACCCGGCGATCGAGTGCCCGTGCGGGCGCAACGGCTGCCTGGAGGCCACCGTGTCCGACCGGGCGTGGGCGTGGCGGGCCTACCGGGCGGGCGTGGTCGACCGGCCCTCGATCGCGGACCTGGGCGACGCCGCCGTGGCCGGGGACGGCGCCGCCACCGCCCTGCTGGTCGACCGGGCCCGGACCGTCGCCCGCGCCGCCGCGCTGCTGTTCGACATCGTCAACCCGGACGTCGTCGTGGTCACCGAGCTGGGCGTGATCCGGCTGCCCGAGTGCGCGGAGGCGTTGCGCGCCGAGGTGGCCGCGACCTCCCGCGCGTGCCCGTCGCCGTCGGCCGTGCTGGGCAGCAGCTTCGGCCTCGACGTCCTCGGCGTGGCGGCTGGCGCCGTGCAGCTCGACGCCATCTACGCCGATCCCCTGAACCTGCGCAACCCGATCCGGTTGGGAGTCTGAAGTTGTCCGCACGCGAGCTGCACCTCAACGCGTTCCTCATGGGCGTCGGCCACCACGAGGCGGCCTGGCGGCACCCCCGCACCGACCCGCGCGCCCCCGACGACGTGGCGCACTTCCAGCACCTGGCGCGGGTCGCCGAGCGCGGCACGTTCGACTCGGTGTTCCTCGCCGACGGCGTGCAGATCTGGGGCGACGTGCGGCACACCGCCGCCATCCGCTTCGAGCCGATCACGCTGCTGACCGCGATCGCGCAGGCCACCGAGCGCATCGGGTTGATCGCCACCGCCTCGACCGGGTTCACCGAGCCGTACAACCTGGCGCGGCTGTTCTCCTCGCTCGACCACATCAGCGGCGGGCGGGCCGGGTGGAACATCGTCACCACCGCCGGGGACCGCTCGGCGCAGAACTTCAACCGGGAGGTCAACACCGAGCACGCCGAGCGCTACCGGCGCGCCGCCGAGTTCCTCGACGTCGTGACGGCGCTGTGGGACTCGTGGGAGGACGACGCGCTGGTGGTGGACCGGGAGTCGGGCGTGTTCGCCGAGGACGCCAAGGTGCACGAGATCAACCACAAGGGCCGGTTCTTCTCGGTGCGCGGCCCGTTGAACGCGGTGCGCAGCCCGCAGGGCCACCCGCTGCTGGTGCAGGCCGGCTCCAGCGAGGACGGCAGGGCGTTCGCGGCGCGGTGGGCCGAGGCGGTGTTCACCGCGCACCAGACCCACGGCGACGCGGCCGCGTTCTACGCCGACCTGAAGGCCCGCGTCACGGCGCAGGGCCGGGACGCCGGCGCCGTCAAGGTGCTGCCCGGGATCGTGCCGGTGCTGGGCGGCACGGAGGTCGAGGCGCGGGCGCTGGCCGACGAACTGGACGCGTTGATCATCCCCGAGCGGGCGGTGCGGCAGCTCGCCGAGCTGATCGGCGTCGACCTGACCGACCACCCGCTCGACGCGCCGCTGCCGCCGTTCCCCCCGGTCAGCCGGGTCAACGGGGCGAAGAGCCGGTTCGAGCTGGTGCGCGACCTGGCCGAGCGGGAGAGGTTGACGCTGCGCCGGTTGCTGGGCCGCCTCGGCGGCGGGCGCGGGCACCAGGTCGTCACCGGCACGCCCGAGCAGGTCGCCGACCACATCGAGCTGTGGTTCACCACGGGTGCGGCGGACGGCTTCAACGTGATGGCCCCGCTCCTGCCGTCGGGGCTGGAGGACTTCGTGGACCACGTGGTGCCGCTGCTGCGCGCCCGCGGCCTGTTCCGGTCCGAGTACGCCGGGCGGACGCTGCGCGAGCACTACGGCCTGCCCCGGCCGGTCAGCCGCTACACCGCGCCGGCGGTGGTCTGACCGCGGTCGCCCCGGCCGGTCCCTCGTCGGGTGCTCCGGCGCTCGGGAGCCACGTCGGCGAGGACCGGTCGCGGGGCGTGCGGTTCCCGAAGAACACCCGGGCGTCCGGAGCGGGATCGAGTGCCTGCGCCGACCGGGTTCCGGGGCCGGCGGGTCCGGTGCGGGGTGGGGGGTACGGGCGCTCGGCGTCCCGTCCCGGAGCCATCCGCTCACGAGAGGCGGTGACACGGGGCGGACGCGAGGCCCGGGGCGAACGGCGGGGGTGCCCGCGGGTGGGTGGAAGTCGGGCACACACCGCGTCAGGCACCCACCGAGTCGGGCACCCACCGCGTCGGGCGGAACGCGGCGGCGCAGTTGCCGCACCGGCGGGTGCGGGGGCAGCGACTCCGGCGTCACGGCCCGGCGGAAGGGCAGGTCGGCCGCGGGCGACGGACGCGTCACCTCGACCCACGCCCGTCCCTCCGTCGGGGCAGCCGATGTTCGCGCGCCCCACGGGCGGCGCCAACCGATTCACCCCTTGATCGTGGGCCGATCGGGACGCCACCACCACACCACCGCGCGCACCACCGCCGCCGACCCCGCGACCAGCACGACCACCCCGACGACGGCCACGCTCACCTCGCCCGCCCGCGTGAACGACACGAGGACGAGCCACAGGCCGACCACCGCCAGCACGGGCGCGAGCCACGGCGTCTCCCGCGAGGCGAGGGCGTGCACCAGCGAGCACACCGCCACCGCGAACCCGGCCAGCACGTCGTTCCACCGGGGGTCGAAGTCGCCCACCCGGTAGCCCAGCGCGAACGGTGCCATCAGGAGCCACAGGCCGGCCAGGAAGCTCACCGCGACCCCGAACGTCACCACCGCGTCCCACCCCGCACCCCGACGTGCCGGAGACGTCACAGCGCTCCCCCTCCCCCGCGACCACCCCCGATCATGGCACCGCGGCGGGGCGGCGCACCTGACGCTTGCCTTGCGATCCCTACGGCGTCGCGAAGCCGGGGGTGCGCCGGGTCGGTGGCGCGGCGGACGGGAACGACTGTCCGATGTGGATGGTCGAGGTGAGGTCGTCCACCGGCGTGAAGACGACGTCCACCCAGTAGTTGCTGCCCTCCCAGGTGCGGTCCGGGAAGCCGCCGCCGGGCAGGAACACGCCGGAGCGCTCGCCGTCCGCGGTGCTCAGCGGCGTCGACACGACCGGGTCGCGGCGGGTGAAGTACCGCCGGTCGGCGGAGTAGTGGCCGTTGGGCGTGGTGTAGGAGGCGACGTAGGTCTCCCCGGCCGCGATCGCCACCGGCCGCGCGAAGGTGAGCGTCTGCCAGCCGGTCGCCGTCTCGCCGGTGAACGTGCCGGTCGCGAGCCGCTCACCGCCGGCGGACCACAGGGAACCGGTGTGGATGCCGGTGTTCCCCTCGCCCTTGTAGAACCGGACGGCGTCGACCCGGCCGCCGCGCGCCGCGGTGAACCGAACGCCCAGCTCGTACGCGCCGCTGTCGTCGGCGGACGGCGTGCCGGGCACGGTGGCGTCGCTGAACAGGCCGCACGGGCAGGTCGTCGCGGCCCGGGTGGTGATCTCCCACGGCTCGGTCGGTCCCAGCGTGTTGCCGTTGACGTCGGCGACCTCGACCCCGACGGAGTAGCGGGTGGCCGGCTTGAGCGTGCCGTTCGGCCGCCACGTGAGGGTGCGCTGGTCGGGCGAGGGGGTCACGGTGCCGTGCAGCCGCCCGCCGCCGCCGTCGGCCAGCGTGACGGTCGCCGACCGCGGGTCGACGGCTTCGCTGAACCCGAGCGTGAGCGCCTGGTCCAGCGGCACGTCGACCGAGTCCGGGACGGGCGCGCGGGTGTCGAGCGAGGGGCGGGTGGTGTCGCCGTCGAGGCCGTTGCGGTAGACGACGTCGACCCAGTAGTTCGACGCGAGGTGCCCGGAGGTGGGGAACCCGCCGGAGTAGCGGTAGACGCCGTTGGCCTCGGTCACGGAGTCGGCCGGCGCCGTGACCGGGCCGAACGCGGCCGGTTCGCGGAAACCCCCCTGCGTGGCCGCGTAGTGGCCCTCCGGCGCGAAGTAGGAGGCCACGTAGGTGGTGTTCGGCTGCACGGGCACCGGCTGGGCGAAGGTGAGCGTCTGCCACCCGGTCGTGGTCTCGCCGGTGAACGCGCCGGTGGCCAGCAGCGTCCCCGTGGACGTGCGCAACGACCCGGTGTGCGTGCCGGTGTTGCCCGGTCCCTTGTAGAACCGGACGCCGGTCACCTCCCCGCGGCCCGCGAACCGCACCTTGACGCCCAGCTCGACCGGCCGCGCGTCGTCGGAGGCGGGCACGAGGGGGACGTCGAAGTCGCTCCACAGCGAGCACGGGCACGCTTCCGGCCGGGGTGAGCCGGTGGTGAACCGCCAGGTGTGCGCACGGGTCCCGTTGCCCGCCGGGTCGCGGACGCGGGCCGAGGCGGTGAACGGGGTGCCGGGGGTCAGCGGCGCGTCCGGGTGGAACCGGGCGGTGCGGCCGTTGCCGGACAACGAGGTGGTCCCGGCGACCGGGCCGGCCGGGCCGGTGACCGAGAACTCGACCGCGTCGGGGACGAGCGGTTCGTCGAAGGCGGCGGTCACCGGGCCCGACAGGCCGACGCCGCCCGCCCCGTCGAGCGGGGTGGTGCCGACCAGGTCGGGCGGCCTGGTGTCCGCGCCGGGCTCGGGCGCCCACACCACGTCGACCCAGTAGTTGCTGTCGGCGAAGCCCGCGTCCGGGAACCCGGCGCCGGTGCGGAACACGCCGTTCGGCCCGTCGACGCCGGTCTGGAGGCCGGTCAGCGGTTCGAGGGAGCGCGACGACCGGGCGAAGTAGCCGCGGTCGTGGGAGTAGCGCCCGTGCGGGGCGAAGTAGCTGGTGACGTAGGTCGTGTCGCCCGCGACCGCGACCGGGTCGGCGAAGGTGAGGGTCTGCCAGCCGCTCTCGGTCTCGTCGCGGAACGTGCCGGTCGCCAGCAGCGCGCCGGAGGCCGACCACAGCGACCCGGTGTGCGTGCCGGTGTTGCCCGGTCCCTTGTAGAACCGGACCCCGCGCACGTGGCCGTCGGAGGTCGCCCGCCACTTCACGCCCAGTTCGAGCGCGGCGCCGTCGTCCGCGCTCGCCGTCGCCGGCAGGTCGGTGTCGGTCCACAGGCCGCACGGGCAGGTGCGCGGCGCGACCGGCGTCTCCGCGACCGCCTCGCCGACGACGCCCTGGGCTGCGTCCAGGGCCCGGACCCGTAATCGGGCGGTGCCGGAGCCGGACGGGGTGAACGTGTGGCTCCACGCGGTCTGCCCGACGTGCCACGCGGCCGGCCGCCAGGCCGCGCCGTCGTCGGTGGACACCTGCACGGCGGCGACCGGGCTCTCGTCGGTGACGGTGCCGGCGACGGTGTAGGGCACGCCGACCGCGGCCGTCGGCGGCACGTCGGTGAACGCCGTGGGGGTGGCGGCGGTCGCCGACGGCGCGCGCCACGAGGCCGTCGCGAGCACCAGTGCGGCGGCGAGCACGATCACCGCCGACGCCCTGGCCGCCGTGCCGGACCTGCTTCGTGCCCCATCGGCTGACAACATCGAACCGCCCTCTCCCGCGAGGCCTGGGCGACCCCGGTCGCTACCGCCATCGGGGCGCGGCGCGGAGCCGTTACCGGCGGGCTTCGGCTCACCTTTGCGGCGCAACGGCTCCCGCTGGTGGCGCGGTCCCGCCCGCCGCGGGCACGGCCGGAGGACCCCGCCCGTTCCGGCGACCGGGCTCAGGTCCAGTCGAGCGCGATGCCGGCGAGGCCGGGCGTCATCACCGGGAAGTAGGCGTTGACCAGCGACAGCCGGTCGCAGAACAGCTCGTCCTCGCGGGTCGGGGGCAGCGCGTCGGTGTTGCGCGCCACCTGGGTGATCCGGGCCGGCAGGGCGTCCGGCGACAGCTCCAGCTGCACCAGCAGCGGGCCGGCGGACCGGCGGTAGAGGCGGAAGTAGCCGGGGCACTCGGCGGTGGAGCCGGGGTCGACCTCGTAGGCCAGCACGAACGTCTCCCCCTCGCCCAGCCTGCGGTCCAGGAGCAGCTCGAACATCACCCAGCTCTCCTTGCGGCGCACCCGGCCGAGCCGGCAGCCCTCGACGGCGCTCACCGCCGTCACCTCGGCGTCCACCCCCGGTTCGCCCTGGTACACGGCGAGGTACCGGTCGACGCCGGCGCGCTGGGCCGAGCCGACGATCCGGGTGCGGGCCCGTGCCTCCGCCCGGTGCTCGTCGATGGTGACGCGCTCGTGCACGAACAGCAGCTCGACGTCGGCGTTCGCCCGGTCCGGGTCGACGCCGACCTCGGCGTAGAGGTCCCGCGTCACCGGCCCCCTGGCGACCAGCTCGGCGAACGAGGCCGCGTGCCGCCTGCCCCGGGGACCGCCGCGGCGGGGTCCGACCAGCACCACCAGCGCGTCCGGCGGCAGGCCCAGCACCGCCTCCAACGCCCGGACCGCCCCGAGGCCGTGCCGCGCGTCCGGGTGGCGCAGCCCGCGTTGCCAGTAGCTCAGGGTGGACTCGGCCACGGGCACGCCCAGCCGGGCCAGGTGCCGGCGCAGCCGGGCCAGCGACAGGCCGCGGTGCTCGATCGCCGCGCGCAGCGCCAGGTGGAACGGCCCTCGGCGCAACGCGTCCGCCAGCTCGTCGGGGGTCACCGGCGCCCTCCGGTCGTGTGAACGCGAATGGGTGAACAGCGGTGAATGTTCACGGTAGTGCCGGCCGGCCGCGCGGTGAAGGCGGGGAACGCTCCGGGTGGGCCCGCCACCGCCTTGTCGGCGGCCACCCGCCGGCCCCACGTTGTGCGGACTGCACCGACCGACCTCTCCCTGCTGGAGGTTCCCTTGACCACCCCCGCAGCCCGCCCGGCGATCGCGGCCACGCTCGTGGTCCTGTTCGCCTGGCTGGCCGGCCAGACCCCGGCGCTCGCCGCGCCGCTCGACTTCACGATGCAGGCGCAGCAGAAGTCCAACTGGTGCTGGGCCGCGGCCGGCGCGTCGATCGCCGCGCACCACGGCTCGCAGGTCACCCAGAACGCCTTCTGCGCCCTGTCCAAGAACCTGGGCACCGGCGTCGACTGCCCCAACGACCAGGCGAACCTCGCCGAGGTGCGGCAGGGCTTCTCGCGGCTCGGCTACCGCAGCCCCGGCACCTACGTCTACGACTACCTGACCTACTCGGCGATCCAGAACCAGCTCAACGCGGGCCTGCCGATCGAGACCCGCATCGGCTGGAAGTCCGGTGGCGGGCACATGCACGTGCTCTACGGCTTCGACAGCTCCAAGAGCTGGGTGTACTGGGGCGACCCGTGGCCGAGCAGCTACCGGTACAACTGGGCGACCTACGGCTACTACGTCAACAACTCCAGCTTCGCGTGGACCCACACGCTGACCGGGATCCAGAGGTGAGGGCGATGGTCAGGGGTGTGCTGGTCGCGGCGCTGGCGGTGGCCGCGCTCGGGTTCGGCGGCACGGCGGGCGCCGAGGTCCCCGCCGTGGGCGGCACCGTCACGGCGGCCGACCTCGCGGCCGCCCGGCAGGCGGCGATCGGTGCCGAGGCGCAGGTCGGCGCGTTCCTGCGGCACTCGACGGCGTCGGTGGGCGGCGATCCGGTCGCCGTGTACGAGCTGTCGCCGGAGTTCGTCGCGGGCACGTCCGGGACCGTGGGCGAGCTCGGCTACGTCGCCGTGCCGGCCCGGGGCGCGGACGGCTCGACGGCCTCGGTGTGGGCGGTGCGCGACGGCCGGGGCTGGTCGGTGGCCAACATCGCGACCGGTGACGTCGAGGCCCGGCAGGCGCGCCGGGTGCCGGCGGGCGGCGTGCTGCTGCGCGAACCGCAGACGGGCTCGTGGTACGCCGTGGTGGGCGGCAGCGTCCGGCCGCTGGCGGGTGGTCCGGCGATGTCGGTGGCGGACTACCAGCGGCAGGTCCAGCGGCGGTACGGGGACAAGCTGCCGGGTTCGGCGTACGACCGGGCCGGCACGGCGGGCGGCTACGGGGACGTGACGGCGCCCGCGCCGCGCGGCGGCGGTCCGGTGGTGGTGCTCGGGTTCCTGCTCGGCGCGGCGGCGCTGGTGGGCGGCGCGGCGGCGCTCCGCCGCACCTGAGGGGCACCCGCCCGGGAGCGGGCCGCGGGGACGCCCACCTGACAGGCGTCCCCGCAGCCCGCGGGCGACGGGCACGCGGGTCCCCGGCGGTGATCGCCGAGCACCTCGGGGGACCTTCGATCAGGGCCGGAGCAGGTAGCCGAGCAGTTCCCGGCGCTCCGCGGCGTTGTCCGGCCGCCGTTCGAACACCGCGTCCAGCAGCGGCAGGACGCGGTCGCGGGCCCGGCGGGTCCGCATGACCCGCTGCCACAGCGCCAGGTCGACCCGGTAGCGCCACCGCGGGGTCGTCGCCAGCCGGAGCACGTTGACGACGTTGCGCCGGGCGGTGGCGGGCAGCGCCTCGACGTCCCCCGGCGTGACCAGCAGCGACTCCGGCAGCACGTCGAGGCCGTGCGCGACCATCGAGCCGAAGTCCGTCGGCCACGCCGCCGCCCACAGGTAGTCGACCATCCGGCACCAGCCGCGCAGGAACGTCACCTCCAGCTCCGGCCACGGCCCGGCCTCGACGTCGGCCAGCGCGGCGGCCACCACGTCCAGGCACGACTTGTGCGCCTTCCACAGCGCGACGCGCGCCGGCTCGGGGTCGGCCGGCCCGTCCGCTCCCACCAGCGCGAAGTACGCGCGCCAGTCCGCCACCGCGGCGGCCAGGCCGGTCGGCGGGACGCCGCCCACCGCGTACCGGAAGCGGGAGGGGGTCGGCGGGTCCGCGATCGGCACGGCCGGCACCACCCCGACCTCGGCCGCCGCCAGCCACGGGATGACGTTGAGCGCGTAGTTGCCGTAGCCCCACGGCGCGTCCGGGTCGATCCGCCCGTCCCGGCGGGTGTCGACGCCCAGCCGGCCCGTGCGGAACTGCCACTGGTGCTGGAACGCCAGGCCCCACAGCGGGTTGTGCCGGTTGTCCGCGCCGAACCGGCCCCGGGGGTTCGTGTTGTCGATCATCGCCCGGTAGGCGGCCATCCGGTGCTCGAAGCGGAACGGGTCGAACGCTCCCGCGAGGTCCGGCGCGGTCGTCCAGACCGCGTGCAGGTCCAGCGCGGACAGCTCGTCGGGGTGGTGGGCCACCACCCGGATCTACCGCACCGGCCCGACCGCCGTCCACCAGGAGCTGACCGCACCGCCACACCGTCACCCATCAGCGCAGCATTACTGCACGACCGTGGTCCGCATTCTGCGGTTCACCCACCGTGAGTAACACTCCGTCCCGGCTCATCACCGCATCGTGTCCTGGTGTGTCGTAGCCACGAAGTGTGAGCTGGGGGTCACCACGAGCGAAGGGGTGGTCCCGTTGATCGACGCAGCCGCCATCGAGGCCCTGAAGTTCCTGGGCGACCCGCCCGCCGACGCGGTCGTCGCCGACCTGGTCGCCACGGGTCGGGTCGGCGTCGTCAACGAGGTGCTGGAGCACTTCCGCGCCAACGACCAGCCCATCCCCGAGCAGCTGCCCGACTCGGTGCGGGAGTTCCTCGTCGCCACCGACGACCCGCCGGCCTGGGTGGACCCCGACCGGGTGGCCCGGGCCTACGACTTCTTCGTGGACGACGGCGTGCACGTCGCCTCCGTGCTCACCTTCGGCGCGATGGTCAACTGCTACGCCCACGCCCGCGCGTCCCGGGCGCTCACCCTGACCCACGGCCTGAACCAGCCGCACCGGCGGCTGTCGGAGACGTCCCAGTTCGTCATGAACATGATGGGGCGCGACGCCTTCGGCTCCGGCGGGTCGTTCGTGCCCACCATCCAGAAGACCCGGCTCATCCACGCCGCCGTGCGCCACTTCCTCACGTCCTCGGGTCGCTGGGACGTCGCCGCCGACGGCGTGCCGGTGTGCCAGCAGGACATGGTCGGCGCGATGCTGATCTTCTCCGTGCAGGTGGTCGAGGGGATGCGCCGCATCGGCATCTCCGTCACCGAGGAGGAGGCGCAGGACTACTACTACGTCTGGCGCGCCGCCGGTGCCATGCTCGGCATCCCCGTCGAGGCCATGCCGGAGTCCGTCGAGGAGGCGCGCGAGCTGAGCGCCGCCCTGGTCGAGGCCGCCTACGGACCCTCGCCGGAGGGCGTGGTGCTCACCCGGCACCTGCTCGACCTGTACGAGAAGCTGTTCCCGGGCAAGCTGTTCGACGGCATCGTCGCCGCCATGATCCGCCAGGTGGTCAACCCCGAGGTGGCGGACTGGATGGAGGTCCCGAACTCGAAGGGGTGGGCGCGGGTGGTCCGCGCGGGCACCCGCGTGGTGCGGGCGCTGGAGCGCTCGGAGGACAACAGCGCCCTGGCCACCACCATCCTCGACCGGGCCGGCGCGATCCTGCTCGGCGGGAGCGTCCGCAGCCTCACCAACGGCCAGTCCACCACCCTGACCATCCCGGCCGACCTGCGCGAGCGGTGGGAGGCCGAGGGCCGGTCGCCCGTGCCCGCCGAGGCCGACCCGACGCCGGCGACCTGACCGCGCCACCCGGCCGGCGACGCCCTCCCGGGGGGCGGGGGCGCGCACCGGCCGGCGGTCGCCGCCGGGAACCCGGTGAGCGGTGCCCCCGGTGGGACCGGGGGCACCGCTCGCCCGGGTGTCACCGCGCCGGGACGATCAGGGCAGCGTCCACTTCTGGTTGGCCGCGCCGTTGCAGTCCCACAGGTGCAGCACCGTGCCGTCGGCGCTGCTGACGCCCGCCGCGTCCAGGCAGCGGCCCGACTGCGGGTTGCGCAGCGCGCCACCGGGCTGCGCCGCCCACTGCTGGGCCCCGGTGCCGTTGCAGGTCCACAGCTGGGTCACCGTGCCGTTGGCCGTGCCGCCCGACCGCGCGTCCAGGCACTTGCCCAGCGCGCGGATCGTGCCGTCGCCCGGCAGGGTCCACTGCTGGGCGCTCGTGCCGTTGCAGGTCCAGAGCTGGACCTTGGTCCCGTCGGCGGTGTTGGCGTTGTCGACGTCCACGCACTTGCCGCCGTAACCGGTGATCCGCCCGGTGCGGGCGCCGGAGCCCAGCTCCTTGATCCGGATGTTGCGGAACGACGCGTCGTCGCCGTCGCCGTGGTTCTGCAACCCGATGTGCCCGGACACCAGCGACCGCGCCGGGTCGGTGTTGGTGAAGTCGTTGATCTTCACGCCGTTGAGGAACAGCTGCAACCGCTCCCCCTCGACCAGCAGCTCGTAGGTGTTCCACTCGCCGGGCGGGTTGAGCGCCGCGTCCCGGGCGGCGATGTCGGCGGACTTGAAGCCGTAGACGGCACCGGTGGTCTTGTCGACCGAGTCGGTGGGGTCGATCTGGATCTCGTAGCCGTTGTCCACCGCCGACCACGGGTCACCGCTGGGCGGGAAGCCGATGAACACGCCCGAGTTGTCGTCGCCGGCGAGCCGCCAGTCGAGCTTGAGCGAGTACGACCGGAACTCCTTGGCCGAGTACCAGAACAGGCCCATGCCGCCCTGCGAGGTGAGCGTGCCGTCGGCCAGGGCGAAGCCACCGGGGCCCGCCTGGCTCCAGCCGGTGGTGCCGGAGCCGTTGAACAGCGGGGTGTAGCCCGTCTCGGCCCGGCAGTCGGCGTCGGTCGTGCCCGCCGCGTAGCGGATGCCGCCGAGCAGGTGGGCGCGGAACCCGGGCTCGGCGAAGGTCTGCTCGGTGTGCCCGCCCCCGGTGTACCAGGACCGGCCGCCCTGGTAGGTCTGGCACCAGGCGATCGGGTGGTCGCCCATGGTGCCGCCGGAGTACGTCCCCTCGTCCAACCGCGCCAGCACGTGCACGGTCGACCTCGGGTTGGCCTGGAAGTTGTACCACTCGTCGGTGCGCACCCAGTCCGCGCCGAGGTGCGCGGTCGAGGCGTGGGCGCGGTCCTCCACCCGGACGGCGGCCTGCTGCACGGCCGGGTGCGAGTGGAAGTACCCGCCGACGAGGCCGCCGTAGAACGGCCACTGGTACTCGGTGTCGGACGCGGCGTGCACGCCCACGTAGCCGCCGCCCGCGCGGACGTAGGACTCGAAGGCGGCCTGCTGGGTGTCGTTGAGGACGTCACCGGTGGTCGAGAGGAACACCACCGCCCGGTACTGGGCGAGGTTCGCGCCGGTGAACGCGGCGGCGTCCTCGGTGGCGTCGACGGTGAAGTTGTTGGCCGCGCCGAGGTCGCGGACCGCCTGGACGCCGTTGGGGATCGAGGAGTGCCGGAAGCCGGCGGTCTTGGAGAACACCAGCACCTTGTAGGCGGGATCGGCGGCGGACGCGGGGACCTGGGCCGCGGCGACGACCAGCGCCGCCGCGGCGAGCGCCGACAACGCGGTTCGCAGTCGGGACATCGGTTGCTCCTTGTCGGGGTGGGTGGCGGTCAGGGCAGGAGCCACTTCTGGTTGGCGGCGCCGGTGCAGTCCCACAGGTGCAGCACCGTGCCGTCGGCGGAGCTGACGCCCGCCGCGTCGAGGCAGCGGCCGGACTGCGGGTTGCGCAGCGAGCCGTCCGACTGCGCCACCCACTGCTGGGCGCCGCTGCCGTTGCACGTCCAGAGCTGGGTCACCGTGCCGTTGGCCGTGCCGCCGGACTTCGCGTCCAGGCACTTGCCCAGCGCGCGCAGCGAGGCGTCGGCGGCCGACGTCCACTGCTGGGCGCTCGTGCCGTTGCACGTCCACAGCTGGACCTTCGTCCCGTCGGCGGTGTTCGCGCCGCTGACGTCCACGCACTTGCCGCCGTAGCCGGTGATCGGGCCGGTGCGCGCCCCCGTGGTGAAGGTGAACTCGTCGACGTCGAACAACGCGCCGGCGCCGCCCTTGAACACCAGGTACAGCGTGGTGGTGCCGGCGGGCCGGTTGGCCAGCGGCGCGGTGACGTCGGTGAACGTCTCCCAGCCGCCCGTGACCGGCACGGTCGCGGTGCCCAGCAGGGTGCCGGTCGCCGAGCCGGCCCGCACCTCGATGGAGCCGCCCGCGCCGGCCGACGAGACCCGCGCGGACAGCGACGTGGCGTCGGACAGCACGTAGGGCTGGAACGCGATCCAGTCGCCGTTGTCGATGTCGCCGACGGTCTTGCCGCCGTGCGCCGGGGCGTGGTCCACGACGCGCGTGCCGCTGGAGGTGTTGTGGTGCTCGGCCTGCCGCGTCTTCGGCTGCGTCACGTTCTGGGTGTGCGTGGTCGCGCCGCCGTTGTCGGTGTACTCGGCGTCCCAGACGCCGTAGATGTTGGCGTTGGGGTCGTGCTCGCCGTCCTGCGGCGTCTGGACGGTGCCCGAGCACCCGGTCGCCTCGGTCAGCTTGTGGCCGTGCGAGTCGTGCCCGAGGATGTAGCTGATCTTCACCCGCGAGCAGTCGACCGCGCCGTCCTCCGGGTCGGTGGCGGTGATCCGGAACGGCACCGCGCCGCCGAAGTCGAACAGCTGCCCGTTCTGCGGCAGGTGCAGCGTGACGGTCGGCGCGGTGTTGCCGACGGTGATCGGCACGCTCGCCGTACCGGTCCGCCCGGTGCTGTCGGTGACGGTGAGCGTGGCGGTGTAGCCGCCGTTGGCGGTGTAGGTGTGCTGCGGGTTGGCCGCGGTGGAGGTCGTGCCGTCGCCGAACCGCCACGCGAACGTGATCGGGTCGCCGTCGGGGTCCGACGAGCCGGCGGAGGAGAAGGTGACGGTCAGCGGCGCCTGCCCGGAGGACTTGTCGGCCGAGGCCTTGGCGATCGGCGCGTAGCCGTTGGGCGCGTGCTCGATCCGGTACAGCGCCGAGTTGGCGTCGCCCGCGAACCAGCCGGTGCCGTAGTCCAGCACGTACAGCGCGCCGTCCGGGCCGAACGCCGAGTCCATCACCTGGGTGCCGGTCCAGGGGAAGTCGGTGATCGCGCCGGGGGTGCCGTCGCCGTTGACCGCGACGTCCTTGATCCACCGGCGTCCGAACTCGGTGGCGAAGAAGTGCCCGTCGTAGGACTGGGGGAACTTGACCGCGGAGTCGAGGTTCGGGTCGTAGCGGTAGACCGGGCCGCCCATGGGCGACTCGCTGCCGCAGCCGAACGCGGCCAGGGAGCAGTTGTCGTACTTGATCCACGCGGGCTTCGCCGCGGGCAGCGCGCGCCGGCCGGTGTTGCGCGGCGAGTCGTTCACCGGACCGCCGGCGCAGTCGTACTTGGCGCCGGACACGCCGGTGGCGAAGTCGTGGTCGTTGTAGGTCTCCGCGGTGGTGTTGGAGCCCGTGCAGTAGGGCCAGCCGTAGAAGCCCGGTCCGGTGACGCGGTTGAACTCCACCTGCCCGGCGGGGCCGCGGGTGGCGTTGGCGGCGCCCGCGTCGGGACCGTAGTCGCCGAGGTAGACCACGCCCGTCGCCTTGTCCACGGTGAACCGGAACGGGTTGCGGAAGCCCATGGCGTAGATCTCGGGCCGGGTGCCCGCCGTGCCGGGCGCGAACATGTTGCCCGCCGGGACCGAGTAGCCGCCGTCGGCGTTGACCTTGATTCGCAGCAGCTTGCCGCGCAGGTCGTTGCTGTTGGCGCTGGTGCGCTGCGCGTCGAACGCGGGGTTGCGGTTGGCGCGCTCGTCGAGCGGGCTGAACCCGTCGGAGGCGAACGGGTTGCTGTCGTCACCGGTGCTCAGGTAGAGGTTGCCCGCCGCGTCGAAGTCGATGTCCCCGCCGACGTGGCAGCACGTGCCGCGGCTGGTCGGCACGTCCAGGACCGCCTTCTCGCTGGCCTGGTTGAGCGTGCCGTCGGCGTTGAGGGTGAACCGGGAGAGGCGGTTGACCCCGTTCCACGCCGTGAAGTCCGTGCCGTCGGAGGGCGCGTCGCCGGCCGGTGTGGACAGCGGCGGCGCGTAGTAGAGGAAGACGTGGCGGTTGGCGGCGAAGTTCGGGTCGGCCGCGATGCCCTGCAGCCCTTCCTCGTCGTGCGCGTACACGGCCAGCTTGCCGGCGACCTTGGTGTTGCCCGCGGCGTCGGTGTGCCGGACCGTGCCGTCCCGGGAGGTGTGCAGGACCGACCGGTCGGGCAGCACGGTCATGGACATGGGCTCGCCCATCTCCGCCGCGCCCTTGGCGAGGGTCACCTGCTGGAACGTGGCGGCGGCCCGCGGCGGCCCCGCCTGGGCCGAGGCAGGTGGCGCGGTGGCGGCCGGGGTGGCGGTCGCGGTGGCCGCCAGGAGCACCGCGGCGGCGGCCAGGCGCGTCGGGGCGCGCAGGGTTCGGGTCATGACGGGTCCTTCCAGACGTCGTTGTCCGACCGGGTGGCGGGGGTGGGGTTCGCCGGCGGCAGGGCGGCCGGCGAACCCCCGCGGGAGGTGTCGCCTCAGGGCAGGACCCACTTCTGGTTGCCCAGGCCGAGGCAGTCCCAGATGTGCAGCACGGTGCCGTCGGCGGTACTCGCGTTGGCCGCGTCGAGGCAGCGGCCGGACAGCGGGTTGCGCAGCGTGCCGTCGGTCTGCGGCGCCCACTGCTGCGCGGCCGTGCCGTTGCACGTCCACAGCTGCGTCACGGTGCCGTTGGGCGTGTTGCCGCCCTGCACGTCCAGGCACTTGCCGTACGCGCGGACCGTGCCGTCGCCGGGCAGGGTCCACTGCTGCGCGTTCGTGCCGTTGCACGTCCAGAGCTGGATCTTCGTCCCGTCGGCGGTGCCCGCGTTGTCCACGTCGACGCACTTCGAGGCGATGCCCCGGATCTCGCCCGTGCGCGGCAGGTTCACCCCGGCGTTGAGGGTGTACCAGGCCTCCGTGCTCCACAGCGACTGCCCGGACTCGGAGGTGAACGGCCTGGGCGAGCGCAGGTGCACGACCCGGTTCGACTGCAGGCCCGACAGCTTGACCACGACCTTCTTCCGGTCCGCCGAGAGCGTCGCGGAGGTCACCGGCAGCGCCTTCTCGTCGATCTTCGGACCGCCGTAGGCCGAGGTCGGGTGGTAGCGCCACTGCGTCGCCCGGTACTTGGCGGCGAGGTCCTGGGCGGTCTGGACGGACAGCGGCTGGGTGTACTCCAGCTCGAACCCGCCGTCCACGGTGCGCATGGCGAGGATGTCGAACGCGGTGCCGCCGTTGGGGGTGAGCTTCTGCAGGCCGTGGGACAGCTTGCCGGCCTGGCCCCAGTTGCCGCCCGCGCCGATGCCGCCGGTGTAGATCGCGCCGTCCGGGCCGAGGCTGATCCGGCTCACGCCCGCTTCGAGGCCCTGGGTGTGCCGGAACACCGCGCCTTGGTACTCGCCGTTGACCTTCTCCAGGAACGCCCGTTGCAGGCCGCCGTACGTGACGTCGCCGAACACGAGCTGCCCGGCGAACGGGCCGGTGGTGAGCTGGACGGGGTTGCTGGGCGAGTTGGCGATCTCGTTCTGCGGCAGCCACAGCACGGGCGCGGTGACCGCGCGGGTGTCGAACGGCCCGGCGGGGTTGGTGTAGTGGTTGAAGAACCGGTCCTGCTTGACGTGCACCAGCTTCGACGCCGGCAGCCAGCCGCCCTGGTTGTCGGTGACGAAGATGCCGCCCTCCGGTCCCCAGCCGATGCCGTGCGGCGTGCGCAGCCCGCCGGCGACGTAGGACACCGCGCCGGTGGCCTTGTCCACCTTGATCGTGGTGCCGCGGTTGGCTGCGGGTTGCGGGTCGGTCGTCGCGCCGCCGAGGTTGATCGCCACCGACAGGTTCAGGTAGAACGCGCCGTCGCGGTACAGCATCCCGAACGCGAACTCGTGGAAGTTGCCGCCGAACGGCCAGGTGGCCACGCGGCGGTAGTTGTCGGTCACCCCGTCGCCGTTGGTGTCGTTCAGCTCGGTCAGCCCCGGCTTCTCCGACACGTAGAGCTTGCCGTCGACGTACTTGACGCCCATCGGCTCCTGCAACCCCGAGGCGACGCGCTGGGTGCGCACCTTCGTCGGGTCGGTGTTGCCGGTGACGCCGCTGAGCAGGTGGACCTCGCCGACCTTGGTGTCGCTGCCGCCCCACGTGGTGATCGCGAGCCGGCCGTCCGGCAGCCAGTCCATGCCCGTCACCTGCGGCTCGAACCCGCTCGGGCGCAGGTTGGTCAGCGTGTAGCCCGGGTGCACGCCGGTCAGCGGCAGGCCGTCGCCGGGCGAGTCCGCGCCGCCCTCGCACTCCTTGCGACCGGGCGCGGTCACCCGCACCACGCCGGCGTCCGTGCTCAGCGCGGAGGTGGGCACGACGGTGAAGCCGGCCGCGCCCGGCGGCTTCCACTCCAGCGTGAGCTGCTGGCCGCCGCCGTCGTCGAAGTGGTCGATGCGCAGGGCGTGGTAGCCCTGGGCGAGCTGGACCGTGCCCTCCTTGGCCACCGGCCCGTGCAGGCCGTCGTTGGCGACGACCACCGCGTTGTCGATGCGCAGGCGGGAGCCGTCGTCGCTGGTGAGGCGGAACGCGTAGGAGCCCGCGGCGGTGACGTTGACGTTGCCCGTCACCTCGGACACGAAGCGGTCGGCGATGCCGAAGTCGCCGTCGGCGGTCCAGTTGATCGTCGGCATCAGCTTGTCGACGTTGGGCGTCTGGGCGGCCTTGAGCGTGCACAGCGCGGTGAGGCTGGTCTGCACGTCGTAGACGCGGAGCGTGACGCCCGGTTCCTGGGGCGGGGGCGCGGCTCGCGCGGTGGGGGTGGCGGACAGCAGGGCGGTCGCGAGCAACGCGGCCGAGGTGAGCGGCGCGGTGGCCCTCGGCCACCGGGTGCGCCGGGCAGGGGTCGACATGGTCGGGTTCTCCCTTGAGCTAAGCCGGTGAGCAGGGACTCGACTCGGCAAGGGGTGCGGCGGAGCACGAGCGCTCCGGAGCCGGTGTGTTGTGCAGGTCACACCGGCGAGCCGACCGTATGACCACTTTTGTACGAAGTCAACGAAAGACCGGTCAGGAAAGGCGGAAGTACGACGAACGGCGGCAACGTCAGTCCACTGTGGACGTCCAAACGGGAGCACGTCGGAGGGCCGGCACTCGTCCGCGCCGGCCCTCCGCCACCCGGTGGCCGCTAGGTCACCGGGCGACCTCCCGTTCGGGCACCGCGATCCCCTGCAACGCCAGCAGCAGGTCGCGCACGTCGGTCGCGGCGATCCGGCCCGTGCGGTCGACCCCGGCCGGCACGCGCGGGTCGGAGCACAGCAGCACCGGGCCGTCCGCCGCGCGGTCGGGCAACCTGCCGTGGGTGCCGCGCACGCAGGACGGGTCCAGCGGCACGACGTTCATCGCGTACCTCAGGCCGACCTTCTTGCGGACCAGGTTCAGCCCCGCCCTGGCCTTGACGAATCGGTCCGCGGGGTCGAAGAACAGCTCCGCGGGGTCGTAGCCGGGTTTGCGGTGGATCTCCACGCCTCGCGCGAAGTCGGGGGCGCGGTCGTCGTCGGTCCAGTAGTAGTAGGTGAACCACGCGTCGGGCTCGGCCACGGCGACCAGCTCGCCCGAGCGCTCGTGGTCGAGGTGGACGCCCGCCTGCGCCTCGCGGTCCAGCACGACGTCCACGCCGGGCAGTTCGGCCAGCACGGCCCGCGCCCTCGGCACGTCGGCGGGGTCGTTGACGTAGACGTGCGCGACCTGGTGGTCGGCCACCGCGAAGGCGCGCGAGGTCCACGGGTCCAGCAGCTCCATCCCCGCCTGGGTGTAGACCTCCAGCAGCCCGGCGGCGCGCAGCGCCCGGTTGACGTCGACGGGCCTGCGCGCGGCCGTGATCCCGTACTCGGACAGCGCCACCACGGTCGCGCCGGCCGCGTCCGCGTCGGCCAGCAGGGGCGCGAGGGCGGCGTCGACGTCGGCCGCGGCCCGTGCGGCCCGCGGCGCGTCCGGCCCGAACCGCTGGAGGTCGTAGTCCAGGTGCGGGACGTAGACCAGCAGCAGGTCGGGCCGCCGCGCGGAGAGCACGCGCCGGGCGGCGCCGACGATCCACTCGCTGGACCTCAGGGCCGCGGTGGGTCCCCAGTACTGGAACAGCGGGAACTCGCCCAGCTCGGCCACCAGCTCGTCGTGCAGCGCGGGCGGTCGCACGTAGGCGTCGGGCGACTTGCGGCCGTCGGCGTGGTAGACCGGCCGCGGTGTGACGGTGACGTCGGTGGACGCGCCCATGGCGTACCACCAGCAGATGTTGGCGGCGGTGTGGCCGGGGTGGTGGCGGCGCGCGGTCTCCCACAGCTTCTCCCCCCGCACGAGCCGGTTGTGCTGCCGCCACAGGTGCACCTCGCCGAGGTCGCGGAAGTACCAGCCGTTGCCCACGATCCCGTGCTCCGCCGGGGTGAGCCCGGTCAGCAGGGTGGACTGGGCGCTGCACGTGACGGCGGGCAGCACGGTGCCCAGCTCGGCGCGCCACCCCCGCTCCCCCAGCGCCCGCAGGTTGGGCATGTGCGGCAGCAGCGCGGGCGTCATGCCGACGACGTCGAGGACCACCAGTGGCCTCATGCGGGGTTCCCTTCACCGAGGTGGTCGGCCGCCCACCGGAGTTCGGCGGCGATGCCGTCCGCGAGGTCGACGTCCGATCCGGGCAGGACGGTCCACGTGTAGGTCTCCACCTCGACGTGCGGCGCGGTGTCGGCGGTGGCGCGCACCGCGTTCACCGCCGCCAGCAGGACGTCGGTCGTGGAGGTGAGCGGGGCGGCCGGTCGCGCGTGCAGCGGCACGTGGAAGTGCACGCGCCACGGGTGCGCGGCCGGCAGGTCGGCCAGGGCCTCGGGCAGGTCGTCGGCCGCCAGCACGCCCGCGGGGTCGTCCTCCCTGACCTGGTGCAGGTAGCGCGGCTCGGCGAACGCGGCCAGGGCTCGCCTGCCCTCGGCCGAGCCCGGTTCGGCGACCTCCAGCGCCGCCGACGCCTGCACCTTGACCACCGACAGCCCGGACCGGCGGATCGACTCCACCGCCTCGACCGGGTCGGCGAAGGACACGGCGAGGTGGCAGGTGTCCAGGCAGAGGCCGACGTGGTCGTGGTCGACGCGGTCGGCCAGCCAGGCGACGGCGTCGGCCACGGTGTCGAGCACGCAGCCCGGCTCCGGTTCGACGGCCAGCCGGATCGGCCTGCCGCGCCGGGCCGACTCCACGCGCAGCGCCCGGGTCACCGTGTCGAGCGACGCCTGCGCGCGCACGTCGTCGTCCGGGGTCCACGGCTCGCGCCAGCCCAGCGGCAGGGTGGAGATGCTGCCGTGACCGGCGGAGTCCGGCAGCAGGTCGGCCAGCACGGTGGCGCAGGCCATCGTGTACGCGGTGCGCCGCGGGTCGGTCCAGCGCGGCAGGTAGACGGCGTGCTTGACCACCTCGGCGTGGAACCCGCCGTACGGGAAGGCGTTGAGCGTGCTCACCTCCAGCCCCCTGGCCCGCAGTTCCGCCGCCAGGCCGCGCCGCGCCGCCGCGTCCTCGGCGAGGCCGCGGGCGACCGGTTCGGCGAGCCACAGCCCGAGGGCGAGCGAGTCGACGCCCAGCTCCTCGCGGACCGGCACGGCGTAGCGGTCCAGCTGCGCGACGATCCCGGGCAGGTCCTCGGCCGGGTGCACGTTGGTGCAGTAGGCGATCGGGGTCACGCCCGTTCGCCCCGCAGCACGGAGTTCCCGGCGAACAGCCCCGCCGGCCCGGCGGTCACGTCGTCGTCCAGCATCAGCCGGCCGCTCTGCCCGTAGAACTCGACGGGGTTGCGCCACAGCACCCGGTCGACCGTCGCCTCGTCGAAGCCGGCCGCCAGCATCGCCTCCCCGGTCTTGCGCGTCTTGAGCGGGTCGGAGCGGCCCCAGTCGGCGGCCGAGTTGACCAGCACCCGCTCCGGGCCGTGCTCGCGCAGCAGGGCCACCATCCTGGCCTCGTCCATCTTGGTGTCGGGGTAGATGGAGAAACCCATCCAGCAGCCGGAGTCGGCCACGGCGCGCACGGTGGTCTCGTTGAGGTGGTCGACCAGCACCCGCTCCGGCGGCAGCCCGGACTCGCGGACCAGGTCGAGGGTGCGGGCGGTGCCGGCGGCCTTGTCGCGGTGCGGGGTGTGCACCAGCGCCGGCAGGTCGTGCCGCACGGCCAGTTCGAGCTGCCGGGCGAGCGCCTCGTCCTCCTCCGGGGTCATCGAGTCGTAGCCGATCTCGCCGACCGCGACGACGCCGTCCTTGGTGAGGTAGCGCGGCAGCACGTCGAGCACGGGGGTGCAACGCGGGTCGTTGGCCTCCTTCGGGTTCAGCGCCAGCGCGCAGTGGTGGCGGATGCCGAACTGCGCCGCCCGGAACCTCTCCCAGCCCAGGAGCGCGTCGAAGTAGTCGGTGAACGAGCCGACGTTCGTGCGGGGTTGGCCCAGCCAGAACGCGGGCTCGACCACCGCCCGCACCCCGGCCTCGTGCATCGCCTCGTAGTCGTCGGTCGTCCGCGAGGTCATGTGGACGTGCGGGTCGAAGATGCGCATCAGGTCCGGCTCCTCAGCAGTTCGAGCGCGTCGTCGGGCACGTCCCGGCCCGCGGCGCGGCGTTCGTCGGCGTACGCGGCGACCATGCGCAGCAGCTCCGCGTCCACGCGCCGGTCCAGCCCCGCCACGGCGGCCAGGGGGATGCCCAGGAACAGGCACTTGAGCACGCCGTGCCGCCACGCGTGCCCGCCCAGGTGCGCCGCGGCGAACGGGCCGAGCGCCGCCGCGACCAGCCTGGTGTCGTTGCTGCGCAGGGCGTCCTCGACCAGCTCCACACCGGTCGCGGGGACGTGCGCGCCGACGGCGGCGAGGGCGCGCAGGACGCCGCGCCGTTCGGCGTCGTCCCCGTGGCGGTACAGCGAGGTCAGCTCGGCGGCCAGCGCCTCGGGCTCGCTGACGGAGGCGAAGGCCGCCAGCAGCCGGGTGCGGGCCACGTCGTCCACGGTCCCGTGCACCACACCCAGCGGGTCGGAGCCCGGTCGCAGGGGCTTCCGCCCCACCTCGCGGCCGACCGCCGGGAACAGCGCGCCGATCGACGCCGGGTCGGCGCGCACGGTCCGCTCGGCCCGCGTCGTCCACGGGTGGGGCAGCGCCGCGCGGAGCGCGCCGAAGGCCCGTCGCGCCACGTCGGGCGCGGCGTGGCCGTGCCGGGGCAGCTCGACGGCGGCGACCCCCGTGTAGCCGATCCCGTCGAGCGCGGCGAGCGTGGCCGGGAGGTCCAGCTCGCCCTCGCCGAACTCCAGGTGCTCGTGCACGCCGGGCAGCATGTCGTCCAGCTGCACGTTGCGGAGCAGGTCGCCGGCGCGGCGGACGCAGTCGGCGGCGTCGGTCGGCTCGACGGCGACGCAGTGCCCCACGTCCAGCGTGATGCCGAGCGCTGCGGGCGACCCGAGCTCCTCCCGCAGCCGCAGGGCGTCGTCCAGGCGCTCCACGAGCATGCCCGGCTCGGGCTCCAGGGCGAGGGGCACGCCGTGCCGGTCGGCGTCGTCCAGCAGCGCCGCGACGCCGGACCGCACCCGTTGCCACGCCTCGTCGTCACCGGTGCCCGCGGGCACGACGCCGGACCAGAACGACACGCAGTCGGCGCCGAGGTCGGCGGCGATCGCCAGCGCCCGGCGCAGGAAGTCGAGGCGCACCTCCTGGTCCTCGCTCACCAGCGTCGGGTGGTGCTTGCGGCGCGGGTCGAGCAGGTACCGCGCCCCGGTCTCCACCACGGTCCGCAGCCCGAGTTCGTCCAGCCGTGCGGCGACCCGCTTCACCTGCCCGGAGACGTCCGGGGCGAACGGGTCGAGGTGGTGGTGGTCGAGCGTGAGCGCCACCGCGGTGTAGCCGAGGTCGGCGATCACGGCGAGGGCGTCGTCGAGCCGGTGGTTGGCGAAGCCGTTGGTGCCGTAGCCGAGGTGGAACGTCATGTCGGACCCACTTTCCGGCTCAGCGCGCGAGCGGCGGGCAGCGCGAGGGCGAGGGCGGCGGCGGTCAGGGGTCCGGTGCGGGCCACGAGGGCGCACTGCAGCGGGACCATGCCGTGGATGCCCGCCCTGGTGGCCGTGCGGACCGTCGCCGCGTCGGGGTTCCGCGCGGCGGCGAGCTGCGCGCGGCCCACCGTGCCGGCGTACGCGGCGGCGCCGGCCAGCACGGCGAGCCGTCGCCGCCAGGTCGGCGCGGGGCGGGCGGAGGCGGTCAGCGCGGTCAGCGCCGTGCCGCCGAGCACGGCCCGCGCGACGCCCCGCGACCCGCCGCGGACCTCGCCGCGCGACAGCACCGTGACGCCCAGGGTGTGTCCGGCGATCGCGGCCGCCGCCGGCAGCGCCGCGGCCGCGCGGTCCCGGCCCGCGCCCATGAGCACGTCGAGCGCGCGGCACAACGCCATGGCCGGCGGACCGGCGGCGGTGTCCTTGAGCGCGGTGTCGTAGGACCACACCGCCGCGGCGAGCGGCACGGCCAGGGCGACCGCGTCCCGGCCGCCGGCCAGCGCGGCGAGCCCGAGGCCGGTCGCGCTGAGCACCGTCGCGACGGTCACCGCGGCGCGGGGGCCGACCCGGCCGGACGGGATGGGGCGCTCGGGCCGCTCCACGGCGTCCAGCTCGCGGTCCGACCAGTCGTTCAGCGCCATCCCGGACCAGTACAGCGCGACGGAGGCCAGCGGGAGCAGCAACCGCCTGCCGCGCAACGGGGTGCCGGCCGCCGCCGCGCCGGCGAGCGTGTCGCCGAGGACGGTCAGCGCGGCCGGCGCCCGGACGAGTTCGGCGTAGGCCCTCACGCCAGGTCCCGTGCCCAGCGGTGCAGCGCCCGGGTCTGCTCGGCGAACCGGTGCTCGTCGTCGCCGAGCGGGTCCTTGAAGAAGAACGCGAGCGCGCCCTGCGCGCCGACGCGGCCGGCGGCGTGCGCGGCGGCGAGGAGCCGGGCCAGGTCGAGCACGAGCGGCGCGGCCAGCGCCGAGTCCAGGCCGGTCCAGGTGAGCTGGAGGGACATCCGCACGCCCAGGAAGCCCTCGAACGACACGTGGTCCCAGGCGGTCTTCTGCTCGCCCAGGTCGGGGACGTTGTCGATGTGCAGCGGCGCGGTGACGCCACCGCCCAGCAGCGCGGCGAGGCCGCGCGCCTTGGACTCCAGCTTGCTGCCCGCGTGCGCCGGGTCCCGCAGGGTCGCGCCGTCGCCGCCGCCCAGCAGGTTGGTGCCCGACCACGACCGGACCCGCAGCGCCCGCGCGGTGAACATCGGCGCGAGGACCGTGCGCAGCAACGTCTCCCCCGTCTTGCCGTCACGCCCGGCGTAGGGCAGCCGCGCGCGGTGCGCGAGGCGGTCCAGCGCGGGCAGCGCGATGCCGGTCGACGGGGTGAAGTCGACGAACGGGCAGCCCGCGCGCAGCGCCGCGTACGCCGCCACCGAGCTGGCGGGCAGCACCGCGCGGGCCGGGTCGGCCAACGCGCGTTCCAGCGCGTCGAGGTCGTCGTGCTCGGGCACGGCGGGCACGGGCGGCTCGGTCGACGACACGTTGACCACGACCACCCGGGCCAGGCCGTGCCGCTCGCGGAACCCGGTGATGTCCTCGGCCAGCCGCCGGGCCGCGTCCGCCTGGGCGCCCCGGTGCGTCACCGGGTGGTAGCCGTCGCGGACCTCGTCGTCGGCCGCGCGCAGCCCCGCTGCGATGGCGGGCAGGAGGCGGTGCGGCAGCACACCGCTGTCCGCGAGCTGCTCGGCGCGCTTGACCAGCGGGGTGTGGACGACGTCGTGCCCGCCGACGACGAGGTCGTCCCAGGACGGCAGCCGGGCGGCGGCCAGCTCCGGCAGTTCGGTGACGCAGCCGGTCGGGGGCGCGAGGCCCGCGCGCAACGCCAGCAGCCCGCTGATCGCCGTCGTCGCGACCGATCCCCGTGCGCCGATCAACCACAGCCCGGTGGGTTCGTCCGCCATTGGCCGCCCTCCTTAGCCCGTTCGGACCGCATTTCCCACGTCACGGGGTCCGAGTTAGCTGGGTCACACCTATGTGGCGAACGTTAGGGAGCCTAATGGCGGCTGTCAATCAAAAGTCTTCGATGTTTCGGCGCGTTACGCCATATATCCAGCCGTTTCTGGTTCAATTGACCGGTGAGCGATGACGTCCCCCTGCCGGGCAGCGCGTCCGTGGGAGAGCTGCTGCGCCTGCTGCGCGACGGCGTACCGCGCACCCGCAACGAACTCACCACCGTCACCGGCCTGGCCCGGTCGACCGTGCGCGCCCGGCTCGACATGCTGCTCGACGCGGGGCTGGTCAGCGACGGCGGGAACGAGGCGTCGACCGGCGGCCGGCCGGCCGGGCGGTTCGTGTTCAACGCGCGGGCCCGGGCCGTCCTCGCCGCCGAGGTGGGCGCCACGCACGCCACCGTCGCCGTCACCGACCTGACCGGCTCGCCGCTCGCGGTGCGCCGCATCGAGCAGGACATCGCCGACGGGCCGGACGTCGTGCTGCCCGGGTTGGTCGCGGCCTGGCGCGCCATGCTCGCCGAGGCGGACCTGGGTTCCGTGCGGCTGGCCGGGGTGGGCGTCGGGCTGCCCGGCCCGGTCGAGCACTCGACCGGGAGGCCCAACAACCCGCCGATCATGCCGGGGTGGAACGGCTACGACGTGCCCGCCCGCATCGGCGCGGAGTTCGACGTGCCGGTGCTGGCGGACAACGAGGTCAACCTGATGGCGCTGGGCGAGCACACGGCGTGCTTCCCGGAGGCGCAGCACCTCATCGTGGTCAAGGTCGCCACCGGCATCGGCGCGGGCTTCATCAGCAACGGTCGGCTGCACCGCGGCGCGGTGGGCGCGGCGGGCGACCTCGGGCACATCGTCGCGCCGAACGCGGGCGACGTGCCGTGCCGCTGCGGCAACGCCGGTTGCCTCGAAGCCGTCGCGAGCGGCGCGGCGATCGCGGCGGCCCTGCGCGCCAAGGGGATCGAGGCGGACACCAGCGCCGACGTCGTCGCCCTGGTCCGGTCGGGCAACCTCGAAGCGGGCAAGGCCGTGCGCGAGGCTGGCCGCGACATCGGCGAGGTCCTCGCCACGTGCGTGAGCATGTTCAACCCCTCGCTGATCGTCGTGGGCGGCACGGTGGCGCTGGCCGGCGAGATGCTGCTGGCGGGCGTGCGCGAGGCGATCTACCGCCGTTCCCTGCCGCTGGCGACGGGGAACCTGCGCATCGTCGGGTCGCAGGTGGGCGATCGCGCCGGCGTGCTGGGTGCGGCGGCGATGGTCGTCCAGCACGTCCTGTCCCCCGCCGTGGTGGACCGGCAGTTCGCCTGAGAATTCCCGGTACCGGGAGAATTTCCCGGTCCGGACCGTTGGTCCGATCGGTCTTCCGCCCCTGTTGGAACCATTCATGAATCGCCCTGTGGTCGACGCGGGAACCGCCGCGAGGAACCGCCGCGATTCGCCGGAGTGGAGGCGTGGTCAGCCGGCCGCGTTCATCAGGTCCACCGCGCTGTGCTGGCGGGCCGCGTCGCTGCGCTGGAACGGCCCGGCCCACGGCTGGTCGTAGCTGTCGCTGCTCGACCGGTCGCGCGCGTGAGCCGTGTCCGCCTGCCGCGCGAGGTAGGCGGTGTAGGGGTGGTCGGTGAGCGCGCGGTTGAGCCGGCCGAGCCCCCGCGCGAACGCGCCCTTGAAGGACGGGACGTCACCACCGCCACCGTCGTCGAACAGGATGCCACCCGGGTTGAGCGCGGCGCTGGTGGTCGAGGCGTCGGCCAGCACCCGGGCCCGGGCGAGGTACGCCTGGTCGCCGGTGGCCCGGTGCAGCTCGGTCAGGGCGGCGAGCGGCACGCCCTGGTTGTAGCTCCACGGCGTCTGCCCGTTGTTGCGGCACGTGGAGGTGACCAGCCCGTCGTTGACCAGGTTCGAGGCGTTGACCATCCCGCTGCCCTCGAACCACCGCCAGCCGTCGCGGGCGCGCTGGACGTAGGTCGCGTCACCGGTGAGCCGGTTGTGCAGGGCCGCGTTGAGCTGGACGTACAGCGAGTTGGCGATGGCGTTCTTGTAGGTGCGGCCGGCCGACCACCAGATGCCGCCGCCGCACGTCGAGTCCCAGAACCGGTGGATGTGGTCGGCGCCCGCGCGGGCGGTGTCGAGGTAGCGCCGCTCGCCGGTCAGGTCGTAGGCGGCGAGCCAGGTCAGGCCCCACCACGCGACGTCGTCGTTGTAGTCGTTGACGAAGTTCCCGGCCCAGGCGGTGCGGTTGAGGTCGTAGGTGCGGGCGATGGCGTAGCGGTAGCTGCCCATGCCGCTGACCCGCGCGTTGTCGATGACGGCGTGGAGCGCGTTGGCCGCGTTCCACCAGCCGGTGGTGTCGAACAGGCCGGTGCCCGGGTTGTACCGCTGCATCAGGGCGGTGGCGGCGGCGGTGCGGCGGTCGCCCGCGTTCCACGTCGTGCGGTACCAGCTCGTGCAGGCGATGGCCGGGGAGCCGGCCGGTTGGCCGCAGGCGCGCAGCAGCCCCACGCCCAGGCCGGCCCAGTCGTCCACGTTGTGCATGAGCGTGCGCCAGTCGCCGTAGCCCGACGGGGTGGTGGTCGAACCGAGCTTCGGCTGCCACGTCACCCCCGCGTCGAAGGAGCGGTCCAGCCAGACCGAGTCGCCGGCGCCGCCGGTGATCACCGCCCAGCCCATGGTCTCGGTGCCGTCGAAGTGCAGCGCGACCCGGCGGGTGCCGACGGTGACGGTCTGGGCGATCCGCTGCCCGGTCGACAGCGCGGGGTCGCGGCCGTCGCACTGGAGGTTGCAGATCACAGCCGAGGTGCCCGGCCTGGTAGTCGGGTCCGGTCGGGTGGGTGACCGGTGCGCGCTCGGCGGCAGGGCCGGATCGCGGTCGTCGCAGTAGCTGTCGCAGGCGGCCGGTGCGGGCGCGGGCACCGGTGGCGGGGCGCCGGTCGGCACGACCAGCAGGGACAGGAGCAGGGATGCCGGAACGACGGTGTTCAGCACGGGACCCCCAGCGGGGTGGGTGGCCGACAGGGAATGTGAGAGCGCTCTCACATTCGAGGCTAGGAGTGGCCGCGACGCGCCGTCAACACCCCGGCGAGGACGGGACCGGTCGGTCGGATCCGGGCGTCCAGCACGTCCGGCGAGAGCAGGTGCTGGGTGACCATCGCCGCCGCACCCAGGACGCCCGCCTCCACGCCGGCGCGCGAGGGGACGATCCGCAGGTTCGCCGTGGCCAGGGGCAGGGACCGGCCGTAGATGGACTCGCGGACGCCGGCGAGCAGCATCTCCCCCGCCTGCGCCACCAGTCCGCCGACCACGATGACCGACGGGTTGAACATGCTCACGCACGCGGCCAGCACGTCGCCGATGTCGCGGCCCGCCTGGCGCACGAGCCGGCCCGCCTCGGCGTTGCCCGCGCGGACCAGGCCGACGACGTCGGCGGTGGTCCGCGCCTCGACACCGCGCGCCCGCAGGGCCGCCACCAGCGCCGGACCACCCGCGACCGCTTCGAGGCAGCCCGTGTTGCCGCACCGGCACAGCACGTCGCCACCGCGTGGCGCGTGGACGTGGCCGAGGTCGCCCGCCGCGCCGACCGCGCCGCGGTGCAGCGCGCCGTTGCTGATGAACCCCGACCCGATGCCGGTCGCCACCTTCACCACGATCATGTTTCGGTCGTCGCGGAACGCCGTCGCGTGCTCCCCCAGCGCCATCAGGTTGACCTCGTTGTCCACCAGGACCGGCACGTCCAGCTCGGCCCGGATGGCGGCGGGCACGTCGAAGCCGTTCCAGCCGGGCATTATCGGCGGGTTGTTGGGCTTGCCGGAGGAGTGCTCGACCGGCCCGGGCAGGCCGATGCCCACGCCCGCCACGGCCGCCTCGTCACCGTCGGGCAGCAGCGCCCGCCACGTCTTCACCAGCACCGGCAGGATCACCTCCGGCCCCTCGGCGATGTCCAGCCCGACCTGCTCGACGGCGAGCAGCCGGCGGTCCAGGTCCGCCACCGCGACCGTCGCGTGGGTCGCGCCGACGTCGGCGGCGAGCACCAGGGAGGCGCGCGGGTTGAACGCGAACAGGCTCGCCGGTCGGCCGCCGGTGGACGGGCTGCTGCCGATGTCGACCACCAGGCCGGTCGCCAACAGCGAGTCCAGCCGGGCCCGGACGGTCGAGCGGGGCAGGCCCGTTTCGGTCACGAGGTCCGTCCGCGTCCGCGGCCGGCCGTCCACGAGCAGGCGCAGCAACGCGGACGGCGAGTCGGCGGCGGCACCGCGAACGCTGTCCATCCGCCCAGTGTCGCACCACCGGACCTGCGCACATCCCGCGAGCCCGCCCGGTCGGCGCGCCCGGTCAGCGCGCCCGGCGGGTGAGGAAGTCCTCGATCACCGAGACGAGCGCGAGCGGGGTCTCGTCCACCGCGTAGTGACCGGCCTGCTCGAAGACGACCACCTCGCAGTCCGGGTAGGACGTGCCGAGCGTGGCGCGCACGGTGTCCGGGCCCAGCGCCGGGTCGTGCGCGCCCGCCACGGCGAGCACCGGGACGGGGTTGCCCTCGATCTCGGCCCGGAAGTCCGTCCTGGCCCAGGCGCGCAGGTACTCGCCGAACGCCACCGGGTCGGAGGTCTCCAGCGAGTGCCGGACCACCGCGTCGAGCCACGTCCCGGTGAGCCGGTTGCCGGTGGTGAGGTCGACGATCGCGCGCCGGTTGGCCGGGTCGTGCTCCGCGCCCGAGAACAGCTCCCAGCCCCGCTCGTCGAACGGCACGCCGCTCGCCGGCACGGGCGAGATCCCGACCAGCGCGCGGACCCGCGCCGGCGCGTCGGCGAGCACCCGCTGCATCACGATGCCGCCCATCGAGTGGCCGATCAGCGAGAACGCCTCCAGCCCCAGCTCGTCGGCCAGGGCGAGGACGTCGCCCGCCGCCTCGGCGACCGTGTGGTCACCCGGCACGTCCCGGCGCGTGCCGTAGCCGCGGTAGTCGGGGAAGAAGTAGCTGAACGCCGTGCCGTCGAGGTGGGGCGTGATCGGCCCCCACGCGGCGGAGGAACCGAACCAGCCGTGCAGGGCGATGACGGCGTGCTCGCCGTCGCCGACCCGGAGGACGTCGTGGGCCATGCCTGCTCCAGTCCGGGGTGCGCGTGGGACGTCGGCACATGATCAGGTAGTCCACCGGCGCTGTCAACGACCGAACGCTCGGACAACTAAAGTTGTCAGTACAGGATAAATTGTCATAGGCTGCCGGTCGTCACCACGGCGAACAGGAGCGGTCCCATGTCCTTCCAGGCGTACCTCGACACCATCGAGCGCAAGACCGGCAAGACCCCGGCCGAGCTGCTGGCCGAGGCGGCCGACCGCGGCTTCGACGCGACCACCCGGGCCGCTGCCGTCCTCGAGTGGCTCAAGGCCGACTACGACCTCGGCCGGGGTCACGGGATGGCGCTCTACCACGTGCTGAAGAACGGGACCGGGATCGGCGACGAGCACGTGGGCGGCACCGGGAGCCACCGCGACGAGTCGGCGACGCTGCGGATCGACGGCCTCGCCAACCGCTGAGCGCCCGCCGCGGCAGCCGGTGCCGCGGCGGGCGGAGCGGGCCTACGGTGCCCAGGGTGGCGCGAGGTTCCAACTGCTGTCGGCGGTGAGCGTCTGCGGGCGGTTCGCGCCGGTGTCCCCGCCCGAGGCGATGTACACCTGCGACTCGTAGTGCCGCAGGTACCACCCCGGCACGTTGATCGACTCCAGCGTCACGCCCGTCCCGCCCACGCCGGGACGGGCGCAGAACGTCGCGTCGGCCCGGAACAGCGCCGACCCGTCGTCGGGAGCGATGCCCACCCGGCCGTTCGCGTGGCGCAGGAACCGGCCGGGGAAGTTCACCGACTCGAACGAGTAGCAGGACGAGTCGGCCAGGCCGCGCCGCACGGTGTACGTGGCGTCGGCCTTGAGCAGGGCCGCGCTGCCCGCGGTGACGACCTCGGTGTGAGCGAGGCTGTCGGCGTGGCGCAGGTAGCGGTCGGTGTAGCCCCACGTGGTGACCTGCAACGACCGCCGCACGTCGGTGGGCAGCGGCACCGAGCTGCGCCACAGCGCCGGCTCGGCCGCGTTCCACGTGACGTCGGCCGCGAACCCGGTCGCGGTGTCCCAGGCGTTCGGGCCGCCGCTGCGCGCCAGGTAGGCGTTCTCCGCGTAGTGGCGCAGGTACGAGCCCGGGAAGTTCACCGACTCGAACGACGTGCCGCCGGCCGCCAGGCCGGGCCGGGCGCACCACGTGGCGTCCGCCCGGAACGAGCCGCCGGTGTCGGCGTCCAGGCGCACCCGGCTGTCGGCGTGCCGCAGGTAGCGGCCCTGGAAGTTGACCGACTCGAACGAGAAGCACCGCGGGTCGGCCAGGCCCGCCACCGTCCGGAACGACGCGTCCTGGCGCGCGCTGTCGGCGCTCGCGGAGGTGATGACGTCCGTGCGGCCCGCGGAGTTCGCGTGCCGCAGGTAGCGGTCGGTGTAGCCGGGCGTGGTCACCCGGAACGAGCGGACGTGCCCGAGCGTGAACGGCACCGGCGAGTTGAGGTTGCGCGAGGCGTTGACCAGGTCGGTGTGCGCCGCGCGCAGGAGGGCGGTGTCCACCTTCTGCACCCGCCGGTCGTAGGTGAGCAGGCCGTTGTACTCCCCCTCGACGTCGGTGATCTCGGTGTAGACGTAGGCGGAGACGCCCTTGGTGGTCATCAGCTGCCGCACGTCGCGGACCATGCCGGTGTAGCGGTCGTTGAGCTGGGCGGTGCCCGACACCTGCTCGTAGGCGAAGAACCGGCCGTCCGGGCTGTACTCGTGGCCGGGGTTGCGCAGCCCGATGCCGCCGAACTCGCCGAGCGCGGAGACCCGCGTCGCCGACGGCCGCGGCGCGTCCGGTCCGGTGTAGACGTGCCAGTCGATCACGTCACCAGTGCCGGGGTCGCCCTTGGAGGCGCAGCAGTTGTAGCCGCTGTGCGCGTTCATCAGCCGGGTCGGGTCCTGGTTCTCCAGGGCCGAGGTCACGCGTTGGGTGTCCGCGAGGTTCCACTCGCCCCAGCCCTCGTTGAACGGCACGTAGGCGACCACGGCCGGGGAGAACCGGTGCTCGTCGACGATCTCGCGGGCCTCGGCCTCGAACTGCGCCACCTGCGCCGCGGTGCGGTCGGCGTCGGAGGCGGGCGTGGACGGGACGTCCTGCCACACCAGCAGCCCCAGCCGGTCGGCGTGGTGGTACCACCGCGCCGGCTCCACCTTGATGTGCTTGCGGACCATGTTGAAGCCCAGGTCCTTGAGCTTCCGCAGGTCCGAGGCCAGTGCCGCGTCGGTCGGCGCGGTGTACAGGCCGTCGGGCCAGAAGCCCTGGTCCAGCGTGCCCACCTGGAAGACGAACTCGCCGTTGAGGGTGGGCCGCAGCACGCCGTCGACCAGCTTCTTGCCGACCTCGCGCATGCCGAAGTAGCTCACCACCCGGTCCGCGGTCCCGCCCGAGGCGTTGCGCAGCGTGACGCGCAGGTCGTGCAGGAACGGGTCGTCCGGCGACCAGCGCCGGGCGTTGGGCACCGGCACGGAGAACTCGGTGAACCCGCCGGTGGCGCTGCCCACGACGGTGGAGCCGGCCAGCGCCTCGGCCAGCACGGTGTGGCCCGTGACGTCGCCCCGGGTGGACACCCGCACCCGCGCGGTGTTGTCGGCCAGGTTCGGACGGATGTCCACCGACAGGATCGACGAGGCCGGCGTCGGCTCCAGCCAGACGGTCTGCCAGATGCCCGAGGTCGGCGTGTAGAAGATGCCGCCGGGGTTGTTCACCTGCTTGCCGACCGGCTGCTTCCCGCCGCGACCGTCGGTCGGGTCGTAGACGCGCACCACCAGCTCGTTCGCGCCGCCGTTGAGCTGCGCGGTGATGTCGACCTCGAACCGGTCGTAGCCGCCCCGGTGGGTGGTGACCTGGGTGCCGTTGACCCAGGCGGTGGCCTCGTGGTCGACCGCGCCGAAGTGCAGCTGCACCCGCTGCCCGGCCCACGCCTGCGGGACGGTGAACGTGCGGCGGTAGAACATCAGGTCGCGGTTGTCGTTGCGCATGATCCCCGACAGCGCCGACTCGACCGGGTAGGGCACGAGGATGCGCTCGGGCAGGGTCTGGCCGAGCGGCGGCGCGGCGTACCGGTCCACGTTGCCCGCGGCGTCGGTGGCGGGGTTGAGGAACTGCCACTCGCCGTTGAGCGACTGCCAGTCGGGTCGGGTCAGTTGCGGGCGCGGGTACTCCGGCAGGGGGTTGGTGGTGGACACCTGATCGGTCCACGGCGTGGACAGCGGCGGCGCTTTCGGGACGACGGCGGACGCGACCGGTGCGGCGACGGGCACGGCGGCCAGTGCCAGCAGGGCCGCCGCCGAGGCGACGAAGCTGCGCATGGGGACTCCTCGGGGAGTGGGGTGGGTGGGCGTCAGCCGAAGACGCGCAGCTCGTAGATCCGCGTGGCCTGGTCGGTCGTGCCCGTGGGCACGGCGACGTCGAGGCGGACGTACCGGCCCGACACGCCGGACACGGGGTGGACCGTGGTGGCCGCGGTGTTGCCCGCCACGTCCACGACCTCGCGCCAGGTGGCGCCGTCGTCGGACACCGAGAGGCCGAACGCCCTGGTGTTGAAGCCGGCCGGCTCGCCGCCCGCCTGGGCGTGGGCCAGTTCGAACCGGGTGATCGGCCTGGTCGCGCCGAGGTCCACCCGCAGCCACGCGCCGGCCGCCGAGGAGCAGAACTTGTCGGCGTTGCCGCCGGTCACCGTGCCGTTGACGGCCTTCTCCGGTCCTTCCGACGCGGCGCAGGAGGGTGATCCGGTGGCGGGGCGGCCCTGCGCCAGGTTGCCGGGCGCGGTCACCGGGTCCACCGCCAGGTCGTCGAACGCCGCCGCCGCGTTGAACACCCGCACGCCGTTCGCGCCCGAGGCGAAGGCGGCGTCGGTGACGCTGATCCTCGGCGTGACCAGGTCGTCGACGTAGACCTTGATCGACGTGCCCGCGGCGGTCACGCGCAGCCGGTGCGCCGTGCCGGGGGCGACCGCCACCGGGGCCGAGCCCAGCTGGGTCCACGAGTTGTCGGCCCGGCCCAGCACCACGCGGCCGGTGGTGCCGATGCCCGCGTAGTAGCCCGAGTAGGCGTCGACGCCGACCGCGGGCCTGGTGGCGCGGAAGACCAGGCCCGCGTCGCCGCCGCCCGAGGTGATCGTGACGGTGGTGTCCTGCGTGAAGTCGCCGAAGTTGGTGTCCAGCAACGCCTTGCCGCCCGCCGAGGCGTCGGCCCGCAACCGCCCGTCGGGCACGGTCCACGTGCCGCCGTGGGTCTTCCAGCCGTAGGAGTTGCCGTCGCCGAAGTCGTCGCGCACCTTCATCGCGACGCGCCGGATCGTGCCGTCGTCGTTGAAGCGCATGCGGTCGTAGGCGAGTTGGCGGTGGTTGCCGTCGGTCTCGGCGAGCGGGCGGCGGTGGTAGACGACGTACCAGATGTCGGTGCCCGGCACGTTGATCACGGAGTTGTGGCCGGAGCCGCGCGCGACGGCGGGGTCCTGCGCGAGCACCCGGTCCAGCTCGGTGAACGGACCGGTCGGCGAGTCGGCGATGGCGTAGGACACCGAGTAGTCCGGGCCCGTCCAGCCGCCCTCGGACCACATCAGGTAGTACCGGCCGCCGCGCTTGAACATCTGCGCGCCCTCGACGTAGCCCGACGGGGTGATCTCGCGGAACGTGCCGCCGTCGGGGAACGTGCCCAGGCTCGTCATGTCCGGGTTGAGCCTGGCGACGTTGGCGTGGCCGTGCCCGCCGTAGTACAGATATGCCTGGCCGTCGTCGTCGACGAACACGTCCTGGTCGATCGGCTGGGCCCCGTTGTGGAACGCGCCCACGAGCGGGCGGCCGATGGCGTCGCGGTAGGGCCCCTCGGGCCGGTCGGCCACCGCCACGCCGATCCCGCCGAGCTGGGAGTCGTCCTGGATGTCGTTGGCGGCGAAGTACAGGTAGTAGCGGCCGTTGCGGGCCACCGGCGCCGGTGCCCACACCGCGTGACGCGCCCACGGCACGTTCGCCGTGGTGAGCACGTTCGGGTGCTTCGTCCAGTGCACCAGGTCGGTCGAGGAGAACGCGTCGAGGTAGGTCTGCTCGGCGTAGGTCTTCGACGTCGTCGGGTACACCCAGTACCGGTCGCCGTAGACGGCGACGTCCGGGTCGGCGTACCAGCCGTCGACGAACGGGTTGCCCGCCACGGCGGCGGGCAGGTCGGGCCCGGCGGCGGCCGCCGGCGGCGCGGAGGTCGTGATCGCGCCGCCGGCCAGCAGCAGGGACAGGGTTGCGGTGGCGAACCGGTGCAGGGGGTCGGTTCTCATGGCACTCCAGGTGGGTGACGGGCGCTGTCGCGCCGCTGACCACGGACTGGTAGTTGCTGTCGAGCGTGCCGATCTGGTCGATGACGTCCCGGATCACGGTGCGCGGGAGCACGCCGACGACCGCGGCCTCACGAAGCCGATGCTCACACCGTTGGCACGACGTCGTAAAGCCGTCATTCGGCCGGAGGGCGCCCGGTTCGACCGCGGACCGCCGGCGGTCCCCTGCTCCGCCGCAGCCGTTCACCCGGTGGTTCCGCAGGGCGCTGTCGCCCTCGGCCCGCGCCGCCCGGACGTGCGCGAGCCACCAGGGCCCGGTCCGGCACCTGCCCGCCGACTCGACGCCCCGGTCTCGGCCCCCGGACACCCGACCGCGACGCCCGTCGGGACGATCAACCCGTCCGGTGCGGCCGAGGCCGGGGGGCGCGCCTGTGGTCAGACCAGGTCGACCGCCACCGGGACGGCGCTGCCGATCGTGTGGCCCACCGGGCAGGACGCGGTGACCTTGGCGTGCAGCGCCTCGATCTCCTCGCGCGGGGCCGGGGAGTCGATGCGGACCTTCGCGGTGATCGTGTCGAAGCCCGCGTGGCCCTCCGCCAGGCCCAGGAAGACCCGCAGGTCGATGTCGCCCCTGAGGTCGATCGTCAGCTTGTCGATCGCGATGCCGGCGACCGTGGCGTTGGCCGCGTACCCCACGGCCAGGCAGTTGCCCAGCGCGCTCAGGAGCTGCTCGACGGGGTTGGCCGCGGTGTCGGTGCCGCCCAGCGCGGCCGGCTCGTCCGACGACGTCGGCTCGAACCCGCGCACCCGCGCCTGGGACCGGAACCCGCCCTGCCACGACACGTGCGCGGCCCACGTGGTCTTCGCCTTGCCCTCGTCCGCCCGCACGGCCGCGACGAGGTTCCCCACCGCCTCGATGTCGACGTCGTTCAAGGGTCGCTGCACTTCCACGCTCATCGCCGGCCTCCAAGCTCCACCAACACCGAAACACCGGCAGGATGCCGCCTCCGCACCGGTCACCGCGCGGTGTGCCGCACTGTGGGAGGCGCTGACAAGCGCGCAGCGGCTCTGGTATCCACGCCGGCTCGGCCGGAGGGCGGGCGCAGGACCGACGGCGGCAGGTCGAGCTCGCGCGAGGCCGGTGCCAGGACTCGGGGTGCCGCCGGGCGGCCGGTTCGTCGTGCCCGGTCGGCAGCCGGTCCAAGCGGGCGTGGCCAGGCGGGCATGGCCAGGCGGGCATGGTCAGGCGGGGATGGCCAGGAGCGGCGGGCGGTCAGCGCGGCGGGCGCGTGCCGGAGTACACGCCGACCGGGCGGAACCTCAGGCCCGGCTCCCGGTACTCCTCGATGGCGTGTGCGAGCCAACCCGCGCAGCGCGCCAGCGCGAAGATCGCCTCGCCGGCGTCCGGCCGCAGGCCGAACGCGTGCGCCAGGGCCGCCAGCGCCAGGTCGACGTTCGGGAACGTCCCCGCGCCGGGGCTGACCGCGTCCACGACCGCCATGACGTCACGGGCGGCGGCGTGTCGGCGCAGCGCGGCGAACAGGGCGTCGGCACGCGGGTCGCGCTCCCGGTACACCCGGTGCCCGAACCCCGGGACGCCGCCGGCGCGCTGCCGCTCCGCCAACGCCCCCAGCGGGTCGTCCGCCGCGTCGCGCAGGAAGCGGTGGGCCAGGGTGCTGGCCGCGCCGTGGTACTGGCCGTCCACCGCGCCCAAGCCGGCGGACACGGCGGCGTAGGGGTGGGCGCGGGCGCTGGCGGCCACCCGGACGGCGACCGTGGACACGGCCAGGTCGTGGTCGGCCAGCAGCACCAGCGCCAGGTCGAGCAGCGACGGGTCCGCGGGCCGGTCGCCGAGCTTGCCCGACAGCCGCTCGGCGATCGGGTCGCCGCCGCCCGGCTCGCCGGGCAGGGCGTCGGCCAGCACGGCGACCAGCCGCCTGCCCACCCGGACGACCGCGGCCGGCGACAGGTCGAACCGCAGCGGGTCCACCGCGCCCAGCACGGCGACGGCGACCTTGAACCGGTCCGTCGTCCGCGCCGCCGCCGGCAGGGCGGCCAGCGCGGTGCGCACCACGTCCGTCGAGGGCCCGTCGGTCGGGAACGACTCGTGCTCGGGCAGTTCACCCGTCCACAGCAGCGTGGCGACCGACTCGAACGAGTGCGACGACGCCAGGTCGGTCGCGCGCCGGCCGCGGTAGTGCAGCTCGTCGTCGTCCAGCAGGGTCAGCTCGGTGCGGATGCGCTCGACCGCGCCGGACGGCGGCCGTTCGTCACGGCCCCGCGCGACGAACCGCTCGACCTCCGCCTGCGCGAAGAAGCTCCCCCGCCGGCCGGGCAGCCGCACGCTGCGCAGCATGCCCCGGCTGGCGTAGGCGTAGACGGTCTCGGTCTTCACGTCGAGCCGCCTCGCCACCTCGGCGGTGGTCAGGTAACGCTCGTCACTCGCGGTGGGCACGACCTGCGGCTCCTCGTCCGACATTGACTGCATCAACGTTGACAATAGTTGATTTCCGAATCGACAGTGGACCCCGGTCAACGAGGAGGTTGTCATGGACGCACCGGCCGGTCTGCGCGACGTCGTGGTCACCACCACCGAACTGGGTGATGTGCGGGGCGAGGAGGGCTTCTACCACTACCGCGGCTACTCGGCGGTCGACCTCGCCGAGAGCAGGGCGTTGGAGGACGTCTGGTTCCTGTTCGTCGAGGGGCGGCTGCCCGACCCGGCCGAACGCGCCCGGTTCGCCGAGGACGTGGCCGCCCTGCGGCACCTGCCCGACGAGGTGGCCGCCGTGCTGCCGGCCATCGCGGGGGCAGGCGACCGGTTCACGCCGCTGGCGGGCCTGCGGACCGCGCTGTCGCTGCTCGCCGCCGCCCGCGACCTGCCGCCGGTCTGGGACGCGACGCCCGAGCGCCGCCGTGCCGACGCGTTGCTGGTCAGCGCGGTCACGCCGACGATCCTGGCCGCGCTGCACCGGCTGCGCGCCGGGCTGGAGCCGCTGGAGCCGCGCGCCGACCTGTCCGCGGCGGCGAACTGGCTGTACCTGGTCACCGGCGAGGTGCCCGACGAAGCCCGGGTCGCCGCCATCCAGAGCTACCTCGTCTCCACGGTGGACCACGGCTTCAACGCCTCCACCTTCACCGCGCGGGTCGTCGCGTCCACCGGCTCCGACGTCGTCTCGGCCGTCGCCGCCGCCATCGGGGCGTTCGTCGGCCCGCTGCACGGCGGCGCGCCGGACCGCGCGCTCGACGGCCTGGACGAGATCGGCACGCCCGACCGGGTCGACGGCTGGGTGCGGGAGAAGGTGCGCTCCGGCGACCGGATCATGGGCTTCGGGCACGCCGTCTACCGCACCGAGGACCCGCGGGCGCGGATGCTGCGGGCCATCGCGGTCGACCTCGGCCGCAAGGGCTTCAACCCGGCGCTGGTCGACTTCGCCACGACCGTCGAACAGCGGGTCGTCGAGGTGCTCGCCGAGCTGAAGCCGGGCCGCGAGCTGTACGCGAACGTCGAGTTCTACGCCGGTGTGGTGATGGAGCAGTGCGGCATCCCCCGCTCGATGTTCACGCCCACGTTCGCGGCCAGCCGGGTCATCGGGTGGTCGGCGAACGTGCTGGAGCAGGCCGCAGGGGGCAAGGTCATCCGCCCGGCGGCCCGCTACGTCGGCCCGTCCGCGCCCCGACCGCTGCCGGACGTGGCGCTCGTGCCGTGATCACGGCTGCCGGGATTCAGGCTGCCGGGATTCAGGCTGCCGGGATTCAGGCTGCCGGGATTCAGGCGAGGTGGCGGAAGCGGCTCGCCGCCGCGGTCAGGGCGTCCAGGCACGCCCTGACCGCACCCCGGTCGTCGTCCTCGGCGCGGTTGACGGCGTAGATCGTGCGGTTCAGGGCGGGGCGGGTGGCGACGAACCGCACGCCGTCGGGCACGGAGTCGCGGCCGAGCCGGGGGATCACGGCCGCGCCCACGTTGCCCGCGACCAGCGCCAGCTGAGTCGGGTAGCTGCCGACGGCGCAGTTGATCCGGGTGTGGCCGCCGTGCTGCCGCAGCACGTGCGCGAGCCAGGCGTGGCAGCCCGACCCCGCGCTCCACGCGATCCACGGCAGGTCGTCGACCTCGGCCAGGTCGACGGTCCTGCGGTGGGCCAACCGGTGGCCCGCCGGCAGCGCCAGGTCCGCCACGTCGGACAGCAGCGTGGTCCGCGAGGCCGACGGCGGCACGGCGGTGGGCCGGTGCTCCCAGCTCTCCAGGACCGCCACGTCCAGCCGCCCGTCCACCACCAGCGGCAGGGTCTCCTCGGCCTCGCCCTCGTGCAGCGTCACGTCCAGGCCGGGGTGCTGGGCCCGCAGCGCCGCCAGGACCGGCGGGAGCAGCGCGTGCACGGTGGTCGGGATCGCGCCGACGCGCAGCGGGCCGGTGATGTCCTCGCGCAGGACCTCCAGGTCCGCGCGGGCCCGTTCCACCCGCTCCAGGATGGCCGCCGCGTGGCCGGCCAGGACGTGCCCGGCGGTGGTGAGGCGGACCGTGCGGCCGTGCGGCTCCAGCAGCCGCTGCCCCGCTTCCCGCTCCAGCTTGGCCAACTGCTGCGACACGCCGGACGGCGTCACGTGCAGCGCGGAGGCGGCGGCCGCGACCGTCCCGTGGGTGGCCACGGCGTGCAGCGCGCGCATGCGCTCCAGACCGAACACGGTAGGGATGCTACCGGTTTCCGCTCACGACAATTCGCTTGTCCTTGACGGTCGTTGATCGCAGGGTGGAGGCGTGACCACGACCGGACTCCGCCCCGTCCCCGCCACCCGCGCCGGGGTGAACCCGGTGCTGCCGGCCGCGGTGGGCAGCCTGTGCATCGCGCTGTCGTCGGTGTTCATCAAGGTGTCCGGGACCACCGGCGGCACCAGCGCCTTCTGGCGGTGCGCGTTCTCGCTGCCGGTGCTGGCCGTCCTGGTGTGGCGGGAACGGCGGCGGGGCGCGGCGCGGCGGCGGGTGCTGCTGCCGCTGCTCGCGGGCGTCGGGCTCGGCGTGGACTTCGTGCTGTGGGGCGACGCGATCCCGCTCGTCGGCGCGGGCATCGCGACCGTGCTGCTGTCGGTGCAGGTGGTGATCGTGCCCGCGGTGGCCTACCTGGCGTTCCGGGAGCGGCCGACGAACCGGTTCCTGGTGGCCGCGCCGGTGCTGCTGGGCGGGATCGTGCTGGCGGGCGGCCTGGCGGGCACGCCCGCGTTCGGCGCGGACCCCGTGCTCGGCGCGGTGCTGGCGGTCGGCGCGGGCGTCGGGTTCGCCGGCTACCTCGTGCTGATGCGGCGCAGCACCGGTCCCGGCGCGCGCGACCACACGCTGTCCCTGGCCACGGTGTCGGCCGGCGCGGTGGCGGTCGCGATCGGCGTGCCGACGGGTCGGCTCGACCTGTCGCCGGGGTGGCCCGCGCTGGGCTGGCTGCTCGCGCTGGCGCTGGTCGGGCAGATCGCCGGCTGGCTGCTGATCTCCTCCGCGCTGCCCCGGCTGTCCAGCGCGACGGGCGCCACGATCATGCTGGTGCAGCCCGTCGGGGCCATCCTGCTGGGCGTCGTGCTGCTGCACGAGCGGCCGAGCGCGCCGCAGCTCGCGGGCTGCCTGGTGGTGCTGGCCGCGGTCGCGTTCGTCAGCGCCGGCCGGCCAGCTCCTCCAGCCCGGGCCGGTCGAGCAGGTCGAGCCGCTGGTCGTCCGCCGTCCCGGCGCGCTTGACCAGGCCCTTGCGCTCCAGGTGACCCATGGTCTTGCGCAGCTTCTCGGTCGCCAGCGAACCCTTGCCCTTGGCCGCGAACTCGGTCTTCTCCGCCGCGGCCAGGGTCGGCGCGATCGCCTTCTTCCACGGCGTCAGCAGGGCGGCGCGCGGCACCGACGCCGCCTCGCCCGCCGCGTCCAGCACGATCGCCGCCAGCACGCGCCCGAGGTCGTCCTGCTTGGCGGCCCGGCGCCGGACCAGCTCCGCCACCGTCACGCGCCCGTCGACCGCGTCCGGCGCGTCGAGCGTGGCCAGTCGCTCCCACAGCGCCTCGTCGGCCGGGGTCGGCTCCGCGCCGGAGGCCAGCACGGCGGTCCGGTGGGCGTCGACGGCGGACCCCAGCGCGACCACCAGGTCGGTCAGCTCGTCGCGGACGTCGTCACCGCGCAGCCGGCGGGCGGCGGCCGCGATCAGCCGGTGGTGCTCGCGCACCAGCGTCTCGAAGTGGGCCGCCTTGGTGGCCCGGTTGGCGTCCTCGGCCGCGTCGCGCTCGTACTCGGCCTGGCTGATGTCGCCTTCGCGCGCCCGCACGCGCGCGGCGGCCCGTTCGGCGGTGCGGTGCGTGCGGGCGACGGCGATCCGGTCGAGCATCGCGCGCAGCACCCGGTCGGTCTGCTCCACGTGCGTCTCGGTGGCCAGCAGCCGCCACGCCTCGGCGTCGCGGCTGCGCAGGGCGGCGTTGATGTAGCGGTCGGCGGCCTGGTCGTCGTCGGGGTCGTAGGGCAGCGTCATGCGCCGATCCTCTCCGACCGGGGCGCGGCGATCGCCACCGGCCGGCCCGGCCGGGTGAACCGCGGTGTGCTCACCGGCCCACGGGAGCAGGCTGGGGCGCATGCGCAACGCGGTGCGGACCTGCATGGCGGTCCTGGCGGTCGTGGCGGCCCTGGTCCCGGCCCCGGCGGCGTCGGCGACGCCCGGGACCGGCGTCACCGGGGTCACGCTCTTCCGGCACGTCGTGGGCGACCGGGAGTACGTCGTCCGCGAGGTCACCATCGCGCCCGGTGGCGCGACCGGGTGGCACTACCACCCCGGCTCGGTGCTCGGCCGGGTCCGGGCGGGCACCCTGACCCACCACCGCGCCGACTGCTCGGTGGACGGGGTGTACCACCGGGGCGAGGTGATCTCCGAGGCGAGCGGAGCGGGCTACACCCACCTCGGGCGCAACCTCGGGTCGGAACCGCTGGTGCTGGAGGTGCTGTACGCGACCCCGGTGGGCAGCGCGCCGGCCGTCGATGCGCCGAACCCGGGCTGCCCCTTCGGGTGAAAGGGTCCGGGAAGTGGTCGACTCGCGGTGGGTACCGCCCCCGCGAGTCGCCACACCATCATCACGCCCCGGACGTCGGGTGAACCTGACGAACTCCTGACGATCCGGCCCCGGTCAGTGCGAGACCTGCCAGTGGCTGTTCGCCGTCTGCAGGGTGAACGACAGCCCGTAGCAGCCGAAGTCGGTGCTGGACACGCTGCTGGGCACGGTGGAGTTGGAGGTCGTCAGCGGCGTCCACGTGCCGCTGACCTTGATCTTGAGGTTGGCGGCGTGGTACTGGGTGCCGTAGGTCTCGGTGCAGTAGTAGCCCTCGCCGGTGGCCGGGTTGTACTCGGTGTAGACCTCGAACATGCTCCAGCCGCCATGCGGGTCGACGAGCTTGCTGGTGTCGGCGCTGGTGAACAGCGCGTCCCAGCTCGACGTCGTGTAGTTGTACAGGTAGGCGGTCCAGGAGTTGGTCACCGCGTTGGTCTGCACGTCCAGCACCTCGTAGGCGGGCAGGCCCTGGTACGTGGTGGTGTACGTGCCGAGGAAGCTGGAGTTGATCCAGGCGACCGCGGCGAAGCCGGGCGAGGCCGCGCACCAGTCCCACGCGCCGACGCCGTTGCCGCCCTGCCAGTAGAACGTGGTGACCTCGATGCACGTCTTGCCGCTCGGGACGAGCGTCGGCGCGTACACCACGTCGGGGTTGCCCGACGGGATGCTGATGCCGGGGTTGACCGTGTGGGTCGCCTGCGCGCCGTCGGACACGACGGTCGGGAACGCGCCCCAGACCGTGTGCAGCGAGCCGCTCCACGGCGGCAGCGGTGCGGCGGCGGCGCGCTGCTCGGCGTGCCGGGCCTGGAACGCCTCCCCGCGCTTGAGGACCTGCTCGCTGAGCTTCGCGCCGGCGGCGGCCTTGGCGGCGTCACCGCGCAGGGCCGGGACGAGCTTGCCGCTGACCGGTGAGTCGGGCGTCGGTCCGGCGGCCGGCTTGCCCGCCTCGGCGGCAGACCCGGGCACGGCGGGCACCAGCAACGCGCCCGCGGCCAGCAGGGCGACGACGGCCCGGCGCAGGGCCGGCCGGCGTGGTGAGAGCGATGTGGACGACACAGCCGTTTTCCCTTCGACAAAGGAGAGTTGGCGTGCCGCAGACGGCGAAGGGCGTGAACGACGCGTGCGATGTCCCCCCAGGACGTTGCGGCATCCGCAGCGTGCTCCTCGCCCGCGATCATGGCTATAGCGCGACCGGCGGCCCGGGCTACGTCCAACGTCAGATTGCGGACGTGGGAGGTGCGGACGTCCGAAGCTCGGAATGCACGGTCCACTACTTGGGACAACAGTCTTGTCACCAGCACCTACGACTGCCGGCACGACAGCCGCGGGCGGGGGTCCGCACCGGGTCGCACTACGGGTGAAGAACGGCCGCCCGCGCCGCCGCCTGCCGTTCGGGTGCCCGCAACCGCCGCGGGCGTTTTGGGTGCCGGTGTCGCATCGGCGCCGGAACCGGTCTCGAACGCCTCACCAAATGACCAACGCCCGCCCGCGCCGGTGCGCCGGTGCCAGAGTCGCCCGGCACCACCGGGCGGGGGCACCCCGATGCGTGCGACCGGCGCCCGCGCCTCCGCCGCTCGTCGGAGGGAACCAGCGATGGAGTACAGCGACAACCCGGCCGGCTTCGTCCCGGGGATCGTCGCCCTGGCGACCACCGCGTTGGTGATCGTCGCGCTGTGGCGGGTCTTCACGAAGGCCGGCAAGCCGGGTTGGGCGGCGATCACCCCGATCTGCAACCCCTCCGTGCGGCTGGAGATCGCTGGCCGCCCGGCCTGGTGGCCGATCCTCCACACCATCCCGCTGGTCGACATCATCGTCTCGCCGGTGGTCTCGATCGACCTGGCGCGGTCGTTCGGCAAGGGTGCCGGGTTCGACGTCGTCGGGCCGTGGCTGTTCGGGATCGTCGGCTACCCGGTCCTCGCGTTCGGCGACGCCACCCACCGCGGTCCGGTGGCCGCCTGACCGGTTCGGGTACCGCGGTCGTCCGGCTTACCGAATCCGCCCGGCGCCCCGTCGAGTCCACTGTGGATGGCTGCCGGTCCGCGCATCGCGCGCGAAGGGGTCCAGCGGGCGGTGGTGACGAGCGTCGGCCGGGCAATCCGGTTGCCGTCGTGGGCGGTCGTGGATGAGGCTACGGGCATGGACATGCACGCCGACCAGTTGGCCGTGTCGCCGGCGGCGGTGCGCCGGCTGGTCGACGCGCAGTTCCCCCGGTGGCGCGGGCTGCCCGTCACGGCGGTCGCGTCGCGCGGCACGGTCAACGCCATCTTCCGCATCGGCGACGGGCTCGCGGCCCGGTTCCCGCTGCGGCCCGGCGACGTCACGGCGGTGCGGCGGTCGTTGGAGGCGGAGGCCGGGGCGGCGCGGGAACTGCTCGGCCGCACCCGGTTCCGCACGCCCGAGCCCGTCGCGATCGGCGAGCCCGGCGAGGGCTACCCGCTGCCGTGGTCGGTGCAGACCTGGCTGCCCGGGACCGTCGCCGCGGACGACGACCCGGGCGGCTCCGCGGGGTTCGCGCGCGACCTGGCCGAGTTCATCCGCGGCGTGCGGGCGATCGACACGCGCGGCCGGGTGTTCGGCGGACGCGGGCGCGGCGGGGTGCTGCGGTCGCAGGACGAGTGGGTGCGGGTGTGCTTCGAGCGCAGCACGGCGCTGCTGGACGTGCCGAGGCTGCGCGAGCTGTGGGACGGCCTGCGCGACCTGCCGCGCGGTCCCGAGCCGGACGTGATGGCGCACGGCGACCTGATCCCCGGCAACGTGCTGGTGGCCGCCGGTCGGTTGACCGGCGTGATCGACGTCGGCGACCTGGGCCCGGCCGACCCGGCGCTGGACCTCGTCGGGGCGTGGCACCTGGTGGACCCGGCCGTCCACGGCGCGTTCCGCGAGGAGTTGACCTGCGACGACGCGCAGTGGCAGCGGGGCCGGACGTGGGCGTTCGCCCAGGCGATCGGCCTGGTCTGGTACTACGCCGACAGCAACCCGTCGATGAGCGGGCTGGGCCGACGGACGCTGGACCGCCTCACGGCCGATCACGCACTGCGATAGTTAGCACAAACCACTTGTTCGATCGCACATGATTTGCGACGGTTGCTCACGTGAAGAGCGCCGACCGCCACCGCGTGATCGTCGAACGGCTCCGCACCGGCGCGCAGGTCGCCGTGGCGGAGCTGGCGGCCGTGACCGGTGCGTCGGAGATGACCATCCGCCGCGACCTCGACCTGCTCGCGGCGGGCGGTGTGCTGCGCCGGGTCCGCGGCGGGGCGGTCCCGTTGAGCCCCGCGGGCATCGAGCCGCCGTTCACGGCCCGCGCCGCCACCGCCAACGACGCCAAGCGCGCCATCGCCGCGGCCACCGTCGAGCTGATCCGCGACGGCGAGACGGTCGTGCTCGACAGCGGCACGACGGCGGTCGAGGTGGCGAAGCTGCTGCGCCACCGCCCGGTCACCGTGATGCCCCTGTCCCTGCACGCCGTCCGCGAGCTGCTGGACGCGCCCGAGGTGCGGCTGCTGCTGCCCGGCGGCGAGCCGAGGCCGGGCGAGCTGGCCATGGTGGGCCCGCTGGCGCTGGCGTCGCTGCGGGCGCTGCGCTTCGACGTGGCCGTGCTCAGCCCGTGCGCGATCGACCTCGCCGCCGGGCTCACCGCGCACAACCTCGCCGACGCCGAGGTCAAGCAGCAGGCGATGGCCGTGTCCGGGCGCACGGTCGTGCTCGCCGACGCCACGAAGTTCGACCGCACCGCGCTCGCCCACGTCTGCCCCGCCGACCGCCCGGACGTGCTGGTCACCGACACCGACTCCCCCGCCGCCCTGCGCCACGAGCTGGCCGCGCGCGGGGTGCACGTGCACGTAGCCGAACGACTGGAGAACCTGTGACGACCCCCCTGCCGCGCGCCGCCCGCGTCGCCACGTGGATCTACTTCACCCTCAACGGGTTCGCCGTCGGCCTGTGGGTGGTGCACATCCCCAACGTCGAGCGGGCGACCGGCATCTCGCACAGCGCGCTGGGCGGGCTGCTGCTCGTGCTCGGCGGCGCGGCGTTCGTCGGCATGCAGGTCGCGGGCCCGCTCGCCGACCGGCTCGGCCAGCGCAAGCTCCTGCCGGCGGCCGGCGTGCTGCTCGGCGTGGCCCTGTTCTTCCCCGGCCTGGCCACGACGTGGTGGGCGCTCGGGTTGTCCTTGGTGCTCTTCGGCTTCGGCAACGGCACGATCGACGTGGCGATGAACTCGCACGCCGTGGTCGTGGAACGCGCCTACCCGCGACCGATCATGGCGGCGTTCCACGCGATGTGGTCGATCGGCGGCGCGATCGCGGCGCTGGTGGGCGCGGCGACGCTGGGCGCGGAGGTGCCCACGGCGGTCACGTTGGGCGCGTGCGGCGTGTTCACCATCGTGGTGTCCCTGCTGACCGGCCGGTTCCTGGTGGACGGCAGGCCGGAGGCCGCGGAGAGCGCGGCGGACGCGCCCGCGGCCAAGCCCTCGCGGAAGCTGGTGTGGCTGCTGGGCGCCATCGCGTTCGCCATGATGCTCGCCGAGGGCGTGGCCAACGACTGGGCCGCGCTGCACGCCGAGGACGTCCTGGGCACGTCGGCCAGCACGGCCGCGTTCGCCTACGGGTCGTTCGCGGTGGCGATGACCGTCGGCCGGTTCGCCACCGACCGGGTCGCCGCCCTCGTCGGACCCGTGGCGATCGTCCGGTACGGGGCGGCGCTGGCCGCGTTCGGGCTGCTGCTCGTGGTGTTCTCACCGTGGGTGTGGCTCACGTTCCCCGGCTGGGCGCTGTTCGGCCTGGGCCTGTCCGGCAGCGTGCCGCAGCTGTTCTCCGCCGCCGGCAACCTGGACCAGCGCTCGTCCGGCGCGTTGATGGCGCGGGTCGTCGGCCTGGGCTACGTCGGCCTGCTCGCGGGTCCGGCGCTGATCGGCGGCCTGGCGCACTGGATCCCGCTGAACGTGGCGTTCCTCGTGCCGGTGGCGCTGTGCCTGCTGGCCGTGGGCTTCGCCAACGTCCTGTCGCCGCGCGAGGCGGCGACCGGGGAGCGCGTCACGTCCGGTTGACCGGCGTCGTCCGAGAAACGCGGTTCGCGCACCCCGGGCGATGCCGGCGCGCCGCGACCTCGACCCGTGGACTCCGGTCAGGTCGTGGCGCTCGTGCGGGACGCCCGCCACATCGTGTGCTCGCGGCTGATGGCCTCCTCGGCGTCGGCGACCTCGGCCGCCCACGTCACCTCGTCCTCCACCAGCCGCAGCCGGTCCTTGACGATGGTCAGCTCCGTGGCGGCGTAGGCGTAGGCGCGGCCGAGGGTGGAGTACTGCTTCGTGCCCGACCAGGCCGCACCGCCCGCGATGAGCGCCGCCGCCACCCCGGCCAGGTCGAAGTCGATCACGCCGAACGCCCTGGTGAACGCGGCGGCGATGCCCGAACCCGCGAACACGTACAGCAGCCCCTGGGCCTGGCGGGCGCGGCGGTCGTTGAAGTCGGCCTTGCGCGAGTACCACGTCTGCTGGTCGGTGATGCGGTCGGTGATGTAGACCAGCCTGCGGGTGGCCAGGTCCGCCGCGCGCAGGCCGCGCATGGCGTGGCTGACGGTGGGCCGGTCGGGCGGGACGACGCCGCTGCTGGGCCCGTCCCGGCGCAGGGCGTCCAGCTGCGCGATGAAGCGCAGCTCGACGGCGCGTTCGTCGTCGTCCAGCGGGAACGGCGACCCGCCGACGGCGTAGCGCCAGCCCATGCTCTTCGCGGACTCGGCCAGCGCGCGGCCGTCGTACCACTTGCGCTCCGGCGAGCTGGCGCGGAAGTGCTCCTCCACCAGCAGCAGCACCAGCAGCGCCACGCCGGTGCCGATGGCGGCGAGGTCGATGCGGCCGACCTTCACCGCGAACACCCCGCACACGGCCGCGAGCACGGCCAGCACCAACCGGATCCGCAACGCCTTGAGGTAGTCCCGCTGGCCGCGCAACGACAGGGCGTCGGCCACGTGGAACAGCCCGGGTAAGTCTTCGTCGGTCAGCCGCTCGGTGGCGGGCATCGTTCTCCGATCACGAGGGGGCGGTCGGTGTATCGCGGGCGGGGCGGTGGGCGTTATTCACGCGCCCGTGTGGATGTACGGCGCCCACCGGGTCGGGTCGCGCGGGTCGGCGTCGCGCAGCGCCCGCACGGTCCGGTGCAGCACGTGCGCGGTGTCGGTGAGGTCCAGCCCCGAACCGTCGAGCAGCGCCGAGTAGACCGACGTGGCCACGTCGACCGCGGTCCGGTCGCCGACCGTCCACAGGGTGGCGATCACGTGCCGGTACCCCGCCAGGTGCAGGGCGGCGGCCAGGTGGATGGATTCGTCGGGCAGGGTGGTGCCGCCGACGGCGGTCCGGCACGCCGACAGGTAGGCCAGTTCCGCGTGCGCCAGGTCGAGCCCGGCGACGTCCAGCACGGTCAGCGGCTTGTCCCACAGGTAGAGCGCGCCGGTGGAGGGGTCGGCCAGGTCCTGGCCGCCGTGGCAGGCGAAGTGCGCGTAGGCGTGGCCCCGCAGGTCCGCGGTGACGGTGGCGTGCGTGGCCGCTTCCCCGATCCGGGACGTGTGCGCCCCCGGCAGCACGCGTTCGAGGAACTCGGCCTCCGCGCGGGCGCCGGGCAGGGGGCTCAGGTCGGCGGCGCCGGGCGGGGGCTCCGGCAGGCTCACCGCGAGCAGCCGCCGTTCCGCGGTGGCCGGCGGGTCCGCCTTGCGGGACCGGGCCAGCGCGCGCAGCGTCGGCGTGTAGGAGGAGACGACGCGGTCCAGCACCGTCCGCCCGGCCGGGGCGTCGTCCGGGTCGTGGTAGCCGGCGGCGTGCAGCGGCAGCAGGGTCAGCAGGCCCGTGGGGCACCACCAGAGCCGTTCGCCGCCGGTCAGGCCCAGGTGGTCGAGCACCGGTCCGGCGACGGCGTCCCACAACCACTCCAGCGTCACGTGCAGGGTCTGCTTGGCGCTGGTGCGGGTCAGGTCGCCGGGCGCGGCCGGGCCGCCCAGCACGCGCAGCGCCCGCAGGTAGGCGGCGGTCCGGTCGGCGGTCTCCCGGGCCGACAGGCCGGGCAGCGGGAGGTGCTCCACGGGCCGGTCCCGCCGGACGACCAGCGCGTCGCAGCGGTCGTCGTGCACGTTGACCAGCACCACCGGGCCGTCGGGCAGCCCCTCCCGCAGCACGTCCAGCGGCGGCACGCGCAGCACGTGCTCGAACCCCGGCAACGACCTCGCCCGCTCCAGCAGCCGGTCCCACTCCTGCGCCAGCCGGAGGTCGCGATCCCGGTCGACGCGGGCCACGGCGACCGCGGCACCGCCGGGCAGCGCGGGCACCACGCCGGTCGGCGCGTCGACGGCGACGGCCGCCAACTGCGCGGCCACGCTGCGCATCCGGTCGTACAGCGCCGGGTCGCGCTCGCGCAGCGCCGAGGTGTCGTCGCGGGTCTGCAACGCCTGCGACCACAGCACCGAGCGCCCCTGTTCGAGCAGCTCCACGGCGACCTCCGGGTCACCGGCCGCCAAGGCGGCCGCCGCGCCCGCCGCGGCCACGCCGTCCCAGCGGTCCAGCCGCCGTTCCCGCGCCCCGCGCTCGACGCCGTGCCAGGCGGCCTGCGGCAGCAGCGCGGCGGACAGGCGGAACGCCTCGACCGCCGACGACCAGTCCGCGTTCCGCGCCGCGAGGAACGCCCAGGTCAGGCTCGCGGAAGCGCGCATCAGGGGCGATGCGGACTTCGAGGCCGCGGCGGTGCGGCACGCCGTGACGGCGGCCTCGTAATCGGTGGCCTCGTGGTCGGTGGCCTCGTGGTCGGTGGCCTTGTCGATGGTCTCGTGGTCGGTGGTCTCGTGGTCGGTGCCGGAAGGGCGGCGGTCGTGTCGCCGCCCCAGCACCAGACCCACGTTCAACCAGGCCACCGCCCCGCGCGGGTCGTCGGTCGGGATGGTGTCGACGGCGTGGCGGAGGTGCTCGACCGCCTCCGCCGCGTCCTCGTCCCGACCGCGCCGCTCGTACCTGCCCCGCAGCACCGCGCCCAGGTTCAGCCGGTGCAGCGCCTGCGCCGCGGGCGTCGGCCCGGTGATCGCCACCGCCTCCCGCAGCAGGGCGACGGCCAGGTCCAGGTCGTCACCGCCGCGCCGGGCCTGGTCGCGGCCGTAGCGCATCATGGCCAGGCTGGACAGGACCTGGGCCCGGTGCGGGTGGTCCCGCGGGCACCGCTCGACCGCCGTGCCGGCGACCTCGATCGCCCGGTCCAGGTCGCCGGGGTCCTGACGCTCGATGAAGCGGACCTGCAGGGCGACGGCGTAGTTGAGCAAACAGGTGACCTCGGTCGCCGGCGCCGCTTCGTCGACCGCCGCGCGCCCGGCCTCCACCGCCGCGTCGAGGTCCGCGGTGGAGCCCAGGACCCGGCCCCTGGCGGAGAGGGCGCTGCCGAGGTTGGTCAGCACCAGTGCCCGGATCGCACCGCCGCTGCGGTCCGCCGCGGCGCGCATGACGTCGATCGCCTCGTGCAGGTCGGCGATCACGCCCGCCCGCTCGTACCTGGCCCACAGCGCGGTGCCCAGGCCCGCCAGGTGCACCGGCAGGAGGAAGTGCCCGCCGGGCAGCTCGCCGACGGCGTCGCGGCCGAGGTCGACGGCCGCGGTGAGGTCGGCGAGCTCACCCGTGCGCTGACCGCGCGCGAGCAGGCCGTTGGCCAGCGCCGCCGCGGCGGTGGCGCGCTCCGGCGGCTGCGACCCGGGCAGCTCCGCGGCACGGCGTGCGACCGCGATGGCCTCGTCGAGGTCGTCCGGGCCGCCGCCGCGCAGGTACCGGGCGCGCAGCGCGTTCGCCAGCTCCGACAGCGCCGCCGCCCGCACCCCGCCGGCCGCGGTCGGGTTCGCCGCGGCACGTCGTTGCGCCAGCACGGCTTCGTCCACGACCACCGGGTCGCCCGTCCGCTCGAACAGCTGGGTCAGCAGCGTGCCCAGCACGACCAGCAGCGTGGCGTGGTGCACGTGGTCCGCCGGGGTGGCGCGGACGCCGGTCCTGGCCGCCTCGATCGCTTCGGCGAGCACGGCCGGGTCGCCCGTCTCGTTGAACCGCAACTGCAACGCGCGGGCCAGGTGCAGGTGCACGACCAGGTGGCCCGCGCCGCCCGCGGCGAAGTCCTCCCGGGCCGCGCGCAACAGCTCGACCGCCTCGACCACCGCGCCCGGGGACTCCGCCCACTGGGCCCGGGAGAGCAGCGCGAGCGCCAACTGCGGCCGCAGCACGGGGCGCAGGTGGCCGGGCACGTCCCCGGTCAGCCCCGCGCGCAGCACGGCGATCGCCTCGTCGACGTCGGCGCTCTCGAAGCGGTGCAGAAACCGCAGCGTCAGCGCGACGCCGAGCTGGAGCCGGCACTCGACCAGCACGGGATGCGCGCGGCGGGCGCCCTCCAGCGCGGCGCGCACCACCGCCAAGGCCCGGTCCAGGTCGGCGACGTCGCGCCACAGCTCGTACCGGGCGGCGCGCAGCGCGGCGGTCTTCGCGGCCAGGGCGAGCGCGTCGAGGTCCCCGGCCGGCAGCTCGGCCAGCAGGTGGTCGGCGTGGTCGAGCGCCTGCCGGACCGCCGCGTCCAGCTCCGGGGACGCGCCGAGGTGCTGGAGCTGGTGGAACAGGACCACGGCGAGGTTGATCAGCAGGGTGCCCCGCCGCCCGCCCGTCGCGGTCGTCAACGCGGACCGCAACGCCCCGGCGGCCTCCGCGAGGTCGGCCGCGACGCCGGTGAGCCGGTAGCGCTCGACCAGCAGCTCGCTGATCGTGAGGGTGACGAACACCTGGTCGCCGCCGTCCGAGGCCATCGCCGCGCGCGCCGCCTCGACGGCTTCGGCGAGCACCGCGGGGTCGCGCGCCGCCCGTGCCGCCGACCCGAGGGACACGGCCAGGGCGCTCAGCGCCTGCGGGCGGCGCGGGTCGTCGGCGGGCGTGCGGTCGACGGCCGCGCGGGCCAGCCGGACGGCATCGGCGACGTCGCGCGGGTCGCCCGCCCTCTCGAAGCGCAACTGCCGCGCCAGCGCGCCGGTCGTCCACACCCGCGGTGCCCGGGGGTCGTCGGCGGCGACGAGCGCGGCGGCCCGGTCCGCCGCGGTCACCGCCTGGTCGAGGTCGGCCCGCTCCCCCGTCGAGCGGGAGCGCGTCAGGTGGGCGGACGCGAGCTCGTGCAGGCAGGCGGCCCGTCGGACGTCGTCGGCCACCGAGGGCACCATCGACCGCAGCACCGCGATCGCCTCGTCCAGGTCGGCGAGGTGGTCCAGGCGTTGGAAGCGCTGGAGCAGCAGGGACGCGTGGTGCCACAGGTGCTCGTGCAGCACGACCCCGTCCGGCACGCCGCCGCGGACGGCGTCCCGGGCGGCCTCGACCGCCGCGTCGAGGTCCCGATCGGCACCGGAGAGCCGGAACCACTCCCGCGTGACCTCGGCCAGCTTCAGCCTCGCCGCCACCAGCACGTGGTGGTCGGGTTCGGCCACCGCTCGGCGCAGCAGCCGGGTCGCCTCGCGGAGCGCCTCCGGGTCGCCGGTCTCGCGGTACCGGACCATCAGCACCTCGGCGAGGGTGAACATCGCGCCGACGCGCTGGGTGGGGTGCGCCGGGTCCGCGGACAGCGCCGCGCGGGCCGCCCGTTCGGCCGCCGCGTGGTCGTCCCGCGCCGCCCGCAGGACGAGCGCCAGCGCGTAGTCGACCTCGTGCCGCGCGGGGTGGCCCTGCGGGACGGCGGCGTCGGCGAGGGCCGTCAACCTCGACGCCTCGGCCAGGTCACCCTCGTCGGGGGTGCCGTAGGCGCGGGCGTGCAGCAGTCGCACCAACAGCGCGCCGGCGAGCTTGAGCACCGCCGTGACGTCGTCTTCCGCGATCGCCACGGCCGCCGACGCGACGCGGACGCACTCGTCGACGTCGGCGAGGTCGGCGTCCTCGCCGCGGCGCACGAAGCGGACCTTGAGGGCGTCGCTCAGCAGCAGGAGCGCGAGCCGGCGGTCGGGGTCGTCCTCGGGGCAGGCGGCGACGACCTCGCGGGCCACGTCGACGCCCTCGTCCACCTGGGCGAGCGGCGCGCCGCGCTCGCCCAGGACGGCCAGGCAGACGCCCAGCGCGAACAGGTACCGGAGCCGGTCGCCGTCGTCCGGCGGGAGGGTCCTGGCCAGGCGGAGGTGCCCGGCGGCCTCGGCGAGGTCGGCTTCACGGCCGAGCACCTGGAAGCGGTTGTGCAGCGCCAAGCCGAGGTTGAGCGCCGCCGCCGCGGCGAGCGGGTGCCCGGTGTCCGCCACCGCGGCCCGGCCCGCCGCCACGGCGGCGTCGAGGTCGGCCACCGCGCCGCCGCGCTCGTGCCGGGTGAACAGCAGGACGAGCAGGTTGTACCGGTGCACGGTGAGGTCGTCGTCGGTGGCGGCGCGCGCGGCCGCCCGGCTCGCCTCCACCGCGAGGTCCAGCAGTCGCGGGTGGCCGGTCACCAGCGCGCCGTGGGTGGCGACCGTCGCGTAGTAACCGCCGACCTCGGCGAGCGAGAGCACCCCGACCCCGGGGTTGGCGGCGCGCCACTCCCGGATGGGCGGCGGCACCGCCTCGGGTAACAGGGACGCGATCGGGCCGTAGAGGTTCAGGCACACGTCGAAGTCCGCGGCGGCGATCTCCGGTCGCAGGGCGCTGCCCCGGATCCAGTGCAGCCGCGCCAGCACCAGCAGCACGTCGAGGTCGACGTCCCGGCCGATGGCGGGCAGCGCCGACTCGGCGGCCTGCACCAGGGCGTCGGGCCCCAGCACGTCGGTGGGGTCGCCGGCCGCCGCGCAGCGCGCGATGCGTTCGCTCAGGGCAATCGCGTCCCGCATGTCCACCGACCTCGTGTGCTCACCCGCTACGGTTCGACCCGATACCCAGCGTGGCACAAGGGGGCGGTGTGGCGGTGGAGGTGGACGAGGGCGGGGCGTTGGTGCTGTGGTGCCTGATGCTGCCGGAGTTGCGGCGGGCCGCGGCGGCCGGCGGGTGGGCGGACCGGCTCGAGCGGACCGCGACGAGGGTGCGTGAGGGCGGATCGGCGCTGGACGCGTGCCGCCGGTTCGACCTGATCCCCGACGGGCTCGGCGAGGACGGGATCGGTGACGGCGGGATCGGCGACGGTGGGATCGGTGACGGCGGGGTGCGGGGCATCGAACCGACCGGTCCGGCGAACGCCTACCCCGATCCGCGCGGCCCGCGGTCGCCGGCGGTGGGCCGGGGCTCGTACCGCTGCCCGCGTGGCCGGTGCGGGCGTCGGGATCACCGCGACGACGAAGGTCGACCGCCGGTGTGCGCGTTGTTCGACGACGAGCCGATGCTGCCCGGCGGGTCGCCGCGGTGAACCCGTTCCTGCAGTCGTTGGGGGGCAAGCTCGCGGAGCGGTGGGTGACCACGCTCGTGCTGCCGGGTGCGTTGTTCGTGGCGGCGGTGGTGTGCGCGGTGCGGTTGGGCCACCGGCGGGCGTTGGACGTCGTGCGGGTGGGCAACGAGGTGGTGGCGGCGTTCCCGCGGTTGCCGGTGGCGGTTGTGGTGGTGGGGTTGTTGCTGGGGGCGGCGGCCGCGGCGTTCGTGGCGCAGGCGTTGGGCGGGGTGGCGCAGGCGGTGTGGGTCCGGCCGTGGCGCGGTCCGGCGGGGTGGGTGGGTCGGCCGGTGGTGGCGGTGCGCCGGTGGTGGTTCGACCGGGTGGCGGCTCGGGCGGGGGTGGACCCGGTGCCGGTCTACCGGCCGCAGCGGGTGACGTGGATCGGTGAGCGGTTCCGGCTGCTCGACTCGCGGGTCGCGGCTCAGTACCAGGGGTTGCGGTTGGGACCGTTGTGGCCGCGGTTGTGGTTGTTGGTGCCGGAGTCGGCGCGGTTGCCGGTGCAGGGGGCGGAGGTCCGGTTCCAGGGTGCTGCCACGGTGTTCGGTTGGGGGGTGCTGTACCTGGCGCTGGGTTGCCGGTGGTACCCGGCGGCGGTGGTCGGGCTCGGGGTGGCGGTGGTGGGGTGGCATCGGGCGCGTGGTGCCGCCCGTGCGGTGACCGACCTGATCGAAGCGACCGTCGACACGCACTTGGACGTGTTGACGACGGCCCTGGGCCAACCCCTGCCCCCGACGGGCCTCACCCCGGACCTGGCCGCCCGGCTGAACGACCGCTTCGCCAAGGGCGGATGACCTACCCCTTGAGTGATTCGAGACCAACTGCACTAGTGATCGGGACAGTGCATTTCCCAACGCACCCTCCCCGACCTACGCCCCACGTGGTCGCGGTTCGATCAGATCCATCGCGATCACAACCGGGATCTTGCAATTAACCGAGGACGGATGCAGTGATGACAGGTCTCGTGCGTTCGGGTCGAGGCCGGTGCGATCGAACCGGCACCGATGCGCTTGTTCCTGGGGAGGTGCGTTAACTCCTGGGCGATTGCGGCGGGCCGGGCAGACGCGCTTCTCGACGACAGGTTCGGTCAGCCGGGCTGGTACGGCCGGCCGGGTTGGATGCCGGGTCGGATGCGGGGTCGACCGGGCACGTATGAGCAGCAGGCGAGTGCGGTTGGTCCGGCCAGTGCGATCGGTCCGGCGAGCGTGATCCATACCCGCGTCAGATGGGAACCAGCCGCCGGGCGGCTGCGGCCGGCAGGGTGAGTGCGGTTGGCCAGGTGACTGCGACTGGCGAGTGGATGCGGCTGACCAGGCGAATGCAGCCGACAGGGTGAATGCGCCCAGCCAGGCGACCGCGGCCAGCGGGGCGACTGCGGCTGGCCAGATGGGTGCGGCCGGCGGGGCGACCGCAGCCAGTCAGTTAAGTGCGGCTGGCGGGGCGACCGCGGCCAGCCAGGTGGGTGCGGCGGGCGGGGTGCATGCGGCTAGGCGGGTCCGGCGGGCTGAGCGGGTCCGGTCGGGTCCGGCCGACAGGGCAGGTCCAGCCGGCAGGGCAGGTCTGGGCAGTCCCGCCGACAGGGCAGGACCGGCCGGGTGCGGTCAGCCGGAAGTGGGATGCGGTCGGCCGGGTGGAAGGGTGGTGGCGTTCGGGTGGCCGAAGTCGATCGTGGGGTGGGGCGTTGCGGCACGGTGGTGAGGTGTCGGCCCGTCGGGCGCTCCCGCCGCCGGTTGGTAGCCTCAGTCCCCGTCCGCCCACCCCGCGTTGGAGACCGTGAACCCCATGCTTGACCGCGCCGTGATCGACGCCCTGTTCCCCGCCGACCTGCCCGAGCCGGCGCACTGGGAACAGCGCTACCCGGCCCGGCAGCTCCCCGAGGGAGCCGAGGTCACCCGGTTCGGCCCCTCGCCGACCGGGTTCGTGCACATCGGCGGCATCTACGCGGCGATGATCGATCGTGACGTGGCCCACCGCAGCGGTGGCGCGTACGTGCTCCGGGTCGAGGACACGGACCAGGCCCGGGAGGTCGAGGGGGCGGCCGCCCAGTTCAACAACGCCTTCGCCTACTTCGGCCTGCCCGCCGACGAGCACGACGAGGTCGGCGACTACGGGCCGTACTACCAGTCCCGCCGCGAGGCCATCTACCTGACCTACGTGCGCGAGCTGCTCCGCGAGGGCAAGGCGTACCTCTGCTTCGCCACCCCCGAGGAACTGGCCGACATCCGCGCCCGCCAGGACGCCACGAAGATGCCCCCCGGCTACTACGCGGGCTGGGCGCTGTGGCGCGACCGCGACCCCGCCGAGGTCCAGGCGAAGTTGGACGAGGGCGCGCCGTACGTCGTCCGGTTCCGCTCCCCCGGCGTCGAGGCCCGTGCCCGGTTCCACGACGTGATCCGCGGCGACCTGGAGCACGAGGACAACCGCAACGACGTCGTCATCCTCAAGTCCTCCGCGAACGACGTCCGCCTGCCGACCTACCACTTCGCGCACGCCGTGGACGACCACCTGATGCGCACCACCCTGGTGATCCGCGCGGAGGAGTGGATCTCGTCGGTCCCGCTGCACCTGCAGCTGTTCGCGGCGCTCGGGTTCGAGGCTCCCCGCTACGCCCACATCGCCCCGCTGATGAAGCAGATCCCCGGCGGCAAGCGGAAGCTGTCCAAGCGCAAGGACCCCGAGGCGTCGGTCGACTTCTACATCGAGCAGGGCTTCCCGGCCGAGGCGGTGCTGTACTACCTGCGCGGCCTGGCCAACGGCCGGCTCGCCGACGCGCCGCTGGCCGAGGCGCTCGACGCGCCCATCCGGCTGTCCGAGTGCGGTGTGGCCGGGCCGCTGGTCGACCTGGTCAAGCTGGAGGACATCTCCGCCGACCACATCGCCACCCTGTCCGGCGAGCAGATCCTCGTCGCCGTGCGGGCCTGGGCCGTCGCCCACGACCCGGAGCTGGTGCCGGTCCTCGACGCCCGCCGCGACCTGGCGCTGGCCGCGCTGGCGGTGGAGCGGGGCGCGGACGTCCCGAACCCGCGCAAGGACCTGCGCAAGTGGTCCGGGTTCCGCGAGGCGTACGGGTTCTTCTTCCCGGAGCTGTTCACGCCCCGCGACGTGACCGCCGAGCCGTTCGCGCAGCTCGGCGTGGCACCGGAGCTGGTGCGGGCGTTCGCGGCCGACTTCGCCGAGAACTACCGGCCGCTCGCGGACTCCGGCGAGTGGTTCGACCAGATCCGGGACCTGGCCGCCAAGCACGGGTTCGCGCCCAAGCCGAAGGACCTCAAGCAGAACCCGGACGCCTACCCGGCGGGCGGCTCGATCCGCGAGGCGTCGCAGATCATCCGCATCGCCCTGACCGGCTCCACCCGCAGCCCCGACCTGCACGCCGTGGCCACGACCCTCGGCGTGGACGAGGTGCTGCGCCGGGTGCGCGCCGTCGCCGCCTGACGCCGACCACCGCAGCCCGACCACCGCAGGCCCCGCCCCGACCCCGCCACCGCGCGGAGGTCGGGGCGGGGCAGGGCACGGCTCACCCGACCGGGATGATCGCCTTCACCTCGAACGCCCCGTTCGGCCTCACCTCGATCACCGGCAGGCGACGCCCCACCGCGTTGCCGGTCGTGGCGTCGATCGTGAACGTCCCGCCCGCGCCCCGGACCTGGTTGCGCTCGCGGTCCGAGCGCTCCAGCTCCGCCCGCACGGCCTGCCGGGTCGGCAGCTCCCCCGGCCCGAGCCCGTTCCCCGACCGGCTGACGGCCTCCGACGCGGCGAGCATGGCGTCGTGCATCATCACGCCCCAGCCGTCGGCCAGGTCGGCGGGGTCGAAGCCGAGCCGCTGGAACCGCTCGGTCAGCGCGGTGAACTCGGTGATCCCCATCTCGCGGGCCGCGTCGGGGTCCACGTGGGGCGTGTAGAGGATCGCCAGGTCCGGTTGGTCGTCGCGGGGTCGCAGGTCCGGCCGGGTGCGCAGCATCGACGCGTCCGAACCGGTCACCAGCGTGATGTTGCGGTCACGGGCGCAGCCCCGCTGCCGCAGGTTCGTGATCAGGTCGTCCAGCAGCACGGCCCGCCCCGCGTACAGCACGGTGTCCGGGGCGCCGTCGCCGCACAGGTCGCGCATGATCTCCCGGAACTGGGTGTCCAGCGACGCCTCGGTGTCGAACCGGCTCTCCACGGTGATCGCCAACGACCCGCCCGCCGCCGCGGCCTTGAACTCCTTGTAGAGCGTCGAGGTGTACAGGTCGTCCTCGTTGACGTCGTAGACCAGCATCGCCCGGTTCACGCCCTGCGTCGCGAGGTAGGACGACAGCACCCCGATCTGGTTGCCGGTGGTGGAGCTGACCCGGGTGAACCCCTTCAGGTAGCGGGCGGGCTCGCCGCCCTGGGCCGGTTGCTCGACGTTGAAGCCCGTGGCGGTGATCACGGACGCGACCATGGGGATGTCGGCCGCCGAGAGCGCCCGCGCGGTCTGCCGCGTGTTGGTCGTGCTCTGGCCGACGCCGATCACGCCGACCAGCCGCTGCTCGTCGGTCAGGTCGACGAGCTGGTCGACCACCCGCCGCCACTCCTGCTGCGTGCTGCCGGGGTTGGCGAGCAGCAACCGCAACTTCGGCGAGCGCCTGCCCTCGTTCGCGGCGAGCTGGGCGACGTGGGCGCCTTCCAACTGCGCCCGGACCCGCTGCCACGTCACGCTGCCCACGTCGGTCGGCAGCAACGGGGTCAGCACCGCGACGGTGACGTGCGGCTGCCCCTCGACCGCCCGGTTCTCCTCCAGGATGCGCCGCTGCACGTCGGCCAGCCGGTCGTCGAACACGTAGGAGCCGTCGGTCACGCCGACGCACTCGCCACCGTGCTCGGACACGCCCTCGCCGCACCGGGTGAACAGGGTGACCCCGGCGACGGTCGCCGCGGCGACGACCAGCGCCAGCACCAGGCCGAGCGCCACGAGCCGGCGACGCCTGCGGCGCAGCGCGCGCTTCGGCGTGGGCGGCACGAAGTCGTCGCGCCCGGGCGGGCCGTCGAGGGCCTGCCGCCGGGTGGCGCGCACGCGCGTGGGCGTGCCGCCCTCCTCCGCCCGGCTCTCCAGCTTCGCGGCGGCCCGCAGGAAGTCGTTGCGGGCGACACCGGGCTGCTGGGCGAGCGTCTTGAGGTCCCACGCGGCACTGCCGTACAGGTCGGCGCGGTCGGCGGTGGACAGCGGGTCGTTGGCGACCCACAGCGCGGCCACGACGCGGGCCAGCGTGCGGCCCGGCTCCGTGGTGATGCCCGTGCCGCCCACCGCCGCCAGCACCCGCGCGGGGTCGGACTCGTCGGTCATCAGGTCGTTCGGCGCGGCGGTGACGGCGTCCAGCTCGGCGAACCACGCCCGCGTGTCGGACAGCAGCGACTCCAGCCGGCCCACCACCGCGTCGACGTCGCGCAACGCCAGGGCGTGGTAGTAGCGGTCGGCTCGGCGGCCGTGGTCGCGCAGCCACGCGTGCACGGCGGTCCACCGCGCCGGGGTGGCGGCCAGCCGGCGCAGCAGCAGGTGCCGCAGGGCGGGCAGCATCACGGCCCGGCCCGTCGCGGGGTCGCGGACCTGCAACACCACCGGCACGAGCCCGGCCCCGCCGCGCGGTGCCGGCACCAGGCCGCTGCGGGCCAGTTCGTCGGCCTGCTCCACGTCCCGCGCGGCCGAGCACGCCTCCAGCACCGACAGGGCGGCGTCGGTCGGTGAGCCCAGCAGGGCGCGCAGCAGGCGTTCCTCGACGGTGACCGGGTCCTTGTCGACCGGTCCGCGCCACCGCGCGGCGAGCAGTCGCCTGACCGGCACGGGTGCGCCGGTGTTGTCGCCGATCGCCTTGACGACCACCGCCGTCGCCGCCGGGTGGCCCGCCGTGAAGCGGTACACCTCCGCGGCCGCGGCGCGGCGGGCGTTGAGCCGCGCCCCCGCGACCTCGGCCACCAGGTCCTTGACCTCGTCGGGGCTCAGGTCGCGCAACGCCACCGGGTAGGAGTCGCTGTCGTAGTCGCCCTGCCGCCGTTCCAGGTAGTCGTCGTAGCCCGCCTCCTCGGCGTACGGGATCTCCTGGTCGGGCGCGAGCTGCCGGGCCACGCCGCCCGCGCTGGTGGCGACCGCGGTCAGCGGGTCGGGCTCGCCCCGGCGGGCGTCGGCCAGCGCCCGGTACAGCAGCCGGCCCGGTCCGGTGTCGATGTCGTCGAGCAGCAGCACGCAGTTCAACGACCACGTGCGCGCGCCGCGACCGGTGGCGAACGCGGCGCGCAGGTCGGCCAGGAACGCCGCCCACAGCAGCTCGGTGGCCTCCTTGCGGTCGGCCTCGCTCGCGTCGTCGCGGGTGAGCAGGTTCAACCGCACCAGCTCGTCGTAGGCCTGGTTGCCCGTGCCGTACCACTCCAGGCCCTCGCCCAGCACGACCCGCCGACCGCCCCGCCACGAGACCAGGCCGTTCAGGATGAGGTGGGGCGCGTACCGGGCGGCCGTGGTCACGCCCGGCAGGCCGCCCACGCCGGGGACCGCGCCGGCCACGTCCTGGGCCAGGTCGTCGAGGAACGTGCGCAACTGGTCGACGTGCCGCGCGTTCTCCAGCGCCTCCCGGATCCGCAGCCGGGCGGCCGGGCCCGGCGTGTCGATCTGCGCGGCGATCGCGACCTGCGCGGTGACGAAGCGCGGGAACGGGATGGAGCGGTAGCCGGCGGCGTTGCGGTTGAGGTCGAAGACCAGCAGCGACAGCACTTCCCACGCGGTGGTGGCCTTCAGCTCGCCGCAGTCGACGCGGGCGTAGGGCGTGTTGCCGCGCAGGCGCTGCTCCAACGCGTCCAGCAGCGTGGTCTTCCCGCACCCCTTCGGGCCGGTGAAGACCAGGACGGGCGCACGGCGGGTGACCGGGTAGCCGTCGGGCTCCGGCCGGGTGGCGAACTCGCGCACCAGCGCGATGGCCTCGTTCCTGCCGTGCAGGCGTAACGCGTCTTCGGACATCCGGGACCCCCACGAGCGAGCGGTACCGCCAGGATCACCCCACCGCGCACCCGTTGTCACGGCATCGGCCGGGTTTCGACCGTTCGGCGCGGGGGACGCCGACGACGCCCCCCGCGTCCGCTCAGACCCTCGTGAGCTGGAATTGCTGGTTCTGCCCGCCGTTGCACGGGTACTGCTTGAACTGGAGGTTGTCCTGGGAGCTGCCGGGCAGGTCCAGGCACTTGCCGGAGTGCCGCGCGACCAGCCGGTTGTAGCCGGAGCCGACGTCGACCACCGACCACTGCTGGTTCTGCCCGGAGCCGCAGCTCCACTGCACCACGGCCGCGCCGTCGGCGGTACTGGCGTCGCTCACGTCCAGGCACTTGCCCGAGTGCCGGGCCACGAGCTGGTAGTAGCCGCCGCCCGCGGCCTGGAGCCGGAACTGCTGGTTGCCACCGCTGCCGCAGGGGTACTGCATCAGCGCCGCGCCGTCGGCCCCGCTCGCGTTGGCCACGTCGAGGCACTTGCCGGAGTGCCGCACGGTGATCCGGTTGTAGGGCAGGGAGACCGCGCCGAGGGTGCCGGTGGCCGTGTCGATGACGACCTGGTCGGCGTTGGACAGGCTCATCGACGTGCCGCTGGGGAACGCGATGGGCAGCCAGACGTAGCTCGAGTCGCCGACGGGCGCGTTCCACGCGCCGGCCCAACGGTCGCCCAGGTAGAGGTAGGACGTCGTCTGCGTGCCCTGGATCGGCAGCACGTACGCGGGCTGCGAGCGGAACGTGGTGGAGTCGCCGACGTTCTGCATGCCGCTCCAAGGCCCGGACACGCTGGTGGCGGTGGCGTACTTGGCCTGGTTCGGCGACCAGCCCGTCGCGCCGGAGGTGAGCATGAAGTAGACCCCGTTGCGCTTGAACAGCGCCGGCGCCTCGCGGTGCCCGCCCGGCCACGGGTTGCCCACCAGTTGCGCGATGCCGCGGTAGTCGGCGGTGAGGCGGTAGATGTGCAGGTCGTAGTTCTCCCGCGCGGCGGAGATCATGTACGCGGTGCCGTCGTCGTCCTTGAACAGCGTGATGTCGCGGGACATGTGGCCCAGCGGTCGGAAGCTGCCCTGGTAGGTGTAGTTGCCGTCCACAGTGGACGAGTACGCGACGGCGGCGCGCGCCTCGCCGTAGTTCTGGCCGTTCTCCCAGTGCATCCACATGACGTACTGGCCCGTGGCGGCGTTGTAGACGACCTTGGGGCGCTCCACCCAGGAGGTGCGCAGCTCGGCGTGGCTGTTCTGGGTCAGGACGTTGTTGCGGAACTCCCAGGTCTTCAGGTCCGTCGACCGGTAGACCGACACGGCGCGGAACAGGTTGTCGGGGTAGCGGTTCTCGCCGAACCAGTAGTAGTAGCTCCCGACCTTGATCACGCCACCGCCGTGCGCCTGGACGAGGTTGCCGCTCGTGTCGGTGAACTGCACGCCCACGTCGACGGTGACCGGCGCGGCCTGCGCCGTGCCGCCGGGCAGCAGCACGGCTGCCAGCCCGACGACCGCGGCGGCCAGCGCCGCGCGCCACCGCCTCGGAGACAAGCGGGACATCTGGACTCCTTTGTCCGGCCCACGACGGGGAGGGACCAGCGGCCGACGTGGGCCTGGCCGGCGCGCTGGCACGTCCGTTCGCTGCGCCCGGCCGCGGCGGATCGGCCGACTCGAGACCGCACGTTCGGCGGAAGCCTGCCGCTCGCCGGTGCGGTGACCCGTCATGTTTGCGCTAACATGGCGTGGCCGAGCCAGTGTGTGAGGCCGTCGCGGCACGTGTCAAGGGGGTCGGCGCCCGACCGCTCCCCCTGCGTCAGAAGGTGGCGATCGGGTTGACCGGGCTGCCCGACGTGCCGGCGAAGCGGACCGGCGCGACCGCGAGCTGGAAGTCCCACCGGCCCAGTTCGGCGGCCGTCGCGGCGCACGCCTCCAGGTCGCAGTTGTCCAGCAGCCACAACCCCATCGCCACGAGACCCACGGCGTGGACCGGCATCAACACGCCCGGGTACCCCGACGGCTGGACGTCCTGCGGGGTGTCGGCGCCGATCAGCGCGACCTGCCGCTCGTGCAACCACGGCAGGCAGGACGCGTGCCAGCCGGCCTGCGCGACACCGCCGGACGGACCGCGCGAGTGCCGGACGCGGCCGTGGCCGGTGCGCAGGAGCACCGCGTCACCGGCGCCCACCCGCACGCCCTGGCGGCGCTCGGCCTCCTCCAGGTCCTCGGGGAACACGCCCTGCCCCGGTTCCAGCCACGGCACGCCGCGCGCCGCCGCGACGTCCAGCAGGACGCCCCGCGTGACGATCCCGTTCGCCGCGGCCGTCACCGCCGCCCACGCCGACCCGGTCGCGGGGTCGACCACCGAGTGCGGCCGCCCGTTGTACGTCGTGCCGTCCCAGAACAGGTGGCACGGCGAGTCGACGTGGGTGACCGTGTTGCCGTGGAACGTGATCCCGAGCCGCTCGGTGGCGAAGCCCCAGCGCCGGTCCTCGTGGAACCCGGCCGCGGGCACGTTCTCGGCACCCGGCATGTCGGCGGCGCACGGGCACGTCGTGGTCGACCGCTCCATGTCCTCCGGCACGGCGACCTCCCACGCGCACGACACGCTCCGGCCGCGGCGCACGGCCCGTGCCGCGGCCAGCCGCACGTCGTCGGTGATGTGGTTCAGGGTCCCGAGCTGGTCGTCGTCACCCCAGCGCCCCCAGTTCGACAGGGTGTCGAAGTACCCGAGCACGTCGTCCAGCGTGGGCATCGGTCGCGTCATCCAGCATCGACTCCTCCGGTCGGAGGGGAGGGTACGGCACCCCGGGGGTCTCACCAGGGACCGCGCCAGTCCGGTCGCGGCGCGCGGCCGAGGAGTTCCGCTCCTCGTCCTCTGCCGCCGCTGGACACCAAGTCCCGGCAGGCCACGCGGTCGTCGGGCAGGCGGGCCGGGAAGTGGTCGGCGCAGCGTCGGGAACGCGGGCTCGCCCGCGTGGCGTGGCCGAGGGCGAACCCGTGGATCGCCCACGCCCGGCCGCGAGCCCGGCAGGAGCCGTCCTCGTGGCCCTGCCCGGTCGCGTCGCGCAAGGGCTCACCGGTCTCCGCGTCCCGGTGGGAGGTGTGGAACCACCGCCCGGCGCCGACCGCGACGCGATCACGCCGCCGTGCGGGCGGACCAGCTCCGGCGGGTGCCGGGCTGCCGGAGCGGGTACTCGCGGAGAGACGGTGTTTGCGCGAACAACAAGCGGGAGGCCCCGGTTATAGTGACGGCGCGCCACCGGCGGTGAGGGGAGGTCCCGACGTGACGACCGGGTCCACGTCCGGGACGCCCCGGCAGCCGGCCGCCCGGCGCGCTCCCGCCCGTCGGGTGTCCATGGCCGACGTCGCCCGGCTGGCCGGGGTGTCGGCGCAGACGGTGTCGCGGGTGTCCAACGGGCACCCCGGCGTCGTCGGGTCCACGCGCGAGCAGGTGCTGGACGCCATGCGCCGCCTGGGTTACCGGCCCAACAGCGCCGCCCGGGCGCTGAAGTACGGCGAGTTCCGCACGATCGGCGTCATCCTGTTCACGCTCTCCACGGTCGGCAACAGCCGCACGCTGGAGGCCATAGTGGACCACGCGGCGCACGAGGGTTACGCGATCACGCTGATCCCCGTGGCCGTGCCGACGCAGGACGGCGTGCTCGGCGCGTTCACCCGGCTCGGCGAGCTGGCCGTCGACGCGGTGATCGTCATCATGGAGGTCCACCTCCTCGACGCCGCCACGGTGACCCTGCCGCTGGGCATCCCGGCCGTGGTCGTGGACTCCACCGGCGGTGACCGCTACGCGGTCGTGGACACCGACCAGGCCGACGGCGCCCGCCAGGCCGTCCGCCACCTGCTCGACCTGGGCCACCGCACGGTCTGGCACGTCGCCGGCCCCGCGGACTCCTACGCCGCCGAGGGCCGGGCGCGGGCGTGGCGGGCGGCGCTGACCGAGGCGGGCCTGCCCGTGCCGCCGATGCCTCGCGGCGACTGGTCGGCCGACTCGGGGTACCGGGCTGGGTTGGAGCTGGCCGGGGAACCGGGCTGCACGGCGGTGTTCGCGGCGAACGACCAGATGGCGCTGGGGCTGCTGCGGGCGTTCCACGAGGAGGGCCGGGTCGTGCCGCGTGACGTGAGCGTGGTCGGCTTCGACGACATCCCCGACGCCACGTCCTTCATCCCGCCCCTGACCACGGTGCACCAGGACTTCACCGAGGTGGGCCGCCGCTGCGTGGAGCGCGTGCTGCGGCAGGTGCACCACCGGCGCACCGAGGCCGGCACCACGCTCGTCCCGACCCGCCTGGTGGTGCGCGGGAGCACCGCGCCGCCTGCCGTCTGAGCTGCTCGGAGGCAGTCCACAGAGGACCGGCTTGCGCCCGTGCCCGGCGGGTGGCTATGCTGGGCTCGTCTCGTGGCGGTAGGTGGCTCGGCCCCACCCACGAATCCCTTCACCGATCACCGGCTCGGACGTGGCCCTGCGCGGCCTTCCCCGAGCGGGTTCCACCATTCCCACGCTCAGGGAGAATCCTGATGAACCACAACGAGAACCGGCTCGTGTCCGGTGTCCTCGACCTCGTGGACCACCGCGCGGTGCTGCGCGTCGACGGCTGCCTGCCCGGCCCGGACGACGTGCCCGTGCCGTCGCGGCTGGTGTCCGAGCACGGGCTGCGGCGCGGCGACGAGGTCCACGGCCGGGTGGCACCGCCGCCCCGCGACGGCAAACCGCCGTCGCTGGTCACCGTCGAGGCCGTCAACGGCGCGCACCCGCGCCACTCCCGGGCCCGGCCGGCGTTCGCCGACCTCGTGCCCACCCACCCGCGCGAGCGGCTGCGGCTGGAGACCGAGCCGCACGAGCTGACCACGCGGGTGGTCGACCTGCTGATGCCGATCGGCAAGGGGCAGCGGGCGCTCGTCGTCGCGCCACCCAAGGCGGGCAAGACGACCGTGCTGCGGTCGATCGCGCACGGCATCGCCAAGAACCACCCGGAGTGCCACCTGATGCTCGTGCTGGTCGGCGAACGCCCCGAGGAGGTCACCGACCTGGCGCGCGCCGTGCCGGCCGAGGTGGTCGCCGCGACGTTCGACCACGCGCCGCGCGACCACACCGCGCTCGCCGAGCTGGCCGTCGAACGCGCCAAGCGCCTGGTCGAGCTGGGCCGGGACGTGGTCGTGCTGCTGGACTCCGCGACCCGCCTGGGCCGGGCCTACAACCTCGCCGCGCCCGCGTCGGGGCGCACCCTGTCCGGCGGCGTGGACGCGGCCTCCCTGACCGCGCCCAAGCGGTTCCTGGGTGCGGCGCGCAACGTGGACGGCGGCGGTTCCCTGACCGTCATCGCCACCGCCCTGGTCGACACGGGCTCCGCGGGCGACGCGCTGCTGTTCGAGGAGTACAAGGGCACCGGCAACGCCGAACTGCGCCTGGACCGCCGCACGGCCGCCCGTCGCACCTACCCCGCCGTCGACGTCCACCAGTCGGGCACGCGTCGCGACGACCTCCTGCTGACGCCCGGGGAGGCCGCCGCGACCCGGTTGCTGCGCCGTGCGCTGGCGGGCAAGGAGGACGCGATCGACGTGCTGCTGGACGGCCTGCGCAAGACCCGGGACAACGCGGAGTTCCTCACCCGCCTGACCGCCACCACCCCGCGCTGACCCCCGACATCGGCATCAGCGGTGTTGTGCACGTTCTTAACCTCTGTTCCTCTCGCGAGGCTTGAGGCATCCGCCCGGTCGCGCTTTCATGGTGTGCACGCTCACAGTCGCCGCCGAAGACCTCGATCGAAGGAGATCGGATGTCCGGACCGCACCGGGTGGCCACGGCCGCCCTCGCCCTGGCGACCGCCGCGCTGCCGCTGACCACGCTCACCCCCGCCGTCTCCGCCGCCGGGACGCTGAGCATGCTCGGCGCCGACGTCTCGACCGCCCAACGCGCCCTCGACCTCGGCGCGAGGTACTACGACGCGTCCGGCACCGCGCACGACCCGCTCGACATCCTCAAGGGCGTCGGCGTGAACTACGTCCGCCTGCGCGTCTGGAACAACCCGCGCAGCGGGTACAACAACAAGGACAAGGTGCTCCGGTACGCCAGGGCGGTGAAGGCCCGGGGCCTCAAGCTGCTGGTCGACTTCCACTACTCCGACACCTGGGCCGACCCCGGCAAGCAGGCCAAGCCCGCCGCCTGGGCCACCCACGGCATCGACCGGCTCCAGACCGACCTCTACAACCACACCTACGACGTCTGCGCCGGCCTCAAGGCCCAGGGCACGGCACCGGACAGCGTCCAGATCGGCAACGAGATCAACACCGGCATGCTGTGGAACGACGGCAAGGTCGTCGACAACGACTTCACCAACCTCAGCCTGCTGCTCAAAGCCGGCTACAACGCCGCCAAGGCGTGCGACGGCGCCACCAAGGTCATGATCCACACGGCGAACGCCGACAGCCTCGACCACGCCCGCTGGTTCTACGACGGCATCCGGGCCAAGGGCGTGTCGTGGGACATCACCGCGCTCTCGTACTACTGCACGTGGCACGGCACGTTGAGCAACCTCTACAACGTCATCGCGGACGTGCGCTCCCGCTACGGCAAGGACGTCGTGGTCGCCGAGACGGCCTACCCCTTCACCGCCGGCAACGCCGACGGCACGGGCAACTCCATCACCACCGGCTGCTCGGGCTACCCGCTGACGTGGCAGGGCCAGGCGACCAACTTCACCCACGTCCAGAACACCGCCCGCAACGCCGGCGCGATCGGCGTCTTCTACTGGGAGCCGACCTGGACGGCCGTCCCCGGCAACGGCTGGGACCCGGCCGACATCGCCAACAGCGGCAACGGCTGGGACAACATGGCGGTCTTCGACTGGTCCGGCCGGCTCAACCCGAACGTCCGCTGGACCCCCTGACGCGCCGCGGGCGGGACCCTCACCCCGGTGGTCCCGCCCGGCGCAGCAGCCGACGCCCCCACACCACGCCGACCACCGCCAGCACCAGCCAGCCCACCGCCGCCGCCACCGAACGCGGTGAGCCGGGGTCCAGGGCGGCGTCGCCCAGGGTCGCCGCCAGGGCCGTGGTCGGGACCAGGCCCAGCGCCGTGCCGGTGGCGAACGCGGCCGGTGCGACGGAGGTGACGCCCGCGCCGTAGTTCGACACCGCGAACGGGACGACCGGCAGCAGGCGCAGGACCACGGTGGCGGCCAGGCCGTCGCGCTCGAACACCGCGTCCAGCACCCGCAACCGGCCCGAGCCGAGCCACCGCGCCACGGACCGCCGACCGAGCAGCCGGGCGACGAGGAACGCGACCACCGCACCGGCGGTGAAGCCGGCCACGGCGACCACCAGCCCCGGCAGCACCCCGAACAGCAGGCCGGACGCCGTGGCCAGCACCGGTTTCGGGAAGAACGCCGCCGTGCCCACCGCGCACACCGCGAAGAACACCACCGGCGCGGCCACGCCGTGACCGGCGACCCACGCGCGGAGACCGGCCACGTCGGGCAGGTCGAGGACCGCGGCCGCGACGGCGAGCGCCGCGACCACGACGACCAGGAGGAGCAGCCGCACCGGTCCCCCGGTCAGAGGTAGCCGAACAGCGGCGGGAAGAGCAGCACCACGACCCACGCCCACACCGCGTACACCGGGAGGTAGGCGGTCTGCCAGCGCTCCAGCGCGGCGAACGGCCGGCGCCCGCGGACCAGCCCCAGCATCAGCCAGGCCGACCACGCGAGGTTGACCAGCAGCACGACGTTCTCGCCCAGCGCCGCCGCCTTGTTGGGCGTGCTCCCGAACCCGCTGATGCGCCCGGCGATCGCCACCAGCACCAGCACGTCGATGACCAGCGCGCTGACCACCAGCGCCAGTTGCAGCCGGTCGAACACCCCGGGCGGGGCGAGCGGGTCGCGGGCCGAGGCCGAGTAGAGCAGCAGCCCCAGCACCACGACCAGCAGCAGGTCGAACAGGATCAACGCCTCCCGCTCCACGTCGATCCCGCGGCCGGCGACGCCGAAGGTCACCAGGAACGCCAGCAGCACGGCCGTGAACAACGGGGTGAACAGCCGCGTCAGCACCGGCGCGATGTTCTCGACCACGCTCTGCTTGGCCTCCACGAGCCACCCGGCCACCACCACCGCGGCCGCCGCGCCGCACGGCACCACCCACCGCGACAGCACGGTCTCCGGCGAGGTCCCGATCGCCTCGAACGTGCCGAACACGACGCCGACCAGCACCCCGCCGCCGAGCGCGATGAGGACGTAGTAGACGAACCACTCGCCGGTGAACCGGACGAAGTCCATGCGCCGCCGTGACGAGCGCGGGTCGTCGGACACGTAGGCCAGGCCGACCGCGAACCACAGCGCGATGGGCAGGTGGATGGCCGTCAGCACGATGGACTGCGAGTCCTCGCCGAGCGGGAAGGCGTTGGCCGCCGCGGCGCCGAGCGCGAACAGCGCCACCAGCACGCCGATCACCACCGCCCCGGCGCGTCGGCGCCACGCCAGGAAGGCCGCCAGCCAGGGCAGCGCGAACAGCGCCGCGTTGGGCGCGTAGAACGCGCCGTCGCGCTCCAGGGTCAGCCCGAACAGCTCCGGGACCTTCACCGAGACCGCCGCGCCGACCGCGCACCCGGCCAGCACGAGCAGGTCCCGCCGCGACCGGTCGCCCGCCACCGGCCCGTCGGTCAGCACGAGCTGCTTCCACAGCCGCTCGGAGTGCTCGCGGGCGAACTCGCGCGACAACTCGTCCAGGCCGCCCATCCGCTTGACCGCGACCAGGAACGCCTCGTCGTCGTGCAGGCCGACCGCGACCAGGTCGTCCACCGAACCCCGCAGGTGGTCCTCCAACTCGTCCACGTCGGCCTGCCGCAGCTCCCGACGCCGCTGCACGTAGTGGCGCCACTGGGCGAACTGCGCGTCCAACCCGTCCCGATCGCCGGTCACGCCAGTCCTCCCAACGACAGCGCCCGCCCGTCGGACCGGGGCCACACCTCGCGCAACGCACCCACCACGGTCTCCCACTGCCGGCGCTGCTCGGCCAGCTCGACCAACCCGCCGCGGGTGATCCGGTAGTACTTCCGCCGCCGCTCCCCCGCGACCGACTGCCAGCTCGACTCGACGTGCCCGAGGCGTTCCAGCCGGTGCAGCAACGGGTAGAGCAGCCCTTCGGTCCAGTCCAGCTCACCGGCGGACAGCTCGTTGATGCGCCGGAGGATCGCGTACCCGTAGCTCTCCTCCTCCGCGAGGATCCCCAGCACCATCGGCGTCGCCGAGGCGGCCACGAGGTCTTTGGCGACCTTCACCCGCACTCCCTCACCCTAGATGTTCAAGGCATAGTAGTTCTAGGTATCGAGTCGGAGCAAGGGCGGCGGAACGGACCATTCGGGACGCCGGGCGGCGGAACTCCGGCGGTCGGGGCCCGCAACCCGTTGACCGCACACCCGGAAGTGGGATTCTGGATCGATGCGGGGCAATTCCGGATCCTGGCCGGCCGACCGCTTCCGGTTGCTGCTGGTGGAGGACGACCGCGAGCTGGCGGAGTTGCTGGCCGCCGCGCTGCGCGCCGAGGGGTACGCGCTGGACGTGGCGGCGGACGGGCAGCGCGGCCTGCACCTGGGCCTCACCCGGCCCTACGACGTGGTGGTCATCGACCGCGGGCTGCCCGCCCTCGACGGGTTGGACCTGCTGGTGCGGCTGCGCGCGAACTCGGTGCGGGCGGGCGCGTTGATCCTCACCGCGAGGGGCTCGGTGCACGACCGGATCGACGGGCTCGACGCCGGCGCGGACGACTACCTGGTCAAGCCGTTCGACCTGGACGAGCTGAGCGCGCGGCTGCGGGCGCTGTGCCGGCGCGCGGTGGAACTGGCCTCCGTGCTGCGGATCGGCGCGGGCCACCTCGACCTCGGGCAGCGGGAGGCGGTGCTGCCCGACGGCGCCCGCGTGCCGCTCACCACGCGGGAGTTCGGCCTGCTGCGCGTGCTGGCCGCCTACCCGGACACGGTGCACACGCGCGCGTCGTTGCGGCGCGTGGTGTTCCCGGACGCCTCCGCCACGTCCATTGTGGACACCTACGTCTACTACCTGCGGGCCAAGATCGACCGTTCGGTGGTGCACACGGTGCAGGGACTCGGATATCGCTTGGGGGCGTTGTGAGCCGTTCGTGGGCCGAGGCGGAACGCGCGGTGGTCCGCCGGGCGCGGCTGCGGATCAGCGTGCTGGTGGGGCTCGCGGTCACGGTGCTGGTCGCGTTCGTCGGCGGGATCGCCTACGTGGTGATGGTGCGGGCGCAGGACGCCCAGGTGACGCGCGACCTGCACTTCAACGCCCGGTTCGGCACGCCGTCGACGCCACCCGGCTGCACCTGGCTGTTCACGCTGGAGGACGGCGTGGTGGACGACGGCCCGCTGCGGGTCCCGCCCGGGTTCCCGCTGCACGACGACCTCTTCGCCGTGCGGGACTCGGGGCGGTCCGTCGAACGCGCGCTCGAGCTGAACGGCACCGAGTACCTGGTGCTGACCCGGCGCGGCGAGGACGGCCGGGTCGCGCAGGCGGTGTTCGACCTGCGCTACCAGCTCGCCGACCGCAGGCACCTCCTGCTGGCGCTGGGCGTCGCCGAGCTCGGCGGCCTGCTCGCCGCCACCGCGCTGGGGCTGGGCGTGGGCCGCCGCACCGTCGCACCGCTGGCCGAGGCGCTGGCCCGGCAGCGGCGCTTCGTCACGGACGCGAGCCACGAGCTGCGCACGCCGATCGCGCGGGCCTACACCAGGGCGCAGCTGCTCGCCCGGCTGGCCAAGGCCGCGGACCTGCCCGACGACCACCGCGACGGCCTGGACAAGCTCACCGGCACGATCCGCAGGCTCGGGGAGGTGGTGGACGACCTGCTGCTGTCGGCGCGGCTGAGCAGGCAGGCCGAGGGCGTGCCGGTGGACCTCGCCGCGGTCGCGGAGGCCGCGGTGGCCGAGCACGACGACCCGAGGCTCGTCCGCGCCGTCGACCGCCCGCCCGGCCCGCTGGTCGTGATCGGCGTGGCGACCGCCCTGCGCCGGGCGGTGGACGAGTTGCTGGCCAACGCCGTGCGCCACACCCCGGAGGGCGGCCGGGTCGAGGTCCGCCTCGCGCGTCGCGGCGGGCAGGTGGAGCTGGCGGTCACGGACAACGGCGAGGGCTTCGACCAGGTGGAGGCGGCCCGGCTGTTCGACCGCTTCCACCACGGGCCCGGCAACCCGGAGCGGCGCTTCGGCCTGGGCCTGGCCCTGCTGCGCGAGGTCGTGACCGGCCACGGCGGCACGGTGGAGGCCGTGGGGCACCCGGGTCTGGGTGCCACGTTCACCCTCCGCCTGCCGGCGGCCGGAGCGGTGGGCGACGAGGTCACCACCGGTCGGCGGTGAGGCCGAGCACCACCTCCGCCGCCACGCGGACGTCGCCGTCCAGCGGCCGGTCCGGGTCCACCGGGTCGATCGCGGCCGCCAGCGCGTCCACCAGGGCCGCGCAGCGGGGCGCGGTGGGCCGCCGCCCGCCCACGTGGACCGCCTGGCGCAGGCCCAGCGCCAACGACCCGCACAGCAGCTCGAGCAACCCCGCCGCGTCGTGGGCGCGCAGCGCCGCCTGCGTCCCGAACGGCACGACGTCCTGGTTGTGCAGGTTGGTGGGCAGGCTCTGCGTGCTGGCGGGCGCCGCCGCGCGGCGGATCTCCGCGACGAACGCCGTCGTGGCGAGCTGCACGCCCTGCAACCCGTGCTGCGCGCCCGGCCCCGCCGCCAGCATCGGCGGCAGGCCCGTGTTGCGCGCCGGGTCGACCAGCAGGTCGAGCTGCCGCTCCGCCAGGTTCCCCACCGACGCCGTCACCAGGGCGAGCACGTCCGCCGCGAACGCCGCCGGCTGCCCGAAGAAGTTGCCGCCGTGGGCCACCAGGTCGTCGTCCGGGAAGAACAGCGGGTTGTCGCTGACGCCTCCCAGGTCGGCCCGGACGACGCCGTCCACGTAGCGCAGCGCGTCCTCCGCCGCGCCGAGCAACTGCGGCGAGCACCGGATGCTGTACGGCTCCTGGAGGGCGCGCCCGCCGCTGGGGACGGTGCCGGACAGCGTCGCCCGCATCCGCTCGGCCACGTCGACCACCCCGGGGTGGCCGAACGCGGTGATCAGCCGGGTGCCGAGGAACGCCGGGTCGGCACCGAGCACGTCCACGAGCAGGCACGTCAGGTCCTGGACGGCCCGGTGGCAGGCGCGCACCCGGCCCAGCGCGAGGGCGGTGGCGGCCGTCGTGACCGACGTGCCGTTGACCAGCGCCAGCGCGTCGCGCCCGTCGAGGGTGAGCGGGGTCAGCCCGGCCCGGCGCAGGGCGTCGGCCGCGGGCATCCGCTCGCCGTCGACGTAGGCGTGCCCGCGGCCGCGCAGCGCCTGGGTCGCGTGGGCCAGCGGGATGAGGTCGCCGCTCGCGCCGACCGAGCCGTACCGCGGGATCGCCGGCACGAACGTGGTCGCGAACATCGCGGCGAGCCCGTCCACCACGTGCGCGGAGACGCCCGAGACGCCCCGGGCCAGCGACCACGTCCGCACCAGCAGCGCGGCGCGGGCGACGTCGGCGGGCAGGTCCGGCCCCTGGCCCGCGCCCAGGTGCGCGAGCGTGTTGTCCGCCTGGTCGGCCTCGGTCTCGCGGCCCGCGTAGCCGATGAGCGCGCCGAAGCCGGTCTTCGCGCCGTAGACGGGTCGTTCGTCGTCGGCGAGCACGGTCCGCAGGTGCTCGCGTCCGCGCTCGACCCGTTCCCGCACGGGCGGGCCGACGAGCACGGCCAGCGGCGCGGCCGCGCGGGCGAGGTGGTCGCCGGTCAGCGGCGCGTCGAGGTCCACGGTGGCATCGGTGATCACGCCACCGAACGTAAGCGGTCGATCTCAGAGAGTTCTGAGATCGGCTGCGTAGCTTCCTGGCTCATGGCGCACGACTACCTGATCATCGGGGCGGGACCGGCCGGCCTGCAGCTCGCCGCCCTGCTGGAGCGCGACGGCCGCGACTACGCCGTCCTGGAGCGGGGCAGCGGTCCGGGCACCTTCTTCACCCGGTACCCGCGGCACCGGACGTTGATCTCCATCAACAAGGTGCACAGCGGGTACGCCGACCCGGAGCAGCGGCTGCGGATGGACTGGAACTCGCTGCTGTCCGACGACCCCGACCTGCTGTTCACCCGCTACAGCGGCCGGTACTTCCCGGCCGCCGACGACCTGGTCCGCTACCTGGCCGACTTCGCGGCGGCCACCGGCGTGCGGGTGCACTACGGCACCGAGGTCACCCGCGTGTCCCGCGACGACGACGGGTTCGCGGTGCTCGACGGCACGGGGCGCACGTGGCGGGCCGCCCGGGTCGTCGTGGCCACGGGCGTGTCGCGGCTGCACGTGCCGCCGATCCCCGGCATCGAGCACGCCGAGCGCTACGACACCTTCGACACCGACCCGGAGTCGTTCACCGACCAGCGGGTGCTGGTGATCGGCAAGGGCAACTCCGGCTTCGAGACCGCCGACGCCCTGGTGGAGCACGCGGCGGTCATCCACGTGGCCGGGCCGCACTCGGTGCGGCTGGCGTGGCAGACGCACTACGTCGGGCACCTGCGCGCGGTGAACAACAACTTCCTCGACACCTACCAGCTCAAGTCCGAGAACTCCGTCCTCGACGGCACGGTGGAGCTGATCGAGCCCCGGCCCGGCGGCGGGTTCCGCGTCGTGTTCCGCTACGCCCGCACGGTCGAGGCGCTGCGGGAGCTGGAGTACGACCGGATCATCGCGTGCACCGGGTTCCGGTTCGACGCCTCGGTGTTCGACGACACGTGCCGCCCGGCGCTGGTGATCGACGACCGGTTCCCCGAGCAGACGCCCGCGTTCGAGTCCACCACCGTGCCCGGCCTGTACTTCGCGGGCACGCTCACCCAGCAGCGGGACTTCAAGAAGTCCACCAACGGGTTCATCCACGGCTTCCGCTACGGCGTGCGCGCCCTGCACCGCATCCTCGCCGCGCGCCACCACGGCGTCCCGTGGCCCTCGACCGCGCTGGAGCCGTCGCCGGAGGCGATCAGCGACGCGATCGTGGCCCGGGTGAACCGGTCCTCGGCGCTGTGGCAGCAGTTCGCGGTGCTGGGCGACGTGGTCACGGTCACCGACGACGCGGCCCGGTACCAGGAGGAGGTGCCGGTGGCCTACCTGGCCGCCGGCGGCCTCGGCCCGGCCGCGCACCGGTTCGTCGTGACGCTGGAGTACGGGCCCGACCACGACACCGTCGACCCGTTCGACATCACCGTGCCGCGCGTGGCGGAGAACGACGCGGCCAACGCGCACGACGCGAGCTACCTGCACCCGGTGGTGCGGCACTACCGCGACGGCGCGCTCACCGCGACGCACCACCTGGCCGAGAACCTGGAGAACCACTGGGACCTGCCCGCGGTGCACCAGCAGCCGTTGGCGGCGTTCGTGAAGGAGCGCCTTGCCGACGCGTGACCCCGAGCCGTTCCCGCGCCCGGTGCTCGACGTGCTCGACGCCGCCGCGGACCGGCCGGTGCTCGAACACGGCCCGCGCGAGGTGACCGGCGCGGAGCTGCTCGACCTGGTGGCCCGGGCCGCGACCGGGTTGCGGCGCGCGGGCCTCGGCCCCGGTGCCGGCGTCGCGCTCCGGCTCGGCGTCACCCCCGAGGCGTTCGCGGTGGTCCTGGCCGCGCACGCGGTGGGGACGCGGGTGGTGGGCGTGCCGCCCGGGCCCGTCGACGACCGGGCGCGCCACCTGCTCGGGCTCGACCGCGCCGTCGCGGTCACCGACTCGGACGACCCCGGCGCGCTGACCGTCGCCTCGCTGCTCGGGTCGCCCGCCGAGGACCTGCGCTGCGAGGGCAGGCCGGGTGACGTCGCCCGCCTGATCCGCACCAGCGGCAGCACCGGCACGCCCAAGGGGTGCGCGCAGACCTACGCCGCGATGACGGCCGCCTGGACCGCGCGACCGCACGCCTGGCCGCCCGCGGTCCGCGAGCTGGCGACCCGGCTGGGGCGCTACCTGCTGTTCGGGTCGCTGACGAGCCAGGTGATGTTCGAGTACACCGTGCTCGCCATCGCCGCGGGCGGTGTCGCCGTGGTCACCGGGCGGCCCGCGCTGCCCGACGCGATCACCCGCCACCGGGCCACGGCGAGCGTGGTCACCGTGCCGAAGCTGGCGAAGCTCGTCGCCGCCCAGCGCCGCGACCCGGCCGACCTGTCGACGCTGCGGGCGCTGCTGGTGTCCGGGTCGCCGCTGTCGCCCGACCGCCACCGCGAGGCGCTCGACGTGCTCGGGCCGGTCGTGTTCCACGGCTACGGCCAGTCGGAGACGGGCACGATCTCGCTGGCGACCCCCGACGACCCGCCCGGCACGGTGGGCGTGCCGCCGCCCGCGGTGCGCGTCGAGGTCCGCGGCCCGGACGGCGCGCCGCTGCCGCCGGGGGTCGACGGCGAGCTGTTCGTCCGCACCCCGGCGCAGGCCGGCGCGTACTGGGGCGACCTGGCCGGGTCGGCGGAGGTGTTCGTCGGCGGCTGGGTGCGCACCCGCGACCTGGGCCACCTCGACGCCGGCGGTCGCCTGCGGCTGACCGGCCGGACCCGGGACGTGGTCATCGTCAACGCCACCCTGCACCACGCGGGCCCGATCGAGCGGGTCATCGCCGAGCACCCGGACGTCGCCGAGGCGTACGTGGTCGCGGTGCCCGACGAGGACACCGGCGAAGCGGTGCACGCGTTCGTGGTGCCGCACGGGGACCGCACACCCGACCTGGCGGACCTGCGCGCGCTCGTGACCGCCCGGTTGGGTCCGGCGTGCGCGCCGGTCCGCGTCACCGCGATCGCGGAACCGCCGCTCGCGCCGAGCGGCAAGCCGGACAAGCGGCTGCTGCCCGCGACCCACCCCCTCTTGCCACCACGCTCCCTGACGTGAGGAGAAAGCCCCGTGCCCAGCGAGGTTTCGACGGAGTGTCTCGTGATCGGCGCCGGCCCGGCCGGGCTCCAGGCGTCGTACCTGCTGTCCCGCGCCGGGCGGGACCACCTCGTGCTGGAGGCCGGTGACGCGCCGGGCGCGTTCTTCACCCGCTTCCCCCGCCACCGCACCCTGATCTCGATCAACAAGCCGAACACCGGGTGGGACGACCCGGAGCTGAACCTGCGCACCGACTGGAACTCGCTGCTGTCCGACGACCCCGACCTGCTGTTCACCCGCTACACGCCCCGGTACTTCCCGGACGCCGACGTCATGCTGCGCTACCTGGGCGACTTCGCCGCGAAGCACGACCTGCCCGTCCGCTACGGCACGTCGGTGGTCGAGGTGACCCGGCCGGACGACTTCGTCGTGCGCGACCAGCGCGGCGGCACGTACCGGGCACGCCGGCTCATCGTGGCCACCGGGGTGTCGCGGCCGTACCTGCCGCCGATCGACGGCGTGGAGCTGGCCGAGCGGTACTACGACGTGTCGGTGGACCCGGCCGACTTCACCGGGCAGCGGGTGCTGATCATCGGGCGCGGCAACTCCGCGTTCGAGACCGCGGACAACCTGGTCGAGACCGCGGCCGTCATCCACGTCGCCGGTCCGGGCTCGCTGAAGCTCGCGTGGCAGACCCACTTCGTCGGCCACCTGCGCGCGGTCAACAACAACTTCCTCGACACCTACCAGCTCAAGTCGCAGAACGCGCTGCTGGACGGTCGCGTGCTGGACCTCCGGCGCGACGGCGACGGCTTCCTGGCGCGGGTGGCCTTCGCCCGGGTCGCCGAGCGGGTGAAGGAGATCCGCTACGACCGGGTGATCGTCGCGACCGGGTTCCGGTTCGACGCGTCGATCTTCGCGCCCGGCTGCCGGCCCCGGCTGACGATCAACGACCGCTTCCCCGAGCAGACCGCGGCCTGGGAGTCGGTGAACGTGCCCGACCTGTTCTTCGCCGGCACGATCACCCAGGCCAGGGACTTCAAGAAGTCGACCAGCGGGTTCATCCACGGCTTCCGGTACGGGGTCGTGGCACTGCACCGCATCCTGGAGCACCGCTACCACGGCGTGCCGTGGCCCAGCCGCGACCTGGCGCCCGAGGCCGTGGCGGACGCGGTGGTCGAACGGGTGAACCGCACCTCGGCGCTGTGGCAGATGTTCGGCTTCCTGGCCGACGTCGTGCTGGTCGGGTCCGACGGCGCGCTCCGCTACGCCGAGGAGGTGCCGCTGGCGCACCTGCACGAGGCGGTCGGGCGGGGCGACTTCGGCGACGTCGAGTCCTACTTCGCGGTGACGCTGGAGTACGGCGCGGACCACGACAAGGTCAACCCGTTCGACATCACCGCGGGCCGCACGGCGCAGGACGACACCAGCGGGCTCGACGGCCGCTACCTGCACCCGGTCGTCCGGCACTTCCGCGCCGGCGCGCTGCTCGGCGAGCACCACCTCACCGAGAACCTGGAGAACGAGTGGGACAGCGAGGACGTGCACCGCGCGCCGCTGCGGTCGTTCCTGCGGGCACGCCTGGCGCCGGCCGCGGTGGGCACGGCGTGAGGACCGTGCTCGCCGAGCTGCACGAGAAGGCCCGCGCGGTGCTCGACCCGGTGCACTACGACTACTACGCGGGCGGGGTCGGCGACGAGGTCGTGCTGGCGGAGAACGAGGCCGCGTTCCGCCGCCTGGCCCTGCTGCCGAGGGTGCTGCGCGGCCGGGCGCGGCGCGACCTCGCCGTGGAGCTGCCCGGCGGTCGCCTCGACCTGCCGGTGCTGGTCGCGCCGACGGCGTTCCACCGGCTCGCCCACCCCGAGGGCGAGGTGGCCACGGCCCGTGCGGCCGCGGCGGCGGGGACGGTGCTGGTGTCCGGGGTCGCGTCGACCGTGGCGATCGGCGAGGTGGTGGCCGCGGCCCGGTCGGTGCGCGCGGACGCGGCGGTGTGGTTCCAGCTCTACCCGCAGCCCGACGAGGCCGTGGCCGAGCACCTGGTGCGGCGGGCGGAGCGCGCGGGCTGCGCGGCGCTGGTGGTGACGGTCGACTCGCCGGTGTTCGGCAGGCACCGCCGCGACGCCGAGCACGGCTTCCACGACCTGCCCGCGGGGCTCACGACCGAGAACATGCGAAGCCTGCCCGGAGGGGTGCGGGACATCGTCATGTCGCCGGAGGTGTCGTGGGCGCACGTGGCGCGGTTGCGGGAGCTGACGTCATTGCCGCTGTGGCTCAAGGGGGTGCTGCACCCGGCCGACGCGGTGCTGGCGGTCGAGCACGGTGCCACCGGGGTGGTGGTGTCCAACCACGGCGGACGCCAGTCCGACCTGGCGCCGGCGGCGGTGGAGGCGCTGCCCGCGGTGGTCGACGCGGTGGCCGGCCGGGTGCCGGTGGTGCTCGACGGCGGTGTCCGGTCCGGCGGCGACGTCGCCGTGGCGCTCGCCCTGGGCGCGGCGGCCGTGGGGGTGGGCCGTCCGGTGCTGTGGGGGCTGGCGGCCGACGGCGAGGCGGGGGTGGCGCGGGTCCTCGACGTGCTGCGCGACGAGTTCGACCACGTCCTGGCGCTGTGCGGCGGGCGGTGGCCGGCCGACCTGAACCGGGACATGGTCGTCGCCCGCGGGAGGGTGGTGCCGGCGTGAGGCGGGTGACCGGGGTGCTCGCCGCCGCCGTGGTCGCGACCGCTCCCCGCTGGCTGCCGGCGCGGGTCGTCGCCCTGCGCGCCAAGGTGTTCGAGAAGCTCAACGGGGACCGCGCGACCACGTTCCCGAACGCCCTGGTGGGCCCGGAGCGGTTCCTGGAGGTCTACGGCCACCCCGCGGCGGACGGCCGCAGCCGGGGCGCGGCGCTGTCGGACCTGTTCTGGTACTGGCTCGCGCCCGGCCCGGAGGTGCACCAGGAGCACCTGGAGGCCGGGCCGCGCTACGACGACGTGGCCCGCACGACCCGGGCGCTGCTCGCCGGGCCGGGCGAGGCGCTGTCGGCGGCGGCGGCGCGCTGCGCCGGGCGGGTGCTGGACGAGCTGGTCACCCGCCGGGTCGAGCTGGTCCGGCTGCGCGACCTGATGATGCCGGTGTGGGCGGAGTACTTCCACGAGCTGGTGTTCGGCGAGCCGTGCCCGCCCGGCGCGCGCGACCTGATCGTGGGGCACGCCGACGACGTGGTGACGTCGCTGAAGTGCACCGGCCTGCGCCACCCCGCCCGACGGGCGGCGCTGACCCGCTACCTGGCCCGGCGCGTGGCGGCGGGGGACGTGCGGCGCCCGTTGCCGTCGAGCCTGTCGCCGACCGAGCGGGTGCACTACCTGCAGGGCACGTTCTTCAACACCGCCGTGGTGCAGATGTCGGAGGCGATGGCGCACCTGCTGCTCGCGCTGGCGCAGCACCCGGACGTGGCCGCCCGGCTCGCCCGCGACGACGGCTACTTCCCGCACGTGCTGGACGAGACGATGCGGATGTACCCGCTGTTCGGCATCGCGCACCGCATCACCACCGCCGACATCGAGCTGGACGAGCGCACCACGCTGCCCGCCGGGTCGGTGCTGTGCTTCGACTACCCCGCCTACCACGCCACCGGCCACTCCAGGCCGGAGGTGTTCGACCCGGACCGCTGGGCGCGCGGCGGCACGCGCGGGGCGCACCACATCCCGTTCGGCGTGGCGACCAACCGGCCGTGCCCGGCGTGGCGGCTGTCCCCGCTGGCGCTGCGCGCGGCGACCGGCGAGGTGCTGCGCCGCGTCACGCTCCACTCCACCGCCGCGCACACCCGGTCGATGCCGAACCGCGGCCCGTGCCTGCTGGTGCGGGTGGGTGAGCCGCTGCCGCCGCGCCGCCTGGCCGCGCTGGGCGCGCTGCTGCGCGTGCGGGACCGGTGGGAGGACGTGTGGCGCAGCGTGGTCCAGCTCGTGCTGGGCACGGTCATGGTCCTGCACGCCCGCAGGCTGCGCCTGGCCGGCCGGTACTTCGACGCGCACGACACCCAGGGTCGTCCCGTGCGGCGGCAGCCGCCACCACCCCAGGAGGTCACCGAGTGAACCAGATCCAGTTCGCGCTGCGGGTGTTCGCCGCCCTGGCGGTCGTGCTCGCGGCCACGACAATGTGCGGCCGCCTCGCCTCGGCGGTCAGGCAGCCCCGGGTCGTCGGGGAGATGGTGGCCGGCGTCCTGCTCGGCCCGGCCCTGCTGGGCGCGGTCGCGCCGGGCGTGCAGGCGCAGCTGTTCCCCGCGGACGTCAAGGCCACCCTGTACGTGCTGAGCACGATCGGGCTGACGTTCTACATGTTCCTGGTCGGCTCCTCGCTCGACCACAGCCGCGCCGCCGGGCGGAACATGCGCCGCGCGTCGGCGCTGGCGGTGTCGGGCATCGTCCCGACGTTCGCGCTGGGCGCGGGCGCGGCGGCGCTGTTCTTCGGCTCGTTGAGCCCGGGCGGCTCGACCCGGTGGGAGTTCATGCTGTTCGTCGGCGGCGCGCTGTCGATCACCGCGTTCCCCATGCTGGCGCGCATCCTCCAGGAGCGGGGCATCGCGAACACGCCGATCGGGGGCCTCACCCTGGTCGCGGCGGCGATCGACGACGCGGTGGCGTGGGTCATCCTCGCGGTGATCATCGCGGTCGCGGCGGCGGGCAGCCCGTTCGACGCGGTGGGCACGGTGGCGGGCGCGGCGGTGTTCGCCGTGCTGATGCTCACGGTGGGGCGCGCCCTGTTCGCCAGGGTGGGCGCGAAGGTCGAGCGCGAGGGCCGGATGGGGCGCGACGTGGTGGCGCTGGTCCTGCTCGTCGTGCTGCTGGCCGGGTGGTTCACCGACTACATCGGCGTGTTCTCGGTGTTCGGCGGGTTCGTCACCGGCCTGGCGATGCCGCAGTCGGCGGTCGTGCGGCGGGAGTTGGAGACGCGGCTGAGCGACCTCAACTCCATCCTGCTGCTGCCGGTGTTCTTCGCGTTCAGCGGCCTGAACACGGAGGTGTCCGGCTTCGGCTCGGGCGGCGGCCTCTGGTGGCCGCTGGTGGCGATCATGGCGGTCGCGTTCGCCGGCAAGTACCTGGGCTGCGCGGTGGTGGTGCGGGCGCAGGGCTTCCCGTGGCGGTACGCGTCGGCGGTCGGCGGGTTGATGAACGCGCGCGGCCTGATGATCCTGATCTTCATCAACATCGGCCTGGCGCACGGCCTGGTGACGCCGGAGCTGTTCGCGATCCTGGTCGCGGTGGCGATCGTGACCACGGCCGCGGCGATGCCGATCTACCGGGCGTCCCTGCCCGACGGCGCGGACCGCGAGCCGGCGGCGGTGCCCTCGCGCGCCGGCGGCCCGACGCCCGCGCCGCCAGGCTGATCCGCCGTGACGCCGCAGCAGCGATCTTTGGTCCACAGTGGACACGCGAGCGGGTGAACCTCGGGGCGGATCGGGGTCACCGCAGGTCGGGGCGTGTTACGTTCGCCGGTGCGCGAGCCGTCCACCGATCCCCATCCGCCGGAGGGCGTGCGGCCGCGCGAGTGGTTCCCTGCCACCGCTGAGGAGTCCCATGACCGTCCCCTCCGGCACCCGACGCCCCACCGCGCGCCGGCTCAGGCGGCTCGCCGCGTCCGCCGCCGTCGCCGCCCTCCTGCTCTCCGGCCACCCCGCCACCGCCGAACCGGCCGGTTCCGAACGGGGCACCGCCCGAACCCCCAGCACCGGACCGGCCGCCGGCTCCGCCGAGTCGGACGCCTGCGGGGTGTCCGCCCTGGGCCGGACCAGCCTGCGCGCCGCCGACCCGAGCGTCATCCGCGTCGGTGGCACCTACGTCGCGGCCCAGGTCGGCGGTGGCGGCATCCAAATCCGCCAGGCGTCGTCACCGGACGGCCTGGCCGCCGCCACCGCCCGCGTGGTCTGGCAGGACTCGCGCAACCTCGGTTCGGTCTGGGCCCCGGAGATCGTCCGCGACGGCGGTCGGTACTACATCTACTTCACCGCGGGCAACGACGCGGCGCACCGGATGTACGTGATCAGCTCCTCCCTCCCGGACTCCGGCTACACCGGCGAGGTGAAGCTGGCCCTGCCCGAGGACCGGTGGGCCATCGACGGCGTGCCGGTGACGTTCAACGGGCAGCGGTACTTCATCTGGTCCGGCTGGGAGTGCACCGAGAACGTCGAGCAGGGCCTCTACATCGCCCGCATGTCCGACCCGGTCACGCCGGTGGGCGGCCGGTACGTCATCTCGCAGCCGCGCGAGCCGTGGGAGCGGGTGGTCGGCAACCCGTTCATCAACGAGGCACCCGAGGTCATCCGCGACCCCAACGGCCAGTTGCACGTCGCCTACTCGGCCAACGGCAGTTGGAGCGAGCAGTACTGCATCGCCGACCTGCGGCTGCGCGCCGGCGGCGACCCCACCTACGTGTGGGACTGGTACAAGTCCAACGGCTGCCTGTTCAGCTCCGACCGGTCCACCATGATGACCGGCTGGGACCCCACCCTGTACATCAACGGCCCGGGGCACCACACGTTCGTGCTGCTCGACGGGGACATCGCGACGAGCCCGCCGGCGGGGCCCAAGTTCCCGATGATGTACCACGGGGTGCCCAAGGGCACGCCCTACAGCTGGGCGAACCGTTACTGGTACACCGGCACGTTCGTGTGGTGGGGCAACACGACCTACCGCCGCGCGAACGTCCCGGGCCCGACCGCCGACACCGGGTGGAGCCTGAAGTTCTTCGAGTGACCCCCGGCGGACCGGGTGCGGTCAGAGCCGCACCCGGTCCCAGGGGACCTCGCGGGTGCCGCGGTGCAGCAGGTGCGACAGCCACGCCAGCACCAGCGGTGGTTGGACGCCCGGCCGTTCGAAGCCGAGCAGCCGGCCGCGGTGGCGCGGGGTCACCAGCACGGCGACCACCCGGAACCGCCCCTGGTCGTCGCGGCGGGTGATCAGGTCCGCCACCCGGCCGAGCGGCCGGCCGTCGAGGTCGTGGGCGGTTCGCCCGATCAGGTCACTGGCGCGCATCGCGGGCTCCCGGCAGCCGTCCGATGACGTGCTCGCCCAGCCACCGCTCCAGCGGCGGGGTGTCGAACAGCTCGACCGGCACGCTCAGCTCCACGGCGCTGCCCACGGCGGCGACGTGGTCGAACGCGATGCTCAGCACCGGTCGTGGCGAGCCGCCCTGCAACCGGGTGGCGACGCCGGCCAGCCACCGGCCCAGCGCGCCGCCGAGGCGCTCGCCGAGCGCCCGCTGGCCGACCAGCAGCGCGGCCACGACCGGCACGCCGTCCTCGCCCACGTCCAGCTCCACGTCGTCGACCTTGCCCACCAGGCGGCCGTGCAGGTCCACGACCTGCCGGTCGAGCAGGTGGAAGTCCACCCGCAGCGGTTCGGGGTGCGTGCTCATGAGCCCATTCCCGTCAGCAGCATCAGGGGGATCGCGGCGACCGCGGCGATCAGGATCACCACCAGGTAGACCACGCCGAGGGTGTTGGCCAGCCTGCCGTTGACGTGGTCGCCCAGGTACTCCCGGTCGTTGGCCACCACCAGGATCGGCAGGTAGGTCAGCGGGAGCGCCACCGCGCTGAACACCAGCGAGTACTCGGTGATCGCGATCGGGTCGGCGGCGGTGAGCAGCCCGGCGACCGCGAGCAGGAACCCGACCAGCACCACGGTGTGGAACCGGGTGGCCTCGCGGGGCCGGACCAGCTTGCCCCACTGCCACCCGAAGTACTGGGCGACGGTGTAGCCGGCCGACAGCCCGGTCTCCAGGGCCGCGCCGAAGGTCGCCGCGAAGAAGCCGAGGATCACCACGACGAGGCCGATCTTGCCCAGGGCGAGCGCCACCGGCAGTCCGGCCTGGCTCAGGTCGTCCACGCGGATGCCGCCGGGCTGGAACACCACGGCCGCGCAGCCCATGATCGCCAGCGACAGCAGGCCGCCCAGCGGGAAGCCGATGAAGACGTTGGCCTTCTCGGTCGCCAGGTCCTTGACGGTCCACTTCTCCTCGACCGCGCCGGAGGAGAAGAAGAACACCTCGTACGGGGTGAGGGCGGCGGCGAACAGCGCCACGGCGAAGAACGCGTACGTGCCCCAGTCCTCGGTCGCCGGCGGCCCGAACGTGGTGGCCTGCGCGCCCAGCTCCGCCCACGGCGGTCCGAGCCGGACGAACGCCACGACGAACACGACCAGCGCGAGCCCGGCCAGGCCGAAGACGCGTTCCATCGTCTCGAACTTCGTCCGCCACAGGACCACCCAGATCACGAAGGCCGCGACCGGCACCCACAGCAGGTAGTTCACGCTCGTGGCCAGCTCCACGGCCAGCGCGACACCGCCGACCTCGGCGGTCAGGGTGAGCAGCGTGACCAGGTAGGACCCGGCGAGGTTCGCCAGCCCGACCCGCGGGCCGAGCCGTTCGCGCACCAGGTCGAACACCGGCCGTCGGCTGACCGCGGCGACCCGCCCGCACATCTCGGCGTACACGCAGATGCCGATCACGCCGACCACGACGACCCACGCCAGCCGCATGCCGAACCGCGCGCCGGTCTCGGAGTTGGCGACCAGGTCGCCGATGTCGACGAACCCGCCGATCGCGGTGAGCACGCCCAGCGTGATGCCCAGCAGTCGTTTCACCCGGCGCTCCCCACGAAGTCCCGCAACCGCTCCCCGGCCGCCCGCGCCCTGCGGGCGGCGGTTGAGGTCGCCGCCGCGTCCGACCGGTCGGCGGCCCGTGAGACGTCGCCGACCGCGGCGACGGCCTCCACCAGCAGCGGCACCACCCGGTCGCGCAGGTCGCCGGACGCCTCGTCGGGCACCTCCAGGTCGGCCACGTCGCCCAGCGCGGTGCCCACCCCTTCCCGGGCGTCGGACAACGCCGCCGAGGTGTACCCGCCGAACGCCCGGTCGCGGGAGGCCGCCTCGCCGACCAGTGCCGCGGTCGACACCGCCGACGCCGCGTCACGCGCCCCGGTGACGGCCGTCTCGCGGTAGCCGTCCGCGGTCGTCGGCCACAACCCGGGCACCACCACGGCGGCCAGGACCACCCCGACCAGCCACAACACCAACCAACGACGGCGATTCACGAGGAGCCGCCTACCCGGTGCCGATGATCTCGAAACCCCGCGCGGGCCACGCTCGCGTGGCGGGTCGCGGTCGCTTCGGTGACGCTGGAGCCCCACGTCGCCGCGAGGAGGTCCGGAATGTGCCGGTTGTTCGGGTTGTCGGCCGCGCCGAGCCGCGTGCGGGCCACGTTCTGGCTGCTGGAAGCGCCCGACAGCCTCGCGCAGCAGAGCAGGCGCGAGCCGGACGGCACCGGGCTGGGCGTGTTCACCGAGGACGGTCGGCCGGTCGTGGACAAGCGACCGCTGGCCGCCTACGAGGACGAGCGGTTCGCCCGGGAGGCCAAGGAACAGGAGTCGACCACGTTCCTCGCGCACATCCGCTACGCCTCCACCGGTGGCCTCGAACCGCGCAACACCCACCCGTTCGAGCAGCACGGCCGCCTGTTCGCGCACAACGGCGTGATCGGCGACCTGGAGCGGCTGGAGGGCGAGCTGGGCCGGTACCGCGACCTGGTGGCGGGTGACACGGACTCGGAGCGGTTCTTCGCCCTGATCACCAAGCACGCCGAGGCGCACGACGGCGACGTGGGGGCGGCGATCACGGCCGCGGCCCGCTGGGTGGCGGACAACCTGCCGGTCTACGCGATCAACCTGGTCCTGACCACGCCGACCGAGCTGTGGGCGCTGCGCTACCCGGACACGCACGAGCTGTTCGTGCTCGAACGCGCCGCCGGTGGTCCGCACGGCGGTCGGCACCTGGACCACGCGAGCACCGCGGGCCGCATCCGCGCCCGTTCCGGCGGGCTGTCCGACCGGCCCGCCGTCGTGGTGGCGAGCGAGCGGATGGACGAGGACCCGGGCTGGCGGGCGTTGCGACCCGGCGAACTGCTGCACGTCGCCGACGACCTGACCGCGACCCTCCACACCGTCCTCGACGCCCCGCCGCGCCACCCGCTCACGCTGGACCAGCTCGGGGCCCGTGCGGCGGCGTCCCAGTCGGGCACGTGAACCGCCGCGGTCAGCGGTCCGGCGGACGGGTGAGGATGTCCCGGAGCGCGGCGTGGCGGAACCGGTAGACCGGTCCGACCTCGCGCAGCACGCCCCGCCGGTGGGCGTCGTCCAGGAACCCCATCAGCCGCCGCGGCAGCAGACCTCGTAGGGCCGACCAGATCCGGAACACCGTGAACCAGGTCCACGCGCCGCGACCGAGCAGGAGGGGCGTCGGCAGCGAGGCGAGGGCGACCAGCGCAACGCCGACGGGTGCGCTGAACAGGCCGGTCACCGGTCCCAGCACCAGCGCGGCGACCGGCAGGATCAGGGCGAGCCCGGCGACGGCCACCGTGGCGCGGCGGTCCTCGCGCAGCGTTCGCAGCGGGCCGGACGCGGTTCCCGTAGTGACGGGTGCGCGCACCCGGAGCCTCGGCACCACCCGGCTCGGCCCATCCGGCGGCCGGGCCGCGACCGCGACCAGGAGGCCGACGAGGGCGCAGCCGACGCCCGCCGCGAACCCGACCCACGGCTGGTCGCGCAACGGTCGGTCCAGCAGGAACGCTTCCAGCACCATCAGGGCGCTCCACCAGGCGCCGATCAACCCGAGCACCAGTCGGCCGACGATCGCGGGCATCGCCTCGTGCAGCCGCCACCACGCCAGGTCGTCGGAGCGCGAGGCCCGGAGGTGGTCGGCCAGGTGGGACAGCCAGCGGTGTGCCGTCGTCGCCGGGACGGGCGGCGCGTCGAGGCGTCCCCTCCGGTCGTACGCGACCGCCAGGAGCGACTCGACCAGGTGCGACCTGACGGCGCGGTCCGTGGGGAACCTGCCTCGGTCCACCAGTTCGAGCGGGTTCGAGTGCGGCGTGGAGTACACCTCGCGGACCAGGTCGATCACCAGGGGCGTCGTCAGCGCGTGGGCCACGGGGAGGCGGGGGTGCAGCCGGAGTCGACCGAACAGCGCGTTCCACCGCTCGTCGTCCACGAGTTGGGTGGCGGCGAGGTAGTCGATCGCGTCCTCCAGCGCCACCGGCCGCAACTCCACCACCGCGAAGCCGTGGAGCACGAAGCCGCCGTCCACGAGCTCTTGGTACTCGGCGCTGCGGCAGGTCACCACGACGGGCAGTTCGCCGTCCGCGGCGGCCAACCGCGACATCGCCGCGTACCGCGGCCCTTCCGGCAGCTCGTCCAGACCGTCCACGACGGCGACGACGAGGCGGGCGTCGAGCAGCTCGCGGGCCCGGTGGCGGTCGAAGGACCAGGTCTCCTCCAGGTGCCGGGCGATCCAGCCGTCGAGGTCCTCCACGTCGGGCCGCCAGGAGGCGGCGGGCAGCAGCACCGGCACCGCTCCACCCGCCGGGCGGGAATCGGCGAGGCGGAGCGCGAGCCGGACCATCGCGGTGCTCTTGCCGGAACCGGGTGCGCCCAGCACGACCACCGCCGGCCGGCGCAACGCGAAGAGCAGGTCCGCCAGGTCCTCGGCGGAACCGGACGATCGCGTCAACGGCGCGTCCGGGGCGAGCAGCGGGGAGCTGCGCGAGACCACCGACCGCTCGGTCGGCGACCACCGGACCGGTATCGGGAAGGGGTCGAACAGGCGTTGCCGGGTCGCCTCGCCGCGCAGGTCCCGGCGGACGTCCACCGCCAGGTCGTCCGCGATCCGGCGGGCGCTCGCGGTGCGGTCGTGGTCGCCGCTAGCCGGGACGACCGCGTCGGCGGGCCGCGGCTCGTGCCGCGCCACCCGCTCGCGCACGAACCGGACGAGCGGCTCCACCCCCGCGACGGTCAGCTCCGCGACGGTGACGCGGTCGGCGGGGCCGACGATCCCGGGCAGGTCCCCCTCCGACCCATCGGGCAGCACGACGCCGAGCAACCGCAGCGCACCGCGCAGGGCCCCGGCGTCGGGCGGCGTCACGCCCCGGGGCGGGGCGACGACCAGGACCACGTCGGCCACGGCCACCTCTTCGGCCACCCACCGGCCCGGGTCGGGCGGGCGGAGTGCCGGCTGGACGTCCAACCGGGCGTCGACACCCCGCGCGCGCAGCAGGTGCCACAGCTCGCGGACGGCGTCGGCGTGGTCGGCCGACTCGTGCGCGTGGGACACGAAGACCCGGGGACCGCCGATCGCCACCGCACCGCCGTCGGGTGACCGGTCGTCCCGACCGGCGCGCTGGACGCGGCTCAGCAGCGCCCGGCGTTCCCGTTCCGGCAAGGCCGTGCCCAGCTCCACCACGCGGCCGTCGGTCAGGTAGCCCACGAGGCGCTCGGTCGCGGCCAGCACGGTGCCCTCCTGCCGCGGGCGGTCGCCGATGGTCGCCAGGATCTCCTCGTAGGCGTAGAAGCTCTTGTAGGGGATCTCCACCCGACCCCAGTAGCGCTCCGGGTCGGCGACGTGGCCGAGGTACTTGCCCAGCCGGGCCCTGGCGTGGTCGCGGCTCGCGTCGAGCTTGTCCTGCTCGCCGTCCTCGACGCGCATCGGCACCGGGAACACGCGCAGGTCGCCGCCGCGCCGCTGCCGGTGCACGGAGGCGGTGACGGCCGCCGCGCCGTCGATCGCCTGGTTGCCGAGCGAGAAGCAGTTGACCAGCACGTCGGGCAGTTGCACCGTGCAGATGCCCGCAGTGTCGCTCAGACCGGTGCGGCTGTCCACGAGCACGTAGTCGTAGGCCGCCCGCATGTCGCGCTTCAGCGCCTCGATGAACCCCCCGCCACCCAGCCGCTCGTAGAAGTTGTTCCAGTCGAACCGGTTGACCAGGGCCGAGTACGTCGCGTCCTGGCGACCGGCCGGCACGAAGTCCACCGTGCCCTTCCCCGGGAAGTCGTGCTCGACGGACATCGCGTACGGCGAGATCCGCGCCAGCTCGTCGTACCAGCCCTCCTGGTCCGGGGCGTCGGCGTCCAGGGTGGCCTCGGCGAACTTCCAGACCAGGTCGACCACGCCCGCCGAGACCGCCAGGTCGGGGTCGGGCAGGAACGGCTGGAAGTAGCGGTGCAGGCCGGGAGCTTCCAGGTCCCAGTCGACCACCAGCACCCTCAGGCCGTTGGCGGCCAGGATCCAGGCCGTGTTCGCCACCGCCATCGACCGCCCGGTGCCGCCCTTGTAGGAGTAGAACGTGATGATCCGCCCGGCCACCGGTCAGCTCCCCGGGCCGGTCAGCAGCGGTCGCGAGGTCGGGCCCGCCTCCCGCACCCGGCGCGCCACCTCGGCCTTGCGCAGGACGCTCGCCCGGATGTCGACCAGCACCTGGGCCAGCCGCTCCTCGAACTCCCGCATGGACCCGATGTCGTCGCGGAACACGCTGTCGCCGCCGTCGGTCCAGTTCTCCAGCACCACGTGCAGCACGTCCCGGACCGCGCTGTCGGGCTCGGGGTCCTCCCACGGCACGATGATGGACGTGGTGCCGTACCGCCTGGTGTTCAGCTGTTCCAGCAGCGCGTTGTACCCGGGCAGCCCGACCGCCCACGGGTCGACGATGAGCACCGCCAGCTCGCGACGTCGCTGTGCCGCGTCCAGCAGTTCGAACAGGTTCTCGTCGGCCGGCTGGAACCACGACAGCAGCCGCTGCGACATCGCCACGCCCTGCGCCCGCAGCGCGATCGGGTCGGGGCACTCGGGGTGGTAGGGCCGCCAGTCGTCCCAGTCGTCGCCGTAGACGTCCAGGCCGGCCGTGCGGACCGCCCGCATCCGGTCGTGGCCGGCGGCGACCACGACGAACGTCACGCGCCTGCGGCTGCCGCCGGCCGGCGGCGGTGACGCGGGCGGCGCGCTCGACGCGGACCCGGCGGCGAAGGCGTCCGGCAGGGTGGCCAGGTCGACCGGTTCCACCGCCGCCGCCGGTGTCCGGCCGGCGTGCAGGACCAGCCTGGTGAACCCCACGACGAAGTCGAGGTACGCGTCCCGGTTCCCCTTCAGCTGCATCAGGTACCGCAGCCCGTCACGCCGGTACTCCGGCCCGAACAGGTCCCGCGTGTCCTGGAACCGGCCGATGTCGGCGGGCGGGTCCCCGGGGAGCGGCAACCACCAGACCGGCACGATGACCGCGGGCGAGGTGCCGGTGGCCGCGCGGTGGGCGGCCAACCGCGCGGTGATGGCGTGCCACTCCCGACCGCAGTACGGCCTGGTGAAGTAGGTCGGCGAGAACAGCGGGACGAAGACGTCGCAGGTGCTCAGCGCCGCGCCCGCGTTCTTGGACCACTCCACCCCCGGTGCCTGGTCGACGTCCAGGTAGCCGACGTCACCGTCCACCAGGCCACCGCGGACCGACAGCTCGCGTTCGAGGTCCCGGTAGAACCGGTGCACGAACCTGTCGAGCGCGTCCACCCGCGAGTAGCTGAAGAAGAAGTACGGCACCAGCCCCGCCAACCGCCCCTCGCGTCGGTCGTGTCACCCGGGCATCGCTCACCGCGCACGGCTCGTTACAGCGACGGCGGGACCCGCGGGTCGGTACCACGCGCAGCGACGGCGCGACCCCGCGGGTCGGTACCGCGCGGCACCGTCCTGGTCGGGCACGCGGGGTGCCGGCGGCCCGGACCGACCGTGGCATCCTTGATCCATGTCGTTCGTCGGGTACCTCTACCGCGGTGAGCTGGGTGACTGGTGCGCGGAACGGCTCACCGGCACGAAGGAGGTCGCGAACGACGTGCTGGCCCGCGTCCGGACGCAGCCGAAGGTGCGCCCGGAGGGCAAGGTCGAGCGCCGGCACTGGGACCGGGCGGGCAAGACGGTCGTCGCGCGATTAGCCGGCGCGGTGCAGGCCGCTCCCCCGTACTCCGCCCTGCTCGGGCTCGTGCGCGTCGGCCTGGTGACCCGGGCCTGGGCCGACGACCAGGCCACCCGCTACCCGACGCACGCCCGGCTGGCGTCCCCGGAGCGGGAACGCGCGCTCGACCTGCGGCCGACCCCGCGCGGTTGGCAGGACTTGAGGGCCGCTGTCGAGCGCGGGGCGGCCATCATGCCCGCGACGTCGGTCGAGGAGGCCGAGCGGCGGGTCCAGCGACCCGGGTTCCCGGACGAGCCGGTGCTGGCGGAGCTGTTCGACCGCATGCGCGCCTACTTCTGGGAGCACGCGCCGGTGGGGCGGCTCGGCGCGGAAGGGCCGGAGAAGGGCCTGGTGCGCCTGTGCTGGCTGCTGGCCGCGTTCGGCTACGCCTACCGCAACGAGAGCGCCGGCCACCCGCTGTTCCGCCTGTTCCGCGACCGACCGCCGACCGTGCGCGAGCTGCACGCCGCCGCCACCGACGAGGCGATCGCCGACCCGCTCGCGCTCGTGCGGCTGTTGCAGGACTCGGGGTCGTTCGACGAGTTGCGCGCGCTGGCCGGGAACCCGCCCCTGGGCACCCCGTGGGGCGTGGTCGCGCCGGTGATCTTCGACCACTGGGACGACACCACCGCCGTGCTCACCGGGCGGGACGGGTCGACGCTGCTGGACGTGAGCACGGTCGAGGCGTTCGACGGCGACCACGTCCGCACCCGGCTCTGGAAGCTGCTGGCCAGTGCGTGGCTGGACGCGGACGACGCGTTCCGCATCCGTTCCGCGGCCATCTACGCCGCGCGGCACGGGGTCCTCGTCACCTGGCCGATCGACGTCCTGGAACACGCGCTGCTGGAGAACGGCAACCCGCTCGACGCACGCCGGGCCCTGATCGAGATCGCCAGGCGGCTGCGGGCCGAGGACTACGCGCGCAGGCTGGAGTACCGGGCGAACGCCGTTCCCGACGACCACCGGCCCCGCCCGCACGACCACACGCGGGGCTGAGGTGCCGTACCGTCGGGTGGCAGCACTCGACGGGCTCGTCACAGGGGGTCGGGATGGTCGCCACCGCCGCGGGCGCGGGGCTCGCGCTGCTCCTGCTGGTCGCCGTGCTCATCCGGGTGCGCGGCCGGCGGGCGGCGCCCGGGGTGGTCGGCCGGGTCCTGCGGTGGAGCGCGATCGCGGCGACGGTCGGGATCGCGGTCGCGGTGTTCCCCGCGATGTCGTCCGACGGCGGGAGCGCCGTCGCCGCCCTGGTCGGGGTTCCGCCGGCCGCCGCGGCGGCGGTCGGCGTCGCGGACGTGACCGGTCGGGCCGTCGGGTTCGTCACGGTGGTCGCGGCGCTGGGGTTGGCGGCCTGGGGGCTGCTGCTCGGGCTCGGCCCCGGCTTCTGCTTTGCGCTGCCCGCTCCCGTCCTGGGTGTCGCGGCGCTGACCTCGGTGCGGCCGCGCGACCCGGTGGCGCCGCGGGCCTGACCCGCCGCACCGGTCACCGGATCGGCAGGTGCCGCAGCTCGGACTTCCGGACCTTGCCGGAGGCCGTGCGGGGCAGGGCGGGCACCACGTCCACGTGCGCCGGGATCTTGTACCTCGCCAGCCGCGTGGCCAGGAAGGCGCGCAGCTCCTCCTCCGTCGGCCCACCGCCCTCCGCGTACCGCACGAACGCCCGGCCGACCTCGCCCCACCGCGGGTGCGGGACGCCGACCACGGCGGCCTCCACGACCGCCGGGTGCTCGACCAGGGCGCTCTCCACCTCGGCCGGGTAGACGTTCTCGCCGCCCGAGATGAACATGTCCTTCAGCCGGTCCACCACGTGCAGGTGGCCGTCGGCGTCGAAGCGGCCCACGTCGCCGGTGCGGAACCAGCCGCCCGGCAGGAACGCGGCGGCGGTCGCGGTCGGGTCGTTCCAGTAGCCGGGGGTGACGTTCGGCCCGCGCACGAGCACCTCGCCGGTGGCCGCCACCCGGACGTCGCCGAAGAACACCGGAGGGCCCGCCGAACCCGCCTTGCGGACGCTCTCCCGCGCCTCCAGCAGCGTCACGCCGGGCGCGGTCTCGGTCAGGCCGTAGCCCTGGCAGAACGTGAGGCCCCGCTCCTGGTAGGTGCGGATCAGGGTCTCGGGCACGGCCGCGCCGCCGCACAGCAGGTGCCGCAACGACGACAGGTCGGCCGTGCGCCACCGCGGGGAGGCGGCCAGGTCGGCGAACATCGTGGTGACGCCGAACATCCAGGTGATCCGCTCCCCCTCGACCAGGTCGTACACCCGGTCGACGTCCCAGCCGGGGGTGAGCACCGCCGTGCCGCCCTTGAGCAACGTGGGCAGCAGGGTCTGGGCCAGCGCGCCGACGTGGAACAGCGGCGCGGAGACCAGGGTGCGCTCGCTGCCCGCGATGTCCATGCCCACCAGGAGGTTGTAGGTGTTCCAGACGAGGTTGTCGTGCGTCAGCACGGCGCCCTTCGGGCGCCCGGTCGTGCCCGAGGTGTAGAGGATGAACGCGGGGGCGTCGCGGCTCACCGGCACGTCGACCGGCTCGGCGGGCGAGGGCCCGAGCCAGTCCTCGTAGTCCGCCAGGGCGACCACCGTGCCCGGACGGCGGATCGGCTCCGGCAGCGCCGACGCGTGGACCAGCACCGACGCGCCCGAGTCGGTCAGCACGTGGTCGAGCTCGGGTGCGGCCAGGCGGGTGTTGACGGGCACGAACACCGCGCCGAGGGCGTGGGTGGCGAACATCGTCTCGACGAACGACGGGTGGTTGGGCCCCAGGTAGGCGACCCGGTCCCCGGCGCGCACGCCCTCCGCGCGCAGCCGGTGCGCGGCCCGGTCGACGCGCGCGGCCAGTTCGGCGTAGGTGATCGACCGTCCGGAGTGGACGATCGCCGTGCGGTCGGGGGACATGAGCGCCCGCCGGGCGGGCCACCCGCCCAGTCCCGCGTTGTCCACGTCGGTCCTCCTCACGGCAGGGGCAGCGGGTCGCGGGTCTCGCGCAGGGCGAGCACGCACAGCGCGGTGAGCAGGCACGTGCCCGCGATGACGAGCGAGACGAGGGTGAGCCCGCGCCCGCCGGTGGCGCGCTGCACCTCGGCGAACAGCAGGGGCGCGAACCCGGCCCCGAGCCCGGCGAGCTGGTAGCCCAGCGACGCGCCCGTGTAGCGGTGCTCGGCGCGGAACAGCTCGCTGTAGAGGGCGGCCAGCGGCCCGTACAGCATCGGGTGCACCACGCCTTGTCCCAGGACGAGCGCGACGACGAGCAACGCGGTGCTCCCGCTGTCCACCAGGGGGAACAGCACGAAGCCGTACGCGCCCGCCACCACCGCCCCGGCCAGCACGACCGGCCGCCTGCCGAACCGGTCCGAGGCCGCCGCCCAGCCGAGGATGCCGACGACCGCGCACGCCGAGGACAGCGTGAGCGCGTTGAGCACGGTCTGCCGCGCGTGGCCGACCTGGACGCCGTGCGCCACCACGAACGTCGTCAACGTCGACTGCACGACGAACGAGGACAGCCCCACCCCGACGCCCAGCGCCAGCACGCGCGGCTGGTGGCGCAGCACGTCCCGCACGGGCAGCCGGCGCGGCCCGGTGCGGTCGAGGGCGCGGAACACCGGCGTCTCCTCCACCCGGTGCCGCACGAACAGCCCGACGCCGAGCAGCACGACGCTGACCAGGAAGGGCAACCGCCACCCCCAGTCGAGGAACGCCCGTTCGCCGAGCAACGCGCCGGTGCCCGCCAGCGCCGCGGTGGACAGCAGCAGGCCGCACGGCGCGCCCGCGTTGGTGAACCCGGCCCACAGGCCGCGCCTGCCGGTGGCGTGCTCGGTGGACATCAGCACCGCGCCACCCCACTCGCCGCCGACCGCGACGCCCTGGAGCAGGCGCAGGAGCACCAGGCCGATCGGCGCCAGCGCGCCCACCTGCCGGTAGGTGGGCAGCAGGCCGATGAGGGCGCTGGAGACGCCCATCAGGGTCATCGTCGCCACCAGGACGCGCTTGCGGCCCAGCAGGTCGCCGAAGTGCCCGAACAGCACCCCGCCCAGCGGTCGGGCGAGGTAGCCGGTGGCGAACGTGCCCAGGCTCGCGACGGTGCCGACGAGCGGGTCGAGGGCGGGGAAGAAGACCTTGTTGAACACCACGGCGGACGCGGTGGCGTAGAGGAGGAAGTCGTAGTACTCGATCATGCTGCCGAGGAAGCTGGACGCGACGGCGCGACGCAGTTGCGGGTTCGGCACGGCGGACCTCCGGGGTCTCAGGCGTAATGCCGGTACACGGCGCGCGCGACGCACGCCGGCTTGTCCGAGCCGGCCAGCTCGACGGTGAAGTCGAGGACCATCTGCACGCCGTCGTCGGCGGTGGGCGTGACCTCGGCGACGCGGCCCGCGAGCCGGACCTTGGCCCCGACGGGCACCGGGCTGGGGAAGCGCACCTTGTCCAGCCCGTAGTTGACGCTCATCCGGACGCCGTCGACGGCGAGCAGCTCGCCGAACATCGGGATGACCAGCGACAGGGTGAGGTAGCCGTGGGCGATGGTCCCGCCGAACGGCCCGGACGCGGCGCGCGCGGGGTCGGTGTGGATCCACTGGTGGTCGTCGGTGGCGTCGGCGAAGGTGTCGACGCGGTCCTGGGTGATCTCGCGCCACGGCGTGCGGCCGAGGTCGCGGCCGGCGAGGGCGAGGAGGTCGGCGAGTCCGCGGGCGGTCGTGGTCATGGGCGCTCCGGGTCGTCGGCGGTCAGGCCGAGGAGCCTGGCCGCGTTGTGCTTGAGGATCTTGGGGCGGACCTCGGGCTCGAGGTCGAGCGCGGCGAAGTCGGCCAGCCAGCGGTCGGGGGTGATCAGCGGGTAGTCGGAGCCGAACAGCACCTTGTCCTGGAGCAGGGAGCCTGCGTAGCGGACGAGCTGCGGCGGGAAGTACTTCGGCGACCAGCCGGACAGGTCGATGTGGACGTTCGGCTTGTGCGTGGCCACGGCCAGCGCCTCGTCCTGCCACGGGAACGACGGGTGGGCCAGCACGATCCGCAGGTCCGGGAAGTCCGCGGCCACCGCGTCGACCAGCATCGGGTCGGAGTGCCGCAGCCGGATGCCGCCACCGCCGGGCACGCCCGCGCCGATGCCGGTCTGGCCGGAGTGGAACAGGGCGGGCACGCCGAGCTCCTCGATCACCTCGTAGAGCGGGTAGGCCATCCGGTCGTCGGGCGAGAAGCCCTGGAGGCTGGGGTGGAACTTGAAGCCGCGCACGCCGTGCCCGGTGACCAGGCGGCGGGCCTCCCGCGCGCCCGCCCGGCCCTTCCACGGGTCGACGCTCGCGAACGGGATCAGCACGTCGTCGTGCTCGGCGCAGCTCTCGGCCACCTCCTCGTTCGGGATGCGGGGGTGGCCGGTGGCGTGCTCGGCGTCCACGGTGAACACCACGGCCGCCATGCGGCGCTCGCGGTAGTGGGCGGCGATCTCGGGGACGGTGGGCCGGTGGCCGTGCGCCTTGAAGTGGCGGGTGGAAGCCTCCAACAGCGCCGGCGGCAGGGAGGGGTGGCCCGTGCGGGACACCTCGGCGTGGGTGTGCACGTCGATGGCCGTGAGGGCGTCGAGGTCGATGGCCACGTCACGCCTCCGGCGGGGTCGGGGCGGGGATGCCGTAGGTCTCCGGCTCCGCGCCGACGCCGGTCGCCCAGGCCTCGGCGATGGCGGCGGCGGTCCAGCCGCCCTCGGCGAAGGCCACGGCCTTCTCCTTCGGGTGCGCCCACAGGGCCAGCCGGTCGCCGCCGATGCCGATGGCCTGGCCGGTGATGCCGCGGGCGGCGTCGGAGGCCAGGAACACGACGAGCGCGGCGGCGTCCTCGGCGGTGCCCAGGCCGTGGCCGCGGCGCAGCCAGCCGGGCAGCGGCGCGCCGGTGCGCTCGGCCTCGTCGATCGCGGGCGCGAAGGCCGGGATCGTGCGGGTCATGTCGGTGGCGGCGACCGGGACCACGGCGTTGACCGCGATGCCCGACCGGGCCAGTTCCAGCGCCCAGGTGCGGGCCATCGCGACGATGCCCGCCTTCGCGGCGGCGTAGTTGGCCTGGCCGAAGTTGCCGCGCTGCCCCGCGGGCGAGGAGACCAGGACCAGGCTTCCTCCCCCGCCCTGCTCGCGCATCCGCGCGGCGGCGGCGCGGGCGCAGGTGAAGGTCCCGCGCAGGTGGACGTCCACCACGGCGTCGAAGTCGTCGTCGGTCATCTTCCACAGCACGCGGTCGCGCAGGACGCCGGCGTTGGCGACCAGCACGTCCAGCCGGCCGAACTCCGCGACGGCGGTGGCCACGAGCCGGTCGGCGGTGGAGGTCGGGCCGACCGGGGCGACGACGGCGACCGCGCGCCCGCCCTCCCCGGTGATGCCCTTGACGACCGCGTGCGCCGCGTCGGCGTCGACGTCGTTGACCACGACCGCCGCGCCGGCCCGCGCCAACGCCTCCGCGTACGCCCGCCCGAGCCCCCGGCCGCCGCCGGTGACCACGGCGACCTTCCCGTCGGGGGTGGGAATCCGCAGGTCCATGACGCGCCTCCTCGCGCTCGGTGCCGCACGGCCGAACATACGGCAGTTTCATGACGGTCGTCCAGACTCTGCCCAATAACGCTGTCGCCGGCTACCCTGACCCGCGTGACCGACCAGCCCGACCACGCACCGCCCCAGCACCGCCCCCAGTCGTTGATGCTGGCCTTCCTCGGCCTGTACGTGCTCGACCGCGGCACGGCGGTCTACTCCGGCAGCGTGATCGACGTGTTCGAGCGGGTGGGCGTGTCGGAGGAGGCGGTCCGCTCCACGCTCACCCGCATGGCGGGCCGCGGCCTGCTCACCCGGCAGCGCCGCGGCCGTCGCGTCTACTTCGGACTGACGGAGCACGCCACCGCGGTGCTGCGCGACGGCAAGCGGCGCATCTGGGAGACCGGCGCGGTGAACCGCGACTGGGACGGCACGTGGACGCTGGTCGGCTTCTCCCTGCCCGACACGCGCCGGTCCGACCGGCACGACCTGCGCTCGCACCTGCAGTGGGCCGGGTTCGGGATGCTCCAGAACGGCCTGTGGATCGCGCCGGGCACCCGGGACGCGGCCGACATCGCCGAACGCCTCGGCCTGACCGGGCACGTCAGCGTCTTCACCGCCCGCCCGGCCGAGCCCACCGACCCGACCGACCTGGTGCACCGCGTGTTCGACACCGCGGCGATCGCCTCGCGCTACCGCTCCTTCGCCGACCGCTGGGGCCGGGGCACCCCGCTGCCCGAGGCGACCGACGACCTGGCCCGCCTGCTGCTCCTGCACACCGACTGGCTGGACCTCGTGCGCCAGGACCCGCACCTGCCCGCCGAGCACCTGGCCGAGGACTGGCCCGCGATCCACGCCGAGACCCTCTTCCACACCCTCGACGCCCGCTACCGCGACACCGCCTCCGCCCTGGCGGCCGGCCTGGTCGAGGAGATCCCCGCCGAGGACGGCTGACCGGGCGCGGCGGCGCACCTGAAACCCGCTTCAGGCGCTTTCAGGGATCCTTCAGCCTCCCGCGGGCAGAGTGGGTCGAGTCCGCGGGAGGGACACGGGGGTGCGTCCGCGGCACGCCGTCGGAGGGGGGAACCGAAAAGGCCGACGGCGGCTCGTGTGCATGGCCCGCGCGGCGCACCCGGTGCGACACCGGGCCATGCACACGGCGACGGGTGGAAATGCGGGACAGGACCGATATCGATGCGGCATAGTGACCGACGTGCGGGTATTGGTGGTGGACGACGATCGCCGATTAGTCGGCTTGCTGACCCGCGGCCTCACCGCGGACGGTTTCGTCGTCGACGTGGAATACGACGGGAACGACGGCCTGTGGCGGGCGACCGAGCACCGGTACGACGTGATCGTGCTCGACGTGATGCTCCCCGGGATGAACGGGTACAGGGTGTGCGCGCGGCTGCGGGCCGCCGAGGTCTGGACGCCCATCCTCATGCTCACCGCCAAGGACGGCGAGCTGGACGAGGCCGAGGGGCTGGACACGGGCGCGGACGACTACCTGACCAAGCCGTTCTCCTACCTGGTGCTGGTGGCCCGGCTGCGGGCGCTCGCCCGGCGAGCGGCGCCGGCCCGGCCGACCGTGCTGCGGGCCGGTGACCTGGAGCTGGACCCCGCGACGCGGGCGTGCCGCCGCTCCGGCGCGCCCGTCGCGCTGACCGCGCGGGAGTTCGCGGTGCTGGAGTTCCTGCTGCGCCGCCGCGACCAGGTGGTGTCGAAGGCGGAGATCATCGCGGGCGTGTGGGACGAGGCCCGGGACGTGGACCACAACCTGGTCGAGGTCTACGTCAGCTCGCTGCGGCGCAAGATCGACGCGCCGTTCGACCGCCGCACCATCACCACCGTCCGCGGCATCGGCTACCGATTGGTCGACGAAGACGGGAATGTGGACTGATGCGCCGCCGACGGTTTCGCCACTCGTTGCGCTTTTCCGTCTCGGTCGCGATCACCGCGGCGATTGCCGTACCGGTCCTCGCCGCCACCGCATTCGGCGCGGTATTCCTGCGCGACGACGCCACGCGACCGGACACCGTGTCGCTGAATTCCCTTTTCCTGTGCGTTCCGGCGCCCGAGGTGACGCCCGGGGACGTCGCGCACGAGCACGTGGCGACGGCCGGCTCCGGCATGTCGGGCTGCGTCGAGCGGGTGGCGAGCACCGATGTCCCGCTGTCGGCCGAGGAGCTGATGGGCCGCGTCGCCTCCTCCCCCGCACCGCTCGCGGACATCACGCTCATCCCGCAGCTGTCCCTGCTGCCGTGGACCGACCCCGAGCAGGTCACCTTCCGGTTCACCTCGGACGACGGCCGGCCGCTCAGCCGGTTCGACCCCGTTCGCGTGGTGTCGCCCGGGCAGCGCGCCCGGCTGGTGGCCGCCCAGCGGTCGCTGAACGAGCAGGTCGTGCTGCTGGGGTACGGCGCGGTGCTGCTGATCGCGCTGTTCGCGGGGATCGCGTGGGTGGCCACGGGACGGGTGCTGCGGCCGGTGGAGGCGATCCGGCGGGAGGTCGCGGACATCACCGAGCACGACCTGACCCGGCGGGTCGTCGTGCCGCGGACCTACCGCGAGCTGGCCGACCTGGCGACCACGGTCAACGCCACGCTGAACCGGCTCCAGACCGCCGTGGAGGAGAACCGGCGGTTCATCGCCGACGCCTCGCACGAGCTGCGCAGCCCGATCGCCGCGCTGCGGGCGGAGCTGGAGATCGCCACCGCCCACCCCGACCTCGCCGACTGGCCGGCCGTGGTCGACGGCGCGCTGCTGGACACCCGGCGCCTGCAACAGCTCGCCACCGACCTGCTGCTGCTGTCCCGGCTCGACCACAGCGCGGCGGACCGCGACGTCGTCGACCTCACCGCCCTGGTCCAGGACGAGGTCGTGCACCGCCGCACCCGGCACGCCGTCACCGTCGACCTGACCGGCCACCCCGCGCCGGTGCGCGGCAGCCGGGCGCTGCTGCACCGCCTGCTGGGCAACCTGCTGGACAACGCCGAGCGCCACGCGACCTCGGCCGTCACCGTGCGGCTGACCGTCAAGCGCGCGCACGCGGTCCTCGACGTCCTGGACGACGGACCGGGCATCCCGCCGCAGGACCGGGAACGCGCCTTCGACCGCTTCACCCGCCTGGACGACGCCCGCACCCGCGACACGGGCGGCACCGGCCTGGGCCTGCCGATCGCCCGCCGCATCGCCACCACGCACCACGGCACCCTGCACGCCACCGACCACCCGACCGGCGGAGCCCGCTTCACCGCCACCCTCCCGCTGGCGCGCTGACCCGGACCGGACCCGCCCGTCACACCCCGATCACGCTCAACGACGCCCACAGCGCCACCACCGCGAGCAGCAGGCTGGTGGGCACGGCGAGCAGGCCGAGCCGGGTGAACTCCCCCAGGCGCACCGCGGTCGGGTCGTGGGCGCGGACGACCCGCCGCCACAGCAGCGTGGCCAACGACCCGGCGTAGGTGAGGTTGGGGCCGAGGTTCACCCCGAGCAGCACCGCGAGCACCGCCCCCGCGCCGGCCGGTGCGGCGAGCGGCAGCAGCACGAGCACCGCGGGCAGGTTGTTGATCACGTTCGCCAGCACCGCGGCCAGCGCGGCCAGGCCGAGCAGCGCGACCAGGCCGGTGCCCTCGGGGACCACGTGCGACAACGCGTCCGCCAGCCCGTTGTCGACCACCGCGCGCACGACCACGCCCAGCGCCAGGACGAACGCGAGGAACGGCAGGTCCGCCGCGCGCACGACCCGCGACACCGCGCCGCCGACACCCGTGCGACCCACCCGGCGCACGACCAGCACCAGCACGCCGGCCGCGGCCGCCCAGGCGGGGCTGAGGCCCACCGCGGCGGTGAGCACGAACCCGGCCAACGTGGCCGCGAGCGTGACCAGGGCGAACACCGGCACCTCGCGCGGCTCGGGGGTGGCCGGGACCTCCGCCGCGGCGTTCAGGTCGGCGGCGAAGAACCGCCGGAACACCAGGTACTCGGCGGCGACGGCCACCAGCCAGGGCGCGGCCATCAGCGCGGCGAACCGGGTGAAGCTCAGCCCGCTCGCGGCCAGCGCCAGCAGGTTGGTCAGGTTCGACACCGGCAGCAGCAGCGACGCGCTGTTCGACAGGTGCGCGCAGGCGTAGACGTGCGGTTTCGGCCGTGCGCCCAGCCGCGAGGCCGTCGCGAACACCACCGGGGTCAGCAGCACCACCGTCGCGTCCAGGCTCAGCACCGCCGTGACCAGCGAGGCGATCACGAACACCCCGCCCAGCAGTCGACGCGGCCGGCCCGCCGCCGCCCGGGCCAGCCAGGTGCCGCAGGCGTGGAACAGGCCTTCGTCGTCGCACAGCTGGGCCAGCACCAGGATCGCGGCCAGGAACACGACGACCGGCCCGAGCCGCGCCACCTCCGCCGCGGCGTGCTCCGGGGTGATCACCCCCGTCAGGAGCACCAGCGCGGCGGCGGGCACCGCCACGACCGCCTCGGGCCACCCCCACGGCCGCACGACCGCGGCCGCCAGCACGAGCACCAGCAGGACGGCGGCCAGCGCCTCCGCGGTCGACGCGTTCAGGACGGACTCCTCACCGTGTGGGGCGCACCCGGTCGTGACCCCAGGTGATGATCGCCCCGGCGACGCGGCGGCGCAGGGCCGTCGGCCGTCCTGGTGACGGAGAGCACTCGCCGGCGGCGCACCGCCCGACCACGCGGAACGCCGGCCGCACCCCGAGGGGCACGGCCGGCGTCCGCGCGGGCTCACCCGTCGATCAGCTGCCGGCCCACTTCTGGCCGGCCGCGCCGGTGCAGGTGGACAGGACCACCTGCGTGCCGTTCGCGGTGCCGCCGGCGTTCGGGCTCAGGCACAGCCCGGACTGCACGCCGGTGATCGTGCCGTCCTGGTTGAGGTTCCACTGCTGGTTCGCACCGCCGTTGCAGTCCCAGATGATCGCCCTGGTGCCGGAGCCGGTGCCCGCGCCCTCGGCGTCGAGGCACTTGGTCCCGTAGACCTGGAGCTGCTTGCCCCCGGTGAGGGTCCACTGCTGGTTCGGGCCGGCGTTGCAGTCCCACAGCGTGGTCTGCGTGCCGTTGGTCTGCGACTGGTTCGGCACGTCGAGGCAGCGGCCGGCGGCGGTGTTGCGCAGGGCCGACGTCGTGCCGCCGCCACCCGAGCCGGTGATGGCGAGGTTGTCGAACTGGGCGGTCTCGCCCTGGCTCGTGCCGATGCCCGGCTGGCCCGTGCCGAAGGTCGAGTCGGTCAGCGTCGCGAGCACGGTGCCGTCGACGCCGACGGTGATGGTGCTGCCGGAGAAGCCGAGGGTCATGGTGTGCCAGCGACCGGTGCCCAGCGCCGCCGTCGTGCCGCTGCGCAACGTGGTGACCTGCCGGTTGGTGTTGTTGCGCAGGACCGACCAGGCTCCGTTGTCACCGACCCGGAAGTAGTAGGCGTTCACCGCGCCCTGGTCGGTCACCTTCTGCGACCCCACCCGACCGAGCAGCTCGACCTGGCCGGACTTCTCCAGCAGCACGTCGGCCGACACGGTGTAGTTGCTCCAGTTCACGTTGCCCAGCAACGCGTACGGCGCGGTCTCGGTCTTCCACGGGATCGCCTTCTGCGGGGACGCCTGGCGCACGCACGTGCCCGCGCGCCCGCCGCCGCACGCGGCCGTCTCGAAGGCGCCCTCCATGTCCATCAGGTACTTCGCCTCCTTGCCGACCGGGTAGGAGTCGAAGTCGTCGCTGTAGGGCAGGTTCAACGCGCCCTGCGGCGGGCTGGTGGCGGTGCCCCTGCCCTGGCCGGACGTCGTGGTGAAGCTGTAGAGGTGACCCGGCTGGACGGTCAGCGAGAACCTGCCGCCGGAGGGCGTGATGTCGGCGGCCCGGCGGAAGTGGTCGGCGGTGTTGTTCGAGTTCAGGTTGGTCGACCACACGTGGACCGGCGCGGTGGACAGGCCGCCGGTGACGGTGAAGTCCAGCGTCTGGGCCGCCGTGGCGTCCATGGTCTCGATGATCGTGCTGTAGTCGGAGTTGTTCGGCGACTTCAGCGAGACGTAGCTGCCGTTGTTCCGGTTGCCGCCGAGGTAGCCGCTGGAGGAGTCGAGGTACTTCCAGCCCGGCGCGGTGAACTGGGCGGTGTGCGCGAGCGCCCACGTGTCCTTGCCGACCGAGTAGTAGCCCGACCACGGCTGGTTGGCCAGCACCAGGCCCACCGTCGGCCACGGCACGTTCGGCGTCGTCGCGGCGATCAGGTCCCAGTTGAGGTAGGCGGTCATCTTCCCGTCGAGGTAGACCCGGTTGATGCCGCGGGCCAGCGGCTTCGCGCCGTCGTTGTAGTCCTGCGAGCCGTTCTCGCTGGACCACAGCACCTTGCCGGAGTTGGCCACGTTCGCCGGGACGGTGCACGAGGTCTGCGCGCTGAGGTAGCCGCACGTGTAGTGCGCGCTGAGGATGTCGGTGGCGTTGCGGTAGGCCGTGTCGGTGGCGATCGGGCCGGCCGGGCCCCAGTCGCCGGGCCACGAGTCGCCCACGATGAGCTTCATCGAGCTGTACCCGTTGGCGTTGAGGGCGTTGCGGAGGTCGACGGTCCAGCTCGGGCTCCACGCCTTCTCGTTCTGCGCGGCCGTGAGGTAGTCGATGGTCAGGTTGTGCTGCTTGGCGCAGCCCAGCCAGCTCAGCAGGTAGTCGATCGTGTCGCGGGACAGGAACGTGCCGTTGCCGAGGTAGCCCGGCGCCCCCCACGGCAGCGCCACCAGCTTGAGGTTCGGGTTGCGCGCCTTGGCCTGCTCGGCGATCCACCACTCGTAGCCGCGGTCGCAGTTCAGGTCGCCGCGGAAGTGGGAGTGGCTCGGCTCCGCGCCGCTGGTGGAGTTGGTGTCACCGCCGATCTCCACCTTGAGGATCTGCAGCGCGGCCCCGTACCCGGGCTTGAACAGGTAGTCGAGGATCTGCCCGCGCTGCGGCTCGGGGTAGTCGATCAGCAGGCGGCTGTTGCCGCCACCGCCGCTGACCGCGCCCACGCCGTCGAACGTGCGGCCGGCGGACGTTCCGTTGATGGTGATCGCGGTGGCCGCCTGCGCGGGCGCGGCGGCCACTCCCACGACACCGCTCGCGGCCAGGGCCAGGACGGCCGCCAGTCCGCGCAGCCGACGCGGTGTGCGGCTGTGTTGAGGCATGGGTGGTTCTCCCTAGGTCGGGTGGGCGCGGCCCCTGCGGCGGTCGGGTCGTCCCGGGTGGCGGAATCGCCCCAGCGGCCATGTAACTACCGCGCACGGTGACCGGTCAAAGCTAAAGTTGTGAGCGCTCACTTGAGCAGATCACCCGCTGGCGTTGGGAAAACCTTCGATCCAGGCTTCGGATGTGAGCGTGAACAGGCAAAGTCCCGGTTCCGGTGGGCGCGCACGTCGTGGCGTCAACGGCCTCCCGGGAGACGCCTTCGGTGTTGACCGCCGCCGGGCTACGTGAACCAATTTCGCGTCAGTTCGGCCGTCACCGAGGAGGTCGCCATGTCCCTGCTTCGACGCCCGGCGGTGGCGGCGGCACTCGCCGTCGCCCTCGCCTGGTCCGGTACCCCTGCCACCGCCGCGCCCACCCCGGCGACCGCCGCCCCGGCCGCCGCGGCGCTGCCCACCGCCGCCGTCGCGATCGGCGACAGCTTCGTCAGCGGCGAGGGCGCCGGCTCCTACCAGCCGGTGACCGACGTCAACGGCGTGACCCAGGGGTTCCCGGGCTGGTCCGCGCCGAACGACAACGCGTTCTTCTGCCACCGGTCGGCCAACGCCTCCCTGCACCGGGCCGACCTGCCGGGCATCCAGGCCCGGTTCAACCTCGCCTGCTCGGGCGGCCAGCCGCACGACGTGCTCAACCCCTCGGGCGGCCGGGCCAAGGGGCGCGCCGTCGCCGCGCAGCTCGACCAGCTCCGCGCCGTCGCCGCCACGCACGACATCGACCTGGTCCTGGTCGGCCTCGGCTCGAACAACAGCTCGTTCACCTTCGGCGACGTGGCCACGCTGTGCGCCAACCGCTTCATCGCCGACGCCTGGACCGGGTGGTGGGAGTTCTGGGCCTACCTGGGCGGCCCGGTGCCGCAGGAGCCGTGCGCGGTGTCCGACCTGGCCACGGAGGCCGAGGTCGCGGCGGCGACCGCCGAGACCACCGCGGCCCTGCGGTCGCTGCTCACCACCCTGGCGCAGGTCGACGCGGACGGCAGGCACCGGGTCGTCTTCCAGGACTACACCAACCCGCTGCCGCTCGACCTCGCCACCCGGTACCACGAGGAGGACGGGCGCACCGACACCCGCGACAAGTTCCGCGACCTCGGCGCGGAGCGCTACGCCGCCGGCTGCCCGGTGCATCGCGCCAGCCTGGCCCCGGGGCACGTGTTCTCGTCCCGGCTGGGCAGCGTGGTGCAGGGGGCGCACGCCGCGCTGTCCGCCGAGTTCCCCGGCGCCGACCTGGTGTACCTCAACGTGCAGCGGGCGTTCGACGGCGCGCGGCTGTGCGAGCGGGACGGCAGCCCGGACAACGCCCTGGCCACGCCGATCCGGCTCCAGGACGGCCCGTCCGGCACGTTCGTGACCAGCCTGGCGGGCAAGGACAAGCTCGACGTGCAGCGCATCGCCAACACCTGCGTGACCTACTTCCAGACCTGCCAGGAGTCGTGGCACCCGAACGCCACCGGCCACGGCGTGCTGGGCCGGTGCCTCGCGGGCGCCGCCGCCACGACGGCCCGCGCGGTGAGCTGCGTCCGGTCGGCCGACGGCACGATCACCGTCGGCTGACCCCCTGCGCCACGTGATCGTGGACGCCCGACGGGACCCGCCGTCGTGGGGCCGCTGCTCCAGCCGCGCGCCCTGCACGGCGGGAACCGTCGGCCACGGGCCGCTGAAGCGGTCGGCCGTACCATCCCCACGCACGTCCCACCGCCGGTCGGCACGACACCGCTGTCGTACAGCACGCCGACCATGAGTTCCACCGCGTCGCTGTGTCGTGCGCCCGCCGGGATGCTCCTCGCTGCGCGCGACCTCCGTCGTCAGCACGTGCGGCCACATCCGGTGGGCGCCGGGTGGTACCAGAGCTGCCGATCACCCCGGCCGACTGTGATGGAACTCCTCGTACAACACAGCGCCTACTCGCTTCGCCGCTACAGCACGGCGCAGCTTGGACCACATGTCCGGCCTCAACCGCGCTTTCGCTGCTTCCAGTGAGAAGAATGCGAAATCAGACAACTCCTCGTCCGTGACCGACATGCGGAGCAAATCGTCCCCGCCAACCGTCCCGCCATCGAAGACGAACACGAGAAGGTCATCCCACGGACCGTGCGCGGCTACCCAGTCCACAAGCAGCAGACCGCCGATCCGCGCGGTGAAGCCCAACTCCTCCGCGACCTCGCGGAGCGCCGCGGCGATCGGCGACTCGTTCGCCTCGGCCATGCCGCCCGGCAGGTCCCAGTACTGCTTGTACGTTGGGTTGACCAGCAGAACCCGACCATCCTCATCGCAGATGACGACCTTCGCGGAAACGCGCTTGCGTGCTTGCCGTGCGTTGCCCTCAGCCAGCCACCTGAAGCGCTCCGGGTCGTCGTCTTCTTGCGCGCTCATACCGGCCACTCCGCTTGTGCTGCCGACATCTGTGCACTCGCGGACGCCGCCAAGCGGTCGTTCATCTCCCTGACCTCCGGCAGGTGCGCCTGACCCGAGAGCCGCTGCCGCAACTGCGCGACGCCGGAGTGCACACGCGCGGATCCGAGTCCCGGAGCAGCCTCGACGATCTCCAGACCGACTCGCGCCGCACCCGCGTGATCTTCCAGTGCCGCCAGTGCGCTCGCCAACGTCAGACCGGCGAGTGTCCGACTTCGGAGGCGGTCGCTCCCACCTCGCAGGCCAATGACCTCCGTTGCGTTGCGCACCGCATCTTGATACCTCCGCAAGTCATACATGCACAGCGCTGCTTCAGCAGCGAAGGATGCCTGATCGAAACCGGAAAGCCAATTTTCCCGAGCATCTCGCGTCACGACGTCCAGGGCGCTCTCTCCGGCGTCGAGCGCCAGACGAGCGTCCAACTCTTTTCCTTGTAGGGCGAGCGCCCGAGCACGCAGGGCGTGGAGCCGTGCAACCAGGTGGGGAACACGAGCCCGGCCACCCTTAATCCGGGAAATTCCCTTGCCGGCCAACCGCTCGGCAGTCCGGGCATCCCCCAGCTGCACGGCAAGGTGTGACAGCGACGCGAGGACGTTGGAGCTGAGCGGGAGGTTCTGGGCGGTCGCAGCCAGGTGGTAAGCCTGCGTCAGATGCACTTTGGCTTGCCGATCGTGGCCACTGTCATGGGCCATCCACCCCGCGAACTCGGAGAAGGACGCCGCCGCGGAGAACACCTCGTGATGCGTCATCCCGGACGGCGGCGCGAGGAGCTTCGGCGCGACCTCGTCTCGCAGGAAACGCATGACCTGCCCGTAGAGAACGCCGCCACCGATCTTCCGGTCGGCGGCTTGAAACGCCTCGGACACGGCGCGGAAGCCGATCACCTCGCGCAGGGCCACCGGCTGAGCAGGCGTGCGCGGAGTCTCGGCCACCACGGAGCCGTCGTGGTCGAGGACCACATCCCCAAGAGGTGCGCCATGTTGCTCAGCCGCAACGCTTTCCCCCTCGGGGTGCAGCAGTTCGTCCAGCTCGTTCATCGTGACCTTCAGCAGCCGAGCAAGCTTCGACCGCTGGTACGGCAGCGGCTCACGCGTTCCCCGCTCCCAGCGGGCCACCGTGGAGCGGTCGACGCGCATGACCTCCGCGAACGCCTCCTGGGTGAAGCCGGCGGCCTTCCTGGCACGGACGAAGCCGGTCCGCCGTACTGCCATCGAGTGACCTCCTGGCGCGGGCTGCCGCATCGCGCGGTGCGGGTTGTGCCTGGTCAAGCCTAGCGGTGCAGCTGACCGGCCCCGTTCGGGCGATATCCGGGCCACAGGGCGGCGCTGGGCACCGCTGCTCCGGGGTCCCACCCTTGATCACGGCCGGCACCAGGCAAGCCCGGCCGCACTACGAGGAAGCAGTGATCATGCCGCACCCCGTCCGCCTGCGGGTCGACACGCCCGAGCAGGCGGGCAACGTCCTGATGCACGGTGACGCCCTGGCCCGCCTGATCCAGGGCTTCGAGGAAAGGAAGAGCGCGTGAACGAGCCGGTCGAACGGAAGGCATCGACCACCGCGGGACTGCCGTGGAGCGCGGAGCGGTGCACCGGGCTCATGCGTGAACTGGCGGAGGCCGAGGCACCACGGCTGTTCGCGCTCGTGGAGGAGTACGGCGAGGTCGAAGGCACCCGCGTGGCGGGCTACGGCCTTGCCTACGCCGACCGGGCTGACGTCAACTCCGTGGAAGGCGACTTCTCACTGCACTCCGAGAGCGCGGAGAGCGCCCGAACCCTGTTCGAGATCAGCTCGCGGTCGGCAGGAGTGCGACAGGTGCACGTGGTGTGGCTGGGACGGACGACCACTGCGGCGCACCGGGGCTGAGAGCAGCGCGGCAGACGATTCGCCACTGAACACGCGGGGTGATGGCCCGCCACCCAACGCTACCGGGGTTCGCCCGAGGTCCGCACCGGTGGTGCGGTTCGGCGGTCAGGAGGTGCCGGTGTGGTGCTTGAGGGCCAGCAGCTTGTGGCGGTACATGCGGCACAGGGCGACCAGCAGGTGGACCTGCTCGCCGGGACCCAGCGGGCGCAGCAGTTCCACGACGTCGTCCGGTTCCAGGTCGACGTCGCTCGCCAGGCGGTGGTTGAGGATCTGCCGGGCCAGGGCGTGCTCCCGGTCGCCGATGGCCAGCCGGTCGACGTCGCGCAGGTCGTAGGTCTCGGGCAGCGGGAACCGGACCAGGGCTTCGGGGTAGCGGGTCGCCATCAGCTGCACGGCGATGTTGACCAGGCGCGTCACGAGCGTCGCCGCCCGGTCGAGGTCGTCGATCATGACGGCCAGCTCGTTCACCGTCACCGTGTCCGGCTCGAACGCGGGCGGCGCGTCGATGTCGACGTCCAACCGGTGCAGGGCGAGGGTGATGTTGTCCAGCACGCGTTCGGGGTTGACGATCACCTGCCCGGAGCCGCCGGTCTCCACGCTGGCCCGCGGGTGCCACGGGTCGAGGAACTCCCGCACCTCCGCTTCCCCGAACACCTCGGGGTCGGGTGCCGCTGGTCGGGGACGCGGGAACCGCTCCACCACCGTGCCTCCTCGTGCCGGACGGCCGCCGGCGGCCGTTCCTGCGGTGTCCTCGCCGGTATACCCGCTACCGACCGGTACGCGAAAACCCGACTGCGGACCGTTACCCCGGTGGGCCGAACGCACGAGCGGCGTGCGCCGTACCGGGCAGCGCGGTCGCGGCGTTCGGCGCCCCCTCCCGCGCACGCGACTCGGGCCCGCCGGTGGTGTCCGGCGGGCCCGAGTCGGTGGTGGTGGGGGTGTCAGCCGTGGGCGCGGTGGCGACGGCCGGTGACCAGGTGGTAGATGGCCAGCACGACGACCGAGCCGAGGATGGCCAGCAGCCAGGTGCTCAGGTCGAAGAAGCTGCCGATGTCGGTGCCGAAGATGGCGCGGCCGATGAACCCGCCGAGGATGGCGCCGACGATGCCGAGCAGCATGGTGATGACGATGCCGCCCGGGTCCTTGCCGGGCATGATGGCCTTGGCGATGGCGCCGGCGATGAGACCCAGAACGATCCAACCCAGGATGCCCACGGTGGTTCCTTGTCCTCGTGCCACGCCGACTCCTGCGACGCGACGTGGTCGTTGCTGAGCCCGGGATGCCCAACCCACACGGGTTTCACACCTCCGGTGATCTGGATTACCCGACGTTTGGCCGTGGACGCCGAGGAAGCGGCCCCGGCTCACCGACCGTCTCGTGTGGACCACCCGTTGTCGCCCCCTCGACGTCGCCCCCAGCCCCGCGAACCGCGGCCGGCTCCGCGGCGTCGCTTGTTGCAAATAACTGGCAGTTGCGATCTACTGGCAACAGACCACCGACCGAGGGGGACCCCGTGGGCCAGTACCGGCTGCCCGACCTGCCTTACGACTACGCCGCGCTCGAACCGGCGATCACGGGCGAGATCCTGGAGCTGCACCACTCCAAGCACCACGCCGCCTACGTCAAGGGCGCGAACGACACCCTGGAGCGCATCGCCGAGGTCCGCGAGAAGGACGACTTCTCCGGCATCGTCGGGCTGGAGAAGACGTTCGCGTTCAACCTGTCCGGCCACGTGCTGCACACGATCTTCTGGGAGAACCTCTCCCCCGACGGCGGCGACCGCCCCGAGGGCGAGCTGTCCGCCGCGATCGACGAGCACTTCGGCTCCTTCGACGCCTTCGCCAAGCAGCTCTCCGCCGCCACCTCCACCGTGCAGGGCTCGGGCTGGGGCGTGCTGGCGTGGGAGCCGCTGTCGCACCGCCTGGTCGTGGAGCAGGTCTACGACCACCACGGCAACGTCGGCATGAACACCAGCCCGCTGCTGGTCTTCGACGCCTGGGAGCACGCCTACTACCTGCAGTACCGCAACGTGCGCCCGGACTACGTGCAGAAGCTGTGGTCACTGGTGAACTGGACCGACGTCACCCGCCGCTTCGACGCCGCCCGCGCCGGCCGCCCCACCCTGCCCGCCGCCTGACCCCGGCCCGCCCGAACCCGGCAGTGGGCGCTCCGACAAGCCCCTCCCTGCCGCGGGGGGGGGGGCGCCCGGGGGGCGCGGGGGGGGGCCCCCCCCCCCCCCCCCCCGCGCCCGGCGGCCGGGGGGCCCCCCCCCCCGGCGCGGGGGGGGGGGGGGGGGCCCCCGCCCCCCCCCGCCCCCCCCCCCCCCCCCGCCCCCCCCCCCCCGGGCCGCGGGCCCCCCCCCCCCCCCCCCCCGGGGGGGGGGGCCCCCCGGGCGGGGCGCGCGGGGCCCACCACCGGATCGCACCGGCGCTGCCGCGGGCGCCCGTGACGCCGCCCGCGTGGAATGGCCGTTCGGGACGCCGAAGCACCGTCCCGCGGTGATTGCCCCGAACGCGTTCCCGGCGCTTCACCGGGAGTTCGTGGAATAGAAACGACGGCACCCCAGCAGGAGGCCGTCGTCGGCGATGGTGAAGATGTCGGCGAATTCCACCTCGGTCGCCGGGGCGGCGGTGAAGCGGCCGACCGCGGCGATGCAGTCGCCGTCGGCGATGACGCGGAGCAGGCGGTGCGTGCCGCGCGGGCCGCGGGTCGGCGCGAGGACTTCCAGGACCTCGGAGCGGGGCGGCGGCGACAGCGGGCCCACTGCCCTGAACTGCGGTTGCTCGTGCAGCAGCGACTCCAGGCCCTCCAAATCGCCCTCGTCGGCGTAGAGGTAGGAAAGCCGGACGTGGTCCACGCCGACCGCCGTGACCGCGTCGCTGGGCGGCGGGAGCCGCCGTTCGCCGAGAACCATGTCCCCCTCCTTTCGGCCGCCTCCCGCCGAGGTGCGGGAGGGGCTCGTGCGACCCACTTTCCCCGCCCCCGGCAACCGCCCCTTATCACGCCGCTATCCCCTCGGCATCTCGGCGTTCATAGCCTTTCCCGATCACCCGCCACGGGCCGGTTTGGGACATCGGGTGGACATACACCGATGATTCGCCCGGGTATCTTCTGGCCTGTTGCCCGGTGCCGGGTTCCACGCCGGGTGGGTGAGCGGAGGTCGCGTGGACGAGGTCGTGAGGCGGGTGTCGCCCGACGGCGACCACCTGGTGTTCCGGGTCCTCGGTCCGGTCGAGGTGATCGGGGCGCGCGGTCCGGTGCGCATCCCGCCCGGGCGGCAGCAGGTCATCCTGGCCTCCCTGCTGCTGGAGGCGAACAAGGTGGTCGGCACCGACCACCTCGTGGACGCCCTGTGGGAGACCAACCCGCCCGACACCGCGCGCACCCAGGTGCAGATCTGCGTGTCGCGGCTGCGCAAGCAGCTCTCCGACGCCGGGGTCGAGGTGTCCATCGTGACCCGCTCACCCGGCTACCAGCTGCGCGTGCCGGCGACCTCGATCGACGTCCACGTGTTCGAGCGCGCGGTCGCCGAGGCGCGGGCGGCGGTCAAGCGCGGCGCCCCGGCCGAGGCGTCGGAGCTGCTGCGGGCCGCGGTGGGGTTGTGGCACGGGCCGTGCCTGGCCGGGCTGCCCGGTCGACCGCTGCGGACCAGGGCGCTGCGGCTGGAGGAGGAGCGGCTCAACGCCGTGGAGACCTACCTCGGCCTGGACCTGGAGCTGGGGCTGCACCACGAGCTGGTCGGCGAGATCGGCAGGCTGGTGCACGAGCACCCGCTGCGGGAACGGCTGCGGGCGCTGCTGATGCTGGCGCTGTACCGGTCGGGGCGCAAGGCCGAGGCGCTGGAGGTCTACCGCGCCGGGCGCGACCTGCTCGTGGAGGAGCTGGGCCTGGAGCCGGGCGAGGAGCTGCGGGGGTTGGAGCGGGCGATCCACGCCGGTGACACCTCGCTGCTGCGCAACCCGCCCGCCGAGCGGGAGCAGCCGCCCGCACCGCCCGCCGACGTGCCGCCGCCGCAGGCGGTACCCCGGCAACTGCCCGCGGACACGGCGGACTTCGTCGGCGGGGAGGACCTGATCCGCACCGCGGAGGAGGTGCTGACCGACGGGCGCGGGCGGCGCGCGATCGGCGTGGTGGTGGTGATCGGCCGGCCGGGCGTCGGCAAGTCCACGGTGGCCGCGCACATCGGGCACCGGCTGGCCGAGGAGCACTTCCCGGACGGCCAGCTGTACTGCGACCTGCGCGGCACCTACGGCGACGCGGGCGAGTCCGCCGACGTGCTCGGCCGGTTCCTCCAGGCGCTGGGCATACCGGGCGCGATGATCCCCGCGGAGCCGGCCGCGCGCACCGAGATGTACCGGACGCTGCTGGCGGACCGGCGGGTGCTCGTGGTGCTCGACAACGCTGTCAGCGAGCGGCAGGTGCTGCCGCTGCTGCCGGGCAGCGGCCGGTGCGCGGTCGTGGTCACCAGCCGGACGCGGCTGACCGGGTTGCCGGGTGCCCGGCAGCTCGAGGTGGACCTGCTGGACCGCGACCAGTCGTTGGAGCTGTTGGGCAAGGTCGTCGGCGAGGCCCGGGTGGCGGGCGAGCGGGAGGCCGCCGAGGCGCTGGTGCGCACCGTGGGCGGGCTGCCGCTGGCGCTGCGCATCGTCGCGGCGCGGTTGGCGGCCCGGCCGCACTGGTCGCTCGCGTCGATGGTGCACCGGCTGGCCAGCGAGCGGCACCGGCTGGACGAGCTGGCGCACGGCGAGATGACGATCCGGGCGAGCCTGTCGCTGACCCACGACGGGCTCGACGCGCCGACCCGGCGGCTGTTCGGGCTGCTGAGCCTGGCCGAGGGGCCGTCGCTGCCGGGCTGGGTGGCGGGCGCGGTGCTGGACGACCACCGCCCCTACCCGTCGGACCTGGTCGAGCCGCTGGTGGACGTGCAGATGCTCGACGTGGTGTCGGTCGACGGCACGGGCGGCTTCCGCTACCGGTTCCAGGACATCATCCGCCTGTTCGCCCGCGAGCAGTTGTCCACCGTGGACGCCGCCGAGCAGGCTTCGGTGCGGCAGCGCGTGCTGGGTGGCTGGTTGTCGCTGGCCGAGCAGGCGCACCGCGGCGTGTTCGGCGGCGACTTCACCGCGCTGCACGGCACCGCGCCGCGCTGGCACCCGCCCGCCGAGCACGCGGCGCGGTTGCTGGAGCGCCCGATGGAGTGGCTGGAGGGCGAGCTGCCGAACCTGCGCGCCGCGGTGGCGCAGGCGGCCGCGGCCGGGCTGGACGAGCTGTGCTGGGACCTCGCGGTCACCGCGACGACGCTGTTCGAGGCGCGCGGTCACCTGGACGACTGGGGGCACACCCACGACGAGGCGCTGCGCGCCACCAGGGCGGCGGGCAACGCGCGCGGCACCGCGGCGCTGCTGGCGTCGCTGGGCACCCTGCACATCAACCTGGGGCGCGCCGAGCGGTCGCGGGCCGCGCTGACCGAGGCGCTGGCGCTGTTCGTGGAGCTGGACGACCCGCTGGGGCAGGCGCTGTGCCGGCGCGACCTGGGGCTGCTGACCCGGCAGGCCGGTGACGACGAGGGCGCGCTGGCGCTCTACGACAGCGCGCTGCGCGGCTTCGGGCAGGTGGGAGACGTGGTGGGGCGGGCGATCGTGCTGACCCAGCGCGCCCACGTCCTGATGCGCACCGGCCGCGGTGACGAGGCGTTGGAGCAGCTGGCCGAGGCGATGGACACCTGCCGCGCGGTCGGCTACACCGGCGGGGTCGCCACGACGTTGCGCCGCATCGGGCAGGTGCGCCTGCACCGGGGCGAGCACGCGGAGGCGGAGCGGATCCTGTCGGAGGTGCTGGAGATGGTGCGCGCCAACCGGGACGTGATCGGCGAGGCGCACCTGCTGCACAACCTGGGCGAGGTCAACGCGGCGGCGGGGCGGCACGAGGTGGCCAAGGACTACTTCGCCCGGTCGATAGCGGTGCGGGAGCGGATCATGGATCACGGCGGGGCGGCGGTGGTGCGGCGGGACCTGGCCCTGTTGGAGGGAACGGCCCCCGCGTAGTCCGGCGGGGTTCGCGGGCCCGGCGGGTCGCGTCACGCGCGGGGCTGCGTCCGGTGGAGCGGTGGCGGTTCCTAGTCCCAGGGGTTGGTGCCGTCGGTCGTGACCGGCGCGCCGTCCCAGGGGTTCGTGCCGGCGGTGGTGCCGGTCGGCGCGCCGTCCCAGGGGTTGGTGCCCTCGGCCAGGGCGCTCTGGGCCCCGAAGAGGGTCGCGACCAGGACGGCGGCGGCGAGGACGGCACCCTTGGCAATGGCGGTGAAGTTCATTTCTCTCTCCGTTCGGGCTTGTTGTCCGGCGTTGAGAAAAATGTATGAGGGCATTTAATCCCCGCCTTATCACGCCATTTATCCCCCGCCTATCACGGGCGCCGCCGCCCGCGGCCGACCGGGGACGACCTGGTCAGATCAGCCCCAGCCGGACCGCGTGGGCCACCGCGTGCGCCCGGTTGCGCACCCGCAGCCGGGCGGTCAGCTCGTAGATCACGTTCTTGACCGTGTGCTCCGAGCACGCCAGCGCCCGCGCTATCGCCGAATTGCCCAGGCCGTCGGCCATCAACTGCAGCACGGCCGTCTGCTTGGCGGTGAGCGCCTCGACCTCCACCATCGCGCCGCCGGAGGAGCCCAGCAGCCGCACGAGGGCCTGGTAGGGCACGACGCCGTCGCCGTGCAGCGCCGAGTGCACGCCCGCGACCAGGCGCGACAGCGGCGAGGCCACCGGGCACAGCACCGCGCTGGCGCCCATCCGCACCGCCCGCAGCACCCCGGCGGGGTCGAACGAGTCGGCCAGCACCAGCAGCCGGTCCTGACCGGGCCGGAACGCGGGCGGGCAGGCGTCCAGCGCCTGGTCCACCGTCTTCGCCGCCAGCACCACGACCACGTCCGGGCCGGGTGCGTCGACCAGCACCATCCCCGCGCCGCGCAGGCGGTCGGCCACGTCGCGCGCCACCGGGCCCACCGCGGTGACGTGCACCTTCACCCCGCTCACAGCAGGCCCGCCCGCAACGCGTAGGCCACCGCGTGCGCGCGGTTGCGCAACCGGAACCGGTGGGTGATGTCGTGCACCACCGTGGTGACGGTCCGCGGCGAGTAGCACAGCTTCCTGGCGATCTCCCCGGTCTCGTGGCCCTCGGCGACGAGGGTGAGCACCGCGCGCTCCCGGTCGCTGAGCCCCGCCCCGGCCAGCGCCGGCACGGCCGACGCGCCGTCACCGCCGCCCTGGAGCCGGTCGAGCAGGTCGGGCGGCACCGTGCAGTCCCCGACCGCGGCGGCCAGCACGGCGCGGGCCAGCCGCTCCGGGCCCGCGTCGCGGCGGCGCAGCAGGCCGCGCACCCCGGCCAGCACGGCGTGCAGCGCCTGCGCCGGCGTCAGGTCGGCCACCACCAGCACCACCGCGCCGCGGCAGGACCGGGCCAGGTCGAGCACCTCGCGGCCGACCTCGTCCGCCATCACCACCACGACGCGCGCGGACTCGGCGTCGGCCGCGGGCACCACCACCAGGTCGGGGTGACCGCGCAACGCGCTGGCCGCCCCCGCCTCCAGCACGGGGTCCCCGGCCACCACGGCCACGGGCACCACCGCGCTGTCGACTGCACACGTCTGCTCCATGTTCGCCCCCAAGCGATCCGACGGATGACATCGCGTTGAGACTGGGTCGACGCAAGGATCGGCAGCGGTGCTATCACGGCGGAATCCCCGACCTATCCACCTGCCGTTGTCGCGCGGACAGCGGCGGGATGGGCCGGGGATAGCGCCACGTGCTCGGCGTTCGCCGGGACGGGTGGTCCGGCGCGGTGGCGGCGGGTCGTGCCCGCGGGTGGTTCAGCGCATCTCGCGCACCGGCTTGGAGGCGAGCACCCCCAGGGCGGTCAGGGCCAGGATCACCGCCGTGCCGCCGAACATCACGGCGGTGTTGCGCTCGGCCAGCGCGCCGCACAGCACCAGCGACAGCGGTGCCACCGCGTAGCCCAGGACCATGTCCACCGAGATGACCCGGCTGAGCACCGACCCCTTGATGTTGCGCTGGATCCAGCTCAACCCGAACACGCCCTGGAAGCCGATGCCGAAGCCCATCGCCAGCACCGTGCCCACCGCCACCACGGCCTGGTCGACCACGCCGAGCGCGGCCATGCCCACCGCGAGCCACCCGGCCAGCGCCGCGACCAGCAGCCCGACCCGGGGCCGCGCCCCGATCGCGCCGCCCACCAGCGTGCCGAGCATCGCGCCGGCCGCCAGCGCGCCGTTGAGCAGACCCATCGTGGTCGAGCCGCCCTGCACCTCGTTGCGGGCCAGGTCGGCGAACCCGACGGTGAACGGCCCGGCGTAGCAGAACGTCACGGCCATGTCGACGACGAGGACGGTCCGGATGCGCGGGTCGTCCCACGCGTACCGCAGGCCCTCCTTGATCCGGGCCCACAGCGAGTCGCCGGAAGCGGCCGCGGCGGCGGTCGCCTCCTCCGGCTCGCGGGGCAGGGTGCGCACCGCCGACACGCACAGCGCGCACAGCGCGAAGCACAGCCCGTCGACCAGGAAGGCGTAGTTGGCGTCGGAGACCGCGACCACCGCGCCGCCGACCGCGGGCCCGAGCACCGCGGCGACCTTGGCACCCGCCCCGAGCAGGGCGTTGGCGGCGGGCAGCAGGTCCTTGGCCACGACCGACGGCAGGATGGACATGCGGGCGGGTTGGAAGAACGCGTCCACCGCGCCGAACGCCGCCGCCGCCGCGCACAGCGCCCAGAACTCCAACGCCCCGGACAGCCCGGCCACGCCCACCGCGAGCATCACGGCGGCCCGCGCCCAGCTCGACAGCACCATCAGCCGCCGGGTCGACCACCGGTCGCTCAGCGAGCCGCCCACCAGGGTCAGCAGGGCCCGCGGGACGGCCTGGAACGCCAGGACGTAGCCGAGCATGAGGGTGGAGCCGGTCAGCTCCAGGGTGATCCAGGCGAACGCGATGTAGCTGAACCCGTCGCCGAGCAGCGACAGGGCCTGCCCCGCCCACAGCAGGCGGAACGACGGGAGCCGGGCCGGGGCCCACAGCCGCGAGCCCGCACCTGCCAGCGTGGTGGTCATGGCGGAGACCTTCTTCCTTGTCCGGGCGGAGGTGGTCGGTGGGCGGTCAGTAGCGGACGGGCAGGGCGGTGAGGCTGCGGTTGAGCAGGGACGGCTGCCAGGTGTGCCGGTCGCCGGCCAGGCTCAGCCCCGGGTGCTCGGCGATCAGGACCTCCAGCGCCGCGCGGGCGACCATGCGGGCCAGCGCCGCGCCGATGCAGAAGTGCACGCCCAGCCCGAAGCCCAGGTGGGAGGTGTCCGCGCGGGTGACGAGGAACCGGTCCGGGTCGGGGTGGCGGTCCGGGTCGCGGTTGGCGGCGGCGGTGACCAGGAAGACCCGGTCGCCGCCGCGCACGATCGCGCCGTCCAGCTCGAAGTCCCGGGAGGCGACGCGGATGGACATCTTGGACGGCCCGTCGAACCGCATGGCCTCCTCCACCACCGCCCCCGCCAGCTCCGGACGCTCGCGCACCGCCGCGAGCTGGTCGGGGTGCAGCAGCAGGGCGCGCACGGCGTTGGCGATGAGGTTGCTGGTGGTCTCGCCGCCGGCGAACGCCATCTGGGTGAGCATCCCGACGAACTCGGCCTCGCTCACGGTGTCGCCGATCCGGCCGCTCGCGAGCACGGCGCTGATCAGGTCGTCCTGCGGTTCGGCACGCCGTTGGCGGACCAGGTCGGCCAGGTAGTCCTCCAGGTTCACCAGCGACTGCAGGGAGGTGCGGTACTCGCGCTCCTCCTGGGCCGCGCCCAGCACCAGGTCGCCGACGCGGGCGTTCCAGTACCAGAACGAGGCGCTGTGCTGCTGCGGGACGCCCAGCCAGCGGGCGAACACCAGCGCGGGCAGGGGTTTGGCCACGTCGGCGACCAGGTCGCCCACCCTGCCGGCGACGGCGCGGCGGGCCAGCAGGGCGCGGGTGACCCGCTCGATGAGCGCCTGGTAGCGGTTGATGGCGCGGGCGGCGAACTGCTCCTGGAACGCCTGCCGCAGCCGCCGGTGGGCGGGCGGGTCGTTGAACACCATCCAGCGCGACAGGATGTCGAACGCGCGCTCGGCGTCGCCGCGGGCACCCTCGGGTACGGCGTCCATCATCGGGCCGACGCGGTCGGCGGAGGCCGCCGGTTCGCGCAGCGCGCGGGTGAGCTGGGCGTGCCCGGTGACCAGCCACGCCCGGTGCAGCGGGCTGTAGTGCACGGGCCGGTGCTCGCGCAGGGCGTTGAGGTAGGGGTAGGGGTCGGCGTTCACCGCCGGGTCGAGCAGGTAGCGCTCGGTGAACGCCGGCGCGGGCCGGACGGGGTCGAGGGTCGCGGTCATCGGCGTGCCTCCGCCCTGATCGTGCCGAGCAGGTCCGCGAAGGCGCGGGCGTTGGGCTCGGCGAGGATGGTCATGTGGTCGCCCGGTGAGACGTGCACGGTCAGGCCGCCCCGGGCGAGGGAGCGCCAGCGCTCGACGTACTCCGCGAACCCGACGTCCAGGCCGGGCATGGGCTCGCCCTCGGGGATGGCGGCGGCCTCGGAGCCGACGACGAGGTGGACGTGGCCCGGGTAGGGCCGGGGTTCGTAGTCGGCCAGCGCGGCCAGCAGGGAGTGCCAGACCTCGATGGGCGCGTCCTGCACCATGTCGGCCTCGCTCGGCGACATGCCCGCGCCCAGCAGGGTTTCCCTCAGTTCGGCGATGGTGCGGTCGCGCTCGTCGGACGGCGGCAGCGCGCGCACCCGGTCGCGCAGCTCCAGCGCGCCGGACAGCTCGCGCGCCACGTCGAGCAGGCGGGTGCGGGCGGTGTCGTTGGGCAGGTAGGGCTCGACCAGCACCAGCGGTTCGGCGGCACGGCCCTGCTCGTGGAGCTGGGTGGCCATCTCCAGGGCGAGGTTCGCGCCCATGGACCAGCCCAGCACGGCGTGCGGACCGTCGCCGGCCATCTCCGCGACGTAGTTCGCCGCGATGCCGGCCACGGTGGTCGGGTCCACGCCACCGAGCAGGCCGCGCGCCTGGAACGCCAGCACCGGCCCCCGCGGCAGCGCCCTGGCCAGCGGCACGAACCACGCGGCGCTGCCGCCCGTGGGGTGCACGCAGTACAGCGGGCTGCCGTCCCCGTCGCGCAACCGGACCTCCGAGCGCACCTCGGCGGGCGCGCTCCCCCGGTCCACGCCGGCGGCGAGCTGGGCGATGGTCGGGCGCTCCACGAGGTCGCGCACCGAGATCGGCACGCCCCGGGACCGCGCCACGGCGGCGGCCTTCACCGTGGACAGGGAGCTGCCGCCGATGCGGAAGAAGTCGTCGTGGACGCCGATCTCGGCCAGGCCCAGCACCTCCCGCCACACCTCGGCGAGCACCACCTCGGCCGGGGTGGACGGGGCGACGTAGGCGGTGCCGGCGTCGTCGCGGTCGGCGGAGGGCAGCGGCAGCGCGCCGCGGTCGACCTTGCCGCTGCGGTTGACGGGCATGGCGTCGAGCACGACGAACCGCGCGGGCACCATGTAGGCGGGCATCTTCGCGCGCAGCCCCTGCCGCAGCGCGTCGACGTCGGGCACCTCGCCGACGACGTAGGCCACCAGCGCCGGGCCGCCGGGCAGCTCGCGCAGCAGCACGACGGCCTGCGCCACCCCGGGCAGCTCGCCCAGCGCGTGCTCGACCTCGCCCAGCTCGATGCGGAAGCCGCGCAGCTTGACCTGCGAGTCGCGCCGGCCGATCCACTCCACCGCGCCGTCCGCGCGCCGCCTGCCGAGGTCCCCGGTGCGGCACAGCCGCGAGCCGGGCGGGCCGAACGGGTCGGGCACGTAGGTGGCGGCGGTGAGGGCGGGCCGGTCGAGGTAGCCGCGGCCGGTGGCCAGGCCGCCCAGGTAGATCTCACCCGGGACGCCGACGGGCACCGGCTGCATGTCCGGGTCCAGCACGTACATCGTGGTGTTGCGCATGGGCCGGCCGATCGACGGGCGCCCGCCGCCGGGTTCGCAGACCTGCGCGGTGGACCACACCGAGGTCTCGGTGAGGCCGTAGACGTTGTGGAAGCGGCGTCCGCGCGACCAGGTGTCGGCGATCTCCGCCGGGCAGGCCTCCCCCGCGACCTGGAGGGTGGCCAGGTCCGGGAACTCCTCGCCGGCCATGACCGCCAGGGCGCTGGGCGGCAGCATCCCCGCGGTGACGCGCAGCTCCCGCAGGGTGCGGGCCAGGTCGGGGCCGGGGCGCAGCGCCTCGCGGGGCGCGGTGCACAGCCGTCCCCCGTTGGCCAGCGACCAGGTCATCTCCAGGATGGAGGCGTCGAAGCTCGCGGAGGCGAACTGGAGCACCCGGTCGGCGCGGCTCGGCCGCACCAGGTCGCGCTGGCCCTCGACCATGTTGGCCAGGCCGCGGTGCGGGATGACGACGCCCTTGGGCGTGCCGGTCGAGCCGGAGGTGTAGATGACGTAGGCGGCGGACTCGGCGAACACCTCGTCCGGGGTGGGCAGTGGCGCGGTGTCGTCGGGCAGCGGTCGGTCGAGCAGGGTGGTGTGGCCGTCGAACGGGACGACGCCGGCCAGCGGGGTCTGGGTGAGCAGCACGCGCATCCCGCTGTCGCGCACCATGAACGCCAGCCGGTCGGCGGGCAGTTGCGGGTCCAGCGGGACGTAGGCGCCGCCGGCGTGCAGCACGCCGAGGACGGCGCGCACCAGGTCCGGGCCGCGGTCGACGCAGATGCCGACGATCGACTCGCGGCCGACGCCCAGCGAGCGCAGGTGACCCGCCAGCAGGAGCGCCTGGTCGTTCAGCTCACCGTAGGTCAGGTCGACCGGTCCGGCCTGCGACAGGTGGGTGATCGCGACCGCGGTGCGGTCCTGGGCCGCGACCGCGTGGTGGAACGGGGTGCCCGAGGGCGGCACGACGGGGCCGCGCGACCACTCCAGGTCCTGCTCCCGCGCGGCGCCGGTGGTGGTGGGCCGGGTGATCGGGCCCTCCGGGTCGGTCACCATCGCCTCCAGCAGGTCGCGGAAGACGTCGGCGAGCTGCTCGGCGGTGGCCGGGTCGACGCGGGTGGGGTCGGCGTCCAGGGTGAAGCCGTCGACGCTGGTGTTGACCAGCAGCGGGAACATGGTGCGGGCGATCTCCAGCGACTCGTCCCAGGTGTCGCTGGTGAGGCGGTGGAAGTTGACGTAGTTGAAGATCACCTCGACCAGGTTCGGCTCACCGGGGCGCAGGCGCGCCAGGCGCGCGAGCGGCACGCGGCGGTGCGGCAGCAGGTCCTGCTCGGCGGTGAAGGTGTCGCGCACCAGGTCCAGCCACGTCGTGCCGGTGCGGCGCACGCCGAAGGGCACGGTGTTGAGGAACAGCCCGCGCATCAGGTCCGCGCCCTCGCGCTCGGGCCGGCCGTTGGTGGCCAGGCCGAGGGAGTGGCCGCCCACCGGGTCACCCGGCTCGGCGAACAGGCTCATCGTGTGGTGGAACGCCGCCAGCAGGACCGTGCGGCGGGGCACGCCCGCGCGCCGCGCGAGCCGCCCGATGGCCTCGGTGAGGCCGCTGAAGGAGCGGCGCACCTCGTGGATCACCTCGCCCGAGCGCGGCTCGCGGTGGCCGAAGCGCACCGGGCGGAACTCGGCCAGCTGCTCCCGCCAGAACTCCAGGCCCTCCGCCGACTCGCGCGCGGCCAGCTCCAGCGCCACGTACTCGGCGAAGCGCGGCGACTCCGGCAGCCGCGGCTCCCGCCCGGCGACGGCCTGGCGGTGCAGGTCGAGCAGGTCGGCGATGAGGGAGGTCAGGCTCCAGCCGTCGAGGACGACGTGGCAGTCGGTGATGGTGATCCGCAGCTCGTCGTCGGTGAGCCGGTGCAGGTGCAGGCGCACCAGCGGCGGTGCGGCGAGGTCGAAGCGCCGGGCGAACTCGGCGTCGACGAACCGGCGCAGCGCGGCGCGCTGCTCGGCGCGGGGCAGGCCGCGCAGGTCGCTGTAGCCGACCGGGAGCTGCGCGGTGGGGTGCACCAGTTGCAGCGGCTCGCGGAAGCCCACCAGGTCGATGGAGCTGCGCAGGATGTCGTGGCGGCGGACCACCTCGTCGGCGGCGGCCTGGAACGCGGCCAGGTCGAAGTCCGGGACGGTGATCTTCAGGTCGGTGACGTTGTGGTAGGCCGCGCGGTGCGGGTCGGCCAGCATCTCGTGCAGCATCCCGGCCTGGAGCATGGTCAGCGGGTAGGCGTCGGCCAGCCCCTCCGGCAGGCGGGCGCGGTCGGCCGGGTCGAGCAGCGAGAACGGCTCGACGGGCTCGGGCTCGTCCTGCGCGGCGCCCGCCAGCGCGGCCAGCTCGCCCAGGGTGCGGGCGCGGAACAGGTCGGCCACGCCCAGGCCCAGTCCCGCCGCGCGGGCCAGGCCGACGACCCGCAGCGCCAGGATCGAGTCGCCGCCCAGGTCGAAGAAGTTGTCGCCCAGGCCGACCCGCTCGGCGCCGACGACCTGCGCCCACACCGCGGCGAGCGCCTGCTCGGTCGGGGTGCGCGGCGGCACGTGCTCGGGCTGGGTGCGCACGCCGCCGTCCTCCACCGCGGCCAGTGCCTTGCGGTCGACCTTGCCGTTGGAGGTCAGCGGGAGCCGGTCGTGGCGGACGAACAGCGCGGGGACCATGTAGTCGGGCAGGCTCGCGCGCAGCCGGTCGCGCAGCGCGGACGGGTCCAGCCGCGCGCCCTCGGCGAGCACGACGTGGCCGACGAGGCGTGCGCCCTGCGGGCCGGGACGGGCCACCACGGCGGCGTCGGCGATCTCCGGGCAGCTGCGCAGGGCGCTCTCCACCTCGCCCGGCTCGATGCGGAAGCCGCGGATCTTGACCTGGTCGTCGGCGCGCCCGACGTAGGCCAGTTGCCCGTCGGGCAGCACCCGCACCAGGTCGCCGGTGCGGTAGACGCGCCCGCCCAGGGGTCCGCGCGGGAAGCGCTGCGCGGTCAGCTCGGGCCGGTTGCGGTAGCCGCGGGCCACGCCGCCGCCGGCGATGTGCAGCTCGCCGACCGTGCCCACCGGCACCAGGCGGCCGTGGCGGTCCAGGACGTAGCCGTGCTGGCCGGGCAGCGGGCGGCCGATGGGCGAGCGCTCGTCGGGCGCGGTGGTGTCGGGCGCGGTGACGTCGGCCTCGGTGATGAGCCGGTAGGTGACGTGCACCGTGGTCTCGGTGATGCCGTACATGTTCACCAGCGCGGGCTTGCGACCCGGCGCGGTGAACCAGTCGCGGTAGTCGCGGGTGTCGAAGGCGTCGCCGCCGAACACCACGGTGCGCAGCGCCAGGTCGTCGAAGGAGTGGCCCTGCTGCGCCAGGTGCGCGCGCAGGCCCTTGAACGCGGCCGGCGTCTGGCTGAGCACGGTGACGCGCTCGTCGCGGAGCACCCGGTGCACCGCCTCGGGGTCGCGGGTCTCCTCGCCGGTGAGGACCACGACGCGGCCACCGGTGCTCAGCGGCCCCCACAGCTCCCACACGGAGAAGTCGAAGGCGGTGGAGTGCATCAGGGACCACACGTCGTCGGGCCCGAAGTCGAACATCCGGTCGGCGGCGTCGAACAGCCACGCGGCGTTGGCGTGGGTGACCTCCACGCCCTTGGGCTTGCCCGTGGACCCGGAGGTGTAGATGACGTAGGCCAGGTCGTCGGCGCGCACCGGCACCGGGTCGACCGCCGCGGCGGGCCCGTCGGGGTCGACCAGCTCCACGGGCAGCCCGGCCAGCGCGGCGCGGCCGGTGTCGTCGGCCACCACCAGCGACACCCCGGCGTCGGCGACCGTGAACTCCACGCGCTGCCTCGGGTGGCGCGGGTCCAGCGGCAGGTAGGCCGCGCCCGCGCGCCACACGCCCAGCAGGGCCACCGCGAGGTCGGCGGTGCGCGCCAGGCACACCCCGACCAGGCTCTCCCGCCCCGCGCCGAGGGCGCGCAGCCGGGAGGCGAGCGCGGTGGCGCGGGCGTCCAGCTCGGCGTAGGTCAGCGACCGGCCGCCGCCGGTGACCGCCACCGCGTCGGGCGTGGCCGCGACGTGGTCGGCCACCCGGTCGAGCACCAGCCGGGGCAGGCCGACCGCCGCGCCCGAGGCCGCCGGGCCGTCCGGACCGAGCAGGAACGCCCGCTCGGCCTCCCCCAGCAACTGCACCGAGCCCAGCGGCTCGTCGGGGCGCTCGAAGAACGCCCGCAGCACGGCCACGGTGTGGTCGGCCAGCCGCGCCACGGAGTCGCGCTCGAACAGGTCGGGCCGGTAGACGAACGCCAGCCGGTAGCCGTCACCGCCGCCGACGGCCTCCAGCGACAGGTCGAACTTGGCCGTGGTCAGCGCGATCGGGAACGCTCGGGCCACCGCGCCGCCCAGCGGGAACGCGCCGCCGCCCGCCTCGGAGTAGGCGAACAGCACCTGGAACAGCGGGTTGCGCGACAGGTCGCGCTCGGGGCTCAGCTCGTCCACGACGCGTTCGAAGGGCAGCGACTGGTGGCTGAGCGCGCCCAGCACCCGTTCCCGGGCCCGGTCGAGCACCTGCGCGCAGGTGGGGTCGCCGGACAGGTCGGCGCGCATGACCAGGGTGTTGACGAAGAACCCGACGAGCCCCTCGGTCTCGGCGCGGTCGCGGTTGGCGGTGATGGTGCCGATCGCCACGTCGTCCTGCCCGCTGTGGAAGCCCAGCGCGGCCTGGAACGCGGCCATGATCGTGGTGAACGGGGTGGCGTCGGCGGCGGTGACGGCCGCCGCGAGGTCGGCGGGCAGCTCCACGGTGTGCACCGCGCCCTCGTGCGAGCGCTCCTTCGGACGCGGGTGGTCGGTGGGCAGCTCCAGCGGGGTCAGCCCGGCCAGCGCGGCGCGCCAGTGCTCCAGGTCGGCGGTCTCGTCGGCGGCGCGCTGCCACACGGCGTAGTCGGTGTACTCGATGGGGTTGGGCGCCAGGCGCGGCGCCTCGCCGGCGAGGCGGGCCCGGTACAGCTCGCGCAGGTCGCGCACCAGCACGTCGAGCGACCAGCCGTCGGTGACGATGTGGTGCATCGCCAGCACGAGCACGTGGTCGGTGGCGGTGACGCGCACCAGGGTGGCCTGGAAGGCGGGTTCGGCGGCCAGGTCGAACGGGCGCACCGCGGCGGCCCGCACGGTGTCGGCCAGGGCGTCGGCGTCGGCGTCGACCACCGCCAGGGGCGTGCCGTGCGGCAGCACCCGCTGGAACGGCACGCCGTCCTCGGCGGGGAAGACCACGCGCAGCTGCTCGTGGCGGGCCACGAGGTCGTCCACCGCGCCGGCCAGCGCGGCGGCGTCGAGCGGGCCGGTCAGCCGCCACGCGGCGGGCATCAGGTACTCGGTGCCGCCGGGCGCGAGCTGGTCGAGGAAGTACAGCCGCTGCTGGGCCGCGGACAGGGGTGCTCGCGGCGGTCGCGGCTCCTGGCGGGGGATGCCGGTCGGGGCGGCGGCGCGGCCGCGCAGGCGGCGCTCCAGCAGCGCGCGGGCGGCGGGCGACAGACCGGACCGGGTGGGTTGGATCTCCGAGGTGGTCACGATGGGCTCCGTCCAGTTCGTCTTCGTCAGAGGGCGGCGTCAACCGACAGGGACAGGTCGATCTCGTCCTCGCTCATCGCGGAGATCTGCTCGACCAGCAGGCGTTCCACCTCGACCGCGAGCAGCGCGACGGTGGGGTTCTCGAACAGCTCGCGCACCGCGACCGGGCAGTCGAAGGCGGTGCGCACCCGGGAGGCGGCGGCCACGGCCCGCATGGAGTGGCCGCCCAGGGCGAAGAAGTCGTCGTGCAGGCCGACCCGCTCCACGCCCAGCACCTCGGCCCAGATCTGGGCGAGCACGACCTCCGTGGGCGAGGTGGGCGGCACGAACTCCGCCGTCGCGGGCACCTCGGGGTCGGGCAGCGCGGCGGTGTCGACCTTGCCCTGCACGGTCAGCGGCAGGGCGTCGAGCACCACGAACGCCGAGGGCACCAGGTAGGCGGGCAGGCGGTCGCGGCACCACGTGGCCAGTACGTCGGGGTCCAGGTGGTCGCCGGCGGCGTAGGCGACCAGGGCCCGGTCGCCGCGCACGTCGCGGACCACCACGGCCGCGCCGCGCACCCCGGGGCAGTCCTCCAGCACCGCCTGGACCTCGCCGGGTTCGATGCGGAACCCGCGGATCTTGACCTGGTCGTCCACCCGGCCGAGGAACTCCAGCTCCCCGCCGGGCAGGCGGCGCACCAGGTCGCCGGTGCGGTAGACGCGGCCCTCGCCGAAGGGGTTGGCCGGGAACCGCTCCGCGGTCAGCTCGGGGCGGCCGAGGTAGCCGCGGGCCAGCTGCGGCCCGCCGACGAGCAGCTCGCCGGGCAGGCCGTCGGGCACCGGCCGGCCGTGGGCGTCGACCACGTGCAGGGTGCGCGACCCCAGCGCGGTGCCGATGGGCACGCGGCCGGCGACCGGGGCGGTGACCACGTGGGCGGTGGTGGAGACGACCGACTCCGTGGGGCCGTAGGTGTTGACCACCGGGACGTGCGGCAGCAGCTCGAACCAGCGGCCCAGCGGCGCGGACGGCAGCGCTTCACCACCGGTGACCAGCAGCCGCAGCGACGCCAGGTCGGCGGCCACGTCGCCCAGGCGCGCCACCACCTCCTCCCAGTAGGTCGGGGTCAGCTCGGCCACCGTGACGCCGCGGGCGCGGACCTCGGCGGCCAGCTCGTCGACCGACCACACCTCGTCGGGCCGCAGCACGACCCGGGCGCCGACCGTCAGCGCGGGCAGGACCTGCTCCAGCGAGGCGTCGAAGGACAGCGACGCGAACGACAGCACCCGGTCGGCGGCGGTGAGCCCGAACAGGTCGCGGGCGGTGGCCACGTGCGCGGCCAGCGGGCCGTGCTCGACGCCGACCGCCTTGGGCAGCCCGGTCGAGCCGGAGGTGAAGATGACGTAGGCCAGGTCGGCCGGGTCCGCTCCCACGCCGTCGTACCGGGCGGGCACGACGCCGTCGACCGCGACGACCCGCGCCCCCAGCCCCGCCAGCGGGCCCGCGGTGCCCGCGTCGGCGACCACCAGTTCCGCGCCCGCCTCGGCGAGCATGAACCGCAGCCGCTCCAGCGGGAACTTCGGGTCCAGCGGCACGTAGGCGCCGCCGGCCCGCCACACCGCGAGCATCGCGGCCACCGACCACACGCCCCGGCCCAGGCACACCCCGACGGGGTCGCCCCGGCGCACGCCCGCGTCGGCCAGCGCGCGGGCCAGGCCGCCGACCAGCCCGTCCAGCTCGTCGTAGGTCACGGTGCGCGGTCCACACACCAGCGCGGTGTCGCCCGGCGCGCCGGCGACGCGCAGCGGCGGCGCGTCCAGCGCGGGCGGCGCGGCGGTCAGGGCGGCGCGTTCGGCCGGGGAGAGCAGGTCCAGGCCGGTCACGCCGGCGTGCGGGTCGGCGACGACGGCGCGCAGCACGCGGGTCACGTGCTCGGCCAGCCGCACCGCGGAGGAGGCGTCGAACAGGTCGGCGCTGTACTCCACGTCCAGGGAGAACCGGTCGGGGTGCAGCAGGAAGGTCACCGCCAGGTCGAACTTCGCCGACTCCCACGGCAGGGTGAAGCCCTCGAAGTGGAGCCCCGGCGCGGCCATCCCGGTGGACACCGCGGTCTCCTGCACGTCGAACATGACCTGGAACAGCGGGTTGCGCGACAGGTCGCGCTCGGGCCGCAGCTCCTCCACCAGCCGCTCGAAGGGCACGTCCTGGTTGTCGAAGGCGCCCAGCACCGTGCCGCGCACCCGGGCCACCAGGTCCAGGAACGACGGGTCGCCGGACAGGTCCGAGCGCAGCACGACGGTGTTGACGAAGAACCCGATGAGCCGCTCCAGCTCCACCCGGTCGCGCCCGGCCACCGGGGTGCCCACGGCGATGTCGGTCTGCCCCGACCAGCGGGCCAGCACCACCTGGAACACCGCCAGCAGCACGGTGAAGCGGGTCGTGCCGCACCGCTGGGCCAGCGCGTCGAGGCCGGCGGCCAGCTCCGGCGGCAGCGGCACCTCCACCGCGCCGCCGCGCGCCGACCGGGTGGCCGGGCGGGGTCGGTCGGTGGGCAGCTCCAGCACGGGCACGCCGTCCAGCGCGGTCCGCCAGTGCGCGAGCTGGGCCTCCAGCGCGCCCGCCGCGAGCCGGCCGCGCTGCCACACCGCGTAGTCCCCGTACTGCACCGGCACGTCGGGCAGGTCGGCGGCGCGCCCGTGCAGGCGGGCGGCGTAGGAGCGGGCCAGCTCGTCCACCACGACGTCCTTGGACCAGCCGTCGGTGGCCACGTGGTGGAACGACAGCACCAGCACGTGGTCGTCGGGTCCCAGCCGCCACAGCCCGGAGCGGACCAGCGGCGGGGACGCCAGGTCGAAGCGGGCCGCGGCGAACCGCTTGGCCTGCGCCCGGACCTGCTCCACGTCGGCGCACTCGTGGCGCTCCAGCGGCACGGTCACCTGCCCGTGGACCAGCTGCACGGGGCGGCCGTCGACCTCGACCAGCGCGGTGCGCAGCACCTCGTGCCGGGCCACCACGTCGTCCAGCGCGGCCTGCCAGGCGTCGGCGTCCAGCGGGCCGCGCACCCGCCAGGAGAACCACAGCACGTAGTCCTCGCCGGAATCGGACATGCGGTCGAGGAACCACAGCCGTTCCTGCGCGAAGGACATGGGCAGCGGGCCGCCGCGGTCGACCGGGACGACACCGGCGGTGGTCACCGGGCGGGCCGCAGCGACCAGCGGGCCGAACTCGCGGATGCGCGGGTTCTCGAACAGGGTGCGCAGCTCCACGTCGCGCTCCAGGCGCTCGGCGATGCGCGACACGGCCATCGTGGCCAGCAGCGAGTGCCCGCCCAGGTCGAAGAACCCGTCGTCGATGCCGATGCCGTCCACGCCGAGCACCTCGCCCCAGATGCGGGCGATCTCGCGCTCCACGTCGTCGCGGGGCGCGGTGTAGGCGGCGCCGGCGGACGCGCGGTCGTGCGCGGGGTCGGGCAGCGCGGCGCGGTCGAGCTTGCCGGAGGAGGTCACCGGCAGCGCGTCCAGGCGCACGATGTCCGAGGGCACCGCGTAGTGCGGCAGCCACCGGGCCACCTCGGCGCGCAGCGCGGCCGGGTCGACGTCGCCGACGACGTAGCCGACGAGCACCTGGCCGCCGTGCGGGTCGGCCTTGACCGCCGCCGCGGCGGCCAGCACGCCCGCGCGGCCGGACAGCGCCGACTCCACCTCGCCCAGCTCCACCCGGAAGCCGCGCAGCTTGACCTGGTCGTCCAGCCGGCCCAGGAACTCCAGCTGCCCGTCGGCCCGCCAGCGCACCAGGTCGCCGGTGCGGTAGAGCCGGCCGCCGGCGGGGTCGGGGACGAACCGGTCGGCGGTCAGGGCGGGGCGGCCGAGGTAGCCGCGGGCCAGCTCGGGTCCGCCGACCAGCAGTTCGCCGGGGACGCCGAGGCCGACCGGGTCGCCGTGCTCGTCCACCACGAGGACGCGCCGCCCGCCCAGCGGCCGGCCGATGGGCACCCGGTCGGCGTCGGTGACCTCGTAGGTGGTGGCGGTGACCACGGCCTCGGTGGGGCCGTAGGCGTTGAGCACCCGCACGTGCGGCGCGTGCCGCCGCCACGCGGCCAGCGCGCCGGTCGGGATGGCCTCGCCGCCGAGGATGAGCAGCCGCAGCGACGCCAGGTCCGCGCCGCCGGTCAGCGACAGCGCCAGCTCGCTCCAGTAGGTGGGCGGGAAGTTGGCCACGGTGACGCCGTGCCGGGCGATGATCGCGGGCACCCGGGAGGGCAGCCACTGCTCGTCGGGCCGGACGACCACGGTCGCGCCGGCCGTGAGCGCGGGCAGGAGCTGGTCGAGGGAGGCGTCGAAGGAGAACGAGGCGAAGGCCAGCACCCGGTCGTCGGCGGTGACGGCGTAGTGCTCGCGGGCGGCGGCCACGTGCGCGGCCAGGGCGCCGTGCTCGACGCCCACGGCCTTGGGCCGGCCCGAGGAGCCCGACGTGAAGATCACGTAGGCCAGTTCGGCCGGGTCCGGGGTCACGGCGGGCGCGGTGGCGTCGGGCACCACGTCGGCCACCGACACGTGCGGCACCGACACGTGCGGCACCCCGGCGAGGTCGGCGTCCCCGACGACGCAGCGCACGTCGGCGTCGGCGACCATGAACGCCAGCCGGTCGGCGGGCAGGGCGGGGTCCAGCGGCACGTACACGCCACCCGCGCGCCACGCCGCGAGCATGGCCACGACCGACCACGTGCCGCGCGGCACGCACACGCCCACCACGTCGCCCCGGCGCACCCCGGCCTGCCGCAGCAGCGCGGACAGCCCGCCCACCAGGGCGTCGAGCCGCTCGTAGGTGACGACCTCGTCCCCGCACACCAGCGCGGGTCCCCGCCCGCGCACCTCCAGCGGCGCGGCCGGTGCCGGGGGTCGCGCCGGGCCGCTCCACGAGTCGAGCAGGGCGCGGCCGGGCAGCGGAGGCAGCGCGGCGGCCAGGTCGGCCACGGGGGCGTCCGGGTCGTCCAGCACGGCGGTCAGCAGCCGCAGGAAGCCGTCGGCGAACCGCTCCATGGTGGCGTGGTCGAACAGCGCGGTCGCGTACTGGAGGCGGGCGGCCAGGGTGCCGTCGGGCATCAGGTTGAGGTCGAGGAAGACGTCCATGTCGGTGCCGCCCAGCGGGGCGCGGGCGATCACCGCGTCCAGGCCGCGCAGGCTGGCGGGCTGGTGGACGGTGTTGAGCAGGGTGAACGACGCCTGCGCCACCGGGTGCCGGGACAGGTCGCGGTCCAGGCCCAGCGCGCCGACCACGCGGTCGAAGGGCGCCTCGGCGTGGGAGAGGTCCTTGAGGACGCTGTCGCGGACCCGGCGCAGCAGCGCGTCGAACGAGGGCCGCCCGCCCAGGTCCGAGCGCAGCACCACGGTGTTGACGAAGGGGCCGATCAGGTTCGACACGTCGACCGGGCCGCCGCGGTCGGCCATCGTGGTGCAGGTCGCGATGTCGGTGCGCCCGCTGTAGTGGCCCAGCAGCGACTGGTAGACGGCGAGCAGCAGCATGTAGCGGGTGGCCCGGCGCTCGCGGGCGGCGGCGTCCACGCGGGCCACCAGGTCGGCGGGCACCCGGAAGTGCAGCAGCCCCGCGGACCCGTCCCAGACCTCGGGCCGGGGCCGGTCGGTGGGCAGCGCCAGCGGGGTGACCCCGGTCAGCCGGCCGGTCCAGTGCGCGAGCAGCCGCTCCAGGCGCGCGGGGGTCAGCCGCCGGTTCTGCCACGCGGCGAAGTCGGCGTACCGGTGGCGCGGCGCGGGCACCTCCTCGCCGCGGTAGCCGGCGTCCAGCTCGCGCAGCAGCACGTCCCAGGACCAGCCGTCGACCGCGATGTGGTGCACGACGACCAGCAGCAGGTGGTCGTCCTCGGCCAGGCGGGCCAGCACCAGCCGCACCGGCGGTTCGGCGGCCAGGTCCAGCGGGCGGCCCAGCTCGCGGGCGAACACCTCCTCGGGGTCGCGCGCCTCGACGCGGCGCAGCACCACCGCGCCCGGCGGGTCCACCACCGGCACCGGTTCCCCGTCGACCGCGGTGAACCGGGTGCGCAGCACGTCGTGGCGCTCGACGATCCCGGCCAGCGCCCGCTCCAGCGCGGGCACGTCCAGCGCGCCGCGCACGCGCAGCGCCAGCGGCAGCAGGTTCTCCGAGGAGCCGTGGGTGAGCTGTTCGAGGAACCACAACCGGCGTTGCGCGGAGGAGACCGCGTGGTGCTCCGTCGCCGTGTGCGGTGCGCCTTCGTTCACTGCCGACCTCCCTGCGAGCTTGGTTGGCCGAAGCCTGCTCGCCCGGCAGGGCCTCCCACCAGGGAAGAAGTGGCACGACGCGGTTGCCGTCGTGACTGCGCGTTCTTCTCTACCCCGCCGCGCGGCCCGGCGGCATCGTCGGTCCGGCAACGCAAGCAGCGAGCGGTTCGGGAGCGCCGAATGACACAGGACGAGCGGGTGTACCGGGTCGTGACCAACGACGAGCAGCAGTACTCCACCTGGCCCGCCGACCGGGACCTGCCGGCCGGCTGGGTCGCCGAGGGGACCGAGGGGCCGCGCGCGGCCTGCCTCGACCACATCGAGCGGGTGTGGACCGACATGCGTCCGCGCGGCCTTCGCGAGCGGATGGGGCAGCCGGGCTGACGACAGCCCGCGGAAACCTGGGAAGGGATGGTCAGCGTGGCTGGAACGGTGCTGTTGCCCGGTGGCGGTTGGCGGCTGTGGGGCCAGTTCGCCCTGCGCGGGACGGGTTTCCCGGCCGCCGGTGTGCTCCGCCTCGCCCCGCCGGGACTGGGGGTGGCCGCCGACAAGTTCACCGACGTGGCGCCCCGCGACCGGTGGCAGGGCCCGGAGTGGGAGGAGTTCGAGGCGTTCTTCGACGAGGCCGCGGTGCGCACCGCCCGCGAGCTGCAGGACATCGCCTCACAACCGAGGTTCCGCACGGCCCTGGCGTGGCAGAACAAGGTCGTGCTCGGCTCGGGCATCGCGCCGTTCCTGGCGTGGACGCCCACCGCCGCGGGCCGCACCAGCATGCCGCGGCAGCGCGAGGAGCTGGTGGCGCACTACTGGCAGCGCTTCTGCGTCAAGAACGACACCATCGGCTTCTTCGGTCCCGTCGGCTGGGGCCGCTGGGACCTCGACGGCGCGCCCGGCATCACCACCGAGCCGGGCGAGGACTTCCTGGCCTCCTCGGAGGTGTACTTCTCCAGCTGGGGCATCGACGCGCTGGCCAGGACGATCGGCGCGGAGCCGGGGATGCGGCAGTGGGTGCCGCCGCGCCGGGTGTCCTTCGCCCGGGTCGAGGACGGCGCGGTGCGCCTGCCCGGCCGCCCGCCCGTGCCGCTGGCCGACGGCCTGGAGGACGTGCTGCGGCTGTGCGACGGTGCCCACCAGCCGGTGGAGATCGCCGGGCGGCTCGGCCGCGACCTGGCCGGGGTGCTCGACGCGCTGGACGAGCTGCTGCGCAAGCGGTGGATCACCTGGCGCATCGACGTGCCCGCCAGCGCGCACCCCGACGAGGCGCTGCGCGCCATCGTGGAGCGCGTCGGCGACCCCGACGTGCGGCGGCGGGCGCTGGACCGCATCGAGGTCCTGCAACGCGGCCGGGAGCGGGTGCGGGCCGCGCTGGGCGACACCGACGCGCTGCTGGAGGCCATGTCCGCGCTGGAGCGGGACTTCGTGGAGATCACGCGGACCGCGGCGCAGCGCGAGAAGGGCGCGCGGACCTCCGCCAACCGGGCGCTGGTCTACTCCGACTCCCGCCGCGCCGCCACCGCCCGCCTGGGCGGGGCCGTGCTGGAGCAGCTCACCCCGCTGGCGCAGTGCCTGACGGCGGCGCGGTGGATGACCAACCGGTACGCCGAGATCGCTCGCGGCCACCTGCGGGAGGCGTTCGAGTCGTTGCGCGCCAACGGCCCGGTCGACCTGGCGTCGCTGTGGATGGCGTGCCTGCCCGTGCCGCACCCGGACTCGATCGCCGACGCCGACCGGGTGCAGGCGGAGCTGCAGCGCCGCTGGGAGTCCATCGTGGACGCGCCGGCGGACGCGCGGCGGGTGCGGCTGTCGTCCGCGGAGATCGCGGACCGGGTCCGCGAGGCGTTCGAGGAACCGGCTTCGGGGTGGAACGTCGCCCGCTACATCAGCCCGGACGTGTTCGTGGTCGCCGAGGACGAGGCGGCGGTCGAGCGCGGCGAGTTCGAGATGGTGCTGGGCGAGCTGCACGTGGGCGTGAACACCATGAGCGCGTCGCTGTTCGTGATGCAGCACCCCGACCAGGCCGAGCTGCTGGCCGAGACCGACACCGACTACCCGGAGCCCCGGCTGCTGCCCATGCTGCCCAAGGAGCAGCCGCCGCGCTGGAACACCCGCAGCCGCCCGGCGCTCAACCGGCCGCAGGACTACCTGGTGGGCATGGTCGACTACACCGCCGACCCGCACCGCCCGCGCACCGCGATGGGTGCGGACGTCCTGGTCGAGGAGCGCGACGGCGACCTGGTCGCGGTGCTGCCCGACGGCGCGGTGTTCCCGGTGATCGACGTGTTCGGCAACGCGCTGACCGCGCGGATCATGGACCGGTTCAGCCTGCGGACCGCCGGGGACCACTCGCCCCGGGTGACCGTGGACAACGTGGTGGTCGCCCGCGAGACGTGGAAGTTCACCGCCGGCTCGCTGGAGTTCGCCGCCGAGAAGCACGAGTCGCGCCGGTTCGTGCGGGCGCGGGCGTGGCGCGACGAGCACGAGCTGCCCCGCTACGTCTTCGTGGTCTCCCCCGCCGAGCCCCGGCCGTTCTACGTGGACTTCGACAGCCCGGTCTACGTCAACGTGCTGGCCAAGGCGGCGCGCCGGCTGGCCCGGCAGGACCCGTCGGCGCGGCTGACCGTGTCGGAGATGCTGCCCAACCCCGAGCAGGCGTGGCTGACCGACCACACGGGCGCCAAGTACAGCTCCGAGCTGCGGTTCGTGGCCTTCGACCAGACCGGGCGGGACTGACGTGGACACCCTGGACCGGATCGGCCTGGCGGGTCACCCGGACCGCCCGGCCGTCGTCACCCCCGACGGCGTGCTCACCCACGCCGAGCTGGCCTCCCGGGTCGACCGGCTGGCCCGGGTGCTGCGCGGCCGCGGCGTCGGGCCCGAGGTGGTCTGCGGGATCGCGCTGGAGCGGGGAGCGGACGCGGTGGTGGCGATGGCGGCGGTGCTGCGGGCGGGGGGCGCGTTCCTCACCGTGGACACCGAGCTGCCGACCAAGCGGGTGGCCGCGCTGCTGGACGGGGCGCGGGCGCTGGTGACCGGTCGCGGCCTGGCCGGGCGGTTCCCCGTGCCCGGCCCGACCGTCCTGGTCGACGAGGACGCCGATCCCGTCGCGCCGCTGCCGGAGCGGACCGACCCGCGGTCGCTGGCCTACGTCAGCCACACGTCCGGGTCCACCGGCACGCCCAACGGCGTGCTGGTGGAGCGCCGCTCGCTGGAGTCCTACCTGCGGTCGGCGGTGCGGGACAACGACCTGGGCCCGGACACCGTGGCGCTGCAACTGGCGCCGCCGGGGTACGACGCCTCGATCCGCGACACCCTGGCCCCGCTGCTGGCCGGCGGGCGGGTGGTGGTGCTGCCCCGGTCGGCGCTGATGCGACCCCAGGAGTTGTTCGCGGCCGTGGCGGAGCACGGCGTCGACACGATCCTGAGCACCACGCCGTCGTTCCTGACCTTCCTGTCCCGGCAGGAGGGCGCGGCGGAGGCGCTGCGGGGCGTGCGGCTGGTGGCGACCAGCGGGGAGTCCCTGCGGCCGTTCCTGGCCGCCGGCGGGCGGGCGCTGCTGCCGGGACGGCTGGTCAACCAGTACGGCCCGACCGAGTGCACCATGACCTCGACCCGCTTCGAGGTGCCCGCGCGGCCAGAGGCGGACGCGGACCTGGTCGGCACGCCCCTGGCGGGCGTGGTCGTGCGGCTGCTGGACCGCGAGCTGCGGCCGGTGCCGGACGGCGAGGTCGGCGAGGTCCACCTGGGCGGGGTCGGCGTGGCCCGCGGCTACGCCGGGCGGCCGGGCCTGACCGCGGACCGGTTCGTGCCCGACCCGTGCGGGGAGCCGGGCGCGCGCCTGTACCGCACGGGCGACCTGGCGCGGCGGCGGCCGGACGGGGTGCTGGAGTACCTGGGGCGCAACGACCGGCAGATCAAGGTCCGCGGGCACCGGGTCGACCCGGCCGAGGTGGAGGCGGTGCTGCTGACCCACCCGGCGGTCACCGGCGCGGCGGTCACCCCGGCCACCGACGACCAGCAGCGGGTCTACCTCGTCGCGCACGTGACGGGCGAGCTGGCGCAGGTGCGCGACGCGGCGCTGCGCGCCCACCTGGCCGACTCGCTGCCGCCGCACCTGATGCCCCGCCGCTTCACCCGCCTGGACCGCTTCCCCACCACCCGCAGCGGCAAGGTCGACCGCGTGGCGCTCGCCGGGGGTGCGCGGTGACCCGCGCGGACGTCCGGCCCGGCCTCCTGGCGGCCACCCGGCTGGGCACCGGCGACGTGCTGGCCGCCGCCCGCCGCATCCGGGGGCACGTGCTGCGCACGCCGTTGCTGGCGCTGGACTCCGTGCCGGGCGTGCTGCTCAAGGCCGAGCACGCGCAGCGCGGCGGGTCGTTCAAGATCCGCGGCGCGGCCAACGCCCTGCTGGCCGGTCCGGGCGGCGGGGTCGTCACCGGGTCCTCGGGCAACCACGGCATCGCGGTGGCCACGCTGGGGCGCGCGCTGGGCGTGCCCGTCACCGTGGTGATGGCCGAGGGCGCGAGCCCGGCGAAGGCCGCCGCGCTGCGGGCGCTGGGCGCGACCGTGCTGCACGCCCCCGGCGGCGTGGACGAGCGCGACCGCCGGGCCCGGGAGCACGCGGAGCGGACCGGGTCGCTGCTGGTGCCCTCCTCCGACCACGAGCTGGTGGTGGCGGGCCAGGGCACGGTCGGCCTGGAGGTCTTCGAGGACGTGCCGGGGGTCGACGCGGTGTTCGTGCCGACCGGCGGCGGCGGGCTGCTGGCGGGGGTGTGCCTGGCGGCGCGCGACCTGCCGGTGCGGGTGGTCGGCGTGGAGCCGGCCGACGCCCGCCGCTACGCGCTCTCGCTGGCCGAGGGAGCGCCCGTGGCGGTGCCGCCGCCGCGGACGATCGCCGACGGGCTGCGCGGGCAGCGGCCCGGGAGGGTGACGCTGCCGGTGATCGCCGGCCGCGTGGACGACCTCGTGGGCGTCACCGACGACGCCATCGCGCACGCCGCGGCGCTGCTGCGCCGGGCGGGCGTGCACGCCGAGCCCAGCGGCGCCGTGGCGCTCGCCGGGGCACTCGAATCGGGTTTCACCGGGACGGCCGCGGTGGTGGTGTCCGGCGGCAACACCGCCGAGGCGCTGGCCTCCACCGGCCTGGCCGTCCCGCCACAGCACACCACGCACCTCACCACCGAAGGGGACCGACCATGACCACCATCGGCATCACCGCGACCGAGCTGACCGACCTCGTCGTGGAGGTCTACCGCGACGCGCTGGGCGACCCGTCGCTCGACGCCGAGAGCGACTTCTTCGAGGCGGGCGGCGACTCGCTGGCCGCGTTCCAGATCACCGCGCGCCTGCAGTCGGCGCTGGGCGTGGACGTGCCCGTGGCGCTGGTGTTCGCCTACCCCTCCCCCGTCGACCTCGCGTCGGTGGTCGAGCAGGAGCTGGAGGTCGGCTGACATGGCGGACGGGCGGGAGGGGCGGTCGCTGCCCGGCGGGCGGTGGCGGCTGTGGGACCAGTTCAGCGTGCGCGGCGCGGGGTTCCCCGCGCAGGGGGTGCTGCGGCTCGCACCGCACGGCCTGGGCCTCGCGGCCGACCACTTCGCGGCGCAGAAGTCGCCGCAGGGCGCGGAGTGGAAGGCGTTCGAGGACGCGTTCGAGGCGGAGGCGGCCAAGTCGGCGCTGGAGATGCGCGACATCGCCGCGGGCGAGGCGTTCCAGAGCGCGGTGGCCTGGCAGAACCGGGCGGTGCTGGGCCGGGCGGTGCGGCCGTTCCTGGAGTGGGAACCCGGTGACGGGCGCACCAGCCGCACCCGCCAGCGCGAGGAGCTGATCTCGCACTACTGGCAGCGGTTCTGCGTCAAGAACGACACCATCGGCTTCTTCGGCCCGGTCGGCTGGGGCCGGCTGGACGACGGGGTGGACGGGGTGGAGGTCGACCCGGGCGAGGGCCTGGTCGCCGAGACCACGGTGTACTTCGCGAGCTGGGCCGTCGACGCGCTGGCCCGGGTGCTGGGTGAGGACCCGGCGCTCGCGCCGTGGGTCGCGCCGCGCCGGGTGCCGTTCGTGCGCGTCGGCGACGGGGAGGTGGCCCTGCCGGGCTGCGCCCCGAAACCGCTGGCCGCCCCGCTGCTGGAGGTGCTGGCGCTGTGCGACGGCACCCTGCCCGCGGCGGCGATCGGCGAGCGGGTGGGCCGCGACGTCTCCGACGACCTGGCGGAGCTGGAGCGCCGCCGGTACGTGGTGCGGCGGCTGGAGGTCCCCGCCGGCCCCTACCCCGAACGGGCGTTGCGGGCGTGGCTGGAGGGCGTGCCGGCGGCGGTGGCCGCACCCGGGCTGGCCGCGCTGGACACCCTGGAGCGCGGCCGGGACGAGGTCGCGCGTGCGTCCACATCGGACGAGCTCATGGCGGCGATGTCCGCGCTGGAGGGCGAGTTCGAGAGGCTGACCGACTCCGCCGCCGCCCGCGAGAAGGGCGGTTCCACCGCGCCGGGCCGGGCGCTGGTGTACTCCGACGCCCGGCGCTCGGCCACCGTCCGCCTGGGTGGCGCGGTGCGCGACGAGCTGGCGGCCCTGGAACCGCTGCTGGTCAGCGCGGCCTGGCTGACGTCCTCGCTGGCGCGACGCGTGCTGGACCGGGCGCGGCGGGTGTTCGACGCTTCGGGACCGGTGGACCTGGCCACGTTCTGGTTCGCCTGCATGCCGGTCCTGCACCGCGACGCCCCCGCCGACCTGGCCGAGCTGCGCGCGGAGTTCTGGCGGCGCTGGGACCGGGTGCTGGACCTGCCGGAGGGTGGGCGCGACGTGCACCGGTCCCTGGCGGAGGTCTCGGCGCGGGCGAACGAGGAGTTCGCCTCCCCCGGCGGCGGCTGGAACGCCGCCCGCTACCTCAGCCCGGACGTGATGATCGCCGCGGCGGGCCTGGACGCGGTGCGGCGCGGCGAGTTCGGCCTGGTGCTGGGCGAGCTGCACGTGGCCATGAACACCCTGGGCGCGTCGCTGTACCTCAACCAGCACCCGGACCCGACGGAACTGGCCGCGCTGACGACCCGGGACGTGCCGGGCCCGCGGCTGCTGCCGCTGCTGCCCAAGGAGCACAAGTCCCGGCTGTCCACCAGGGTCCGGCAGAGCCTGGTGCGGCCCGAGGACTACTACGTGGCGCTGGTGGACGACACCGCCGACCCGGCGCGCCCGCGCACCGAGCGCAGCGCCGACGTCCGGGTGGAGCTGCGCGACGAGGAGCTGGTGGCCGTGCTGCCCGACGGGGCGGTGTTCCCGGTGGCGGACGTGTTCTCCCACGTGCTCACCACGCTCGTGGTCGACGGCTTCCGGGTGCTGCCGGAGGCCGATCACACCCCCCGGGTGACCGTGGACCGGCTCGTCGTCTCGCGGGAGGCGTGGCGGTTCCCGGTGGCGGAGCTGGGTTTCGCCGACGCCAAGACCGAGGCGCGCCGCTTCGTGGGCGCGCGGGCCTGGCGCACCCGGCACGACCTGCCCCGGTTCGTGTTCTTCACCTCGCCGGCCGAACCGCGCCCGGTGTTCGTGGACTTCGACAGCCCGGCCTCGGTGACGCTGCTGGCCAAGGCCGCCCGCCGGCTGGCCCGTGCCGACGCCTCCGCCCGGCTCACGGTGACGGAGATGCTGCCGACGCCGGAGCAGACGTGGCTGACCGACGACCGGGGGGAGGTGTACACGTCGGAACTGCGCTTCGTCCTGCACGACACGACCGCCTGACGGGCCGTGGCACGGAGGTCCCCGACCGCGACGGGTCGGGGACCGAAGGCGTGCCGTGCGGGAGAACCCGTTCACCCACCGATCGGGCGCCGGTTCCGGTCGGGGTGGCGCAACGGCCGCGGTGGTGCCGAGCCGCCCTGCCGCCCGGCGCTCATCCCCTCGCCTGCATGCAGTCGAGCCAGGACGCGGTCGTGACGACGACCTCGACCGGCGTGGTCTCGGTGGTGGACCCGTCCGACACCCGGATCCGCGGGTGGTAGGTCCCCTGCGGGACCGAGGAAGGGCCCTGCACGTGGATCCACCCGTTGATCAGGACTCCGCCGTCGTCCGGGTCCGGGTGGTTCGACCCCGACGGGAGCCGGCCCTGCGTGGCGACCCAGCCCGGGGGCAGGTCCCGCATCCCGAAGTCGAGGTCGGTGGACCAGCTCCCGGTGACCGCGAAGATCAGGTAGGACCGGTGGGTGCCGTCGCCGGCACCGTACTGCACGCACACCCGTTGCGCCCTGTCGAAGTCCTGCAGGTCCCACGATCCGGCGAGCGAGGACGTTCCCGCCGACGCTGCGGTCGTGGCGCCGACCAACGCCAGCGCGAGCACCGGGACGACGGTGAGCACCGATGTGAGGACACGAGCAGCGAATCTCACTGAACCCCTCCTGAACTGGTGCGGACAAGCCCTGACCGAAGCTACCGACCGGATCTCAGAGTCCGTTGAGATCCCGACCGGATCACTCGTCGCGGGCTCGGCGCACCAGCTCGTCCTGGTAGCGGTGGGCCCAGCGCGCCACCGGTGGCGCGATCGATCGCAGGACGAGGTCGAGGGCGTTGCTCAGCGGCGGCACGCCCGCCAGCCGCGCGGCCCCCAGCCAGCGGGGCACGGTGACGGTGCGGTGCCGGCGCGCGGTGAGGCAGCGGTGCACCTCGGCGGCGACGCGTTCCGGCCGGGTGCCGAACGTGCGGCCCCGCCGCCCCTCCTCGTCGTCCGGTCGGAGGCCGGCCGCCCGCAGCAGCCACTCCGTGCGCACCGGGCCGGGGTTGACGGTGTGGACGCGCAGACCGGCCGGCACCTCCCGCCGCAGCGAGTGGACGAGCCCGTCGACCGCAGCCTTGGTGGCCGAGTACAGCGTCAGCGGCGGGATCGGCACCCACCCGGCGACGGAGGCGACCACCACGACGTCGCCCCGCCGTTCGGCGAGGTGCGGCAGGGCGAGGCGGGTCAGGTCGGCGACCGCGGTGACGTTGAGCGCCACCACTTCCTCGACGCCCTCCGCGTCCAGCTCGGCGAACAGCCCCACCCGGCCCTGGCCCGCGTTGTTGACCAGCGCGTCGAGCCGGCCGTGCCGCCGGACCACGCCCTCGACCAGGTCCCGGCGCTGCCGCCGGTCGGTGAGGTCGCAGGCGACCGGTTCGACGGTCCCGGGCAGGTCGCGGGCCGCGGCCCGCAGCCGCACCTCGTCGCGGGCGCAGGTCACGACGGTCGCGCCGGAGGCCGCCAGGCGCGCCGCGATCGAGCGCCCGATCCCGGCGGAACCGCCCGTCACGAGCACGACGCGACCCTCGACCGACCGTGTGGAGAACATGGCCCTTGCGTACCCGCTCCGTCCCGGTCGACACCGCTCGGTCGGGGGGCGTGCGAGTGGTCACGACGTGGTGCCGCGCACCCCGGCCCCGGTCACCGCGGCCCTGATCACCGCCGCCGCCAGCGGGAAGTCGAGCGTTCCCGCGCCGAGGCCGATCTCCACGAGGCGGTCGAAGGCGCGCCGGTCGTCGCGGGCCGCGGCGGTGGCGAGGTCGACCAGCCGCGGCCGGCGGGTGAGCCGGGCGAGCACGTCGGTGTGCCGCAGGTGCCTGCCCAGCGCGTGCCGCAGCGAACGGCGGTAGGAGCCCGCCGGGTCCGGTGCCAGGGCGGCGGCGCCCGCCAGGGCACCGGAGAGGACCGCGTAGTAGATGCCCTCACCGGTCAGCGGGTTGATCAGCGACGCGGCGTCGCCCGCGAGCAGCACCCGGCCGTGCGCGACGTCGGGACGCCCGGGTGACAGCGGCAACCGGTGCCCCCGCAGCGGCACCGGCGGGAGGCCGGGGAGCAGGTCGTGCAGCCGCGCGGTCAGCTCCGCGCGGGTCGGCGGCGGGGTGCGGGCGAGTTCGCCGTAGCCGACGTTCGCGGTGCCGTCGCCGACCGGGAACACCCAGGCGTAGGCGGGCCAGTGCGCGCCGGTCATGACCAGGCGCTGTTCGGCGGCCGGCCACGCGCCGGCGGCGGTGTAGCCGCGCAGCGCGAGGGCGACGGTGCCCGCGGGCGCGCCACCGGCGCCGCACTGCCGCCGCACGACCGACTCCGCGCCGTCCGCGCCGATGACGGTCCGGGCGCCGAGCACCCCGTCCACGAGCACCACCCCGTCCCGCTCGACGAGCGCGCGGACGCGGTGTCGCCGCAGCACCGCGCCCGCGTCCCGGGCGGCGCGCACGAGCCTCGCGTCGAACAGCCTGCGGGGCACGACGGAAGCCGGTCGCGCGAAGCTCCGCCCGGCCCGCGCGCCGTTCGGCGACACCAGGCGCAGCGCGGTGACCGGCGTGGTGCCGGCGACCAGGTCGGGCACGGCCACGCCGAGACCCGCGAGGACGTCCAGGGCGTGCGGCGCGACGCCGTCGCCGCAGACCTTGTCCCGCGGGAAGTCCGCGGTGTCCAGGAGGAGCACGCGCGCGGACGGGTCGGCGCGCAGCGCGGCGATCGCCGCCGTCGACCCCGCGGGTCCCGCCCCGACGACCACCAGGTCCCAGTTGTCGTCCCGCATCAGCGCGCGAGCTGGTCGACGACGGCGGCGAACAGCCTCGGGGCCCGCGCGGAGGCCGGCACGATCCGCCGGGCGAGCGCGGGACGGCCGCGGGCCCACAGCAGGGTCTCGGTCAGCCACCGCGACCGCCGCGACGTCCGCCGCCAGGCGCGGTCGTAGTCGGCGGGCCGGTCCGCGCGCAGGCAGCGGACGAGTTCGGCGGCCGTGGTCAGCGACAGCGCGAGCCCCTCCCCGGTGAGGGCGTCGACGTAGCCGGCCGCGTCCCCGACGAGCAGCACGCGGCCCGCCACCCGGCCGGAGGTCCGCTGCCGCAGCGGGCCGGCGCCCCGGACCGACGAGACCGGTTCCGCCCCGGCGATCCGGGCCGCGAGCTCGGGGAAGGCGGCGAGCTGCTCGGTGAACCCGCCGCGGACCGAGGACAGGATCGCGACGCCGAGGGTGTCGCGGTCCACCGGCGTCACGTACGCCTCGGACCGCGCCGCCCAGGTCACCTCGACCGCGCCGGTGGTCGGGGCGAGGGCGTAGTGGCGGCGCAACCCCCAGCGGGGCGGGCCGGAGGAGGCGGCGGCGAGCCCGACGGCGTCGCGGACCGCCGAGTGCAGCCCGTCCGCCGCGACCAGGTAGCGCGCCCGCAACCCGCCCGCCCGCACGTGGTCGCCGTGCTGCGAGACGTCCGAGACCCCGATCGGCAGGACCGGCACGCCGTGGCGGAGCACCGCACCGCGCAACGCGTCGTGCAGCGCGGTGCGCCGCACCCCTCTCCCGGGACCCCCTCGGAACGGGGCGTGGGCCACGATCGCGCCCTGCCGGTAGGTGATGCCCTGGATGGGGTACCCCGGTGGGTCGACCCCGAGCGCGGTCAGCGCACGCACCGCTCCCGGCATGAGCCCTTCCCCGCACGCCTTGTCGATCACCCCGGTCCGCTTCTCGCACACCACCACGTCCATGCCCGCCCGCGCGCACCCCAGTGCCACGGCGAGCCCGGCCGGGCCGCCTCCGACGACCACCACGTCGTGCAGGTGCTCAGGCATGGGCCGACCTCAGCGCCTCGTCCTCCGCGCGGATCCGCACCGCCAGCAACCCGGCGTTCAGCAGGGTGAACGCGACGGCCGTGAGCCACGCACCGTGCACGAGCGGCAGGGCGAAGCCCTCCACGACCACGGCGACGTAGTTCGGGTGCGGGAACACCCGGTAGGGGCCGCCGGTGACGCGCGGCAACCCCGGCACCACCACGACGCGGGTGTTCCACTGGCGGCCCAGGGTGCGGATGCACCACCACCGCAACGCCTGGGACGCGACCACCAGGGCCAGCGCGGGCCAGCCGAGCACCGGCGTGAAGGGGCGGTCGGCGGCCCACACCTCGACCAGGCACCCGGCCAGGAGCCCGGTGTGCAGCACCACCATGAACGGGTAGTGCCCGAACCCGGTCTCCCGCCCTCCCCTGGCCAGGCTCCACGCCAGGTTGCGCCTGGCCACGACCAGCTCGACCAGCCGCTCCACCGCGACCAGCCCCACCAGGACCGAGTACCACACCTGGCTCACCACCGCAGCAGCACCAGCTCGGCGCAGAACCCGGGGCCCATCGCCATCACCACGCCCCAGTCGCCGGCGGACGCGGGCCGGGCGGCCACCGTGTCGGCGAACACGTGCAGCACCGAGGCCGACGACAGGTTGCCGATCCGGCGCAGCGAGCTCCACGTCATCGCCAGGTCGTCCTCGTCCAGGTCCAGCACCGACTGGATCGCCTCGATCACCTTCGGCCCGCCGGGGTGGCAGATCCAGCGCGCGATGTCGCCGACCCCCAGCCCGTGCGGCGACAGCAGCCGCTCGACGTCACCCGCGAGGTGGGTGCGCACGAGGTGGGGCACCTCGACGCCCAGCACCACCTTCAGCCCCGTGCCGCCGACGTCCCACCCCATCGCCCGTTCGGAGTCCCCGTACAGGTGGCTGACCGAGTCCACGACCCGCGGTCCGGCCGGCGCGGCCGGGTGCCGGTCGCCCACGGCGACCACCGCGGCGGCACCGTCGCCGAACAGCCCGGACGCGATCATGTTGGCGGGACCGGCGTCCTCGCGCTGGAGGGTGAGCGAGCACAGCTCGACCGACACCAGCAGCGCCACCGAGGTCGGCCACCCGCGCAGGAAGTCGTTCAGCCGGGCGATGCCCGCCGCACCGGCCACGCAGCCCAACCCGAAGACCGGTAACCGCTTGACGTCCGGGCGCAGGCCGATCCGCGCCGCGATGCGCGCGTCGAGGGAGGGCACCGCGATGCCGGTCACCGTCGTGGACACCACCAGGTCCACGTCGGAGGGGGTCAGGCCCGCGTCCTCCAGCGCCGCGAGCGCGGCCTGGGAGCCGAGGTCCACCGCGACCGCCAGGAACGCGTCGTTCGCCGCCGCGAAGCCGTCGAGGTCGCCGTAGCGGTCGAGGGGCAGCGCCAGGTGGCGGGACTCGACCCGGGCGCTGGCGTGGAACCGGCTCGCCACCGCCCGCGCGGCCCGGTCCGGCAGGCACAACCGGCCGAACCACTCGGTCAGCTGCGCCTGCGGGTACTTGTGCGGCGCGAGCACGCCGCGGACCGCCGGGATCGTCGTCATCCCTCGCACGGTACGGCTTGTGCCTACACTCGGCAGATGACCGGCGCGCCGACGCGGACCAGGCCGGGGTTGCTGCGCGGTCTCGCCGAGGCGTGCCACCCCGTGCCGGGGCTGGCGGTGACCGTGGTGGCCGTGGTCCTGGCCGTCGGCACCGACCTCACCGCGAGCAGGGTCGCGCTGCTCGGCGCGGCCGTGTTCACCGGGCAGTTGTCGATCGGCTGGTCGAACGACTGGGTCGACGCCGCCCGGGACCGCGCCGCGGGCCGGGCGGACAAACCGGTGGCGGCCGGGACCGTGCCGCGGGAGGTGATCGCCGCCGCCGCGTCGACCGCCCTGGTGGCGACGGTGGTGCTGTCCTCGCTGCTCGGGCTTGCCGCCGCGGCGGCCCTGCTGGTCGGCGTCGCCGCCGGGTGGGCCTACAACCTCGGGCTCAAGGCCACGGCCTGGTCGGGTGCCACCTACCTGGTCGCCTTCGGCTTCCTGCCCGTCGCCCCGTACGTCGCCGCGCCCGGCCACCCGTGGCCGCCGTGGTGGGTGCCGGTCGTCGGCGCGCTGCTGGGCTTCGGGGCGCACTTCGCGAACGTCCTGCCCGACCTGCGGGCGGACGCGGAGACGGGGGTGCGCGGACTGCCCCACCGGCTCGGGCCGCGCGCCGGTGTGATCGTCATGGCCCTGGCGCTCGCGGCCGCCTCGGTCGTGCTCGGCCTGGCCCCGGCGGGCACGGCGACGGCGTACGCCCTGGTCGTGCCCGCGATCGGGATCGCCCTGGCCGTCGCCACCACCGTCGCCGCGCTCCGCGCGCCCCACTCCCCCCTGGCGTTCCGGCTGACGATCCTCATCGCGCTCCTCGACGTCGTCCTGCTGATCACGAACGCCACCTGAGCCGGTAACCCGGGGTCCGGGACGACGCGAGCCCGGTCGCACCGCGCGGCGGTGCGACCGGGCTCGCCGGGGAGCCGGGACCCGATCGGGTCAGAAGTTCTTCCGGGCCACCACCCACGGCGCCTTCGACGCCAGCCCGGACGGGTCGAGGATGTAACCGCGGGCGGTCTCGTTGCCGTTGAGAACCATGTCGAGGAACTGCACGAGCGTGACCACGCCGTCGGCCATCTGGTAACCGGTGATGAACCCGCCGTGCCCGGCTTGGGGGTGTTCGGCCAGCACGGCGGGCACGGTGGTCAGGTTGTAGTTGGCCCTGGTGTTGTCGTAGGCGATGTCGGAGGGGCCTCCGTCCATGTACAGCACCGGGGCGTGCAGCTTGGTCAACTCGGAGCGCGGGTAGCCGAACGAACCGTCGGCGAACAGCCCGCTGTCCAGCGACACGGTGGCGTCGACCCTGCGGTCCTGGGCGGCGATGAGGGCTTCCAGCCCGCCGCACGAGTGGCCCGCGGTGGCCATCCTGCTGGTGTCGAGCCGCTGCGCCAGCGCCGCGCCGGAGCGGTTCTGCTCCCGCTCGGCCCAGGTCAGGGCGTCGGTCAGCAGGGAGGGGATGGGGGAACCGCTGGGCAGGCCGTTCGCCGAGCCGTTGGCGGAACCGATGTCCACCACCGCGAAGCCCTTCGACGCGACGGCCGTGAGCAGCTGCGTGACCTCGCTGTTGTTGGTGTGCGCGCAGGCGCCGTTGCCGAAGGCCAGCACGGGCAGGGGACGGCCGAGGGCCTGGGGGTTGGAAGGCCGGAACACGGTGAAGCGGTTGTCGCCGTACGCGCCCTCACGGGTGACCGGGAAGTTGTTCTCGACCATGGGGCGGCCCGGCTGGGGCGTCGTCGAGGTCGTCGTGGTCGTCGTGGTCGTCGTGGTCGTCGTCGGACCGGTGCCACCGACCCGGACCGGCTGCCACTGCTGGTTCGCGCCACCCCAGTCGGAGTACTGCACGACGTTGCCGCCGTCGGCGGTGGACGCGCCCTGGACCTCCACCGCCTTGTTGCTGTTGCGGTTGACCAGGCGCACGTAGCCGCTGTCCGAGTCGGCCAGCCGGAACTGCTGGTTGGTGCTGTTGTTGTCGGTCCACTGCACGATCGAGCCGCCGTCGGCGGTGGAGAAGTTGTAGACGTCCAGGACCTTGCCCGACAACCGCGACTTCACCCGGTAGTAGCCGCCGCCGGAGTCCACGAACTGCCACTGCTGGTTGGTGCCGTCGGTGCGGCTCCACTGCGCGATCCGGGCGCCGTCGTTGGTGGCGAAGTTGTAGACGTCGAGCACCTTGCCGCTGTTGCGGTTGACCAGCACGTACCACGCGGTCGTGTCGACGGTCGCCGCCGACGCGGGCGCGGCGCTGAGCGTCGCCACCAGTCCGCCGAGCAGTGCGACGGCGACGGCGGCGGCACCGATCGCACGCCCGCGGGCTCGTGGGGCGGTCGTGGGTGGGTGGCCTGATCCGGCCATGGGCGTGCTCCTCCTCGTCGAGGTGCGGGCGGGGGTGGCCCCGGCACGGCAGCGCGCCGTCCGCGCGAACGACGACCGCGGTGGCCTCGGCGGTTCAAGGGGTCGGGAACGGGCACGCGGAGCGGGGCGACACTGCCGCGGGTGCCGGTGGCATTCACCGACTCTGGATGACGTCGTGCACGCGGTCAAGGTGTGACGAAAGTATTTCGGCGATTGTGGGCACCTACAGGCCCGCGCCTCGTAATTGCTAACAATCGCAAGGATTTCCTTAGCAAGCGCGAGCGCCGGCCGCGGCCGGCGGTTCGCGGCCGTTCGGCTCACCGCGCGAGCCCGCCTCCGTGCGGAGGTGGACGACCAATCCCCTTCCCGCGGCGGAGGAGTGCGTCGATGACGTCGAAGGTGCTGTTGCGCCTGGCCGGGGTCCTCGGTGCCGCGCTGTTGTGCGCCGCGGTGACCGCTGCCCCGCGCAGGCGGTCTCGGACGCCGGTCAACCCGTGAACACCCGGCTCCGCGGTTACTCGTCCACCGGTGCCGAAACGCCGGTGGGACGCCTGACCGGCACCACCCGGTTCGACAGCGGCAACTCGCTCTTCCGGTTGGACGTGGGCGTGGAAAGGCAGTCGGGCGCCATCGCCCGTGACTTCCCGTACGGCGGGACCTGGTGGCCACCCGGCGCAGGGCGAGCAGCGCATCCGCTGCGGACCGGGCCACCCCGCGGTCCCCGGCCGGTTCCGCCGCCATCCGGTCGTGCACGTGCCGCCGGCAGGGCCGGTGGAAAACCGTTCACCGATCCGGTCGGGCGCTGCTAACCTCACGGGGACCGCTGATCGTGGAGGAAGCCATGGCTGCCCGGAGCCTCACACCGGGCCACCGCACCGAGGCCGGCTGACGGCCCGGGTCGCCCGGTGACATCGCACTCATGAGCCGATGCACCGCGAGGAGCTTCTTCACCATGTCCGGAATTCCTTCACCCACCTGGTACGTGGACTTCTTCACCGAACTGCCCAACGAGTTCTGGCGGCGCGCCGTGCCCGCGGTGGTCACCGCCGAGGAGGTCGACCTCGTCGAACGGCGCCTCGGGCTCGCGCCGGGCTCGCGGGTCCTGGACGTGCCGTGCGGCAGCGGGCGGCACAGCCTGGAACTCGCCCGGCGCGGGCACCGCGTCACCGGGGTCGACCTGTCCGCCGAGGCGGTCGGGCACGCCAGGCGTGCCGCCGCCGGCCTCGACGTCGAGTTCGTCCACGCCGACATGCGGGACGTCCCGCGGGACGGCGGGTTCGACGCCGCCGTGTGCCTGGGCAACAGCTTCGGTTACCTCGAACTCGACGGCCTGCGGGAGTTCGTCGCGGCGCTGGGCGGGGCGGTCCGGCCCGGCGGCGGCCTGGTGGTCGACCTCGCCTCGGCGGCCGAGTCGATCCTGCCCGGCTACCGGGCCGAGCCGCGGACCCTGCGCACCGGCGACATCACCGTCCTCGCGACGGGCGAGTACGACGTGGCGGGGAGCCGCGTGCTCAGCCGCTACCGGTTCACCCGCGGTGAGGAAGAGCTCGACGTGACCGCGATCCACCACGTCTACACGGTGGCGCAGGTCGTCGACCTGCTGGCCGGCAACGGGTTCACCGACGTCGGGCTGTTCGGTGGTCCGGCGGGCGAGCCCTGCGGGATCGGGAGCGGGCGGCTGCTGCTCACCGCGCGCCGAACGTCCTGAGTGGACGCTCCGGCCGGGACCGCGCGTCCCGGCCGGAACCCCGCCGACCGGGCCGGCGTCATCCCCCGGGCAGGTGCGGCGCCTCGGGGAGGTCCATGCCGGAGCCGCCGAGGTTGCGCTCCAGCGCGGCCCGCCACTCGCCGGACCGGACCATCTCCTCCAGCGCGGCGTCGACGGCCGCGCGGCCGGCGGTGTCGTCCTTGGCCAGGCCGATGCCGTACCGCTCGGTGGAGAACGGCTCGCCGACGAGCTTGAGCAGTTCCGGGTTCGCCGCCACGTACCCGGCGAGGATGGCCTCGTCGGTGGTGACCGCGTCGACCTTGCCGACCAGCAGCGCGGTGACGCAGGCCGCGTAGTCGCCGTACTCGACCAGCCGGACGCCCCGCGCGAAGCCGTCCCGGACCTTCTGCGCCGACGTGGAACCCTTGACCGAGCACAGGCCCCTGCCGTCGAGCGCGTCGGGGCCGGTGATCCCGGTGTCGGTGAACCGCACCAGCAGGCCCTGCCCGGTCTCGAAGTACGGCCCGGCGAACGCGACCCGCTTCCGCCGCTCGTCGGTGATCGAGTACGAGGCGACGACGAAGTCCACCGAGCCGTCCTCGATCAACGCCTCCCGGTCCGCCGGGCGGGCCTCGCGCCAGGTGATGCCCTCCTCGTCCACGCCCAACTCGGCGGCGACGTACCGGGCGACGTCCACGTCGAACCCCACGTGCCTGCCGTCGGCGCGGCGCAGGCCCAGGCCGGGCTGGTCGAAGCGGATGCCGATGGTGAGGCCGTCACCGGCCCTGGTCACCAGGGTGTCGTCGGGCGCGCCGCACGCGGCGACGAGGGCCAGGACCGCGACGGCGTGGAGGGCCTTGGTCAAGGGGAGCGCTCCCATGCGCACACGGTCGGGCACCGGGAGTGCGGGTGGAAGACCGGTGCGGTCCGGTGTGTCCGGCAGGACGGGCACAGTGCCCCTTCGACCGCCACGAGCCGTGAACCTTTTCGCCGACCCCCGGCGTGCACGAGATGCCATCCCCTGTTCGAGGAGGAGAGTTGAGCAAGAGCACTTCGTTGAAGCGCGCTGTGGCGGCGATCTGCGGCCTGGCCGCGGTCGCGAGCACGACCGTCCTGACGGCGGGCACGGCGTCGGCGGGCGCCGGCACCGTCTACGTCGGCCTGTGCGTCAACGCCGACCAGGCGGTCGCGTCGGCCCGGGTGCAGGTCAACATGTCCAACGGCATCTCGTGGGTCCCGGCCGGGATCGGTCCCGGCCGGTGCATCGGCTCGTGGGTGCCCAAGGGCAGCACCTACGAGATCTGGGCGACCAACACCCGGGGCACCACCGGTTTCTGGCTGCCCCCGCGCAGCGCGGACGGGCCGAAGCACCCCTGCACCTTCGTGTGGTCCCGCAACCGCGGTGCCGACCTGGGCTGGAAGACCTCGGAGTTCTACTACTCGGAACTCCGGCAGGGCGCCTGCAAGGCGAGCTGACCCGGCACCTCACGGCCGCGCCCCGGCGGGGATCTCCTCCCACCGGGGCGCGTTCGTGCTCCCGGGGTCAGCCGACCGCGGCCAGGCCGCCGTCCCGCGACGACAGCCGGGACAGCGCGACGGCGTGCAGGTCGGCGGCGGCCAGCGTGCGGGAGGCGGCCGTGGTCGCCAGGCGCTGCGCCAGCAGGTGGGCGTCCCACGCGGTGTGCCGGCCGTCGTCGGGCAGCAGGCCGCGCAGCGCCTCCACCACGTCGTCCGGCACCTCGTGGCCGCACCGGACCAGGTGGCGCACGGCCAGCTCGGCGAGCTGGTCGACGTCGTAGTCGTCGAAGTCCCACCGCTGCGTGAAGCACGCGTCCAGCGCGCGGGGCAGCCGTCCCAGCGACGACGGCTCGCCGGACAGCAGCACGACGGGCCCGGCCGGGCCGTGCGCGACCGCGCTCGCCAGTGCCTCGACGGCCTCGGCGCGCCGGTCCGGCGAGTCGGTGGCCCAGTCGGTGTCCGCGTCGAGCAGCAGGACGCCGCCGCCCGCCTCCGCGAAGGCGGTCGCCACGAGGCTGGCGGCCTGGCCCGGCCAGCGCGGGCACAGGTCGAGGCCGAGCGACAGGCGCACGACGTGGCCGCTGTCCACCAGCCCGAGTTCCGCGAGGCCCTGCGCGTAGAGCGCGGCGACGGCGCGTCGCCCCATCCCCCGCCTGCCGGACAGCACGACGTTCGCCTGCCTGCCCAGCCCCTTGTTGGCCGCCTTCAGGCGGCACAGCTGGACCAGGGTCCGCCCGGCCGCCTCGCGCACCTCCTCCAAGCCGCTGAGCGCCGAGAACCGCTGCCACCCGCGCGTGGCCCGCACGGCGGCGACCGGGTCCGTGCCGGCGTCGGGGAGGGCGGCCCGGGGCGCGGCCTCCCCCAGCGCCGCCAGTTCGCCCGCGAGGTCCACGGCGGCGAGCCGGTTCAGCTCGGAGTCCTTCGACGGCGGCTCCAGCGCCAGGCGCGACGCCTGGTTGCCCACCATGGCCTCGAACAGCTTGCGGGCCACGCGGCCGTTGCCGAACGTGCCGTTCTTCGGGACGCGCTCGAAGTAGTCGGTCAGGGCGTCGACGGCGTCGTCGGTCAGCTCGTAGTAGTGCTTGCGGCATAGGTTGGTCGTGATGGTGACCAGTTCCTCGACGCTGTAGTTGGGGAACTCGACGGTCTTGGAGAACCGGGACGCCATGCCGGGGTTGGAGGCCAGGAACTTCTCCATCAGCTCCGAGTAGCCCGCGACGATCACCACGATCTCGTCGCGGTGGTCCTCCATCATCTTCATCAGCGTGTCGATGGCCTCCTGCCCGAAGTCCGGACCGCTGCCACCCGACTGGCTCGACAACGTGTACGCCTCGTCGATGAACAGCACCCCGCCCATCGCCTTGGTCACCACCTCGGCCGTCTTGATCGCCGTGGCACCGATGTACTGGGCCACCAGATCCGCCCGCGCCACCTCGACCATGTGCCCGCGCGACAGGATGCCCAACTCCGCCAACACCGAGCCGTACAACCGGGCCACGGTCGTCTTGCCCGTACCGGGCGGACCCGCGAACACCAGGTGCCTGCTCATCGGCGGCATGGGCAGGCCCAACTCCTTGCGGCGCTGGGTCATCTTGATGAGGTTGATCAACCCCAGCACCTCGCGCTTCACGCCGTCGAGGCCGATCAGGCCGTCCAGCTCGGCGAGCGGACCCTCCAGGGGGACGCCCATCGCGTCCCCGAGGGACCGGTCTTCACCACCGGTGTCGGCGTGGCGCTGGTCGGCGGGCTCGCGGCGCGGGGCGGGCGCGGTGTCGGCGGACCGCCGCCGCGGCCGTTGGTCGGTGGTGATCCCGGTGACCGACAACCGCTCGTGCTCCACCGCCCGGCGCACCGCGCTGCCCCCGCTGCCGGTGACGACGCACTCGGCGACGGTGACGGCCTCGTCGGTGTCGAGCAGGACGCCGTCGCCCGCGCTGTCGGTCACCTCGCAGCCGCGCACGTCACCGCGCGCCCCGCCGAGCAGGTGCACGCCGTGCCGCCTGGCACCGCGCACGCGACAGCGGAGCACCTGCACGACGCTGCCCGCGCCCGCGCGGACGCCGTCCTCGGCCGCGCCGACGACCTCGCTGTCCCGGACGGACAGGTGCGCCGCCTCGGCGCGCAGGCCGCCGCCGCGCAGCAGGGCGGAGGCGACCTCGGCGTGCGCGCCGCCGAGGACCGTGACCAGGTGTGCCGCCGAACCGGTGAGGCGCAGGTCGCCCACCTCGCCGCGGGAGTCCTCGGCCAGCGACAGGGCGACGTCGTCGCCGACCTCGACCACCGCGTCGCCCAGCACCAGCCGCGAACGGCCCTTCACCAGCACACCGGGGCCGGACTCGGGTGCGGCGCGCAGGCCCTTGAGCCGCACGTCGGACTCCGCGTCCACCAGCACCGCGCCCTGGGTCGTGCCCGACACGTGCAGCGCCGTGAACTCCGGGCGGGACGCGGCGTCCACCGCGACGCCGATCGGGGTCCCGGTGACCCGGCAGTCGTCGAACCGGGGTGACGCGCCGCCGGTGACGTAGACGGCACTGCCGCCGGCCGGGCCGAACCGGCAGCCGCGCAGCACGGGCGAGGCGCCACCCGCGATGTGGGCGGCCTGCACCCCCGAGCCGGTGAACTCGGAGTCGGTGATCACGACCTCGCCGGTGCTGCGCACGTACAGGTCCAGGCTCGCGCTGCCCTCGACCACGACCCGGCGGACCTCGGCGCGGCACTCCTGCTCCAGGACCAGCGCGGGCTTGGCGGAGCCGGTGACGCGGCAGTCCTCGAGCACCGCGCGGCCCCGGCCGTTGACGCAGACGCCGTTGCCCCCGGCACCGCGCACGGTCACCCGGCGCAGCTCCAGCGCGCCCTCCTCGGTGACCACGACACCGGTCGACGCCGCGTCCACGACCTCGCAGTCCTCCACCGTGCTCGGCGACGGTGAGGTCACCACCACGCCCGCGCCGCCGACGCCGGCGACCGCGCAGCCGTGCATCACCACGCGACCCCGACCGCGGGCGAGCACGGCCGCCCAGGACGCCGACGACACGCGGCAGTCGTCCAGCGCGACCTCTCCCCCGCGCACGTCCAGGGCGGCCAGGCCGGTGTCCTCACCGGTCAGCACGAGGCCGGAGAAGCGGGCGTCCGCGGCGACGACGGCGACGCTGCCAGCGCGGGACAGGACCTCGACGGTGCCCGGACCGTCCTCGGCGGTGATCGTGACCATCCGGCCCACCACGAGGCTCTCCTCGTAGCGGCCGGTCAGCACGCTGATCGTCGCGCCGTCGCCGGCGTCCCGCAGCGCGGCACCGATCGTGGGGTACGCGCCGGGCCGGTCCGCGGCCACCACCAGCAGTTGACGGTTCATCGCCCCTCCTCCGGCGTGGGTGCGGTCCGGACCAGGCCCGGCAGCGCGGCGAACCGGTGCGCGGCGGCCTCGGGCACGCGCACCTGCGCCGCGGTCGCGGCCCAGGTGTCGAGCTGGCGGCGCAGCGAGTTGACCGCCAGCTCGTCCAGCGACGCCCGGTTGCCGTCCACCCGGCCGGACGGGTCGATCTCGGTGGCGGACAGCTCGCGCAGCATCAGCAGGCCGCGCTCGCCCGGCCGGGGTTCCACCAGGTCGAGCACCTTGAAGCTGGTGCCGGGCACGAACAGCACGCGGTCGGTGGTCGGGTCGCTCTCCGGTTCGAGCAGCTTGGTGCGGCGCGCGGTCATCGACCACAGCACCACGTCCACCTGGTGCTCCTGCCGCTGCCGCGCGCACGGCGCGGTGAGGGCGTTGACGAAACCCCACTCGGTGAAGAACTTGCGGCCCCGGTACAGCTCCCACTCCCGCGGGGTGGGCGACGTGGCGAACACCGTCGCCCCGCGGTGGGAGGGCAGCCGGCTCAGGCCGGAGACGACGCAGCGGGCGAACGGCACGTGCGGGCCGACCGCGCCGGTGCGCAGCGGCAGGTCGAGCCCGTCGCCCTCGCCGGACAGGTAGAGCCGGATCGCCACGGCGTCGGTCAGCACCTCGCCGGACGACCGCTCCAGCGCGCCCTGGAAGCCGGGGTGCTCGGAGAGCACGCGGGTGACCGAGTTGGCCACGGCGGCGTACTCGCGGCTGAGGGTGCGGCGCAGCCAGGCGCGTTCCTCCTCCAGGCCGCGGGTGGGCACCAGCGCGGCGGCGGCCAGGTCCGGGGTGGGCTGGACGACCGAGGTCGGCGTCGCGCTGGTCGGCACGGCGCTGGTCGGCGCAGGGCTGGTCGGCGCGGCGCTCGGCGGCTCGGGTTGCGTTGGTGTGGTTCGCGGTGTGGTGGATGGTGGCGCGGGTTGCGGTGCGGAGTGCGGGCCCGCGGGCGGTGCGGCGGTGGGGAGCGTGGTCTCCGGCGCGTCGACCGCGGGCAGGTCGAAGGCGGCCGGGGGAAAGGCTTCCTCCACCACCGGAACGGACGGCTGAGGCACGGCGGGTTGAGGCACGGCGGTTGACGGTCCGGCCGGCGGCGACGCAGCCGGTGACGGCCCAGTCGGCGACCACCCGGCCGGCGGCACAGCGGCCGACGGCCCAGCCGGTGACGGCACGGCGAGCGGCGGCCCAGCGGTTGACGGCCCGACCAGAGGTGACCCTGCCGGCGGCGATCCGGCCGGCGGTCCAGCGAGTGGCGGTCCAGCGAGTGGTGGCACGGCGGGCGAGCCACCGGGGAGCGGGCTGTCGGGCAGCGAGCCGAGAGGCAGCGCGCCATGGGGCAGCGGGCCGAGAGGCAGCGGCACGGCCGGTGGTTCGCCGGGTGCCGTCACCGGAGTCGGGGAGGGCGCGTCCGGCCAGGCGCTCTCCAGGCGCATGGTCGACGCCTCGATCGACAGCGGGCCCTCCCGGGTGAGCACCGGGTGGGCGACGGGGTCGTCCGCGGTCGCCGGGACCACCGCGACGGCGGTCCCCTCCTCCACCGTGCCCAGAGCCCCGCCCACGACCTCGATCCGCCGCCGCACCACCGAATCGGCACGGACCAGCGCGCTCAGGGCCCGGGTCGCCGGGTCCAGGCGGTCGAAGACGTCCTCGGCCAGCTCCCGCACGTGCCGGTGCCCCTCCTCGAACAGCACCAGGTGCCGGGTGGCGTCGGGCACGGCCGACCGGACGGCGGCGGCGTGGCCCACCTCGTGCGGCGGGCGCAGCCACAACCCGGACTGCACGACCTCCAGCACCACGTCCGCGGAGTACCGGTAGACGGCGGGGGCGATCTCGTCCACCCCGACGAACGGCGTGCGGTGGCTGATCAGCGACGGCGGTGGCGCGGGCCGGCCCGGTTCGGCCGGGAGGTAGGCCACCTGCTCGGCCAGGGCGCGCCAGCCGAGCGCGCCGTCCGGTCGCACCGTGAACACGTCCGGTTCGGTGCGCGAGCCGAGCGGGAGGCCGGTGTAGCAGGTGACGCCCTCGCCGAGCGCGTCGGCGATGGCCTGGCCGCGCGGCACGTCGCCGGGCGTCGTGAACGGCCCGAAGGCGATCAGGCGGAGCCTGCCCCGCAGCCCCGCGGGCAGCCAGCCCCAGAAGCGGGCCACGTCGTGCGTGGTGATCGGCTGGGTACCGGGGCACCCGAGCACGACGACGCACACGTCGGGCTGGCTCGGCAGCGAGTCGACCAGCAGTTGGCGGTGCGGGCGCAGCACGTGCTCCGGCCCGCGCGGGCGCAGCCACACCCCGCCGGGCAGCGGCTCCGCCACGCCGATCGCGCTGGTGGGCATGACCTCGACCAGCGACGACACCTCCTCCCAGGTCGGGCGGGGGAACCGCTTGCCGTCCCGGGTCGGTTCCCGGCCGGGCTGGAAGCGCATCCAGCCCGTGCCCCAGCCCGAGTCCACGAACAGCGAGCCACCGACGCCCGGCAGCACGTCGCCGTCCGGGGCGACGACCGTGCGGCCGAGGCGCTCGGAGAGCCACTGGCCGGCGAGCGCGGTGGTCTCGCGGGTCCGGCCGCCGACCACGAGCCGCAGGCCGCGCCGCTTGCGCGGCAGGAGCCTGGCCGCCGCCTCCCACACCGCCATCGAGCTGTCCGGCGGGAGGTCGACCACGACCAGCTCGTGCTCCGGGTCCTCGGCCAGGGTGAGCGCCAGGTCCCGGATCTCGTTGCGCAGGGCGCTGCGGGGGTGCACCACCAGGGCGTTGCCGATCACGTGGCCGATCAACTCCCGATCGCCACCGCGGCTGCCGTCACGGCGCTTGGTCAACAGGGGCACTTCAGCCACGTCCTCTCTCGAACACGCCCACCGCGGCCCGGCTCAGCACGGGTCCGCTCGGTATCTGCGCGAGCACCTCGGCCGACACCGGCTGGGGTGGCACCCCGCCGAACCCGAGCGCCTTGACGGCCTCGTCGTCCAGGAGCCGGTACTTGAAGCCGCGGTCGGTGATCAGGTAGCGGTCGGGTTTGGCACCCGGGCCGGCGGGCGCGGGCACCGAGGCCGCGAGCAGCCCGGTGCCCGGCTTCAGGTACGCGCCGATCCGCGAGTTCATCCCGAACCAGGCGTAGTTGCGCTCGGTGGTCACCGGGACGCTGACCACGCCGCCGCCGTTGGGCTCCTGCCGCAGGCAGAACGCCCGGTCCCCGGTGGGCACCGACCTCGCGCCCAGCAGGTCGGGGATGCGCGTGGTCAGCGACGCGTCGGCCGAGCGGGGCGCGGCCGCCACCGCCGTCGCGTCGACGTCCACCGCGGGTTCGCCGCGGTCGGCGGTGAGCAGCGCGGCCTCGGTGCGCGACAGCGGGGCCAGGCCGTCGGGGCGCAGCACCGAGAAGTTCTCCACGCCGTTGCCGACGGCCTGGCGGAACACCGTGCCCACCGGCCGGTCGACGCCCCCGACCCGCAGCACGCGCCGGCCGTCGTCGGGGATCTCGGCGGGCCCCACCTCGGGACCGTCGGGCAGCGCGCCCAGCCACGCGGCGGGTGCCTCGGGTGGCGCGCCGGTGCCCAGGCCGAGCGCGACGGCGACGGCCGGTCCCGCCAGCCGCAGCTTCTGCCCCTGCCACACCAGGTACTGCCGGCCCTCCGGCGAGCCGACCCACAGGTACTCGCGCTCGCCCAGCGGGGTGGACGAGGCGTCGGGGTTGGCGTTGAGGCTCATCATCCCCATGTCCTGCGCCTCGACGCCGCCGGTGCGCGGCAGGCAGAGCAGCCACGGGGTGGTGACGAGCGCGCCCGCGTCGGGCACCGGGTCGGGCGCGTCGGCGATGCCGACCGGCGGTGCGTGCTCCAGGCCGCCGAGCGAGGCGCGCGAGATGGTCTCGACCGTCGCGCCCGCGCCCACCAGCAGCATCGCCGACGCGTGGTTGAGGACGGGGACGAGCACGCCGCGCTGGTAGACGTACCGCGCGCCGCTCTCCTTCTCCACCAGGATGGTGTTCGGCTTCTGCCACGCGGTGTTGCCGCCGGGGTTGAGCAGCCCGTAGACCCAGAACCCGACGCCGATCACCAGTGCCAGCACCAGGCCGAACGCCATCCCCATCAGCGCCCGGCGCGCCGGCGCCTCGCTGTAGTTGGTGTCACCCAGCAGCAGCGCGGCGCTCATCCGCCCGACGAGCGTCTGGTAGGCGTGGACGTGGTCCTTCTTGGTCTGCACCGCGCCTCACCCCGCCAGGCCGCGGGCCCAGGCGAACACGCCGAGCGCGTGCAGCACGAACGGCACGAGCGCGAGGCAGGCCAGGTTCTCCACCACGTCGCCCGCGTGCGGCCAGATCGGCAGCATCCTGCGGTGCGCGGGCCGCAGCGCGGCGAGCACCAGCAGCAGCGCCGTGGCCAGCAGCATGAGCACGCCGATCGCGCGGCCCATGTCGCCCATCCCGGCCAGCATGCTCAACGCGGGCAGCACCGCGCCCCACGTGCCCGCCAGCGCGAAGGAGGTGCGCTGCCCGATGTTGCGGAACTCGCGCGACCGCAGCAGCACCAGCCCGGCGAACAGCCCGCCGAGCGTGTGGTTGAGCCACGTCGGCTCGACCATCAGGTAGACGAACCCGGCGGCGAACACGACCGACGAGCCGATGGCGAGCACGCTGAGGTAGCGGTCGGCGTTGCCGGTCTGCTCCACGACCTCCGCCGCCGGCATCGGCTCGATGTCGATCTTCATCTCGTCGGCGGTGCGCGGCAACTGGGGTCCGCGCAGCCGCGCGGCGCGGGTGGCGAGCTTGGGCGCGAACAGCAGCAGGAGGAAGAACGCCGCCATCACGACGGTCGCGGTCTGCGGTCGGGTCAGCCCCACCGCGGTGTGCAGCCACACCGCGACGACGGCGGCGGACCCGGCGACGGCGGTCGCGCCGAACGGCACGATCGGCAGGTCGCGCGCCAGCAGGCGCTGCACGACCAGCAGGACGACCGAGACGCCCGCGGCGAGCGCACCGCCGACGACGACCGCGGCCGGGTCGAGGTCCACCGCGCCCGCGACGCCCGCCGTCGCGATCGCGCCCGCCAGCCCGGCGTACCCGCAGCCCGCGACACCCGTGATCGCGGCCAGCGCCCGGTCCGCCAGCGTGCGGGCGACCAGCACCGCCGCCACCGTCAGCACCAGCGCCAGCAGCGACCCGGTGACCACGGCGGCCGCGGTGCCCTCGTTCTCGAACAGCGACACCGCGATCGCGCCGAGGGCGAAGGCCGCCAGGCTGAGGAACAGCCTGCGGTTGACGGCCTCGTTCCACCGGTTGCCCTGCCGGTTGACCGCGGTCGCCATGCCCTCGGCGACGTCGTCGAAGTCCAGTTCCGGCAGCGGGTCCTCGGCGGGGACGAGGTGCAGCTGCTCGCCGTCGAGCCAGTCCAGCGTCTCGGGCGTGCCGTCGGGGTCGAACGGGGCGTCGCCGAGGCGTTGCAGGACCCACGAGCCGTACCCGTTCCCGCCGGCGGGGAGGTCCTGGTCGCGCACCACGTGCCGCACCAGCGTCGGCAGCAGCGCGGTCACCGGCGTGGAGACCGGCACGGCGAGGTCGGCCCGGCCGCTGGGGCCGAGCACCGTGATGCGGCAGAGCTCCGGGGTGGTCACGGCGCTTCGCTCCTTCCGAGGGCCCCGGCGGTGACCGCGTCGTCGCGCGGCGAGGCCGCGGGCACGTAACCGGTCTGGATCAACTTGACGCCCCGGCGGGTCACGAGCTGCGCGCGGCCGGGTGGCAGGGTGCGCGGCGGTGCCTCGCCGAGGAACTTGCCCTCCTCCTTGGGGTAGGAGAACAGCAGTGCCGGCGTGCCCAGCTCCCACAGCCGCCGCAGGACCGGGTCCATCATGCCGCGCATGGCGTTGGCGCTGCTGCGCGCCAGGACCAGGTGGAAGCCGATGTGCACGCCCTGGGCCAGCAGGGGCAGCAGGGTGTCCAGCGGCGTGCCCATGCCCATGCCGCTGGAGAGCAGCTCGTAGTCGTCCACGACCACGAACAGCTGCGGCCCCTCCCACCAGTCGCGCCGGCGCAGGCGCTCGGAGGAGATGTCCGGGCCGGGCACGCGCTTGTGCAGCGACACGGCGGCCTTGGTCGCCAGGTCGGTGAGCGCGTCGGAGCTGACGACGTGGCCGATGCGGTACTCCTCGGGGACCACGTCGTCCAGGTCCCGGCGGGAGTCGGCGACGAGGATCTTCGCCTGCTCCGGCCCGTAGCCCGCGACGATCGACCGCAGCACCAGCCGCAGCGCGTTGGTCTTGCCGGTCTCCGCGTCGCCCAGCATGAACAGGTGCGGGACGGCGTTGAAGTCGTGCCACACCGGGTTGAGGCGCTGCTCGTCCTGCCCGAGGCAGATGCGCAGGTCGCCCTCCGGGCGGGGCAGGTCGACCACCGGCAGCCGCGTCGGCAGCAGCCGCACGCCGGGCGCGCTGCGACCGGGCCAGAACGTGCGGACCTCCTCCACGGCGGACTTGGTGGCCGAGGCCAGGTCCTCGGTGTCGGAGGAGCCGTCCAGGCGGGGCAGCGCGGCCAGGAAGTGGAACCCGGAGCTGGTCAGGCCGCGGCCGGGCTGGTTGGGCACGGTCGCCGCCTTGCGGCTCTGCACCTCCGACTCCATCGAGTCGCCCAGCCGCAGCTCGAACCGGGTGCCGAGCACGTCGCGCAGCCAGGGCCGGATCTCCGACCAGCGGGTCGAGGACACCACCAGGTGCACGCCGAAGGACAGGCCGCGGGCGGCGATCTCGGTGAGCTTGGTCTCCAGGTCGCCGAAGTCCTGCCGGAGGGTGAACCAGCCGTCGATGATGAGGAACACCTCGCCGTGCGGGTCGGACACCCGGCCCTCCCGGCGCGCGGCGCGGTAGGCGGCCATCGACTCGAAGCCGCGCTCGGCGAACACCGCCTCGCGGTTCTCCATGACCTGCACGACCTCTTCGAGGGTGCGCACGACGCGGTCGCGCTCCATGCGGGTGGCGACCGAGCCGACGTGCGGCAGCCCGCTGATCGACATGATGCCGCCGCCGCCGAAGTCCAGGCAGTAGAACTGGACCTCCTCCGGGGTGTGGGTCAGCGCGAGGCCGAGCACCAGCGTGCGCAGCAACGTCGACTTGCCGCTCATGGGCGCCCCGACGACGCCGACGTGGCCGTCCGAACCGGACAGGTCCGCGACCAGCAGCTCGCGCACCTGCTCGTAGGGCAGGTCGACCAGGCCGACCGGCACGCGCAACCGCCCGCGCGCCCGCTCGTCGTCCACCACCATGCCCAGCTCGGGGTGGGGCACGACGCTGGGCAGCAGCGAGTCCAGGCTCGGCGAGTCGGCCAGCGGCGGCAGCCACACCTGCCGGGCGGCGGGCCCGGAGCCCGCCAACCGCCCGATCAGGACGTCGGCGAGGCTGGGCGCGTCCGCGGCGGGCGTCGCCGGCTCCTCCTCGGCCTCCTCCGGCTGCTCCTCGGCGGGTGCCCGCCGGATCTCGTGCAGGCGCGGGCTCGGCTGGGTGTAGAAGGGCACGACCTCGGTCGACGCCGCGTCCGCGGTGTCGACCGGACCGCCCTCGGGCGCGGTCGTCAGGCACGGACCGGAGACGTAGGCGCCCTTGAAGCGCACCAGGGTCGTGGTGTCGAACTTGAGGTACCCGTTGCCCGGTCCCGAGGGCAGCTCGTAGGCGTCGGCGACGCCGATGACGCTGCGGGACTCCATGGAGGAGAACGTGCGCAGCGCGATGCGGTAGGACAGGTGTCCTTCGACGCGGTGGATGCGGCCCTCGTCCAGGCGCTGCGAGGCCAGCAGCAGGTGCACGCCGAGGCTGCGCCCGAGCCGGCCGATGGAGACGAACAGGTCCATGAACTCCGGCTTGCTGCCCAGCAGCTCGCTGAACTCGTCCACCACGACCAGCAGCGTCGGCAGCGGTGGCAACCGGCCGCCGGTGGTGCGCGCCTTCTCGTACTCGAACAGCGACGGGTAACCGCTCTCGCGCAGGATCTCCTGGCGGCGCGTCATCTCACCGGTGAGCGAGTCCTGCATCCGGTCGACCAGCGGCAGCTCGTCGGCCAGGTTGGTGATCACCGCCGAGGTGTGCGGCAGCTTCTCCATGCCGAGGAACGTCGCGCCGCCCTTGAAGTCCACCAGCACGAAGTTGAGGATCTCCGAGGAGTGGGTGGCGGCCAGCGCGCAGACCAGCGTGCGCAGCAGCTCGCTCTTGCCGGAGCCGGTGGCGCCGATCAGCATGCCGTGCGGCCCCATCCCGCCCTGCGCGGACTCCTTGAGGTCGATCTCGACCACGTCGCCGTCCTCAGTGACGCCGATCGGCACCTGGAGCCGGGTGCGCTGCGGGGTCTTCTGCCGCCACTGGGCGTTGACGTCGAAGGTGTGCACGTCGCGGATGCCGAGCAACGTGGTCAGCTCGAAGTCGGACTCGAACGGCTGGTCCGCCACGTCCACGGTGCCGCTGGTGCGCTTGGGCGCGAGCAGCCGGGCCAGCGCGTCGGCCTGCGCCACGCTGACCGAATCACGGGTGGCGCTGCCGGTCTCCTCCCCCGCGGGGTAGGTCACCGCGTCGTCCCGGCAGGTGAGGCGCAGCACCTTCGCACCGCCGGGCAGCGCGCCGGTGGCGTCGAGCAGCACCGCGTTGCGCAGGCCCGGCCCGAGCAGCGGCGAGTGCTCCGGGATGGTGGCCAGGTGGGCGACGACCACCACGAACGGCTCGGAGACGCCGGGCAGGGCGGTCTTGTCGTGGTCGCCGCGGTCGGTGACGTCGGCCCCGAGCAGGTCGACCAGCTCGTCGTGGTCGCAGGTGAGCATGCGCAGCGGCCCGGCGGCGTCCCGCGCGGTCGGGTGCGCGGTGTGCGGCAGCCACTTCACCCAGTCCCACTCGGCCTGGTTCTGCGGCGCGGTGAGCACCGCGATCCGCAGCTCGTCGGGGGCGTGGAAGGTGACGAGCTGGGCGACCATCGCGCGGACCAGCCCGGCCGCCGCGTCCGGGTCGCCCGCGAACTCGACGCTGGTGAAGCTGCGCAGGCCCACGGAGATCGGGATGCCGGTGACGGTCCGGTAGGTCTCGCTGAACCGGCGCAGCGAGATCGCCGACAGCGGCTCCAGGTCCTCGATCGGCTTGGTCGAGGGTGGCGTGAACCTCATCGCCGCCTGCTGCGCGCCCAACCCGATCCGGACCCGGGCGAAGTCCTCGTGGTTGCCGCGCCGCTCCCACAGCCGCGGGCCGGACGCGATCGACCACAGCCACGACGGGTCAGGGTTGTTCCACGCGACCGCCGCGCGCTGCTGGTTGCCCGCCTCGCGGGCCTTGCGGCGCAGCTGGGAGATGTAGCGCAGGTAGTCGCGGCGCTCGGCGTTGAGCTTGCTCTTGCGGTCGCCGCCGTTGCGCAGCAACTGGCTGATCGCCATCGCGACCATGCCGATGGCCATCGCGCCGGACATGATGAAGATGAACGGCGAGCCGCCGCCGGAGCCGGCGGAGGAGAAGACCAGGACCATCGCCACCGGGGCGACGGCCATGGGCAGGAACATCAGCACCGAGCTGAAGTCCCGTGCCGCGGGCTCGGGCATCACCGGCGGCTCCTGCAGCTCCTCCTCGCCCTCGGGCATCTCCGGGCTGTCCAGGCGCGGGCCGCGCTTGACGGTGGAGGTGCTCACTCGATCACCCCCTGGTTGTTCAGCTTCGGCTCGGGCGACCACGCGTCGTCGTCCTGCTTGAGCAGGTCGGCCGACGTGCGCTCCTTCTCCTCGGCTTCCTCGGCTTCGGCGGCCTCCCGCTCGGCGCGGCGGCGCTCCTGCTCGGCGAAGAAGTCCTCGTCGCCCTCGTCACCGGCGCAGCCCGTGCCCGGCGGTGGCTGGAACGCGCGGGGCAGGAAGTTCGCGGGGTCCGCGGCGCGCGCCGCCCCCTGGTCGGCGGGCAGCACGTGCCGGGAGGTGTGCTTGGAGGCGTGCTCCCAGGCGGTGGTCTCCCGCAACGCGTAGTCGGGGGTGTGCGGCGCGGGTTCCTCGTCCCGCTCCTCCTCGCGCTTGGCGTGCGCGGCCGCGAACCACAGCGTGCCGCCGGCGGCGGAGACGTCCCAGGCGCTGAAGTCCTCGTCCGCGCCGGTCGGGCGGAGCACCGCGATCCGCTCCTCCTGCGGCGGCGCGACCACCTCGGCGACCGGGTGCGGGTCGGGCGGCGTGCCCGGTCGGGGCACGTCCAGCCGCGCCGCCGACACCGGTCCCCCGTCCGAGCCGGGACCGCCCGGCAGCGCCACGGCGTCCCGGTCGTCCCGGTCGTCGCGGTCGTCGCGGTCGTCCTCGCGCTCGGGCTCGGGCCCCACCGGCCGGTTCTCGTTGGACGGCCGCCTGCCCAGGGGCAGGGGCAGGGGCACCGGGACGACGGGGATGCCGACCGACGTGCCCGGGTCCTGGTCGACCGCAACGGGGTCGACCGGCTCGTCCAGCGGGGACGGCGCGTCCTGCCAGGAACCCGGGACCTCACCGAGCAGGTCGGAGGAGCCGGGGCGCTCCCGGTCGACCGGACCGGGCGGTGGGAGCGGGGGCATCAACGGCATCATCGGCACATCGGGTGGGGCCACCTGGTTCGACACCGGCGCGGACCACCCCTCGGCCCGGCCCACCGGCGTGTCGGCACCGCCCGGGTCGTCCGTCGACGGCGGTGCGCCTTCCCAGGGCTCCGCACCTTCGAAGAGCAGACCGGACGAGTCGGGGCGTTCGGCACCACCCGTGTTCGAGGGCGGGAGGGGGGACATCGGCGGCATCATCGGCACACCGGGTGCGGCCACCTGGTTCGACACCGGCGCGGACCACCCCTCGGCCTGGCCGACCGGCGTGTCGACACCGCCGGGGTCACCGGTCAGCGGCGGCAGGCCCTCCCACGGCTCCAGCCCTTCGGAGAGCAGACCCGACGAGTCAGGACGCTCGTTCCCACCACCGTTCGACGGCGAGAGCGGGGACATCGGCGGCAGCTGGGGCAGACCCGGGAAACCAGGCGACTTCACACCGTTCTCCACCGGGGCCGACCACCCCTCCGGCCGACCCACCGGCGTGTCCACACCGCCCGGATCGCCGGTCAGCGGCGGCAGGCCCTCCCACGGCTCCAGCCCACTGCCCAACAGACCCGACGAGTCAGGCCGCTCCACACCACCACCGTTCGACGGCGAGAGCGGGGACATCGGCGGCAACTGGGGCAATGCCGGGAAACCAGGCGACTTCACACCGTTCTCCACCGGGGCCGACCACCCCTCCGGCCGACCCACCGGCGTGTCGACGCCACCCGGATCACCCAGCCCAGGCGGAACAACGCCCTTCCACGGGTCCAACCCGCCATCCAGCAGGCCCGACGAGTCGGGCAGCTCCACGTCACCGCCGTTCGGCGGCGAGAGCGGGGCCGGCGGCGGAACCACCGGCAGGCCGGGCGTGGTGCCGATCTCACGCCGGTCGGGGTCCTGGTCCAGGTCGCCCGGTTGCCACTTCCCGGGGTCGAGCCGGGGCAGCTCCGGCGTGTCACCACCCGGGCCGCCCGGCAGTTTCGGCGGGTCGAACGGCTTGACGTTCGGCTTCTCGAACCCCGGTGCGCCGGCCTTCTTGTCGATCTTGTTGAACAACGGGGGTACCCCCAGGACCGGGAGCTTGCCGGGCACCTCGGGGAACTTCCCGCCGAGCGGTCCGGGGATCACCGGCCCGTCGACCGACCTGCTCGGCGGCTTGATCCCGTCGGGGTCGAAGGGCTTGAGCGGCCCGGGTCCGTCCAGGTCCAGCCCCGGGCCACCGGGCCCGTCCAGGCCGGGGACGGGAGAACCGGGCGGCCGGGTCACCAGCGTCATCGGCAGGGCGGGTTTGGTGGTTCCCCTGCTGCTGAAGGGATCGGTGTCGAGGGGGTCGAACGTGGCGCCGCCCGGCTTGCGGGTCACCACGTTGGCGGGGGTGAAGGGCACCGTGCCGGGTTTCGGGGGATCCGTGTCGGGTTGGTGGGGCCACACCTGGAGGTGGCCGGGCTCCGACAGGGACGGACGGACGGCGCTGGTCAGGACCGAGGCCCGGGTGAGCTTGCCCGGTTCCGCGTCCTCCCGGACCGTGCGGAGGAGCCCGGGGGTGGCCCTCGGGTTGTCCCCGCCGCCGTTCTCGCCGGTGGTGTCGAGGGCGTCCGGCGTGGGGATGGGCGTGAGCTTGGTGTCGAACTCGGTTTCGGCGTACTTGCCCGCCAGCACCTTCAGCACCTTGCGCAGGTCCTCGGTCATCATGTCCACGACCTGGGGGAACTTGCTGATCTCGATCAGCCCGTTGGGCAGCGTGACGTCGATGTACTCCGCGTGGATCACGGGGACGCTGGAAGGACCGTTGTAGTAGTACTTGGTGCTCTCGTAGAGCCCGTCGACGTAGGCGTTCCACTCGTTGGCCATCCGGACCACCTCGTTCGCGTAGTGCACGTCGATCTCGTGCACCGTGCGGCGCGCCCAGTCGAGGTAGTCGCCGGAGGACCACAGCTGTTCCGGCACCGGGTTCAACCGGGCCGGGCCGCCGTCGATCTGCTCGGCGTGGTTGAGGAACGCCTTGGAGAACTGGGTCATCATCACCCGGAAGGCGTCCGAGGCCCCGCCCTGCCACGGCCCGTCGTCACCGGCGAGCGCGTTCACCTGGTCGCGGATGCTCCTGCCGACCACGACCAGGATCTCCTTGGCCTCCCGGAACGTCAGAGCGGCGTTCCACAGCGTGTTCGGGTCCGAGTAACCGGCCGACACGACCTTGGAGTCGGTGCCCATCGCCGCCGTGTGCGAGATCGCCGCTTTGATGTACTTCCACGTCCAGCGGTCGTAGTCGTCCCTGGAGGTGCCGGCCCCGTCGCCGTCCGCGATGACCGCGCCGTGCTCGTCGATGATGAAGCCGGTGAAGTCGCCCGGTTTCGTTTCACCCATTGAGGAAGCCTTATCGTGTGACCGTGACTGGTGGGGTGGCCGGGACCCGGGCCCCGGTGGGTGGTGGTGGGCCGGGCTAGCCCAGGCTCGTCGCGCCCCCGACCGCGGCGATGACGGCGGTGCGGGCGTTCTCGATGTGCTCGCCCAGCCCGAGGCCGGTGGCCTTGTTCAGCTCCTCGACGGTCTCGTACTGCTTGGCCAGCCGCTCCAGCTCGTCGGCGACGGTGGTGATCGCGTTGATCGCGGTCTCCACGAAGTCCCTCGTGGTCTCCTTGATCGAGACGCCGGCGGGGCCACCGATGGACTTCAGGGTGAGTTGGCTGGCGTCGTAGAACGACCCCGGCTTGATCTCGACCTTGCCGAGCTTGTCCCGCACCGATTCCAGCATCGGGATCAGCGAGCGGATGTTGGCGGCGAACGTCAGCAGCGCCTTGGTGTCCACCCGCGTGCCCTTGGTGGGCTTCTTGTCGTTCTTCGGCACCTTCGGCGGGGGGTTCAGCCCGGCGTAGTACTCCCCCGGAGGCCCGTCCCAGTTGCCCCTCGTGGGGTCGTCCTTGATGTCGCCGTAGCCCTTGGGGCCCGCGACGATGTCCTCGATGTCCGCCACGACGCGCTCCTCTCGATCACGTTCACCGGTCGGGCGCGCGGTGCCGCCGGGGTCGGGGCCCGGCGGCACCGCGTGCTCACTTCACGCTGTAGCCGCCCCAGGCGTTGACGCCGCTGTGCTCGACCTTGAGGTAGCCACCCGTGATCTGGTTGAGCGCGACCTCCGCGGAGTTCAGGCTGTGCGGCATCCGCTGCGCCGCACCGTCCCACTGGGACTTGGCGACGAGGTACTGGTCCTTCGCGCCGTCCTCCCAGTCCTGCAGGGTGTTCATGACCTGCTGGTGCATGTTCTCCAGTTCGGCCTGCAGGCGCTTGGTGACCTCGGCCATCTGGTCGCGCACGTGGTCGGCCATGCCTCGGTCGAACGTGTACGTGGGCATCGTGCCCGTCCTTTCGTTGGCTCGGATGGGGATCGCGGCGGTCAGAGACCGGCCAGGCCCGGACCGACCGGGATCTGCGAGGCGACCGCGCGGTTGGCGTCCTCACCGGCGTTGATGAGCTGCCGGTTGCCGTTCATCAGCTCGATCATCTCGCCGAGCTTGTTGACGATGAACTGGCAGTCGTCCATCCAGGACTTCATCGAGGAGTCGAACGCCATCGAGGCGTCACCGGTCCAGGTCAACTTCAGGGCGGCGAGGCTGTCGCCGACGGTCTGGACACCGTTCCTGGCCACGCTCTGGGTGTTGGCCATGTGTCCCGCCGCCTGCTGCATCCCCGGGGTTGTGGTCGACACGGGTGCCATGGGGCATCTCCTTGGAAGAGTCGCTTTCGTTGCTGCCCGGGCAAAGCGGAGCTCGCACAGGCAAGGTCCCACCGGGTTGGACCTCATCACGGACGAGGGGGTCGCGGCAGCGGTTGGGGCGGCTCACTGCCCTTCAGATCAACCGGTGTGACACGTTCACCCTCATCGCCACCCGGCGGTGAACCCCGCTCGGACGAGGTCGGAGGTGGGATCTCCGGGCACGCCGAAAGCGCCGGGCGGTCACACCCGGCGCGCGGCGGAGCGGAGGTCAGCGGCCGGGTTCGGCCTCGGCGGCGGTGTCGGGTCCGCTGTGGTCGTCGCCGCCCCACGGGGTCAGGCGCAGGTCGGAGGCCGTCTGGTGCGCGGCGTACAGCTCGGTCGCCCGCTCGTCCTCCATCATCATGCTCTGGCGGATGAAGTCGCCCGTCAGCCGCACGGCGGCGGGCCCGTCGGGGTTGAACAGCACGTCCACGCCGTCGGCGAGCATCACCACGAGTTCGTCGAGGTCGACCTGCCGCCAGTCCGGCGAGTCGAAGCGGCGCCGGTGGGGCTCGCCGGTCGCCACGACGACGCACGGCACGCCGTCGGGCGACTCGGTGACCACCGGCCGCCCGTCGACCTCCAGCGCGATGTCGAACAGCGTGTCGCGCAGCATCAGCTGGACGTGCTCGGCCCCCGCCTCACCCAGCATGGCCAACCGGAGGACGGCGTCCAGCGGGTCCGTCGGCCCGTCCGCGTCGGACGGCACGTGGTCGGGATTCGCGCGGAACTTGCCGAGACCACCGTCCGGTTCCACCGGCCACACGCCCACGACCGCCTCGACGGGCGGCGAGTCGTCCGCCGAGGCCGGTTCCCACGCCGGGTCCACGAGCAGGAACCACTGCTCGGCGCGGGCTGGCCTGTCGGTTGCGGGTTCCATCGCGGCTCCTGGGTCGGTGTCGGTCGGTCACGGGGTCACGCGGTGCGGGCGGTAGGTGATCCGGCCGTCCCGCACGACCAGGTCCAGCTCGACCGGCGAACCGCCCGCCTCCCCGGTCAGCGGGGTCAGCGCGAGCGGTCGCGGGCCGCCGTGGTGGATCAGCACGGTCCGGCCCAGGTGCGTGGCGATGAGGCGCCCGACCAGGTCGCGGGCGTTGGTGGCGCTGGCGGTCTCCGCCTCCGGGTCGTCCGGGCGCACCGCCCGGGTGCGGGTGTCGGTCAGCGCGGCGTGCAGGTGGCCCCGGTGCGCCGGGTTGGTGAGGGTGTGGCGGGCGACCGCCCGGGTCACCTCGTCCCCGGCCGCCGCCCGGTCGACCGCGGCGCGCCGCAGCTCCCGCGCGTCGACCCCGGCGGCCTGGCCCGCCGCGGCGTAGAGGCCGGCGGGGGCGATGAGGTTGCGCCCGGTCAGCGGGTCGACCACCAGGCGTGGCAGCTCGTGGGCCAGGTGCCGCATCTGCCGCAGCGCGTCGTCGTAGGGGTCGGACGCCACCAGGCCGTGCGCGGCCAGGAGCTTGTGCTCCTCCTGGACCCCCGCCGACAGGCCGGTGAACGGGGCCGGCACCGGTGTGGACACCGCCGGGTTGAGCTTGTTCTTCTTCCGGTTGCCCAGGTTCACCTTCATGGCGGGCGTCGGCGTCCAGGTGTTGTCGGTCCGCCCCGGTGGTGGCAGGCGGAACGGCTCGGTGAGGGCGTGGTCCCTGGTGGCCAGCCCGTCCCGCTCGTCGGCGAGCTTCGTGCCGTCCTTGGCCTTGCGGTCGGCGAACAGCCGCTCGGGCACGTTCTTCAGCGTGACGTGCGACTGGCGCAGCGAGTTCTCCAGGAGCAGGTGGTAGGCCATCCGGGACAGGTCGGTGCCGGTGGCGCCGTCCACGAAGTCCACGCTGAACGCCTGCCCGCGCAGCGGGTGCCCGTTGTTCTGCGCGTCGGCGGCCAGCCGTTCCCGGGCCTCGGCCAGGTCGTCCGGGGTGGGCGGCGCGTGCAGCGCGGCCAGCTCCCGGGCGTAGAACTGGTTCAGGGCCTTGCCGAGGCGGCTGAACTCCGCGCCGCCGGGCCCGAACCGGACCTCGGGGTCCGCCAGCGGGACGAGGGCGTCGAAGAACAGGTTCGGCTCGGGGGTGTAGGGCAGCAGCGGGTGCACGGCGGCCTGGTTGCGCCGGGCGTGCATGTCCTCGGTGATCATGAGTTCGAAGTTCGCCACGAACGGGTCGTCCTCGACCCGGTCGACGAGCGCCCGCTTGGCCTCGGGGGCCAGGTTCGGATCGGCGTTGATCCGCGCGATGGTGTCCCGGCGCAGCTGCGCCCGGTCGGAGACGCGGTAGCCGCCGCCGACCAGCAGCGGGCGCAGCGGTTCCCGGGGGCCGTCGTCGTCGGGCGCCCGCATCAGGTCGGCGACGTGGTCGAAGACGTGCCGGCCGCGCTGCGTGCGGCGGTCGCTCGCGTCGAAGTCCATGACCGCCACGTACGGGTGGGTGCCGTTGGCCGCCAAGGCGTGCACGGCGAACACGTGCGCGTCGCTGTCCAGCGTGCGGTTGCGGGTCTCGCCGAAGCGGAAACCACCGGGCGGGTGCGGCAGGCCCACCAGGGCGATGGGCTCGGCGCGGGCGGCGATCACCGCCCTGGCGCGGTCGATCGCGTCGGCGACGTCGGCGGCGGTGGGCGCGTTCACGCCGAGCACGAACGCCACCCGACCGCCCAGGTCGCCGGCGTGGGCGGTGATGCCGTCGAGGACCCGGTCCAGGTCGCCCAGCTCGCTCGCCCGGACGATGATGTTCACCACGAACGAGGGAGGCTCCCCGCTCTCGATGCCGCTCCGGGTGCGGTCGAGGTAGTCGACCTCGGTGATCCGGCGCAGCGGTCGGCCGCCCGCCAGGTCCGCGAACGCCGCGTTGTGGGCGCCGCCCGCGTTGACCAGGGTGACCTCCGTGTCGGTCATCTCGACTTCCCGGTCGGTGGCGGCGGCCGGGCCGCGGTGCTTCTTCGACCGGTCGGCCGACGGCTCGTCGAGGTCCGCGGCGCCGGCGCGGCGCTTGGGCGCGGCGGGTGCCGGGACGTCGGCGGTGAACTCTTCTGGGGTGAACTCCTCTGGGGCGGGCTCGTGGGAGGACTCCAGCGCCCTCATCCGGTCGTCGACCAGCCGGAGGTGCCTCGGCTTGAGCGCCGCGCCCGGGGCGTCGAGGCCCGCGGTCATCGGGGTGTCGTCGTGCACCACGCGGCCCCGGCCGTCCCGGTGCTGGAAGATCGGCTTCACCGCGCCGGGCTCGAAGTACTCGTCGCGCAGGCCCAGGAAGTGCCCGATCTCGTGCGCCAGGCGGCGGGCATCGGTGTCCACGGGCCACGTCAACTGGTCGGCGCGGCCGGCGGGCGCGGTGACGGCGATGCGGGCGTGGGCGTCGGCGGGGTCGTCGGTGAACTCGACCGTGACGTGGAACTGCTGCCCGCCGGGCAGGCGGTGGCCGCGGTTGAACACCTCCTCGACGCCGGCGAGCGCGCGGGCCCGCAGGTCGGGGTCCGGTCGGTCCAGGTGCAGGCGGACGGTGAAGTCCCGGACCGGTGTCCCGTCGATCTCCAGGTCGCGCACGTCGTAGGCGATGGGACCGCGCCAGGCCCGCAGCACGATGCCCTCGGGGCCGATCGTGGTGCTGTCGAGGACGCCCGCGTCCTCGCCCCGCACCCAGCGGGTGGGCGGCGTGGTGGAGCGGGCCTCGGCGACGGCGGCGGAGGGCACCGGGTGGTGCGGGTCGAACCACGGGGCCGAGGCGGCGGTGCTGCGCAGGGGGTTCGGGTCGTCGGCGGGATTCGGCGCCGGGGAGGTCGGGGGCGTGCCGGTCGGGGCCGGTGGTCGGTGAGCGGGTGCGTTCGGCGCCGGGGAGGGCGTCGGGTCACCCGGTCGAGGACGGGAGACGAGGGTGAAACCGGGACCGGTCCCGGGGTCGGTCTGCAACGGCCCGGTGGCCGCCCACACCCGGCGGGGCGGGCCGGCATCGCGCAGCGCCTCGGCGAACTCCCCGGCCGCCCTGGCCGACGCGGCCGGGTTCGCGGGGTCGAACGCGACCAGCCGCACCGGCACCCCGGGGTCCGCGGCGAGCCGCTGGAACACGGGCGACCCGAGGACCCGCTCGGCCAGCCCGGCACCGTCGACCAACTCCCCGTCGACCAGGAACCGGTCGCCCCGGGCCGCGGCGAAGACGTGGAACGCCTTGTCGCCGGTCGGCGGCAGCGACGCGTGCAGCGGTTCCCAGCGGGGCTTGTCCCACCGACCGCCCTCGTTGAAGCTCAGGCCGCCCACCGCGGCGTCCGTCGGGGGGTGCGCGTTGCCCCAGGGCGAGTGCTCCAGGGCCGCGAACGCCGTGTAGAGGTCCTCGACCCACTCGTCGAAGACGTCCTCCTCCGGCAGGTCCGCCAGCACCGCCTGCCCCAGTTCGTGGTCGGTCAGGTGGAACTGGACGGTGGCCGACGGCGTGGCGCCCTCGGGCACCCGCTCGCCGAGCACCCGGACCGGGATCAGCGCCGGGTCGATGGCCACCCCCGCCGTCGCGAGCCGCGCCGCCTCCGCGGCCAGCGCCGCCCGGAACGCCGCCTCGACCGCCTGGGCCCGTGACATCCCGGGTTCGCGCGCGCGCCACGGGTACCGCGAGCCCCGGCCGCGACCGGTGATGGTGACCTCGGGCAGCGGGACGCCGTTGCGCATCCGCCACCACGCCGCCCGCACCACCGCCCGCGCGGCGCCGGCCAGGTCCTCCCCGTACCGGGCGCCGTCGACCTGCTTGCCGTTGTCCGGGAACGACAGCGCCAGCGGCGGGATCGCGGTGACCACGAGGTCCGAGAGCGGCACCGACGGCACGTCGTCGGAGTCGGGCAGGGCCTCGCGGTAGGCGCCCTCCCCCAGGACGCGCAGCACCGCGGACTCGTCGTTGTTGATCGTCTTGGCCGTCGCGCCGAACACCTTGTCCGAGCCCTCGACCGCCCGGTGCCACCTCGGCTTGAAGCGCTCAGCGGCGTTGGCCGCGCCGTGCGGCGCCGGTGCGTTCTGCAGGCACTCGCGCAGCACCACCCACGCCTTGGGCGAGCGCCGGGCGTTGCGGTAGGAGGCGGCGGCCGCGGCGACCTTGGCCGCGTCACCCCCGTTGACGTGGACGCGGTCGCCCAGGTGCAGCGGCTGGTCGGTCTTGAGCCCGACCGAGATGCCGGTGGGCGCACCGTGCCCGCCGATGAACCACGGCGGGACCCCGGCTGCCAACCAGGGCGCGAGGTGGGGCACCTGGCGGGTGCGGGGCCTGCCCCGGGCGTCCCGGCCCCCGGTGAACTCCTCGCGCAGGTAGAGGCGCAGCCCGACCGCCCGGGTGCGGCGCGCGCTGCGCGCCCGGATGTAGACCTCCCCCTCGTCCTGCGGGTAGAAGTGCCCGAACAGGCCGGCGGAGTCGGACGCGGCGGGGTAGTCGGCGACGTCCTCCGGTTCCGGCCTGGGTCGGTCGTGGGTGACCAGCGGCCCGCCGTCCACTTCGAGCACGCCGTCCGGCCGCAGCGCGACGGTGTGCGGGGGCACGTGCAGCCGCCGCGAGTAGCCGCCCTTGAGCAGCGAGCGGGTGAACTCGTCGCCGCCGGGCGTGGTCCCGTCCGGCGACACGAGCACGATCGACCGCTCGGGCGCGCCGCCCCCGCTCCGGCCGAGTAGGTCGCGCAGCACGGGGTCCGCCCGCAGGACCCGGGCCAGCTCCGCCGGGGACGTCCTCTCCCGCTTGCCGTCCCGCCGGGTGCCGAGGTAGCCGTCGCCGTCCGAGTGGGCGATGAGGAACAGCGGCAGCGTGCCCTTGTCCCACGGCGACTCCCGCTGCGCCACCCCGCCCTGCGCGTCCTTGACCGCGTAGCGGTCCGCGCGGCCGGCCAGGACGTTGGCCGCCCACCTGACCGCGGCGGCGTACCGCGAGTCGTCGCCGGGCGCCCGCACGTACAGGGCGACCGGGGCACCGTCGCGGTTCTTCAGCACCTCCGTCCTCAGGTCGCCCGCGCGCAGGACGGAGACCAGGGCGAAGTCGGTGCCGTCCGGACCGCGCGAGGCGTACACGTCCGGGTGGAACCCCTCGGCGCGCAGCGCACCGGCGAAGTCGAACCCGAGGCCGCCGAAGTTCACCCGCTCCCCGGCGTGGCGGGCCTCCAGGACCACCGGCCGGGCCGGGTCCGCCTCCAGCGCCGCCCGGAACACCGGGTCGGCGAGCAGCACCCGGCCCAGCCCCCGGCCGTCCACCTCGTGCTCGTGGCGCACCCCGTCGTGCTCGGTGACCAGGCGGGCGTACGTGCCGTCGGGCGAGTCGACCACGACGCGCAGCGGTTCCGGACCCGGCGAGCCGTCCGCGGGCCGCCACGGCCCGTCCGGCGCGGGACCGCGCGGGGGCTGCCGGTCGGTGACCGGGAACGTGAACACCGAACCCGACGACTCGCGCACCACGTGCCCGGGCGGCAGCGGGTCGCCCTCGGTGAACCGGTGTCCCCTCGGCAGGGCCGGGAAGGGCCAGCCCCCGGCGACGTCGATCCCGCCGGTGTAGTGGTAGCCCTGCCACGGGCCGCTCAGCTCGCGCAGCTTCGCCAGCAGCCGACCGCTGATCGGGCGGCCGCGGCCCGGCTTGGCGTACCGGTCGTGGCTCATCACCACCAGCGGCGGTCGGACGGTCTGCTCGCCGAACCGCTTGAACTGCTCCGAGGCCAGCAGCAGGCGCGCCGTTTCGTCGACCGACAGGCTCCGCGCCGTCCCGTCGACCAGCGGGACGACGAACTCGTCGCCGTCGCTCTCCAGCAGCAGCGTGGCCGGACGGGTCCGGTTCCCGGTCGTCGCCGCGGCCCACGGCGCGACCTTCCACTGGTCCTTGGTGACCTGGTCGGCGCGACGCGGCTGCTCGGCCACCACCCGGGTGCTCTCGTCGGTCGCCCGGGAACCCAGCTTCGCCAGCGTGCGGCGCGCGCGGGTGTCGGTGGCGAAGCCCACGCCGTACGCACTGCCGTCCGCCCGCTTCAACGGCTCCCACCGCACGTCCTGCGGCCGGACCGGGAGGAGCACGCGGCGGAAGTCGTAGACCCCGTTGGAGACCTCGACCTCGCGGTGCGCCCCCGGCCCCCGCAGGGCCTCGGCGAAGTCCCGCGCCGCCTGCTCGGACTCCGCGCGGTGCGCCGGGTCGAGCCCGATCAGGCGCACCCGCACCGAGGGGTCGGCGGCGTGCGCCTGGAAGTGCGGCGAGTCGCGCACCAGCCGGCCCAGCGCGGCGCCGTCGATCAAGGAGCCGTCGACCAGGTACTTCCCGCCCTTGGCCGTGGCGAACACGTAGAAGGGCCGGTCCCCGGTCGACGGCAGCGACTGGTAGGTCACCCGCCAGTGGATGTCGTCGGACCCGTCGCCCACGCCCAGGCTCATGCCACCGGACGCGGTCCGGGACGGCTGGAAGTGGACGTCCGCGCGCGAGCGGGTCGCGCCGGTCTTCGAGGACTCGCCGGCGGTGGGCGGGTTGGTCGGGTCGGTCCCGGGCAGGGCGCCGCCGGGGACGCCGCGGGTGCGCAGGGTGCCGAACCACCTGCCCAGCTGCCGCGCCAGGTCGAACGCGGCGGTCTCGCCGTTGACCGCGTACTCCCGGGCGACCACGGCGCGGATCTGGTCGACCCGCTGCTCCCGCGCGAGCTGCTCGGGGGTGCGCGAGCCGATGAACACCGCCCCGTCTGCCGCGGGCACGAGCCTGCGCGCCTCCTCCCGCAGCATCTCCTGCCGGAGGAACGGCAGCCCGTCCAGGAAGTCCAGCGCCGACTCGACCTCGGCCGCCCAGGACGCCTCCTCGTCCTGCTCGTCCTCCGGCTCGTCCTCGACCGCCACCCGCCCGAGGTCGCCGGCGAGGTCGTCCACCGGGTCGTGGCCGGGAACCGAGGGCGCGAGGTCGTCGGGGCGGTCACCGTCCTCGGACCCGAACGGCGACAGCGGCTCGCCGCGGGCGAAGCGCTCGGCCTCGTCGCCGTCCCAGTGCGGGCCCTCGGGGAGCGGGCTCCGGCCGCGGACGGGACGCCCGTCGGGGGCCAGCGCGATGGCGTGCACGGTGTCGGAGGCCCAGCGCACGTTGCCCTCGGCCGGTTCGACCGTGCCCCGGCGCGGGTCCACGACGAGGACGCGCCCGTGGTGGTTGACCACGTTCCAGGCTTCGTCCGGCCCGTACGGGGGGCTGCCGAACACGAGCGCGCTCGTGCCGTGTCCGCCGCGCCGGACCCGGTCCGCCACCTCGACCAGGGCGCTGGGCCCGCGACCGATGAACTCCGGCGCATGGCCGACCTCCACCGCCAGGTGCGCCCGCCCCAGGCCGGTGCCCGGCGGCACGGTCGAGGCGGGGCGCGGCTCGCCCCGGTAGGTCTGGTGGAAGGCGATCGCGAGGTCGAGCCGGTCGACGTCGCGGCCGGCCCCGCCGAGCAGGCCGACGAACCGGCGGGGGTCGGTGAACCGGCTGCCGGGCGGCACGGCGGCCCGCAGCCTGCGCACGGACGCGGGCGGTGGCGGGATCGGGGTCGGGGCCGGCGCGCCCGGCCGGTGCGGGGCCGTGACCAGACCCGAGCCGAACGACGCGGTGCCGCCGGAGTACCGCGCGTCCATCTCCAGGAGGAGGTTCTCCGTGAGGGCGCGCGCCGCCGGTTCACCGATCGTGGTCACCCAGTGGGCCACCAGGTCCGCCAGCTGCCCGACCAGTTCCGGGCCCAGCACGTCGCGGGAGTGCGGGATCTCCGAGTTGTTGACGATCCGGAGGGCGCTGGTCCGGGCGGTCCGGCGGGCGGTGGGGTCCAGGTCGGCGAGGGAGGCGTCCACCAGGGCGACGACCTCGGGCCAGGCGGGCACCAGGGTGGTCGCACGTCCGGTGTCGAGGCGGTCGGCCAGGTCCGAGCGCCGCACGTCGTCGGAGGCGCGGAAGTCGTCGTGGAACAGCCGCAGCCGCACCGGGGTCAGCCGTGCGTTCAGCGCCGCGAACCGCTCCCGGGCCGCCGGGCTCAGCGACCGGTGCCAGTCGCGGAACTCCCTCCGCCACAGCACCTCGTCGACCAGGGCGTCCGGGTCGTCCAGCGGGCCGGGGGCCGGCTCCCGCACCCAGGGCGGCACCGGCTCGCCCGCACCGACGACCACGACGCGGTTGCGGCTCGGGTCCCCGTCGTCCGACCGCACGCCGAACAGCTCCGCCCACCTGTCCGGGGTCAGGGGGGTGCCCGGGCTGACCGAGGGGTCCAGGACGAGGTGGTGCGGCGGTCCCCCGTCGCCCGGGTCGACCTCGACCGCCACCGCGGCCCGGAACGCCGAGGTCACGCCGCGCGGCTGGTCGTCGGTGCCGCCGAAGGCGTGCGGCGAGGGGAAGCGCAGCGGGTCGCCGCCGCCGAGGAACACCGTCGCGACGCCGGGCACGCCGGCGTCGCGCAGCTCCGCGGCCCACGAGCGGGCCCGCGCGAGCCCGGGGTCCTCGACGTGCTCGTCCAGCAGGCTCGTCGGCACGCCGGTCACCGGGTCGAGCGCGGAGGTGAGCAGCGCCAGGTGGTCGGCGACCTCGTCGGGCGTCGCCGGCGGGACGCGCCGGGCCGGTCCCCCCGAGGACTCCCCCGCGCCGTGCGGATCGGTCCGGCGGGGCGGCGGGGCGCCGGCAGGCAGGCCGCTGGTCCGGACGACCCCGAACCGCCGCGTCAGCTCGCGCGCCGTCTCGGCCGCCCGACCCCCCTCGGCGTGCGCGAGGGCCACGACGGCGCGGATCTCGTCGATCCGCCGCTCCCCCGCGAGCTGCTCGGGGGTGCGCGAGCCCACGAACAGCGACCCGTTCGGCGTGGGCACGAGTTGCCTGGCCGTCTCCTCGGCCATCCGCCTGCGGTGCTCGGGCAACCGGGACAGCAGGGCGCGGGCGGAGGCCACCCGGGCCACCCACTCACCGTCGGGCCTCGGCGCCATCGGCGGGGCGGGCGGGGTGTCCCCCTGCAGGTAGCGCGCGTCGGTCCGGGTGAGCAGGTCGTCGACCAGTTCCAGCGCCTCGGCCTCGCCCAGGGTCGCGGACCAGTGGGCGGCCAGGTCGAGGACCTGGTCGGTCACGGGGCCGTCCGGCAACGGCTGCCCGTGCCGCTGCTCCACGTCGGCGACGATGCGGGTCGCGGCGAGGTGGGCGTCGTGCAGCGCGTTCGAGTCGAGCCGGGCCAGGCGGTCGGCCACCAGGGCGACGACCTCGGGCCAGGCGGGTGCCGTGGTCGTCGCCTCCTCGGTGTCGAGGGCGTCGGCGAGCCGGTCGCGCCACCCGGGGCCGGTCGGGAAGGCGTCGCGGAAGAGCTGCTTCTGCGCCCTGCTCGCCTGCTCGTGCAGCGACTCGAAGCGCTCCCGGCCCTCGTCGGTCAACGACCCGAACCACCGCTGGAACTCCCGCCCGGACCCGTCATCGGCGCCCGAGTCCACATCGGACTCGTCGGAGGGGTGGTCGGAGGGGTCGTCGGCGACCGCCGGGAACGGGCGGCTGAACACCCGCACACCCGACGACGTCCGGAACTCCTCCATACCGGTCCGCCGACCGCCGTCCCCGTCGAAGTCCGACCCGGAGTCGGCATCGGAGTCGGAGTCGGAGTCGGCCGAGCGGGTTTCCGGGGACGAGTCGACCGAGCCGAACGCCAACCCCCCGTCATCCGGGGAAACCCCGGCCGGGTCGCCGGCGACCGCCGGGAACGGGCGGCTGAACACCCGCACACCCGACGACGTCCGGAACTCCTCCACGCCGGTCCGCCGACCGCCGTCCCCGTCGGAGTCCGACCCGGAGTCCGACCCGGTCGAGCGGGTTTCCGGGGACGAGTCGACCGGGCCGAACGCCAGCCCCCCGTCGTCCGGGGACACCCCGAAGAGGTGGTTGAGCAGCCGCGCGCCCCTCGCCCGCCAGGACCTCCTCGCCCCGGGCGGTGACGGGGGCGGTGGCGGGATCGGGGGTGAGGCCAGGGGTGAAGGCGTTCCCGCGGAGTGCCTGCTGGACAGGTCGGACGGGGTCCTCGGCACACCCGGTTGGGCTCCCGACCCCAGAACCGCCTCGGCCCGTTGGACGCGCGCCTGGGCCGCCTGGAGCCGAACGGCGACCTCGGTGACGCGGGCGGCGTCCCCGGGACCGGCCTGACCGGTGTGCAGTCGGGTGTACAGCTCGTGCTGCGCCACGAAGGCCGCCGCCAGGTCGCGCCGGGCGTCCAGCAGCTCCGTCCACGCGCCGGACCCGCGGTCGGCGGTGGCGAGCGCGGCGAGGACGGTGCCGCCGGTGATCGGCGCGCCCGGCGGGGGCGAGGTGCGGTCCGTGGTGGTCGGGATGCCGTGGTGCCGGGCGAACCGCTCGACCCGGGCGCGCACGTCGTCCGCGAGCCCACCGGGCGGCAGGGACAGCTCCCGCACGTCGCGGTCGAACCGGAGGCCGCCGTGCACGTGCACTTCCAGGTGCAGGAACGACTGCGGCCCGATCCCCTCCAGCCCGAGCGCGTTGCGCACGAGGGCGTCGACCGGTTCCCTCATCCCCTGGGTGACCATGTCGTGCATCAGGTCCGACAGGTGCGCCGTGGGGCGGGCCGTGGAGCCGAAGGTGTAGAAGGCGCGCCGGCGGATCTCCGGCGTGAGCAGGAGGTGGCTCTCGCCGTAGTACTGGCTGCCCTCGAAGCCTCTGGTGTGGTGGTAGTTCAGGTTGACCGCGCCGAACACGGCGGTCTCCCGGGGGCCGAGGCCGCGCCGGCCGTGGATGAGGTCGTCCTTGTCCCGCCGCCAGCGCGGGTAGTTGTCGCCGCGCGACAGTTCGGTGTTCGCCTGGGTCCAGAACGCGAACCCCGGGTCGGCGTCGAGCAGGGCCCGCAGGTAGCGGGCCTGCCTCGGCCTGCGCCGTTCGACCTGCTCGGCCGCCGCCAGCGTGCCGCGCGCCTTCCGGAACCGGTCGTGGGCTTCCGCCGTGTCGACGCCGGCCGGGTTCAGCGCGAGCGCGGCGCGGTAGGCGCCCTCCAGGCGTTCGGCCTCGGCGCGCAGCGCGGGCAGGTCGTGGGTCGGCCGGTCCAGGGCGGGCAGGCTCGCGGCGTTGACCACGCGCATGCCGACCTGGGAGGCGGGCAGGTACTCGGCGTGGTCCCGGGTCAGGACGGCAGCCTTGGCCTCGTCGCCGAACAGCCGGTCCGCGGAGAACGAGATGGTCACCGGCGCGGTCTCGAACCAGTGCTCGACCCGGGCGAGGACCTGTTCCGCGGTGGCCGGGTCGGGCAGCCCCCACATCTGCTGGAGGTGGGCGACGAGCTCGGCCCGCCGCCGCGGGTCGGGCGGCGTGGCGCGGATGCGCCGCAGGTGTTCGTACTCGGCTTGGGTCAGCGCGGCCGCCGCCGGTGATCCCGGCGGGGGCACGGAGCTCGGCGTCCGCAGGTCCCGGCCCGCCGCGGTGAGGTCGTCGGCGGTGAAGGCGAGGTCCCGGGGCCCGGGGTCCCCCGGCGCGTCCGGCGCGGGGGGTGGGGTCGGCGCGAGGGGCAGTCCGGGCGCCACCAGGTCCCGCAGCGCGTCGAGCTTCTCGACGGCCCACGGGGTGAGGGTGAGGTCCAGCGACTTGGTCACCTCGCCGAGCAGCGCGGACGGGTCCCGCACCGTGACGACGCGGGTGTAGTGCGGCAGCGCGATCTCGCCGGGCAGGTGGGCCAGCTCGAAGGTGCCCCTGGTGTGCTCGTCCCGGTGCAGGAGACCTGCCTGGATCTCCTCGAAGGAGTACGAGAGCATTTCCGCCTCGTGCCGGCGGCGCAGGAGGTCCAGGGTCGTCAGCGGGTCCAGCCCGGCGCGCTCGGCGACCGACCGGACGCGGGCCGCAGCCGCCACGTCGTCGACGTCGCCGCGCAGCAGGGCGGTCAGCGGGTCGTCGGACACCAGCGCCGAGGCCACCTCCACCGCCTCGGGCGAGCCCCACGCCTCCCGGTGCGCGGCGATGATCCGGCGGGCCAACAAAGGTTTCAGCAGCGGGTCGTTGAACGACTCGGCCACGGCTCGGGCCACGTTGTCGACCACGGCGGCCAGCCGCAGCGCCTCCTGGTGGGCGGGGTTCGCCGGCTTGCCGCGTGCCAGGAACGCCGGCCGCAGGCCGTGCCTGGTGCCCGCCACCCGGCCGTCGAGCACGTCCAGCACGCGCTGGGTGTGCTCCAGCGCGGTCTGGTCCTGGCGGAACCAGGTGTCCAGGTCGTCGAGCACGAACCGCGCCACCGGGATCGAGCGGGCGCGGTGCAGCACGTCGGCGTCGCCGGGCGGCGGGTCGTCCGCACCGGTCCGCGCGGGCTCGTCGGCCGGGCGGAGGGTCGGTTCCCCGGCCGGCCCGGCGACCGCCGACGGGAACAGCTCAGCGCCGGCGCGGGCGCCCGTGTCGGTCGCCCAGGCCGCCAGCCGGTCCCGGTCGAGCATCGTCGAGTACCGGTCGGCGACGTCGTCCAGGACGAACACCGGTTCGCCCGCGATGGTGGTCGCGTGCAGGTGGACCACGCCGGACGGCGTGGACAGCACGGCCCCGCCGGCCGAGTCCACCCGGTGCCAGAACCGCTCCTGCTGCTCGGGGGTCGCCAGGTGCGCCGCCAGCGGGACGGCGTCGGGGCCCGTGGCGGAGAGGTGGCTCGCGCCGAACGGCGGACCGCCGGGTTCCGGCGCGAGCTGCGACCGGTACCGGGCCGCGTGCTTCTCCAGCGCCGCGCGGTCGGGTCCGGGCTTCCCGCTGTCGGCGGACGCCAGGTCCTGCACCACCCGGGACCACAGGCCCGCCAGTTCGCGCCACGTCTCGCGCGTGGCGGGGAGGGCCTGGTCCCGGGTCACGAGGTCGAGGGCGAGCCGCTGGAGGTTCCTGAACTCCCGGACCGCGGCCCCGACCCGCCCGCTGCCGGGTCGGGGGCCGGTCGCCAGGGCCGCGGCGCGGCCGAGGTGCAGCAGGGTCGCGAACGTCGGGGACGTGCTGCGGACGGCCGCGTCGACCGCCGCCGCGGCCGAGGTGGTCGGGAAGTACCGGTGGGTGTGGCCGGAGCCGGCGAACATCGACTCGGTGAGCGCCGCGGGGTGGGCGACCAGGGCGGCGAACAGCGTGCTGTGGACGACCGCGTCCCGGGCTTCGGCGTCCAGGTTGACCAGGCCGAGGTGGGCCAGCCGCACCGGCAGGACCGCGTCCGCCGGCACGTCCAGGCCGCGCAGGGGCGAGTGCGGCGCGGTGAACGGGTCCTGACCGCGGACCAGGTGGTCGTGGAGCTGGTCGAGCAGCCGGCTGAGCCGGTCGGGTGCGACGGGCTGGATGGCGAGGCGGTCCAGCACGACGCCGTGCCCCGCCCTGGCCGGTGGCCCCTCCAGGGCGCGGCTGGGCACCAGGCTCGCGGCCAGCAGCGCTTCGGTGACCAGCACGCGCACCCGCGCCGCGGTCTCCGGGTCGCCGAACGCCGCGAGCGAGTCGTTCAGGGCGACCAGCCGGGCACGGGTCCCCGGCGGCAGCTCGTGCGGTTCGAGCAGGTCGTCGTCTGCCAGGGAGCTGTACTCGGCCAGCTTCGCCCGCAGCTCGGCCTCGGGCAGGTCGAGCCGGGCCAGGCCGCCCACCGCGTCGGTGATGTTCGCGAACGCCGACTCCTCCGGGGTGGGGTCGGTGTCCTCGACCTCCTCCGCGGTGGGGGCGGTGTTGTCGACGTCGTCCTGCGGCGGGCTCGGGTCGAGCGGCGCCGGGTGGTGGGCGGTCTCGTCCCGGGCGGGGAGCCCTTCGCGCCGCGCGCCGGCCGACGAGGACTCGCCGGCGGTGTGCGGGTCGGGCGGTTCCACCGGGAGCGGGCCCTTGCCGAGCAGGCCGCGGGTGCGCCTGAGGTCGAACCGGGCGATCAGCTCCCGGGCCCGGTCGGCGGCGGCCTGCGGCCCGCGGCGGCGGCGCTCGTCGGCCACCACGGCGCGGACCTCGTCGAGCAGCCGCTCCCGCGCGATCTGCTCGGGCGTGCGCGTCCCCAGGAACAGCGAGCCGTCCGGTGGCGGGACCAACTGCCGCGCCTCGTCCTGCAGGCGCTCGTGCGCGGTGGTCGACAGCTTGCCCAGGTTGCGCCGCGCCGCCGCGACCTCGTCGGCCCACGACCCCGGGGCCGGCAGGTCCTGCACCGCGGACATCAGGTCGTCGAGGTCACCCGACTCGGGGATCGGCGGCAGCACCGGCGCCCTCCGGGAGGTGGACGGCCCGCGCTTCGGGTCGGCACCACCCCGGTCCACACCACCCCGGTCGGCCCCGCCCTGGTCGGCGCTGCCCCGGTCGGCGCTGCCCTGGTCAGCCCCGCCCTGGTCTGCACTGCCCCGGTCCACACCACCCCGGTCGGCCCCGCCCTGGTCTGCACTGCCCCGGTCCACACCACCCCGGTCGGCCCCGCCCTGGTCTGCACTGCCCCGGTCCACACCACCCCGGTCGGCACTGCCCCGGTCAGCACCAGACCGGCCGGGCGACTCCTCCGGCGTGCCGTCCGGCGTCCGGTCGGCACGCCGCTCCAACGCCTCCTGCTCGTGCAGGGCGGCGACCTCCCGGTCGTACACCGCCTTGGCGTCCCACCACTCCCCCTCCGCCTTCCGCTCGGCCTCGACGGCCGTGCGCTCGGCCTCCAGCGCGGCGGCGTACCGGCGTAGCTGGTCGATGGTGACGCCGCCCTCGGACAGCTCGGCGACCAGCGCCTTCCTGCGGTCGTCCAGCCTGCCCAGGTCCGTCTGCCCGGCGTGCCAGGCGCGACGGGCGACGATCAGGTCCGCTCGCGCCTTCCGCACGGCCGCGGGACCGCGGGTGCGACCGCGCTGGGCGGCCGCCTTCATCGCGGTGTCGAGTCGTCGCCGGAGGTCGCGCACCTCGGCCTGCTGCTCGGCGAACACCTCCTCCAGCTCGTCCAGCTCGACCAGCCGGTTCGCGCGCGAGCGGGCGGCCACGTCGATCGGGCGCTCCCTGGCCTCGCGCTCGGCGGTCGGCGCGAGCGCGCGCTGCTCGGCGGCCAGCCACGCCTTGCCCTTGGCCGCCAGGTCCCTGGTGGCCTTGACCAGCTCCGGCGGCAGCGTCTTCCCGGTCAGCTCGGTGGCCGCGGTGTCGCGCATCCGCACCGCGTACGCGTCGTGCGTGGTCAGGTCCCGGTAACTGACCGCGACCCTGCCCGACGACGGCTTGGTCGCGGGCATGGCCACAACCCGGAACTCGGCGCCGGTCAGCAGGACGCGGGACAGCTTGTCGTCCGGTGCGATCGTCCACGGCATCAGCGGGTCGAAGGTGCGGGCCGGGCCCGCGGTCCTGGTGTGCTCCGCCTGCTCGTCCTGGGGACCGGTGACCGTGGTGACCTGCCGCTGTGCCGAACCGGACTTGTCGTCGAACGCCTGCCGCACGGGCGGTTGGCCGGACCCGTCGGGCGGGACCGAGTTCGACTCGCCACCGGTGCCGAACGGCGCGGTCTCCAGGAGCTCCACCTCACCGCCCGCGGTGATCTTCACCTCCTCCTTCTCGGTGTTCATCCGGTAGGACCGGATGTCGACACCGGCGCTGGCGCTGGCGAAGCGGGGCTTGCCCGGCAACCGGATGTGGATCTCCAGGGAGCGGTCGACCCCGCCGGGCAGCGGCACCTTGAACGTGCCCTCGGTCCCGGCGGACAGCCCGGCGCGCACCGCGGCGGGCGTGATGCCGGCCTTCACCGCCCGCTCGACCTGCGCGGTGATCGGGACGCCGGAGTGGACGAGCACGTCCTTGGCCAGGGACCGCAGCCGTTCCACGTCGCCGAAGTAGTGCTCGGCCCAGTAGTCCTCGACGGCGGGCAGCCGCGTGGTCTCCCGGTCGCCGCCGGCCCGCCAGGCCGCCAGGTCGTCGTCGGTCATCACCGCGGACCTCGCCGGGGCGCTCGGTTCGGCCGAGCCGAGCAGGCCGCCGTGCTCCGGTTCGGGGAACGCCTCTTCGGCGAGCTTGGTGATCCGCACGTCCTCGGACACCCGGACGGAGGCCAGGTCCCTGCCGTGCCGCCCGATGCCGACGGTGAGGTCGAGCTTCCAGCGGTGGCTCGCGGCGGGGCCCTTGAGCGCGCCGCTCTGGGTGTACTTGGTGGCTTTCTCCGCCGTCTTCTTGCGGTCGCGGATGCCGGAGAGCTTCTCCACGCCGAGGCCGCCGCCGACCTGGCCCTGGGCGCGGCCGTCGGTGGTGGCCGGGCCCTTCTCCTCGCGGACGGTCAGCGCGGGACGGGCGGAGGCGAGCCAGGTGAACAGGGTCCGCGCCCGGCTCTTGACCGTCTTGACGCCGAACTCGGCGGTCACCGTCGACTTGAGCTTGGTGAAGTTGCCGACCACACCGCGTTCGGGGGCCTGGGTGAACGTCGCGTCGAGCGTCAGGTCGTAGGTGCGCCCGCTGAAGCGGTCCTCCAGCCGCACCGGTGTGGACGTGCCGCCGTTGATCAGGCTGTTGACCATGCGGTTCGCGTCGGACAGGAACCACTTGACCGCGGCGATGTTGGCGTTCTTCGGGTCCAGCGAGCTGTCGGGCAGCAGCCGGGCCGCCAGCTCGGGGCCGACGTCGGGGTTGGCGGCCAGCTTCACGCGCAGGGCGTCGACCTGCGCGCTCAGGTCGATCGGCTCGATGATGCCGCCCAGGCCGATCGACGGCTTGGCCGACCCGCCCGGCCGCAGCGACGCGGGCGGCTCCACGCCGCGCTCGGCGGTGGCGGTGGGCTCGACGCGCTGCGGCGGTTCCCCGGTCCGCAGCTCGTGGAACTGCTCCTCGGTGAGCCAGACCAGGGCCGACTCGGGCAGGTCCACGACCGCGCCCTCGGTCCGCGCCGGGTCGGGCCGCACCAGGCCGAAGCTGAGGTTGCCCTTGTGCTGCGCCTCCGCGACCACGGTGGACTCGATGTCGACCCTGGCCAGGACCATCCTGCGCGCCGGGGTCCCGACGGCGAGCTTCTCGCCGCCCTTCAGGTGCACGGCGGCGGTGTGGCCCCGGCTGACGCTGTACGGGGAGGCGGCGATCACGAAGACACCGCGCGCGGCGACCTCGTTGGTGCCGCCCGCCGCGCCCGTGAAGCCCTTCTGGGTCAGCAGCGGCACCGCGACCACGTAGCCGCGGAACTGGTCGACGGTGCCGCCGGAGCCGGACACCTTGGCCGACGCCTCGTGCTCGCGCACCACCTCCTGGAACTCCTCGGCGGTGACCTGGCGTGCCGAGAGCTTCGGCCGGAACGCCACGCCCAGGGTCGCGACCAGGTCCTCCGCGCGGCGCTCGTAGACCAGCTGCGAGGAGTCGATGATCGTGGTGCGGCTGAACAACCGGGGGTCGCCCTTGAGCGACTCGGGCGAGAGCCGGGTGTTGATCGCGCGGGCGATGGCCTGGTCCCGGGAGCGCACGACCGGGTCGTGGTCGGAGGCGGCGCTCAGCACGTCGGTCGCGGCGGCCTGCAGCTCGGGCGCGGCGGTGAACGCCACCACCTCGATGTCGTCGAAGGAGCGGGACATCGGGGCCGGCAGGGCGTGCGGCGGCTTGAGCAGGGCCGGGTCGACCGGTCGCGTCGGTTCGGGCGTGCGGGCGTCGCCCCCCTCGTCCTGCCCGGGCCGGCCGAGCAGCGCCTCCGGGACCAGCACCCGCAGCTCGAACTCGACGGGGTCCGGTGCGGCGAGGGGCAGCACCTCGGGCGCCTGGCGGCCAGGACGCCCGAAACTGATCTTGCGAGCACCCTTCTTGGGCCGCTCGGTGAAGTCGATCTCGCCGGTGATCGTGACCTTGGCGCGGAACTGGCGCACCGCGCGGTTGCCGACCTTGCCGTCCGGGGTGAGGGAGTCGCCCCGCTTGCGCTCGGTGTTGCGCTTGCCGGTCAGGGTCGACGACACCTCGGCGATCCACGCCCGGGAACCGCGCACGCCCGCCAGCAGCACGCCGAACGCGACCGTCGAGTCCGTCGAGCCGAGCGGCCCGAGCGCCCGGCCCTGCGGACCGCCGCCGATCTCGAACTCCCGTCCCCGCCCCGTCTCGACGGTGGTGACGTCCTTGTTCTTGGACAGGCCGTGGACCTCGGTGGCGTCGAGCGGCTCCCCCTCCTCGACGGGGCCGACGTCGGCCTTCAGCACGACCGTGACGGTGTGGTCGTGGACCCAGCCCCCGTGCTTGAGCGGGATGAACAGGCCCGACCCGCGGTCGGACATGTGCTCGACCAGGTGGGAGATCTCCTGCTCGGAGAGCGCGTCGCCCAGGTTGGCGCCGAGTTCGAGCGCCTTGGCGACCTTGGTGGTCAGCTTGCCGTTGTCGACGTCGGGACCGGTGAACGAGTGCGCGTACCGGTGCTTGTTCGCCGTGCGGTTCTCCAGGTGCCGCAGGAACTTCTTCTGGTCGAGGTACCACCTCTTCTCCGAGGACAGCTTGGTCAGCAGGGGCTGGAACGCCCGGTTGAGCAGTTCGCCCTGGTCGAGCTCCTCCACCAGGCCGAGCAGCGCCCGGCCGTCCTCGAACTCGCGCGGGCCGCGCGTCGTCCGGTCCGGGCCGGAGCGGAACATCTCGCCGTCCGGCCGCCGCGGGACGATCCCGGAGCGGCGGGCGTGCTCCTGGGTGCTCCACTGGTGGGAGCTGACGTTGCCGTCGAGCTTCCAGGGCTTGCGCCCGGCCCGGCCGACCTGGCGGACCTCGATGTCGTAGACCATCTCGTAGCGGACGGCGTCGCCCTTGATCTCCACGGCGTCCTTCGCCGCGGTCGAGTGCTCCAGGCCGGAGGAGGCGTTGCGCTCCAGGCTCGTGTTGTAGGTGAGGCCGCCCGCCACGGTGACGAGGGGTTGGACGTCACCGCCGCCGCCGACGAAGCCGGACAGGCCCCAGCGGCGCTTCAGCTTGTTGCGGTGGGAGTGCTCGTGGTGGTCGTGCCGCCGCTCGGTGATCGACGTGTTCGGCGCGGTGCCGTCGACCCGGACCCACCGGGCCACCGCCCGCATCTCCAGCTGGGTGATCCTGGTCCGCCACTCGAACCCGCCGCGGTTCTTGCCCTTGAAGATCGGCTCGGAGCGGATCCAGCCCGCCTCCGGGTCGGCGGTCCCGTCGAAGACCGTCATCCTCCGCAGGTTGGACCGGATGTTGCCCTCGCTGACGAACTCGTGGACCACGTCGCGCCCGTGCGCGCCCACGGAGGTCGCCTTCGCGTACCGGGGTCCCAGCAGCGCGATGACCTGGTCGGCGAAGGGGCGGATGCCCCCGGACTCCGCGCCCCGGTTGACGACGACCGACTCCGGGACGAACCGCCTCGGCGGCGGCGCGTCCCGGTCCACCGGGTGGATGCCGTGCCGCGCCAGGGCTTCGACGTCGCTCTCGGTGCCCGCGTCGCGGTCCTTCGGCGCGGTGGTCGCGAGGACCAGGGCACCCGCGTCGTCCTGGGTGGCCAGCTCCGTGGAGGTGGTGAGCAGGACCTCTCCCCCGGCTTCGACCTCCCGGACCTCGCCCTCGACCCGCACCGGCCGCGCGCGCTCGTCGAAGAGGGAGAACCGCACCGTCAGGGGCGCGGTGACCTCCTGCGGCGAGCCGAAGGCGATCGCCGACGACCGGGCCAGCTCCGACTTGGTCCCGCCGCCGACCTCCTCGGTCGGCGCGATCGGCACGCCGGGCACGAACTGGACGACGATGCCGGGCAGGCCGGAGAACTGCACGACCGGCAGCAGGTTGGCGTCGCGCTTGTGGCCGGACTCGTCCGCGGTCCTGCGCTTGTCCTTCGACTCCGCGTTCAGGGTGTAGGTGCCCTTGCCCTCGACCTGGAGGCCGTCCCAGTCGAACGTGGAGCGCATCCTCAGCTCGTAGTACTTGCCGTCGCCCTTGACGACGGCCCGCGCGCCACCGTCGACCAGGGTGCCCGCCACGGAGTCGGCGAGTGCCTTGGCGACGTCCTCCACGCCCTTCCACACCTTCACGCGGGGTGCGAGCTTCCTCAGGTGCGCCTCGACTTCGAGCGCGGCCCCGGTGAGCTTGCCCTTCTGGGCGGCGACGCCGAGGGAACGGCTGGTGCGCAGGTAGTCGGGCAGGCTGTCCCGGACCGCCTGCCCGGTGACCGCGTCCTGCACGGTCTCGCCGCGCTGCCCGTCGTGCGCGTGGTCCTGCTCCTCCTGCTCGTGCTCACCCGGCTGGTCGACGTCGGCGGTGCGGTCGCCCTTCGTGCCGGCCGCCTCGGGGACGCCGGTGAACGCCCTGGGCAGCGGCGTGTCCGCCGGCAGGTCGGCGGTGATCTTCCCGGCCGGTTGCGCCGGGTCGCCGACGGCCAGCGCCAGGACGTCGACGTAGCGCTGCGGCACGCGCGGGTTCGGCAGCGGTCGGGGCTTGCCGTCCGGACCGACCTCGACCTGGCGGCCCATGACCGTGCCGGTCACGTCGAGCCTGCCCGGGGTCGTCGAGTACTCCTCGACCAGGCCGATCATGTGGCCGAACTCGTGCGCGGTGTGGGCGGCGAGCTGGCCCGGCCGCCAGTGGTTCTGGTCGATCTCGTGGTCGGGGTCGAGCGCGACCACGTGGTGCGCCGGCCCGTCGGCCGGTTTGGGGGTGATCCGGAAGCGGAGCAGGTCGCCGTTGGGCAGGCGGAGGTCGGGCCGGTTGTAGAACTCGTCGACGGCGAGTTGGGCGTCCCGCATCACCGCCTGCTTGGTGGCGTCGTCGTAGCGGCCGTCCGGGTCGAGGTCGACCGCCACGGTGATCTCCACGACGCTGTCGCCGCCCTGCTTCGCCCGCCGCACCTCGAACGCCGACCGGACCGGCGCGGGCCACCCCGGTGCCACGTGCACCCGACCGCGCTGCACCGGGGTCGCCTGGTCGAGCTGGTCGCGCGGGTAGCCGTGCGGGGTGGCGAAGACCGGCTGGGGCGGGGCGGTGCCGACCGCAGGACCTGCTGCGAGGTCGACCGCGGGGTTGACCGGGTCAGCCAGGTCAGCGGGGTCGCCGAGGTCGGTCGCGTCGGTCACGTCGGTGCGGCCGTCGTCGAAGATCGACTCGACCTCGACCTCGACCTCGACCTCGGAGTCGCTGTCGCTGTCGCTGTCGTACGGCTGGGTGAACGGGTCGGTGGGGGCGTCGATGACCGGTGGCAGGCCGTCCAGGTGGGTCGGGCCGGTCGGGCCGGTCGGGACGGTCGGGTTCACCGGGTCGCCGGAGGACGGGATGTCCCGACCACCGCGGACCACCGCGTCCCCCGCCTGCGGGTTCTGCTGCGGTGCCGGGGCGTTCGGCTGCGGTGCCGGGGCAGCCGGGGTGCCGACCGGGCTCTCGACCACGGGCGACGGAGCTTGGTCCACCGGCAGTTGGCTCGGCGGCGTCCCGACTTCCGGCGACCGGCCCACCGGGATCTGGCCCACCGGGATCTGGCCGACCGGCGTCTCGCCGACCGGCACTTCGCCCACCGGCGTCTCGATGACCGGTGTCTCGATGACCGGTGTCTCGGTCACCGGCGGGAAGTCCACCGGCGTCTCCGCCACCGGCGACTCGACCACCGGCACATCGATCCCCGACGGGTTTTGGAGCGACGGCGCGTTGGTCACCGGCTGGTGGTCCGGTTGCGGCGCGCTCGACACCGGCGGCGCGTCCAACGCCGGGATGCCCGACTCCGGAGTGTTCAACCCCGGAGTGTTCAACCCCGGGGTGCTCGGCCCTGACGGGTTCTGGACCGGAAGGTTCTGGATCGGAGGGTTCTGCACCGACGGCGGGTTCTGACCCACCGGGGTCAGGTCGAGCGGCGGCGTGGTGTCGGGTGGCGGTGTCCCCGGCACCAAGCTCTCCGGCGGCAACGACACCGGGTCCTGGGTGATCGGCGCGAAGTCGCCCGGCAACTGAGTCCCCGGTAGCTGAGTCTCCGGCGGCTGAGTTCCGGTCGGCGGGATGGTCGGCGGCAGGGTGGCCGGCGGTTGGGTCCCCGGCGCGAAGTTCCCCGGCGGCTGGGTGCTCGGCGGCTGAATCCCGGTCGGCGGGGTGCCCGGCGGTTGGGTACCCGGCAATTGAGCCCCCGGCAGCTGGTTGCCCGGCAACTGGGTTCCCTGTGGCAGTGCTCCAGGTGGCACATCTCCCGGCGGCTGGGTGCCGGGCGCGAAGTTCTGCGGAAGCGAGGCCTTGGGCGGCAGCGTCCCCGGCGGCAGCGTCCCCGGCGGCAGGGTGCCAGGTGGCAGTGCTCCCGGCGGCAGGACGTCGGGCTGCGTGGTGTCGGGTTGCGTGACGTCGGGCTGCGTGATCTCCGGCTGGGGTGTGCCAGGCCGGATGTCCTCGGGACCACCGACCCCCTCCGGCCCGTTCGTGAGCGGCGGGGGGAGCTGGGGGTCGGTTTGGTCGTCCCCGGTCGTCGGAACGTCCACACCGGACGGATCACCGGAGGACCCGTTGCCCCCGTTGGTGCCGCCGCCCTTGAGACCGGGGCCGTCGAGACCGGGACCGTCGAGATTGGGCACCTCCGGACCCGGCCCGCCCGTGCCCTTGTTCGCACCGCCCGGTCCCCCGAACACCTCGGGTCGGGGCACGGGCGTGAACCCGGACGTGTCCGGCGCGCCGAACTTCGGGCCGTTGACGACCTCGTCGATCGCGTCGCCGACGTCGTTGACCTTCTTGTCCAACGAGCCGCTGAACGCGCCGTTGACCGTCCCCGTCCACGCGTCGTCCATGCTCTGGCCGAGGATGCCCGCCGCGCCGATGCCGACGATGGTCTCCGCGAAGGCCTCGTTGAGCCCGTGGAACCACGCCCTGTTGTTCAGCTCCGGTTTGAACTTGTGCGCGAGCGCGTGGTTGCCGCCGATGATGCCGCCCGCCGCCGATCCGGCCACGAACTCGATCAGCGTGCTCGTCTTGTCCCAGTCGTGCCGGTTGCCCTCCAAGAACTGCGTGATCTGGGCGATCGCGCCCTGAATCACCTCCTCGACGCCCTCCTGGAGCGCCTCGACCAGCACGCGCACGATCCAGTGCAGCTGGTGGAGGATCTGGTTGACCGCCGTCCGGGCGGCGGTGATCAACGACGGCACCAGCGGCGCGGTGAACGGGCTGAGCAGCGCCGTGGCGATCGAGGCGGCGAAGAACGCGACCTCGATGTACATCCCGTAGATGGCGGCCTCGACGTTGAGCGCGAGGTCGAGCAGGGAGTCGCCCTGCCGCTGCGCCAGCGTGACGAGCTGCGGCACGGTCGACGCCAACCGCTGGACGTACCCGCGGAAGGCCGCCGCCGTCTCGCCGCCGATGGAGTTCTCCACGCCGGCGGTCAGCTCCACGAGCTGGTTGGCCAGCTCCTGGAGCGTCGCCCCGCCCTGGTACCAGTACGCCGCGTGCACGCGTCCCTGGTCGACGTCGACCCGCTGCGCCTTGCTGCCCGCGATGAGGACCCACAGCCAGTCGAACGCGGGGTCGGGAGGGGGGAGGATCACCGGTCAGCCCCTCCTCCGGAACTCCTGCGGCACGACGACTTCCCACGGGGTCGGGCGAACCGACTGCTACTGCTCCCCGCCGGTCGACCCCGACGGCGGCTTGATGTTCAGCGCGTTCTTGCCGATGTACGTGGCGTTCTCCTCGATGCCCGCGCAGAACTCGGCGAAGTCGTACACGCTCCGCGCGATGCCGGCCACGGCCTGGGAGAAGCTGAAGATGCCGCCCACGAACGTCTCGATGCCCGCGTTGTAGTCGGGTGCGAACCGCTCCCAGGTGTCGTCGACCTCGCCGGTGAGCAGCGGCGGTCGGCTGATGAACCCCATGAACGTCTGCCCGAACCCGTGGATGGTGCCGCCGAGCCCGTCGATGTCGGCGCCTCCGCGGTAGAGCCCGTCGGTGTCCACGCTGAGGTAGCCGGAGCCGGAGCCGAAGTCCGGCTGACCGGAGCCACCGGTGGACGACGGCTCTTCGTCGCGGTCGCCGCCACCGGAGCCGTTGCCCTTGGTCGCCACGGTGATCAGCTCCTCATCTTCATCAGGTCGCGGGTGATGTCCTGCAGGGGCGGCGGTTCCGGGGTCAGGGCGGACTGGAGGTCGACCCCGCCGGAGAACAGCTTCTCGGCGTCCACGCCGGGCGGGAGCGTCGGCGCGACCACCGCGGCGGCCTCGCGGGTCGCCTGCTGCTGCGCGTCGCCGATGGCCTTCACCAGGACGGAGGCCAGCTCGCCGGGTGTCATGCGCTTGAACGCCCCGGTCGGGAACTTGATGTCCTTCACGACCCCGCCGTGGCCAGCGGTCACCGCGACCACCTGGCGCGGTGCGGTCACCGTGCAGGAGATCTCCCGCAGGCGTCGCTGGGTCTCCTGGAGTTCGGCGAACTGCCTGCGGTACTGCGCCATGAGGTGCTCGATCTGCTCCGAGTGCGGGTTCGTCACGTGCACCCTCCTCACCAACTCGCGGTCGATGAGGACGAGTACAGCCACGTGATCGGTGGCGATCAACGCGATCCGCCCGAGGAGAGTGTGGAAGTGAAACCAAGGCTGCCCCATCACCCCGGTGAGCCGCGGTCGGCGACCCGTCCACCTCGGACGGCGTCGCAAGGGGCAGGTATCAGGGGGAATTCGGGCACCGAAGGCCGCAGGCGGTGTTCTCCCACCCGCGGATCGAGCACGCTGGTCGAGCGTCCCCGGTCCGGACAACCGGCCTCCGCGCCCTCCCCCGTTGTCCGGGCCGGGACCGCGGGCCGTTCCGGCTCCGGCGAGCGGCCGGTTCCCCCGGCCGGCCGCTCGCGCGCACCGGGGGCGGCGCGAACGGTCGGTCCGGGAACCGGCTCAGCCCGGGGCGGGAACGATCACCGGCGCGACCGAACCCGACCCGGCCGCGGCACGGGCGATCAGTCGGGCAACCGGGCCAGCTCGGCCTCGGCGCGCTCGCGCTCCACGCGGGAGGCGGGGCCGTCCGACAGGTCGAGCGCGAACAGCAGGCGGGTCCGCGCGTGCTCGTACTGCCCCGCCTCGCGCCACGCGATGCCCTCGGCCAGCGCCAGTTCGGCCTCGCTGCGGTACCCCGGCTGCTTGTCGAACGCCAGCTTCCCGGCCTGGTGGTAGTGCCGCGCCGCCTCCAGCCACTGCCCGAGGCCCGCGAGGCCGTCGGCGATGAGGGCGAGCAGCAGCGTCGTCACCTTCTTCGCCGTCTCCGGGTTCGTCTGCTCCCGGCGGACCCCCACCTCGGCCAGGAGGGTGCGGTGCACGTCCAGCGCCTCCTCGAACCGGCCCGCGATGTTGAGCACGGTGCCTAACCCGAGCGCCATCCAGAGCTTGACGTCGAAGAAGTCGTAGCCCATCGACATCTCGTAGGCGCGGAGGCTGTGCGCCATCCCCTCTTCGGTGCGGCCGGTGCTGAACATCGTCTGCCCCAGGGACGCGCTGGCGATGGTGATCCCCCGGTGGTAACCGATCTCCTCGGCCAGGGCGATCGCCTCGCCGAAGCTGACGATGGCGCGTTCCGTCTCGGCGGCGGTCCAGTGCTGCGCCGATCCCATCTGGGTGAGCATGTCGACCTCCGCGACCCGGTCGCCCAACGCCCTGGCGGCGCGCAGGCCGATCCCGAAGATCTCGTCCCAGCGCTGCTCGGGCTCGCGGCCGTGGGCGTAGCGGTGCAGCGCCCAGGTGCAGTCGAGCACGCGGCGGTGCCACCCGAGTTCCGCGGCCTCGCGCTGCACGGCGACCCAGTTCGTCGCCTGCTCGCCCAACCACTCCTTCGCCTCGTCCTGGGACCGGAACGGGTTGTCCGCGGGCGCCTCGCGCACGTGCGGGTAGAACAGGTCGCCCGCGGCGGACGCCTTGGCCAGGACGTGGGAGTAGAGGCCGTCGCGCAGCTCGGCCCGCACGTGCTCCGGTTCCTCGGCGGCCAGGCGCTCACCCGCGAACAGGCGCAGCAGGTCGTGGAACTGCAGGCGCCGGGGCCCGGAGGTGGTGAGCAGCGACGCCTCCACCAACTCGTCCAGGTGCGCGCCGATCCGCTCGGGGGGCACGTCCGCCGCGACGGCGGCGAGGTCGTCGTCGAAGTGGGCGCCGGGGATGAGCGCGAGGCGGCGGAACACCCGCTGCGCCTCGGGCGAGAGCCGGCGCAGCGAGACCTCGAACGCCGAGCGCAGGTGCAGGTCGCCCGCCGACAGCGAGTCGAGCCGGCGGTGCTCGTCGCGCAACTGCCGGACGAGGTAGGCGATCGACCAGGACCTGCGGGTGGCCAGCCGGTTGCCCGCGATCCGCACGGCCAGCGGCAGGTTCCCGCACAGCGACACCAGGTCGTGCGCGGCCGTCGCCTGCTCCCGCACGGTGTCCTCGCCCACGATGGACGCCAGCAGGTCGAGCGCCCCCCGGGTGGGCAGCACCTCCAGCGGCAGCCAGCGCGCCGACTCCAGCCCGGCGAGCGCGCGGCGGCACGTGACGATCGTCAGGCTGCGCTCGCCGGTGCCGAGCAGGGGGCGGACCTGGGCCTCGTCGGCGGCGTTGTCCAGCACGACCAGCACGCGCCGGTCGCGCAGCAGCGTCCGGTACAGCGAGGCGCGGCCCTCCTCGCTCGCGGGGATGCGCATCGGGGCCACGCCCAGCGCGGTCAGCATCCGCTCCAGGGCGGTGGTCGCCGGGATCGGCCGGTCGTCGACACCGCGCAGGTCCAGTGCGAGGCAACCGTCCGGGAACAGGTGGGCCAGCGCACCGGCGGCGGCGACCGCGAGCGAGGTCTTGCCGACCCCCGGCGGGCCGGCGACCACGACCACGCCGCCCGTGCCCGCCTCCGCCGCCAACCGCTCCAGCTCCTCCTCCCGGCCGATCAGCCGGGGCACGACCGGCAGCGCGTAGAGCATCGTCCTGTTGCCCGTGCGCGTGGTGCGGCGGCGCCCCTCCTTCGCGAGCAGGACGAACGACTCCCGCTCGTCCCCGGTGAGCCCGAGCGCCTCGGCCAGCAGCTCCACCGACCGCTCCTGCGCCGCGGCGGCCCGCCCGCGCTCCAGCTCGCGCAGCGCGCGGACGCTCATGCCCGAGGCGCGGGCCAGCTCCGCCTGCGAGAGCCCCGCCCCCGTGCGGTACCGCATCAGGCACAGGCCGAAGGACGAGCTGGGGCTCGGGGCCGCGAGACCGGTCACAGCCCGGTATTCAACCTCTTGCGCCCGCAAGAGGGGAAACGCCCTCGTCGGGGCGCGAGAGGCGCGGTGGTTGAACATTCCACTTCCAGCGCGGCGCGCGTGGTCGAATCCGGGAGCGGAGCCGCCATTCATTAAGTCGACCTCAAGCGGGCAGCAAGCCGATGTAAACCCTTCGCAACGCGTACGGGCCATCTCCCACACTCCGGGATTACGGTTTGCGGAAAGTTACTCCCGAGTGTTGGCTGATCGAGGGCGGCACCGGTGAGAAAACAGCGTCACAGCAGCTCTACCAGGCTCGATGCCCTCACCGGGCCTGCGGTGACCTTCTTCCACGTTTCCCAGGCGGGCGGAGGTTCAGCCACTCGGCACGTGTTCCGGGTCACTTCCGACAAAGCGCGGAACGGCGAGGACCGGCAGCTTTTCGCTCTCGAAAAGCTGCCGCCCGGAACCGCTTGGCACCGCCGGTCGGACGCGGTTCCCTGGTGCCATGACGCCGCACACCGCCTGGCCGAGCGATCACCGCCGCTCGGCTCCCCCGGGACAGGCACGCCGCACGAGCATCCGCCTCGCGGTGCAGGCGACCGATCCCCTGGTCGCCTCCGGGCTGGTCGCCATGCTGCGCCCCACCCCGGGGCTCGACATCGTGGAGCAGGTGCACGAAGCCGACGTCCTCATGGCCGTGCCCGACAACGGCCTGCACAACCTCGTCACCCAGATCAGCCCGGACACCCGCCTGGTGCTCATCGCCGACGACCTGCGCCAGGCGGAGCTGTGGACCGCGATCGAGCACGGCCTGGTCGTCCTGGTCCCCCGGGCCGAGGCCGCCACCAAGTCGCGCCTGCTGCGCGCCATCGCCGACGCCCGCGAGGGCCGCGGCGACCTCCCCGCGCACCAGCTCGGCACCGTCCTGCAGGCCCTCAAGCACCTCCAGGAGAACACCCTCGCGCCCCGCGACCTCACCCTCAGCGGGCTCTCGCTCCGCGAGACCGAGGTGCTGCGCCTCCTCGCCGACGGCATGGACACCGCCGAGATCGCCGAACGCCTGATCTACTCCGAGCGCACCGTGAAGAACGTCCTGCACAACATGCTCAGCCGGCTCAACCTCCGCAACCGCGCCCACGCCGTCGCCTACGCCCTCCGCCACGGCCTGATCTGACGACCGCGGTCACGCCGTCGGCACGGCTCCGCTGACGGTGGTGCCCCGGCCCGGCGTCGACCGGACCCGCACCCAGCCGCCCACGGCGGTGGCGCGGGAGCCGAGGTGGTGCAGGCCCGCGTCCGGGGGCAGCTCCGCGAAGCCGGGGCCGTCGTCGGTGACGCTGAAGCCCAGCGATCCCGGCGTGCCGCGCAGGGTGACCGCGACGGCCGCGCCGGGAGCGTGCTTGCGGGCGTTGTTGACCGCCTCCACGCAGATGAAGTACACCGCCGTCGCCGCGGCGGGAGGGCAGTGCGGCACATCCGGTCCCGCGTCGAGGGTGACGTCGGCGTGGCCCGCGAACTCGGCGGCCAGCGCCGCGACGAGCCCGTCCGACACCAGGGCCAGGGGCAGCACGCCGGCCGCCGTCCGCTCCACGACCGCCTCGGCGGCGTCGAGGCGGTCCGCCAGCCCGGCCAGGGCGCGGGCGGCGGCGGCGAGGTCGCCGGACGCCGCGGCGTGCTCGGCCAGCGCCGCCGCGAGCTTCAGGGCCACGAGCTGGTGCTGCGCGCCGTCGTGCAGGTCGCGTTCGAGGCGGCGGCGCTCGGCCTCCATCTCCGCGGCGGCGTGCCAGCGGGCGTCGGCGAGCTCCCGGGCGGCGGCGTCGCCGCGGCGGCGCAACGCGTCCGCCTCGGCGTGCAGGCGACCGGCGGCCAGCACGGGACCGAGGGCCGCCGCCAGCTCACCGACCGACCCGGCCGGTGCCGGGACGAGCCCGAACGAGCCCTGGACCTGTCCGCCGTGCTCCACCGCCACCGCCGCGCCGGGACCGTCGGCGCCCCACCCGTGGTGGTGGCCGCCCACCCGGACCCAGCAGCCTGCCGCACCGACCGCCCGGCCGATGCCCTCGGCGAGCAGCCGCAGGTCGGGTTGCCCGCCGGGGCCGACGGGCAGCCGCGACCACTCGGCCACCGCGGCCACCGCCCGTCGCTCGCGATCCCGCCACCGCACCCGGCGAAGGTACCCCGGTCAGGTCGGCCCGGCCCCGGCGGCGGTGGCCGCCACGACGCCCTCGCACGTGCGCACCAGGGTTTCGGCCGCGTCGCGCAGCGCCGACGAGCGGCCGGGGCGGGCGGCCAGGGCGCGCCAGCGGTCCACCTCGGCTCGGGCGGCGGCGTGCAGGCGGTCGTCCGGGGTGTGGGCGGGCAGGCCGAGCCGGGTGCGCGGGTCGGTGCCGAACGCGCCGAGCAGGCGCACGGCGGCCGGGTGGTCGTCGCCCAGCGGGACCGCTCCCCGGTCGATGTCGTCGAGCACCCGGAGTTCGGCCAGGTCGTGGGCGGCGGCGCGGACGCGCTCGGTGGCCCACCGCAGGTCGTCCGCGCCCGGCAGGGCCTCGATGTCGACCAGGGCGCGGCGGGCCGCGACGACGTCGGCACGGGCGAGCAGGCCACGCGCCAACCGGTCCCGGACGGCGGCGAGGGCCCCGGTCGGGTCGGCCTCGTGGTGGTCCACGCCCAGGACGTCCAGCACGAGCACTCGATGGCCGCTCGCCGACAGGGCGGCGCGGAACCACGGCGGCAGGCCCGGGCTCAGGACCGCGTCGACCGACCAGCGCGGCTCGACGGGCAGGGCTGCGGCGCGGGTGGCGTCGACCGCCCCGGGCAGGGCCAGCACCGACAGCCCGCGCAGCGGTTCGGCGGGCAGCAGCACGACGGGGGTGCCGTGGGCGTCGACGGTCGCGCCGCCGTCACCGTGGGCGTACCAGGTGGGCCGGTCGACGGGTGCGACCTCCGCGCCGGTGAGGGCGGCCACGACGGCGGCGGTCGCCGGGCCCGCGAGGACGGCCAGGCGGGGCGGGGCGTGCAGCCGCTCGGCGACGGCCTCCCACCGCGCGCGGGCGCGCTCGTCGGGCGCACCCTGCCAGCCCCGGCGCAGCAGGTCGTCGATCGCGTCGCGCAGACCGGGGGCGGGCGGGCGCTCCGGCGGGGCGCCGACATGCCTGCGGAGCCTGATCGCCACCTCGACCGTGCCGCCGGCGCGGTCGACGCACTCCAGCCCGCCACCGAGCACCGCGATCCGGTCGGCGTCGTCCGCGAGCGCCGCGGCCATCCCGGCGGCACCGCCCGGCCAGGCGGCGGTGACCCGCGCGCGCAGCTCGCCGTCCTCGTCGGCCAGGTCGACGTGGACCGGTTCGCCGTCACAGCGGTCGGCCACCAGGCGCAACACCGCGGCCACCGCGTGGTAGAGCCCGGACTCGACCTCCCAGCCGACCTGGCGGACCAGCCCGCCGCGGAACCGGACCGGCGCGGGCAGGGTGGCGGCCAGCTCCTCCAGCGCGGCCCTCGGCCCGCGCTCGGGCAGCATCGCCGGGTACACCCCGCGCACCAGGCCGCGGAAGCGCTCGATCAGCTCGTCCAGCGCGGCACCCAACCGCCCGGCGGCCTCCTCCCGGGACTCCCCGGACCCCAGCTCACCCGCTGCCGCGCGGTCCACCACGGCGCGCAGGTCGGCGACGGCGGCGCGCACGTCGGCGAAGCCCCGACCGGTCACGCCCGTGATGGCGGCGACGAGGCGGCGGCGCTCCAGGTCGCGCACCTCCGCCAACCGGGCGCGGGCGGCGGCCAGGTCACCGGTCAGCGCCTCGGCCCTGGCGGCGGCGCTGTCGCGGTCGGCGCGGGCGCGGTCCAGGCGCAGCGCGACACCCAGCCAGCCGGCGGTCTCGCGCAGCGCGGCGCGGTCGGCCGGGGTGAGCGCGGTCGGCTTGGTCAGCAGCACGACCCCGCCACCGGGCACCGGCTCGACCACAGCTCCACCCCCCGCACCCGCGCCACGCCGAACCCCCGCACCACCCCAGCCCTCCGCACCACCCCAGCCCTCCGCACCACTCCCCACCCCCGAATCCACAACTCGCGGCGGCCAGGCGGCGATCTCCACCTCGCCCCCGGGACCCGGCGCGCGGCACACCGCCTCGCCGCCCACCTGCTCCGCCAGGTCGCGCACGAGGGCGGTCGGGAGCAGCGGGGCGGGGGTCGTGGCCGCCGTCCGGTGCGGGGGCACGGCCTGCCGCCGACGGGGGAGCACCCGGCCTACCCGCTGATCCGGTGCGACCGCAGGTAGGCCAGGACCGCCAGGACCCGGCGGTGGTGGACGGACGGGTCGCCGGAGATGTCCAGCTTGGTGAAGATCGACGCGGTGTGCTTCTCCACCGCCTTGACCGAGACGAACATCTCGGCGGCGATGGCGTTGTTCGTGCGCCCCTCCGCCATCAGCCGCAGCACGTCGGCCTCGCGCTCGGTGAGCGCGTCGAGCGGGTCGTCCTCGCGCCCCACCCGGCCGCGCACCAACCGCTTGGCCAGCACCGGCTCGATGACGATCTCGCCCGCCACGACGCGGTCCAGCGTGTCGCTCAGCACCCGCACGCCCGCGACCTGCTCCTTCAGCCGGTAGCCGATGCGCTCGGTGCCGATCTCCAGCACCCGCATCAGGTAGTGGGTCTCGGCGTGGTGCGACAGCAGCAGCAGCCCGGTCTCCGGCCACGTCGCCCGGATGCGCTCGGCGGTCACCAGCCCGCCGTCGGGTTCGGGCGGCATCCGGATGTCGAGCACCGCGACGTCGACGGGCTCGCCCGCCAGCAGCGCCAGCAGGCGGTCGCCGTCGGGCACGCACCCCACGACTTCGTGCCCGGCGGCCTCCAGCAGCAGCACCAGGCCCTCGCGGAACAGGGCGCCGTCCTCGGCGATGGCTACGCGCACCGGATCACCGCCCAGTGCCGCAGCGGGCGCCGACCGGCCACGGTGATCAGCACCCGGACCAGCCGGGCGCCGCCGCGCACCCGCACCGACACCACCGCGCCCGGCCACAGCGAGCGCAGGTGGTCGGCGACGAGCAGGCACGTGCGGCGGTGGTCCGCCGGGGCGAGGCCGGCGACGTCCACGGTGAGGGCGAGGTCGAGCCGGTCGGCCACGGCGCGCAGCGCGGGCTCCAGGCCCGCCCCGGCCAGCAGCGGTGGGTGCAGCGCCTCCCCCACCGCCCTCAGGTCTTCCAGGACGAGTCGCACGGTGTCCTGGGCCGAGTCCAGGCGCTGCCGCCCGACCGGGTCGGTGACCGCCGTGGCGGCCAGGCCCAGTTCGAGGGCGAGCGCGGACACGCGCAGCGCGGGTCCGTCGTGCAAGGTGTGCTCCAGTTCGCAGCGCAGGTCGGCGGTGGCCCGGTCGGGCGCGCGCAGCCGGTGGGCGGGCACGCCGAGCAGCGACAGGAGTACACCGATGCGTCCGGGCACGGCGCCAGGATCGGCCGGCGGAGTCGTTCGGGCAATGTGGGCTTCCCTAATGGACGGTAGGGATGTCCCTACCCCCCTCCGGCGGGCTTGGATGATCGCCGAGCACCCTCGAACATGCGCGGAAGGGTCGTCCAGTGCACTACGCGATCGGTGTCGACCTCGGCACCAGTTTCACCGCGGCGGCGGTGTCCGGACCGACGGGCACGCGCATGGTCCACCTCGGTCCCGAGGTGGTCACGCCCTCGGCGGTGTTCGTCACCCCGAGCGGCGGCACCCTCAGCGGCGACACGGCGGTCGTGGCGGGCCGCACGGAGCCGACCCGGCTCAGCCGCGGCTTCAAGCGCCGGTTGGGCGACCCGACGCCGCTGGTCATCGGGGGTGCGGCGTTCTCGGCCACCGCCCTGCTGGCCGCGCAGCTGCGCGACGTGCTGGCCGCGGTGCGGGCCGCGGAGGGCGCGCCGCCGAACCAGGTCGTGCTGACCTGCCCCGCCGTGTGGGGTCCCTACCGGCGGGAGCACTTCGCCGAGGTGCCGGTCCTGGCGGGCGTGCGGGACGCGCGGGTGGTGACCGAGCCGGAGGCCGCGGCCATGCACTACGCGGTGGAACGGCGGCTGGGGGACGGCGAGCTGATCGCCGTCTACGACCTCGGCGGCGGCACGTTCGACACCACGGTCCTGCGGGCGCGCCCCGGCGGCATGGAGATCCTCGGCACCCCGGAGGGCGTCGAGCGGCTGGGCGGGATGGACTTCGACGACGCCCTGCTCAGCGAGGTGGACGCCAGGCTCGACGGGGCGGTGGGCGCCCTGGACCCCGCCGACCCCCGCGACTCGGCGGCGCTGGGCGAGATCCGGGCGCTGTGCGTGCGCGCCAAGGAGGAGCTGTCCACCGAGCCGTCCGTGACGATCCGGGTCCCGCTGCCCGGCGGGGTGCGGGAGGTGGAGGTGACGCGGCTGGAGTTCAACGACATGATCCGGCCCGCCGTGGCGCTGACCACCGAGGCCATGCAGCGCACGATCGCCTCGGCCGGGCTGCGCCCGCAGGACCTGTCCGCCGTGCTGCTCGCGGGTGGCTCGTCGCGCATCCCGCTGGTGCCGCAGATGGTGTCGGCGGCCTTCGGCAGGCCGGTCCGGGTCGGCCTGCACCCGAAGCTCACCGTGGCCCTGGGCGCGGCGGCGATGGCGGGCGAGGCCGTCACCGCGCCCCGACCCGCGGCACCCCGGCCCGCCCCCGCGCCGCACCCCGTTCCCGCGCTGCCGGTGGCCCCCGCCCGCCGGCGGCCCCGGTGGCTGGTGCCCGCCGCCGCTGCCGCGGTGGCCGTGGCGGCGGCGGCCACCGCGGTCGCCCTGGTGCCGAACGACAACGGGACCACGTCCGCGGCCGGCGCACCGGCCTCCACGACCGACGCGGCGGCGGCGCCGGGGACGCGCCGCATGGCCGGCACCGAGACCCGGATCTTCGACGGCCGGGACGTGCCGCCCTTCACGAGCGTCATCTCGTCGGACCAGGACTGGAGCGGCACCCGCATCGGCCCCGGCCGCACCGCGTCGCACCCGGCGGTCTCGGTGGTCCCCGGCGACCTGGGCGGTGAGCAGGGCCTGGCCGTGAAGTGGAGCGGTGCCGGCGCGGGTCAGCTGTCCTTCCAGGACCCGGACAACAAGCTGGACCTGACCGCCGTGGTCGAGGCGCGCGGCGCGGTGGTGTTCGACGTCGTCGTGCGCGTTGCGCCCGCTGCGGCCGTGACCGTGGGCGCGCACTGCACCTACCCGTGCGCGGGCGAGGTCGACGCGACCCGAGTGCTGCGCGCCCTGCCCGTGGGGCGGAGGTCGACCGTGCGGATACCGCTGGCGTGCTTCGTCGACGCGGGCCTGGACCCCACCAAGGTCGACACGCTCCTGCTGCTGCGCACCGAGGGCCGGTTCGAGGCGGACTTCGGCATGATCCGCTGGATACCCCGCGAGGCCGACAGCCCCCAGGCCACCCGCTGCGACGACCTCCAGTGACCCGCGCCCCGGCCGGTGCCGCCGTGCGCTGAGGTGGGCGCGGGCCGTCCGGGGTGGGGATTCCCCCACCCCGCGCGGGAGGGCACCTCCACCGGATCTTCGGGACACCCCCGCCCGGTGTGGGGACAGACCCAACGCCCCAGCCCTCCCCGAGAGGACATCCTCCACCCACAAGGGAAGCACCCGGTGGGAGGAAGCCAGGATGTCCGGTTTCGAGAGCATCGTGCAGGACCACGGCACCGCGCTGCTCGCCTACGCCACGCGCCTGTGCCGCGGTGACCGCCACCGCGCCGAGGACGTCGTCCAGGAGACCTGGATGCGCGCCTGGCGCAACCTCGACCGCCTCACCGAGGACCGGGGTTCGGTGCGCGGCTGGCTGTTCCGCGTGGCGCACAACGTGGCCGTCGACCAGCACCGCCACCGCCAGGCCCGCCCGGCCGAGGTCGAACTGCCCGACACCGACCCGACGCTCGTCCCGGAGCCCGACGACCAGGTGCTCCAGCGCATCGTCGTGGGTGCCGCCCTGTCCGCGCTGCCCGCCCGGCACCGCGCCACCCTCGTCCACGTCTACTTCGCCGACCGCACCGCCGCCGCGACCGCCCGGGCGCTCGACATCCCGCTCGGCACGGTCAAGAGCCGGCTGCACAACGCCCTGCGCACCCTGCGCTCGTCCGACTTCCGCGACGACCTCGCCGCGTGAACAACCGTCCACACAGGTCTTCTTGACGAACTCCACGCGGGAAACCATTACGATTCAACAAGTTCACCGCACAGGAGTGACCTCCGCCACGCGGATGTGCTTGAGTCGGGCCATGACTTACGACCTGAGCGGCCGCACGGCCGTGGTGACGGGAGCCGCGAGCGGTATCGGCGCGGAAATCGCCCTGCTCTTGGCGCGTTCGGGCGCCGCGGTCGCCCTGGTGGCCAGACGCGCGGACCGCATCACCGACCTGGCAGGCAGGATCACCGCCGAGGGCGGCACGGCGGTCGCCGTGCCCGCCGACGTGACCGGCGACCCGACCGACCTGGTCGACGCGGTGCACGCCGGGGTGGGCCGGGTCGACCTGGTGGTGAACAACGCGGGCGTGCTGGTGCAGGGCCCCTTCGCCGAGAGCGACCCGCGCGACTGGGACCGCATGGTCGACACCAACCTCAAGGGCGTGCTCGCGGTGTCGCGCGCGTTCACCCCCGACCTCGTCGCCGCGGGCGCCGAGGGCGTCGCCGACCTGGTGAACATCTCCTCGGCGGGCGCGCACTCCGTGCACCCCGGGTTCGGCGTCTACACCGCCACGAAGGCCGCCGTGTCCCACCTGTCGGCCGGGCTGCGCACCGAGCTGGGGCCGCTGGGCGTGCGGGTGACGGCCGTCGAACCCGGCCTGGTCGCCACGGAGCTGCTCAGCGAGTACACCGGCAACCCGGACGTACCCGCCGAGGCGCTGGCCACGCACGTGCCGTGCCTGCTGCCGGCCGACGTGGCCGACCTGGTCGCCTACGCGACCAGCAGGCCCGGGCACGTCAACTTCAAGCAGCTGCTCGTCCTGTCGACGCGGCAGCCCACCTGATCCCGGCGAGGGCAGCGAACGCGGGGGTATCGGGCAGACCCGTTGCCGACCGCTCCGCCACGCGGACAGGATGATCGTGTCCACATCGGACCTGTCAACCAGATCCCGGGAGTTCCTGACATGACCTTGGTGAAGCGGATCGCGTCGGTCGTGGCGGCGATCGCGATCGCCGCCGTCGCGCCCCTGGGCGTGACCGGCACCGCGCAGGCGGCGACGACGACCTTCAAGCTGTGCAACTACGGCTCGGATTACTACGTGGACGCGGTCTTCCCCGACCGCGGCGGCAAGTCGACCTACGTCGTCACACCCCAGGGGTGCCTCGAGGTCTTGGCCTCGACCAACGAGCGGTTCTACCTCCACGTCACGGGTGTCCGGACCTTCCGGACCACCAGGATCACCCCCCTCGACCGGACGTACAGCTCGGGCCGCACGCTGGTGCAGACCTGGGCCAGTCTCTCCACCTTCACCTACGGGAAGCTCCCGTACTGACGTCCCGACCGGCGGCCTCGCCGGGCGCCACGTCCGCGACGGTGACGTAGCGCCCGGCCAGGTGGTCGGCGGAACCGGTGGCGATGCGGACCAGCGCGCGGGTGGCGTCCTCGACCGGGGTGAAGCCGCCCTCCTCCCGGGCCTTGAGGGTGAAGTCGAGGATCTTGTCGGCCCACGGGTCGCCGACGTGGCCGCGGTCGAGGTGGGCGCGGGTGATGCCGGTGTCGAGCAGGCCCGGGTCGAACGCGATCGCGGTGACGCCCGTGCCGCGCAGCTCGCCGTCGAGGTTGGTGGTGTAGGAGATGAGCGCGGCCTTGGACACGGCGTACGCGCCGGCGTGCGGCCAGCGGCGCTTGCCCGCCTTGCTGACGACGGTGATCACCCTCCCGTGGCCGGCGTCGACCATGCCGGGCACCACGGTCCGCACGGCGGTGTGCGCGCCGCGCAGGTTCACCTCCTGAGCGCGCCACCAGTCGTCCGCATCAACCGTCCACATCGGACCTATCGGCCCGGGGACGCCCGCGTTGGCCACCAGGACGTCGGCCGGGCCGAGGGCGAGGACGGGATCGGTCACGTCGGCCACCGCGACCTCGACCCGGCCCCGCGCGTCGGCCGCCAGCTCGGCGGTCTCCTCCAACGCCGTGCGGTCGCGCCCCACGGCGAGCACCGACATCCCGGCCCCGGCCAGCGCGAGGACGAACTCCCGCCCCAGACCGCGCCCGCCGCCCGTGACGACCACGCGCAGCGCGGGCGGTCGCACGGGCTTGCCGGTGGCGGAGCGGGGGATCTCGCGGACCCGCTCCACGAGCCGGACCCGCTTGTGCGGGGGCACCGCGGCGGCGACGAAGGCGGCGAGGTCGTCCAGCGGCACCTCCTGGTCCACCACGACGTACGCCTTGGGCAGTTCACCGGCCACCGGGTCGGGTTCGCCGACGACCAGCGCGGCCCGCACGGCGGGGTGGCCGGTCAGCACGTCCTCCAGCTCGGCGGGCGAGATCCGGTGCCCCTTGTACTTGATCATCGACTTGAGCCGGCCGGTGATCCGCAGCCGCCCCGCGTCGGGCGCGGCCAGGTCGCCGGTGCGGAACCAGCCCTGCTCGTCGCACAGCGGCACGACCTCGCCGGTGTCCGGCGCGAGGTGGCCCGCCGCGACCTGCGGGCCGCGCAACCACAGCTCCCCCGGCTCCCCGTAGGGCACGTCCCGGCAGGTCTCCGGGTCGACGAACCGGGCTTCGGTGCCGGGCAGCACCACGCCGACCGTGCCGGCCGGGCCGTGATCGCCGTCGGGGGTGAAGGAGACGCACCCGGCCTCCGTCATGCCGAACCCCTGGATCACCGGCAGGCCGTACGCCCGGGTGAACGCCGTCGCGGCGGCCGTCGGCAGAGGTGCGCCGCCGGAGACGACCGCGCGCAGGTCGGGCAGCGGTGGCGGGTCCGGCAGCGCACCGAGTTCCGCGACCGCGCTCGGCACCAGGTAGGCGACCCCGATCCGTTCGGCGGCCAGCAGCCCGGCGAACGCGGCGACGGCGAACCGGGCGTACCCGATCACGAGAGGGCTGCCGGCGCGCAGGGCCGCGTTCATGGCCATCTGCATCCCGTAGACGTGCCGCAACGGTCCCACGGCGACGACCGGTTCACCCTCGCGCAGCCGGTGCACCCGGTCGATCTGCGCCAACCCGACCACGAGGTTGCGGTGGGTCACCACCACCGTCTTCGGCTCCCCCAGCGTGCCGCTGGACGACATGAGCACCGCGGTCCGGTCGCCGCCTGCCGGCTCGGGCACGGTGCGGCGCGGTCCGGCGACGACCTCGTCCCACCCGGCCCCGCTCCCGTTCGGTCCGATGTGGACCACCTGACCCGCCGGGAGCGGCAGGTCCGGCCACAGCACCGCCTCCGCGACGGCGAACCGGGCCCCGCGACGGGTGACCTCGGCGGCCCAGTCCCCCTCGCGGGCACGCGGCTCCAGCGGCAGCACGACCCCGCCCGCCGCCAGCACGCCGTGGTAGGCGATGACGAACTCGGCGCTGTTCTCCACCAGCACGGCCACCACGTCGTCCTCGTGGAGGCCGCTGTCGCGCAGGTGCGCGGCCAGGTTCGCCACCGCCGTGACCAGCTCGGCGTACGACCACCGCCGCCGGTGGCCCCGGGAGTGGTCGACCAGCGCGGTCCGGCCGTCGGCCGCCGGTGGGCGGCGGGGCAGGACCCAGGCCGTCAGCGCGGTGTCGGCCGGGTCGAGGGAGGGGATCGTCATCGAAGGGCTCCGTGGTCAGGGGCGGACGAGCACCTTGGTGGCCGAGCGGTCCGCCATGGCCCGGTAGCCCGAGGCCACGTCGTCCAGGGACACCGCGAGGTCGAACACCGGCGAGGGGTCGAGCGCGCCGGAGAGCACCTGGTCCACCAGCGCGGGCAGGTAGGCGCGCGACGGGGCGAGGCCGCCGGCGACCCGGATGTTGCGCAGGAAGCACAGCATCGCGTTCACCCCGCCGTGCGGGCCGCCGACCAGGGCCAGCGCCCCGCCGTCGGCCACGACCGCCATCGCGGTGTCCAACGCGGCCTGCTCCCCCACCGCGTCCACCACCAGGTCGACGCCGACGCCGCCGGTGGCCTCCGCGATGGCGGCGTGGGCCTCCTCCCCACGGGTCGTCACCAGGTCGGTGGCACCGAACGCCTTGCCGATCTCCAGCCGGCGGGGGTGGCGGCCCAGCAGGAACACCCGCTCGGCCCCGGCGCGGTGGGCGGCCAGCACCGCGCACAGCCCGACCGCGCCGTCGCCGACCACGGCGACCGCCGCGCCGCGGTGCAGCCCGGCCGAGGCGATGGCGTGCGTGCCGGTCGCCATGACGTCGGCCAGGGCCAGCAGGGCGGGGACGCGCTCGTCGTCGGGGGACGCCCGCACCGGCACCAGCGTGGTGTCGGCGAACGGCACCCGCACCGCCTCGGCCTGCCCGCCGCCCGCGTCGACCCCGAACATGCCGCCCGAGCGGCACGAGCTGGGGACGCCCCGCCCGCACGGCCCGCACACGCCGTCGGAGAACATGAACGGCGAGACGACCAGGTCGCCCCGGCGCAGCGTCCGCACGTCGGTCCCCGTCTCGGTGACCACGCCGACGAACTCGTGCCCGCAGCGCGGCCCCTGCACCGGGCCGGGCTGACCGGCGTACCCGCGCAGGTCGGTGCCGCAGATGCCCGCGGCGACCACTCGCACGACCGCGTCGGTCGGGGTCTCCACGGCGGCGTCGGGCACGGTGTCGACGCCGAGGTCTCCGGCTCCTCGGAGGATGGCGGCTCTCATCGGTGTTCCTCCTCGTTCGGTCAGTGCTTCTTGCGGGCGATGGTGAGGCCGTCGGAGACGGTCAGCAGGACGGACTCCACGCGGTCGTCGGCCAGCACGTGGGCGTTGAAGTCGCGGATGGCCTTGGCGTTGCCGGTGGCGTCGGGGGACGCGGCTTCGCCGGCGTAGAGCACGTTGTCGGCGAGCAGCAGGCCGCCGGGGCGCACGCGCGGCACCAGCAGCTCCCAGTACTCGACGTAGCCGGCCTTGTCGGCGTCGAGGAACACCAGGTCGACCACGGGTTCGTCGGGGATGCGGCGCAGGGTGTCGGCGGCCGGCCCGAGTTCCACCCGGATGCGGTCGGCGACCCCGGCGGCCTCCCACGCCCGGCGGGCGATGCCGGTCCACTCGGCGGACAGGTCGCAGGTGAGGACCTGGCCGCCGGGCAGCAGGCCCTGGGCCAGCGCCAGGGTCGAGTAGCCGGTGAAGGTGCCGACCTCCACGATGGTCTGGGCGTTGACGGTGCGGGCGAGCAGGGTCAGCAGCGCGCCCTGGGCGGACGGGATCTGCATCTCCGCCACGCCGCCGAGCGCGCGGGTGCGCTCGACGAGGTCGCGCTGGACGTCGGAGAGCACCACCTGGTCCTGGACGTAGGTGAGCACCTCGTCGGTGAGCGCCACCGACTTCGGGGCGTCGGTGAGGGTCATGGGGTGTCCCTTCGTGGTGCCGGGCGGGCGAGGTCGCGCAGGCGTTCGAGGTGGGTGGGCAGGGCGGCCTGGAGGGCGTTGACCCGGTCGTCGCCGTAGTCGACGTCCGCGGGGCGCACGGCGAGGTCGGCCAGGGCCAGGCCGACGCGTTCGGCGGTCTGGCCCTCGAACCCGGCCGCGCACACCGGGGCGCGGTCGATGAGGAAGAACTCGTCGAAGCGGTCGCGGTCGGCCTCGGTGACGGCCCCGGCGTGGCCGCCGGACTCGCGCAGCAGCGACTTGCCCGCGGGGACGAGCCGCCTGCCGACCCCCATGTGGACGTAGCCGTTGAACTTCAGCGCCTGCTTGAGCCGGGTGCCCGCGTGGGGGCGGAACCGCGCCACCAGGGCGGTGACGTGCTCGTGGTCGCGGGCCCACGTGCCGCTGAACGCGGGGTGCCGGGCCTTCATGCGGGCCCGGATGACGGCGGCGTAGGTCTCCGGCGAGCAGCTCCCGGAGTAGAGCAGGAGGGCCGAGTACGCGTCGAACAGCTCGGCGACGGCCGTGCCGGCCCCGGGTGCGCCGGCCAGGGCGTCGGTGAGCCGTTCGACCATGAGCCGCCACGCGCAGACCGCGGCGTGGTGGCCGACGATCCAGCGGTACCAACCGATCGTGCCGTCCCGGTCCACCTCGGGCCACCGGCGCGGCACGTCCGGCGGGCGGGTCGGGTCGGCGTGGGCGACGCAGGACGGGTCGGCGCAGTCGTCGCCGGAGGTGAAGGGCGCGTCCGGCCACGGCAGGCGCAGCAGGGCGGGCTCGGCGAACGGGTCGGGACCGGGAGCGGTGCCGGCGTCGGCCGGCCGCACTTCCGCGACGGGAGTGCTCATTCAGCACCTCCCGTCACGGCACCGACGAACCGGTCCAGGGCGTCGGCGGCGGCGCGGATGTCGGCGTCCAGCGGCCGGTCCCGGTCGACCGGCTCGACCACCTCGGCCAGCGCCCCGACCAGCTCGGCGCAGCGGGGCGCGGTCGCCCCGCCCGGGCGCAGGTGGGCGGCCTGCCGCAGGGCCACGCCCAGGCAGCCGTGCAGCACCCGCAGTTGCCGGGCCTGCCGCAGCGCGGTGATCGCCGCCTGCGTGCCGAACGGGATGACGTCCTGGTTGTGCAGGTTGGTCGGGATGCTCTGGGTGCTCGCCGGGACGCACGCCCGCCGCATCGCCACCACCACCGACGTGGCGACGACCTGGAGCCCCTGCACGCCGTGCTGCTCGCCCGCGTGCGGGGTGAGCATCGCCGGCAGGCCGGCGTTGCGGTTCGGGTCGATGAGCAGGTCGAGCTGGCGCTCGGCGAGGTTGCCGGTCTGGGTCAGCGCCATCGACAGCGTGTCGGAGGCGAACGCGGCGGGCTGGCCGAAGAAGTTGCCCCCGTGCGCGGTCAGGTCCTCGTCGGCGAAGAACAGCGGGTTGTCGCTGACCCCGTCCAGGTCGTGCCGGACGGTCCGCTCCGCCCAGTCCAGCGCGGAGCCCGCCGCGCCGAGCAGCTGCGGCGCGCACCGCACGCTGTAGGGCTCCTGGAGGGACCGCTTGCCGGTGGGGACCGTGCCCTCCAGCCAGTGCGCCAGCCGCCGCCCGGCCCACGCCGTCTCCGGGTGCCCGAACGCGGAGAGCAGGTGCGGCGACAGGAACGCGGGCGCCGCGCCCAGCAGGTCGGTGAGCAGGGCGCTCAGCGCGAGCGCGACCTCGTGCGAGCGGCGGGCCGACGCCACCGCCAGCCCGGCCGCCGCCGTGGTCACCGACGTGCCGTTGACCAGCGACAACGCGTCCCGGCCGGTCAGCGCCAACGGCGTGAGGCCGGCCAGCGCCAACGCCTCGGCCGCCGGCATCCGCACGCCGTCGAAATAGGCGTGCCCGACACCGCGCAGCGCCTGCACGACGTGCGCCAGCGGCACCAGGTCGCCGCTGGCGCCCACGGAGCCGAACTCCGGCACGGCGGGCGTGAACGAGGTGGCCAGCATGTCCCGCAACCCGCGGAACACCGCGGGCGAGACGCCGGACAGGCCGTGCGACAGCGACCGGAACCGCACCAGCACGGCCGCGCGCACGACCTCGACGGGCAGGTCGGGGCCTTGGCCGGCGGTCAGGTGCTGCAACGCGTTGTCGCACTGGTCCTCGTCGTCGGCGCGGCCGTCGAAGACGACCAGGGGACCGAATCCGGTCGTCGCCCCGTAGACCGGCCGGCCGTCGGCGAGGCACCGGTCCACGAAGGCGCGGCCCCGCGCCACCCGGCGTTCGGTCTCCTCGGTGACGACGACGTCCACCGGTCGGGCGGCGGCCTCGAGCGAGGCGGGGGTCAGGGGGTCGGTCGAGGAAAGCGTGAAAACGGCAGGGACCAGTGTCATGGGGACGTCCTCGAACGGTGAGTGAGGAGCGGAGAATGTTCACCACAGCGGCGGAGGAATGCGGTCGCGGCGAAGGCTAACACCCGGACAGCGACCCGAAAAGAAGGCGAAAAGATAGCTGCGACACACAGCAGAAGCAGTTGATCAGTCAGTGACCTGCGACGATGCGCCCGACTTCACCACGATGAACACTTCCGGAAACGGCCCGGCAAAAACCACCTAGGCCACCCCCGGACACCCGGTGATGAAGGTTTTTCCGAACGCCACACGAATGTTATCCGCGATTCACGCCTCCTTCGCCGGCCGGGGCGGCGGTGCGCGCGGTGCGCCCGTTCGCCACTGGGTCAGCATGGGGCTGCACGGGGTAGGTCGAGCCCTGTTGGTGCCCTCGCAGGGCCGTTCGGGCAAGGTGCTTTGTCAGACCGGGCAACGCGAAGGGCCGGAGGGAACGCCGACGAGCGGTGCCCGGGGCGGCAGGGCCCCGGGCACCGCTCGTCGGCGTCGGACGTCAGATGACGTAGAAGCTCGGGCCGGGGACGCCGTGGACCTCCGCACCGCGCGAGCTGTTGTAGATGGACGAGCCCAGGTAGCGGCTCCCGCTGTAGACGTCGAAGCGCTCGTTGGTCCCGTTGCCACCGATCGAGGCCGTGGCGCACGTGACGTAGTTCGGCCTCTTGGCCGGGGTGAAGGACAGGCCACCGCGACCGGGGAACTGCACGGTGATGAAGAAGTCCTTGCCGGTGCAGACCGTGATCTTGCCGGGCGTCGCCGCCTGGGCCTGCCCGGCGCCGAGCACCGAGAGCGCCAGCCCCGTGGCGGCGGCCAGACCCGCCAGCGCGACGCGGCGCGACTTCGACTTGCGCATTGCTCCTCCGATTCTCGTGCTTGTCAACCCGGTCACGGCGGGAGCGCCGCACCGGACACCTCCGGTCGACCACCGGCCGACCACGAAGACCGACTCACCGTGGCCACCGCACTGCGCCGACACCGCCCTGCGCCGACACCGCGGTGCGCGACACCGCGAACGTGCCGCACGACGCCCACGAGCGGTCCACGCCTCGCGGTTCTCGATCACCAGGACGTGCGGACCCAGGGCGCACGCGGCCACGAGTGCGCTGTCCACACCGGACTGCTCGCAGGCCGGCCGCCGCACCGGCTCCGCCCACGTCGACGTGGTGACCCGATCGCCCTCGACGCCGGGGCAACCGCAGCACCCTGGTGCCCGAGGGCGGGGTCACCGGCAGGATCGGCGTCTCGAACTGGCGCAACGACTGCGGCATCCCGCGGGCTCCCGGATCGGTGGTCGGGTTCGCCGACACGCTATGCGCACACCGGGACGCGGACGGGCAGCGCGAAGGCTGTTTGCCCTTCAGGACAACAGGTGCTGCCTGTCCGTCGACGTCCGACCGGACCGCCGGCGGCCCGGGATCACCACTTGACCCCGAGCCCGGCCAGCGCCGTGACGGGTTCGGCCACCGGTGGCGCCGGGGAGGGGAACAGCCCGGGCGCCCACCGGTACGGCAGCGCGACGACACCCGGCTTGACGAGGCGGAGGCCCGCGAACATGTCGACGACGTCGGCGTGACCGCGCGGGTGCGCCGAACCGCCCGGCCCGGCGACGAGGCGCGCGACCTCGCACGCGTCCGCCCCGGTGCGGCGAGGGGCCAGGTGCGTGATCGCGGCGGCGCTGCCGCCGACCAGCGGGGCGCAGTACCGGGGCACGACCGACCACGGGTCCGACCGCGGCGGCAGGAGGTGCAGCAGGCCCACCGCCAGCACGCCCACCGGCTCGTCGAGGTCGAGCCACCCGTTCACCGCGCACGCGGCCAGCACGTCGTGGGCGTCGGCGGCGTCGGCGCACAGGAAGTGGCCGCGCCGCCCGGTGTCGCGCACCAGCGAACGCCCGGCCCGCACCACCTCCGGGTCCGAGTCGACGTGCACGACCCGCCCGTCCACGCCCAGGTAGGTGAGCGTGTCGTGCGGGCCGCCCTCGGTGGGCAGGCCCGAGCCGAGGTCGAGGAACTGCCGGATGCCCCGGTCCAGCATGAAGATCGTCGCCCTGGTCAGGAACTCGCGCTCGTGCCGCCGCAACCGGCGCACCTCCTCGGCCGCGGTCGGGTGCGGCGGCGCGAACCGACCGGAGGGCGGAACGGCGGCGTGGTCGGGCGGCGCGATCATCCGGTCCCCTCCGTCGAGGACCGGCGGCCCGGTCCGTGACTGACCAGGGAACCCCACGACGCCCGCGCGGGAGGGTCGTTCCGGCTGTCCGTGCCCCTTTTGACCGTCAAGTGTGCACACCGCGGGCAGACCGTCCGTCGACAGAGGACCCCGAGCGGCGGTGTGATCGTTTCTACACGTCAACCCTTGCTCAAGACGGTTGCGGGATCGAGCGCGTTCCTTGGTGTACTGCCGCAACATCCCCGGCACCGGAGACACCATGCACCCGATCCTCCTGCTCAGCCCGGACCCCGCGACCGCGAGGGGGGTGGCCACCGCGTTGGCCGGGCGGTTCCCGGTCCACCGGGTGGACACCGTCGCCCACGCGCGCCACGCGCTGGCCGGCGACCCCTCCCTCCAGGCCGTCGTCCTCGCGCTCGCGCCGGCCCCGCCGCGGTTCGTGCTGGGCCAGGTGTCCTCCTTCGCGGCCGGGAGCGGCAGGCCGGTGATCGTGGTGGCGGACCGGCGGACCGGACCGGCGGTCGAGGAGCTGTTCGCCGCGGGTGCCGCCGAGTGCCTGGCCGACGACGCGCCGGCGGCCGAGGTGGCGGCCCGGCTGGCGGCGATCGTCCGGCGGGCGCGGTGGTCGACGGCGCGCACCGCCGCACCCGTCACCCCCGCCGAGGGGGACGACCTGGTCGTCGGCGGCCTGGTGCTGGACACCGGCACGCGGACCGCGACCGTCGACCACCGGCCGGTGCACCTGTCCAACCGGGAGTTCGACCTGCTGGTCCACCTCGCCCGACGCCCCGGCGAGGTCGTCGGCAGGCGGGAGCTGCTCGACGCGCTGTGGGGCGGGCACGGGACCTGCCGGGTGGTGAACGCGTGCGTGACCCGCCTGCGCCGGCGGCTGGAGGAGTCGGCCGGTGCGGGCGGCTACCTCCAGGCCGTGTTCGGGGTGGGGGTCAAGCTGGCCGCACCCCTGCCGCGATCGCGCGCGCTCACCGGCTCCGGCACGCACCGGGCCGACCCGGTGCCACCGGCGATCCCGGACCAGGCGCGCCGGTGGCCGCCGTCGTGCTGACGCCGCGCCGCCGCGGGACTTCAAGCGAACCTCAAGGACCGGAAGTCGAGGGCAGACCTGGGGAGCCCGCAGGGCATCCGGGCCGTTTCCCGCGTCGTGCCGTGTTCTCCTGCGGAGCCCGCGGTCCCGAGCGGGGTCGGGACCGGTACGCGAACAGGGAGGAAGACGAGTGACAACTGTGGTCGAGGCCCCGGGGTCGACGGGGGGACGGGAGACGCGCACGCTCCCGCCCGACCTCCGCCGGGCGCTGGTCCGGCTCGCGCGCACGCCGCACCTGCTGGTCGCCTGCGACTTCGACGGGACGCTGGCCCCGATCGCGCAGGTGCCGCAGGACGCACGACCGGACAGCAGCGCCGTCGCGGCCCTGCGCTCGCTGGCGGCGCTGCACGAGACGACCACCGCGGTGGTCTCGGGACGTGCGCTGCGCGACCTGGCGACGCTGTCGCGCCTGCCGTCGGAGGTGCACCTGGTGGGTTCGCACGGCTCCGAGTTCGACGTCGGTTTCGTGCACGCCCTGGCGCCGCAGGCGCGGGTGCTGCTGGAGGCCCTGGGCGAGGAGCTGTCGGCGCTGATCACCCGTGCCCCCGGCGCGCTGCTGGAGGTGAAGCCGGCGAGCGTCGCGGTGCACCACCGGCGGTGCGAGGCGGGCACGGCGCAGGCGTTGGTCGACGACATCCGGCTCGGCCCGGCCACGTGGCACGGCGTCCACGTGACCGAGGGCAAGGCGGTGGTCGAGTTGGCGGTGGTGCAGACGGACAAGGGCCATGCCCTGGACGTGCTGCGGCACCGCGCGTCGGCGACCGCGGCGGTGTTCGTGGGCGACGACGTGACCGACGAGAAGGCGTTCGCCCGGTTGTCGGGTCCGGACGTGGGCATCAAGGTCGGTGACGGCGAGTCGCTGGCCGAGTTCCACGTCACCGACACGCTGGACGTGGCCACGGTGCTGGCGTTCCTGCTGGAGGAGCGCCGCGCCTGGTTGCACGGTGACCAGGCGGTGCCGATCGAGCGGTTGACCATGCTGGCCAACGAGCGGTCGGTGGCGTTGTTGACCCCCGATGCGCGGGTGAACTGGTTGTGCCACCCGGAGCCGGACTCGGCGGCGGTGTTCGCCGACCTGCTGGGCGGTCCGTCGGCGGGTCACTTCTCGATCAAGCCGGAGCACGGGTCGCTGCCGTTGGGGCAGCGGTACGTGCCGGGCACGATGATCGTGGAGACGCGCTGGTCGCGGTTGTTGGTGACCGACTACCTCGACCACGACGTGCCCGGGCACCGCACCGACCTGGTGCGGCGGATCTCCGGGTCGACCAACGCGGTGATCACCTTCGCGCCGCGGCCGGAGTTCGGGCAGGTGCCGGTGCGGCTGCTGCGCGAGCGCGACGGCCTGCGCGTGGTGGGCACCTCCGAGCCGATGGTGCTGCGCTCGCCGGGTGTGGACTGGCAGATCACCAGCGACGGCATCCAGGAGACCGCCACCGCCGTGGTGCGGCCCCGTGAGGGCGCGCCGATCCTGCTGGAGCTGCGCTGCGGCACCGACGACCTCTCCGACACCTCCGTCGCCGAGCCGGAGCGGTGTGCCCGGGCGGCTGCGTTCTGGTCCGACTGGGCGGCCACGCTCGACCTGCCGGCCGTGGAACCCGAACTGGTGCTGCGGTCGGCGCTGACCCTGAAGGGCCTGGTGCACCACGACACCGGTGCGATCATGGCCGCCGCGACCACCTCGCTGCCCGAGGAGCTGGGCGGCATCCGCAACTGGGACTACCGCTACTGCTGGCTGCGCGACGCCGCCCTGACCGCCCAGGCCCTGGTCTCGGTCGGGTCCCTGGCGGAAGCCGACGGATTCCTGCGCTGGCTGCACGGCGTGCTGGCCACCATCCCCGGACCCGAGCGCCTGCACCCCCTCTACACGCTCCAGGGCACCGCCCTCGGTGCCGAGGCCGTCATCGACACCCTGCCGGGCTACGCGGGCTCCCGACCCGTCCGGGTGGGCAACCTGGCCAACCAGCAGGTCCAGCTCGACGTGTTCGGGCCGGTCGTGGACCTCGTCGCCCACCTGGCCGCCGCGCGCGGCGAGCTGACCGACCCGGACTGGCACGTGGTGCGGTCGATGGTCGAGGCGGTGGCCCGCCGCTGGCACGAGCCCGACCACGGCATCTGGGAGGAGCGGCACGCACCCCGCCACCACGTCTACTCCAAGGTCATGTGCTGGGTCACCGTCGACCGCGCGCTCGCACTCGCCCAGGACCACGGGCGCGAGGTCGACCCGGCGTGGCCGGTGCTGCGCGACACCATCGCCACCGACGTGCTCGAGCACGGCTGGAGCGAGGAGGCGCAGTCCTTCACCACCGCCTACGACGGCGACGACCTCGACGCCGCCTCCCTGCACGTCGGCCTCTCCGGACTCATCGACCCCACCGACGACCGCTTCCAGGCCACCGTCACCGCCATCGAGGCCGAACTGCGCTCCGGCTCCACCGTCTACCGCTACCGCCGCGACGACGGCCTGCCCGGCGACGAAGGCGGCTTCCACCTCTGCGCCGCCTGGATGATCGAGGCCTACCTCCTCACCGGCCGCCGCACCGAAGCCGAAGAACTGTTCACCCAGATGGTCGACGCCGCCGGCCCCACCGGCCTGCTCCCCGAGGAGTACGACCCCATCGCCGAACGCTCCCTCGGCAACCACCCCCAGGCCTACAGCCACCTGGGCCTCATCCGCTGCGCCCAACTGCTGTCCGCCCAACCGCACCGGGAGTAGCCACCGCGCCGGGCCCTCCGGTCCTCGGCGGACCGGAGGGCCCGGCGGTTACCACGGGATGACGGAGGTGTCCGAGTCCCTGGTCGCGTGGTCGTGCAACCGGTCCAGCAGCTCGGTCAGCCAGGCGATCGTGACCGCCGTGCGCTCCGCGACCTCGGGTTCGCCCGCGTCGCGGACCACGGCCATCGCGGCGGTGATGTCGCGCCCCGCTTTGATCCACGCCACGGCCTGGGCCGCGTCGTCCAGCAGCACGATGACGCCGCCCGCCGGTGGCAGCGTCGCCTGCAGCACGTCCAGGTGGTCCGCCAGGGTGCGCAGGCACTCGGGCTCCCACCACAGCAGCTCGTGGTCGTCGGCGTCGGCCCCGAGGTGGCGGTGCAGCACGGCCAGCAGCCGCTCGTCCTCGACGACCGCGGGCGGCAGGGACAGCCCGAGCCGCACGCCGAGGACCTCGACGGGCTCGTGGGTGGCCAACCGCCACTCGACCAGGCGCTTGAAGAGGGTCGCGTAGTCCCGGAGCGCAGCGATCTCCTCCGGCTCGAACACCCCGACGACCAGCTCGTCACCCACGCGGTCCCAGCAGATCACCCTTGCCTCCCGGCGGTGCGCACCCGGCCTCCACGGCCAGTGGACCACCTGCCGGGTGTCCCGTCCGGTCCTCGCGGGAGCTGAGGCACCGTCGGACAGCCGACCGTGCCCGTTCGTCCAACGGGTCCCGGTCACCGCCCCGCGATGCCCAGCGCCTCCTCCAGCTCGCGGCGCCGAGCGACCATCCCCGGCGCGTCGAACCGGTCGCACAGCGCGTAGGCGCGGACGCGGTACTCGTTGGTCTCGGCGGATCGGCCGTGCTCCTCGCACAGCGACGCCGCCGAGAGCAGCAGGCGCATCTCCAGGTTCGGTGACAGCGGTCCCCCGAGTGCGGTGGTGAACTGCGCGTGCGCCGCGTCGAACTCGCCCATCCGGCCGAGCAGCTCGCCGCGCATGACGTTGACGTTGGCCAGCCCGGTGCGCGCGGCGTTCGCGGTGAAGCAGGCGTCGGCCTCGGCGAAGGCCTCCAGCGCCTCCTCGTGCCGACCGCACGGGGACAGCGACTCCCCCAGCCGCATCAGCATCACGCCGAGGCTGTTGTCGGTCGCGGGGCCCTCGATCCCCTGCCACCGCCGGTACCGCTGGATCGCCCGCCGCTGGGCCCCGACCGCCTCCTCGAACCGGCCGGCCCGGTGGAGGGCCTTGCCGAGCGCGGACCACGCCAGGTGCTCCCCGAGGGGGTAGCCGGCTTCCTCGAACAGCCGGACGGACTCCTCGGCGAAGTCGACGGCCGCGGTGGGGCTGCCGAAGACCACCTCGATCCCGCCCCGGTAGTACAGCGCCCACGCCTGCTCGACCAGGTTGCCCGCCTCGGTCGCGACCCGCAGGGCCCGCCGGTGCGCCTCCAGGGCGTCCTGCGGACGTCCCAGGAGGATGTAGTGCGTCCAGCAGAGGAAGTTCAGCTGGGCCGCCTCGTCGTCGGCGGCGCCCAGCGCCCGCGCGGCGTCCGCGCCCGCGGTGAAGACCTCCAGCCACAGGGAGCCGTCGCCCTGGTGGTCGGAGTACCAGTGCATCGCCGTGGCCAGGTCGAGGACCTGGCGGTGCTGCCCGTCCCGCACGAGCAGGCGCAGCGCCCCGAGCCAGTTGGCCTGCTCGTCCAGCAGCCAGGCGGTGGCCGCGGCGAGGTCCGGGAACAGCGCCCGGACCTCGTCCGGTGGTTCGTGGCCGGGGGTGAAGCACCGGGCCGCCGCGGTCGCGGTCGCGGCCGGCCAGTCCCGCGCGCGCAGGCGGGCGGCCTGCACCGCCTCGGGCCGCTCGTCGCGCTCCAGCCGTTCCGCGGCGAACAGCCGGAGCAGGTCGTGCACGGTGTAGCGACCGGGTTTCGCACTCACGCCGAGCAGGCTGGCGTCGGTGAGCTGCTCCAGGACCGCCTCGGTGTCGTCCGGCGGGAGCCCGGCGACGACCGCCGCGGTCCCGACGCCGACGTCGGCGCTGGGCAGCAGCGACAGGCGGCGGAACACCGCCCTGGCGCGGTCGTCGAGCACCCGGTAGGACAGCTCGAACGCGGCACGCACCTGCACGTCGCCCGCGCTGAGCGCGGACAGCCGGTGCCGCTCGTCGGCGAGCTGGTCGGCCAGCCGCGCCACCGGCCACCCGGGTCGACCGGCCAGCCGGTCGCCGGAGATGCGCAGCGCCAGCGGCACGCCACCGCACAGGCGGACCACCCGTGCCGTCTCCTCCGGTTCGGCGGCGACCCGGTCGCGGCCCACGATCGTGCCGAGCAGGTCGACGGCGTCGGGCTCGGGCAGCAGGCCCAGTTCGAGCCGGCTCGTCGCGTGCAGGCCGACGAGCAGGTTGCGGCTGCTGATGAGCACCATCGAGCCGGGTCCGGTGACCAGCAGCGGGCGCACCTGCGCCTCGTCCAGCGGGTTGTCCAGGATGAGCAGCACCGAGCGGTCGCGCAGCACCGACCGGTACAGGGCCAGCCGGTGGCCGCTGTCGGCCGGGACGTCGGCGGGCCGCACGCCGCACGCCCGCAGCAGCCGGCGCACCGCCTGGTCGGGGTCGAGCCGGTCGGCCCGCGTGCCCCGCAGGTCGAGGAACAGGCAGCCGTCGGCGAACCGGCCGCCCAGCTCGTGCCCGGCGCTCACCACGAGGGACGTCTTGCCGACGCCCGGCGGGCCGTGGACCACCGTGACGTGCGGCGTGGGCGAGGACGCCGCCTCCTCGGCCTGGTCGGCCAGCAGGCGCAGCTCCGACCGCCTGCCGGTCAGGTCGGGCAGCGCCGGGGGCAGCTCGCGCGGCACCTCGGGCTGCTCGTCGCCGGGCGGGGCGGGCCGCTCGGCCTTGGCGAGCAGGTCGCCGGTCTCCTCCTCGGTCAACCCGAGCCCCTCGGCGAGCAGCAGCACCGTGCTCCGCCGGGGGCTGGTCGCCCGGCCGCGCTCCGCGTCGCGGATCGCCCGGACGCTCACCCCGGTCCGCTCGGCCAGCTCGTCCTGGGTGAGCGACGCCCGCAACCGGTAGAACCTCAGGAAGTCGCCGAACGACGTCGCGACGGCCACGAGAGCCCACCTCCTCCACGCCCACCCGAGGGGTGGACCTCCCACTCGGCTCCCCCGGCGGTCCGTTCGGGCGAACGGGAGTCAGCAGGGTAGAGCACGACCTGTCACCAGCGGCACGCGCCCGGCGCGGGGGAACGATCGCGAGCGATCCGCACAAGGGTCTTTCGGGCACCTCCCGGTGCCCGGAAGGGCAGGAGGCCCGCCCCGGGTCGCGGAGCGGGCCTCCCGATCGTGAGCGGCACCGGGGGTCCCCGTGGCCGCTACTTGGTGGAGCCGGCGAGCACCCCTTGGACGAAGTACTTCTGGAACGCCAGGAACACCGCCAGCGGCACCGCCATGGACAGGAACGCCCCGGTGGACAGCAGGTCGATGTTCGCGCCGAACTGCCGCAACTGCGCCCGCAGGGCGACGGTGATCGGCGCCGAGTCCTGGTCGGCGAACACCAGGGCCACGAGCAGGTCGTTCCAGACCCAGAGGAACTGGAAGATCGTCAGCGACGCGAGCGCGGGCTTGGCGATGGGCAGGACGACCCGCTTGAACACCACCCACTCGGTCGCCCCGTCCATCCGCGCCGCCTCCACCAGGTTCACCGGGATGCCGGTGAAGAAGTTGCGCAGCAGGAACACCGCGAACGGCAGGCCGAAGGCGACGTGGAACAGCACCACGCCGGTGATCGTGCCGAACAGGCCGAGCGCGCCGAACAGCTTCGCCACCGGGATCAGCGCCACCTGGATCGGCATCACCAGCAGGCCGACCACCACGACGGTGAGCCAGTCGCGACCGGGGAAGTCGATCCACGCCAGGGCGTAGGCGGCGAGCGCGGAGATCACCACCACCAGCACCGTGGAGGGCACCGCGATGAGGACGGTGTTGAGGAACGACCGCCAGATCGTGGTGTTGCCCGCCAGGTCGGCGTAGTTGCCCAGGGTCAGCTCGGCGGGCTTGGTGAAGACCGTCCACCAGCCGCCCGCGCTGTTGGCCCGCTCGTCCCGCAGCGAGGCGACCAGCAGGCCGAACACCGGCATGAGCCAGAACAGCGCCACCAGCGCGAGGCCGACCTGCACCGCGCCGTTGCCGAGCGCGGCGACGAGCCGGGTGAGCGGACCGCGCCGCGGCGAGCCGGTCACCGGCACCTCGACGACGCGGACCTCACGGGTCCCCCGTGACACCACCGCAGTCATGACCGCTCCCGTCGGAACTTGCGGACGTTGTACACCATCGCCGGGGCGACCAGCAGGAACAGCACGATCGCCAGCGCGCTGCCGACGCCCTGGTCGCCACCCGAGCCGAACGACACCTGCCACATCTGCAGGGCCAGCACGTTGGCCTCCTCCTGCACCGAGCCGGGCGCGATGACGAACACCAGCTCGAAGATCTTCAGCACGTTGATGACCAGCGTGACGAAGACGGTGAGCAGCACCGGGGCGAGCAGGGGCACGGTGACCCGCTTGAACACCTGCCACTCGGTGGCCCCGTCGACCCGGGCCGCCTCTAGCGCGTCGCGCGGGATCGCGGACAGGCCGGCGGCGATGAACGTGATGGCGAACCCGGTCATGATCCAGATCCAGGCCGAGATGATCACCGGGGTGACCAGGGTCGGCCCGAGCCAGGTCAGGCCGCGGAACGGCGGGGTGAAGTTGTCGGCCGGCAGCCGCACCGAGTACTCCCCCGGCCCCAGGCCGACGAAGGTGAAGCGGCCGTCGTCCCCGGTCGTCGCCGTCGCCACGACCGCGCCGTCCCGCACGGCCCGCACCTCGACACCGGGCAGACCGCGTTCGGCGGGGTCGATCCGACCGGCCCGGCCGCCCTGCGACACGTCGAGCCACACCGCGCCCCGCACCTCGCCTGCGCCGGGTGTCGGCGGCGGTACGGGACGCGCTTCGGCGGGCACCTGCTGCGGTGCGTAACCGACCAGCGGCAGCAGCACCACGTCCCCGGGTGACACCGGGTCCGCGCCGACGTAGCCGTCCTCGGTGGCCGTGAAACCGTCGCGCGGCCGGGCGCCGGGGTACGGCGAGGGCGACGCGAACGCGTCGTGCACGCCGACCGCGGCGGCGTTGACCACGCCCCGCGCCGGGTCCTCCTCGTAGACCAGGCGGAAGATGATCCCGGAGGCGAACAGCGAGATCGCCATGGGCATGAACAGGACCAGCCGGAACGCGGTGGCCCACCGGATGCGCTCGGTCAGCACCCCGAAGACCAGCCCGAGGCAGGTCACCGCCGCCGGGGCGACGACCACCCAGATCACGTTGTTGCGGAACGCGACCAGCGTGCGGGGGTCGGTGAACGCCTCGACGTAGTTGTCCACGCCGACGAACCGGTCACCGCCCGCGTCGAAGAAGCTGCGGAACAGGGAGTAGACCAGCGGGTAGACGACCAGCGCGCCGAGCAGCAGCACGGCGGGCAGGAGGAACAGCGCGGCCTTGCCGGGGGATCGCCCCGGCTCGGCCGTGCGGACCCCACCGGGCACGCGGCGGACCCGCGGCGCGCGGGTCACGGCGCGTACGCCTTGGCGGCGTCGGCTTCGAGCCGCTGCACGGTCTCGTCGAGCTTGGTCGGGTCGGCGAGGAAGTCCTGGAGGGCCTTCCACATGCCCGCGCCCTTCGTGCCGCCGAACGCGGCCGGTGCGAGGTCGGAGAGGTCGAAGCGCACGTTGTCGCCGGCGTCCACGATCTGCCCGGCCAGCTCGCGGGTGACGTCGTCGGGGTAGGTGCCCGGCGCGATGTCCTTGTTGGCCGACAGGTAGCCGCCCTCGGCCGCCCACACCGCACCGGCCTCGGGCGAGGCCAGGAACTCCATCAGCTCCTTGGTGACCTGGTCGTCCTTGAACTGCACGGCCATGTCACCGCCGGCGACGACGGCGGGCGCGCTGCCCCTCACCGAGGGGAACGGGAAGAACACCGCGTCCTCGCCGACGGCGGCGTCCGTGCTGGAGCTGATCACGCCGGAGACGAAGTCGCCCTCGAACACCATCGCGGCCCTGCCCGGTGAGCCGAAGACGGTGGTGACCGACTTCGGGAACTCGGTCTGCAACGCGCCCGCCGGACCGCCCTCGACCAACCGCTGATCGCCGAAGAGCTTCGCCAGCTCCTCCAGCGCCACCCGCACCGACGGGTCGGTCCACGGGATCTCGTGCTTGGCCAGCTTGTCGTAGTCGGCGGCGCCGGCCGTGCGCAGGTAGACGTTCTCGAACCAGTCGGTGAGCGTCCAGCCGTCGGCGCCGGCGATCGACACGGCGGGCTTGCCGGCGTCGGCGAGCGCGCGGCCCACGCTCAGGAACTCGTCCCACGTGCCCGGGGCGTCGACCGGGAGGGCGGCGTCCTGGAACGCCTTCGGGCTGTACCAGACGGTGGACTTGTTGGCGGCCTTGAAGTAGACGCCGTAGAGCTTGCCGTCGACGCTGCCCAGCGTCTCCCAGACCGGCGCGTAGTGCTCCGCGACGGCCCGCTGGACCTCGCCGTCGACCGGCTTGATCGCGCCGGACCTGGCGAGCTGGGCGGCGAACCCGGGCTGCGCGACCAGCGCGACGCTCGGCGGCGTGCCGCCGGAGACCCTGGTCTGCACGACGGTCGGCAGCTCGTCGCCCGCGGGGGTGTAGGTGACCTTCGCGCCGGTCTTGTCGCTGAAGGCGGCGAGCACCTTCTCGAAGCGGGCCTGCTCCTCGCCCGACCAGGTGCCGACGACCTCGGCGGTCCGGCCCTCCAGGGCGCCGGAGCCCCCGGTCGACGTGCCGCTGCCGCAGGCGCTCAGCGCGCAGGCGACGGCGAGCGCGCCCGCGATGGCGGTGGTGGTCCTCATCGGTTCTCCTCGTTCCAGACAGCGGCACCGGTGGCCGGGTCGAAGAAGTGCAGGCGGGACGTGTCGACCCAGGTGGCGACGCGTTGTCCCTCGTAGATCCGCGAGCGCGGGCTGAAGCGGCCGACCAGCACGGTGCCCTTGGCGGGCGACGGCACGTCGTCCGCGCCGGAGTCCTCGGCCAGCGCGCGGGTGTCCTCGGTGTCGGCGGGGTCGGCGTCCACCGGGAAGTGCACGAGCACGTCGGAGCCCATCGCCTCGACCAGGTCGGCGACCGAGTGCAGCAGCGAGCCCTCGGAGTGCTCGACCAGCTCGGCGTCCTCCATGTCCTCCGGGCGGATGCCGAGCACGACGTCCCGGCCCACGTACCCGGCCAGCGCGGGCCGCTCGCGCAGCACCGACTCCGGCAGCAGCAGCGCGTCCGACCCGAGCGTCACCCAGTGCTGCCCCTGGTCGTCCACGTCGAGCCGCGCGGTCAGCAGGTTCATGCCCGGGGAGCCGATGAAGCCCGCGACGAACAGGTTCACCGGCCGGTCGTACAGCTCCTGGGGCGGGCCGACCTGCTGGAGCACGCCGCGCTTCATCACCGCGACGCGGTCGCCCAGCGTCATCGCCTCGGTCTGGTCGTGGGTCACGTAGACGGTCGTGACGCCGAGGTCGCGCTGCATCCGGGCGATCTGGGCGCGCATCTGCACCCGCAGCTTGGCGTCCAGGTTGGACAGCGGCTCGTCCATCAGGAACACCTGCGGCGCGCGCACCATCGCCCGGCCCATCGCCACCCGCTGCCGCTGCCCGCCGGAGAGGTTGCGGGGCTTGCGGTCGAGGTGGTCGGCCAGCTCCAGCACCTCGGCCACCCGCCGGACCCGCGCCTCGATCTCCTGCTTGGGCATCTTGCGCAGGGTGAGCCCGAAGGCGATGTTGTCGAACACGTTCAGGTGCGGGTACAGGGCGTAGGACTGGAAGACCATCGCCACGTCCCGGTCGCGCGACGGCACGTCGTTCACGACGCGGTCGCCGATCCGGATGGTGCCCTCGCTGATGCTCTCCAGACCCGCCACCATCCGCAGCGCGGTCGTCTTCCCGCACCCCGAGGGACCCACCAGGACGAGGAACTCCCCGTCGTGGATGTCCAGGTCGAGGTTCGTGACGGCACGCGTGCCGTCGCCGTAAGCCTTGCCGAGCCCGGCAAGCACCAGTTCTGCCACACCAACTCCACGACTGTGTGAAACCAGGGGCACCGCGAACGCGGTGTGGCGCAGAACGTAGGCCCCGCCGCCCTAACTGGGCCCTAAGGAGTGAGAACGATCGTCATAAGGTCTGCGGGGGAAGAGATGTGTGCCCGGACGCCCCCTGTTCGCGCGCCCGCGACCGGGTACCGTGCCTAGGCTCCCGCCATGTCGAGAGCACTCGTGGTCGAAGACGACCCGGCGGTCCAGGCCGCGCTGGTGCACGCGCTGCGCGGGCTCGGCCACGTGGCGCACGCCGTGGGCACGGCCGCCGCCGCGCTGCGGGAGGCCGCGGTCGGCGGGCTCGACATCGTGGTGCTCGACCTCGGCCTGCCCGACCTCGACGGCGTGGCGGCGCTGCGGATGCTGCGCGGCGTCAGCAACGTGCCGGTCCTCGTGGCGACCGCCCGCGGCGACGAGGAGTCGGTGGTGCGCTCGCTCAACGCGGGCGCCGACGACTACATCGTCAAGCCGTTCTCCGGCACGCACCTCGCGGCCCGGATCAACGCCCTGCTGCGCCGCAGCAAGTCGCCCTCCGCCCAGGAGGATGCGGAGCGCGAGGACGTCGTGGAGCTGGGGGCGCTGCGCATCGACCTGGGCACGCGGCAGGTGGCGCTGGACGGCGAGGCGCTGGAGCTGAGCAGGCGCGAGTTCGACCTGCTCGCCCACCTGGCCCGGCAGCCGGGCCGGGTGGTCGGCCGGCGCGAGCTGTTCCAGGCGGTGTGGGGCCGCGCGACCACGGCCGACGACCGCACCCTCGACGTGCACACGTCGTGGCTGCGCCGCAAGCTCGGCGAGACCGCGGCGGCGCCGCGCTACCTGCACACCGTCCGCGGGGTCGGTTACCGGCTCACGGCGCCGGGATGACCCGGCTCGCCACCCGAGCCCTGCTCCGCGCCTGCTGCGCGCTGGCCGTGCCGCTGGTCCTGCTGGTCGTCGTGCTCACCGCGGCGCACGAGCGGGACCTGGTCCGGCAGCGGGACGCGCGTGACGCCGAGGTCGTCGCGCAGGTGCTCGCCGTGAGCGCGGACCCGGACGTCGTCCGCGCCGCCGCGACCCGCACCGAGGCGGGCCGGTCGGGCAGGCTGGAGGTGCGGCTGCCCGACGGCGGGGTGCTGGGGACGCGCGCCGGCGATGCTTCCGTCGTGCTGCGGGTGCGGGCGGCGGGCGGGGGTGACGCCTCGGTGTCCCTGGCGCCGTCGCCGACACCGGTGCCGTTCGCGACCTGGGCGCTGGCGCTGCTGGTCGCCGCGGCGGCCGGGGCGGGCGCGGTGCTGCTGGGCCTGCGACCCCTGCACCCGGTGGCACGGGCGCTGAGGGCGCTCACCGAGGTCGCCGGGGGAAGCGGCGGTCGCGTGCGCGTCGAGGGGCCGCGCGAGCTGGAGGCGCTCGCCGAGGCGATCGACGCCAACGCCGACCGCACCGAGCGGCTGCTCGCCAAGGAGCGGGAGATGATCGCGGACGTCTCGCACCGGCTGCGGACCCCGCTGACCGCCCTGCGCCTGGACGCCGACGCGATCGGCTCCGGCCCCGCGGCCGACCGCGTCCGCGCCTCCGTCGACGCCCTCGAGCGCGACGTCGACCGGATCATCCGCTCCCTGCGGCCCGTCGCGCCGCCCAGCTCCGCGCCGACCTGCGACCTCGCCGCCGCCGTGGCCGAGCGCATGGTGTTCTGGTCCGCGCACGCCGAGACCCAGGGCCGGCTGTGCGAGGTGGTGCTGCCGGAGGAGCCGATCCCGGTCGCCCTGCCCCGCGACCGGCTCGACGCGGCCGTGGACGCGCTGCTGACCAACGTCTTCCAGCACACCCCGCCCTCCGCGCCGGTGTCGGTCGAGGTCGTCCGGCACGCCGGGTGGGTCACGCTGGTGGTGGAGGACGGCGGCCCGGGGTTCGCCAACACCGGCCGCGCGCTGAGCCGGGGCGCGAGCGGCAGCGGGTCGACCGGGCTGGGCCTGGACATCGCCCGGTCCACCGTGGAGGCCACCGGCGGTCACGTGGTGGCCGACCGGGGCAGGCTGGGCGGTGCCCGCGTGCGGCTGCGGTTGTGCGAGGCCGATCGCGAGCACCGCTCGGACGACCCTCGTGCCTGGCGCCTGTGGAAGAACTGCGAGAACCCCGGCCGGGATCGGTGACGCCCCGCAGGGGCGGAAGGGTGGTTCTCGTGGTGTGGCCGGGCAGAACCACGCGCTCCCCCGGTTCCCCGGGCCTCGCACCCCCGAGACTCGTGGCGCTGTCAAGGCATCCACGAGGAGAACCCATGCTCCGCAAGTTCGCAACGGCCGTCGTGCTCGTCTGCGCCGCGCTCGCCGTCGGCGCACCCGCCGCCTCCGCCGCCACCGGTCCCGGCTCGGGTGGCGCGCCGGGCACGACCGCCCCCACGCCCGGCAACCCGCCGAAGGCGTCCACCCCGTACTTCTACACCTGGTACACGAGCGCGTCCGCAGCCCAGCTCGTGTGCGCGACGAAGCTCAGCCAGCGCGAGTGGAAGGCGTGCGCGGTCCAAGCCAAGGGTGGCGGCATCTACTACCTCTGGTTCGGCCTCTGAGGGTCCCGCCGGGTGGCCGGTCGAGCGATCGGCCACCCCGGTCCCCCGGCGGCTCGCCGACGTCGTCCGTCACGACCGCGGCGGGCCGGGTGCGTCCGTGAGGTCCGCGGCCACCTCGGCGGCCAGGGTGCGCAGTTCCGGGAGGTCCAGCGAGGCGCACAGCTCCGCCGCCCGCAGCCAGGCTTCGCGCGCCGCTGCGGGATCGCCGGCCGCGCGGTGCAGCGCGCCCAGTTCGCGCAGGATTCGGGCCTGCTCGGGCACGTCGCCGTCCTGCTCGACCAGGGCCAGCGCCTCCCCCAGCGTGGCGACGGCCTCGGCGGTGCGGCCCAGCCGGTGCTGCGCCTGCGCCAGCTCCCGCTGCGCCCTGGGCACGGAGAAGGCGTGCAGCACCTGCCGGTAGGCCGCGACGGACGCCGTGAGGTGCTCCACCCCCTCGGCGTAGCGGCCCCGCGCGTTGGCCACGCGGCCGGATTCCAGCAGCAGCAACGCCTCCACCTCGCGGAACGCCTTCGTCCCCGCGCCGTCGCGGTGCCAGGACGTCAGCGCGTCGGCCAGGATCGCGGCCGCCTCGTCCGGTCGGTCCTGCCGCCACCGGCACGTCGCCAGCTCCTTGCGCGCCACCGCCACGCCCAGCGGGTAGCCGTCCCGGCCGAACAGCTCGACGGCGACGGAGTGGTGCTCGGCGGCGTCCTCCAGCCGGCCCAGGTAGCGGGCGACACCACCGCAGTAGTACCGGGTCCACGCGGTCAGCCGCCGGTCGTCCAGCCCCCCGCACAGCGCCAGCGCCCGGTGGTGCTCGGCCAGCGCGTCCTCCAGGCGGCTCTCCACGATGACGAGGGTCCACCCGAGCTGGTTGCGCCGCAGCACCTCCTCGCGGGTGTCGCGCAGCGCCACGGCCGCCGCGATGCCCCGTTCGAACACTTCGCGCCAGGGCGCCTGGAACGGCCGCCGGTCGGAGTACCAGTGCAGGGCCTCGGCGGCGGCGAGCACCTCGGCGTGCAGCCCGGTGTCGGCGGTGCGGCGCAGCGCCCACGTCCACGCCGCCTGCTCCTCGTCCAGCCACGTCATCGCGTCGCCGGTCCCGGTGTCGAGCGGTGCCGGCTCGTCGTCCCCCGTGTCGGGGTCGAAGGTCCGCCCGGCGGCGATGGCGGTCTCCAGCAACCGGCGGCGGGCGCGCTCGACCGCCGCGTCCCGGCCGTCGTCCTCCTCCAGCGCGCGTTCGTGCGCGAACAGCCGCACCAGGTCGTGCAGCAGGTAGCGGTCGCCGACCGGTGAGCGGTGCGCCAGGCCGATGTCCACCAGGCCGGCGAAGGCGCGGCGCGCGGTGTCCTCGTCCACTTCGGACAGCACGGCGGCGAGTTCCGGGGTGTACTGGTCGACCGGCACGAGGGGCAGCCGCCGGAACACCGTGCGCTCCCCGGGGTCGAGCTGTTCGTAGCTGACCGCGAACGACGCTCGCAGTTGGAGGTCGCCCGCGGACAGCGCGGACAGCCGTCGCTGCTCGTCCCGCAGCCGGACCGCCAGGTCGTCGACCGTCCACTGGGGACGGCTGGCGAGCCGCTGGCCGGCGATGCGCAGCGCCAGCGGCAACCGGCCGCACAGCTCCACGAGGTCGGCCACGGCCGCCGGGTCCCCGACGCGCCCGGGCCCGACGAGCCCGGCGAGGAACGCCCGCGCCTCCTCCGGGGCGAGCAGGTCCAGCGACAGCCGGGTCGCGGCGGGCAGGCCGGACAGCGAGCGCCGCCCGGTGACCAGCACCAGCCACCCGCCGGCGCGCGGTACCAGCGGCCGGACCTGGTCCTCGTCCGCGGCGTTGTCCAGCACCAGGACGCCGCCGCGCTCGCCGGCCAGGGACCGGTACAGCGCGAGCCGGTCCTCCGGCTGCGCGGGTACCTGCGCCTCGGGCACGCCGAGCGAGCGCAGCAGCCGGTGCAGGGCGGTCGGCACCGGCAGCGGGGTCGGCGCGACGCCGCGCAGGTCGAGGTAGCGCGCGCCGTGGGGGAACCGCGGGGCGAGGTGGTGGGCGGTGCGCACCACGAGGCTGGACTTGCCCACCCCGCCCTGGCCGGTCAGCACGGCGGTGACGGGCGTCGGTGCACCGCTCGCCAGGGCGGTCAGCGCCGCGAACTCGGCGGCGCGGCCGACGAAGTCGGGGAGGTCGTCGGGCACCGGGCACACCCAGGGCAGGGGTCGGTAGCCGCGTTCGACGGCGAGGCGACGGGTGGTGCGGGCGACGCGCAGGAAGCGGTCGCGGTCGGCGGTGGTCAGGCCCAGGCCGTCGGCCAGGTCCCGGGCGGTGGGCAGGCGTGGCCGCCGCACCCGGCCCAGTTCCAGGTTGCGCACGGTGCGGGTGGCCACGCCGGACACCTCGGCCAGCCGTTCCTGGCTCAGCCCCGCCGCGACGCGGTGGCGGCGCAGCAGCTCGCCGAACTCCACGTCGTCCCCGGCCGGCCCGATCACCGCGGGTCCTCGACCGCCGCCTGCTCGGCGGCGAACAGGCGGGCCAGGTGGGGCACCGCGTAGCGCCCGGCCGCCGACCGCACCAGCCCGACGTCCACGAGCGCTTCCAGCAGTTCCTCGGCCTCGGCGCACCCGGTCGGCGCGGCGACCTCGGCGACGGTGTGGTCGCCCTCGGGGAGCAGGGCCAGGCGGCGCAACAGCACGCGGCCGGCCGGGCCGGTGCGCTCGTAGGCGGCCCGCAGCGAGCCGCGCAGGCCCGACCGCGGACCGTCGAGCAGGTCCAGCAGCGCCCGTTCGTCGCGCAGCCGTTCGAGGGCGTGGCCGGGACCGCCCTCGGCCACCAGCCGGGCCGCGGCGAGCAGCACCAGCGGGAGCCCCCGGCAGGCGTCGACCAGCTCGGCCGGGACCGCGGTGCCGGCCGCGCGCTCCAGCAGCCGCCGGGCGTCGTCGGGGCGCAGCGGGTCCACGACGACCCGGTGGGCGTGCGCCAGACCCGCCAACGGGCCGCGGCTGGTCACCAGCACCGCCCACCCCCGGCCGCCGGGCAGCAGCGGGCGGACCTGCGCCTCCGCGGCGGCGTCGTCCAGCACCAGGACCCCGGTCCCCTCGGCGGTCCGCGCGCGCAGCAGGTCGCGACGCTCGTCGGCGTCCCCGGGCACCTCCTCGGGTGGCACGCCCACGCCGTGCAGCAGCCTGCGCAGCGGGTCGTCGCCCGCCGTGCGGACCGGGCACAGGTCGAGGTAGTGGACCTCGCCGCCGAGCCGCCGTGCCGCGTGCAGCGCCAAGGCGCTCTTGCCGACCCCCGCCTGACCGGTGACCACCACGACGCCACGAGTGGCCGCCGCCGTCACCAGGTCAACCTCGGCGGCACGGCCGACCGGTTCCACCGGCTCGGGCGGCGCGGCGGTGTCCGACAGGGGTCCGGGTCCGGACGGGGGTCCGGCTTCCGCCGGGGGTTCGGACGGGCCCGGTCGCGCGGCGCGCAGCAGCCGGTCCCGGTCGCGGTCGCCCAGGCCGAGCGCGCGGGCGAGGTCCACCACGGTCGGCGGGTGCGGCCGGCGGGCCCGTCCGCTTTCCAGGTCGCGAATCGTCCGTTCACCGATTCCCGCCATTCGGGAAAGCTCTTGTTGACTCAGCCGGGCGGCGACCCGGTGCGCCCGCAGCAGCACACCGAAGACCGATTCACGTTCGGCGTCGTCCACCGGAGCCCACCCCACGTGTTCCGCCTCGCACCCGTTCCCGCGCGCCGACCGGCACGCGCCCAGGATATCCCGGCCACGCCCCCGGCAGGAAAACCTGCCGCCTGGATTGCCTCGTGCGACCAGGGCCGGAGCAGTTGAATTACCCCTGTCCCGCACTCGCGGGCAGATAACTCACGCCACCCCCGAAAAGCAATGAACTGTGATTGCCGTCACTCCTCAAGGAATGCTCAAGCGACATTGGTGTCGAACCGGGCGCGCCGTAATTTCCCGATTCACCACATCCTGTCGAACCCTTCACCGAGGAGTGGCCGTGCCATCGCAGACGGTAGTTGTGCCGAATTCAACGATCCTGTCCGGACACCTGGCCGCGAAAGTTTTCGCGCCCGCACCGCCGGCCCGCGTCGGCACCCCGCCCCGGCTCGCCGAGCTGTGCGCGTCCCGCCGCCACAGCGCGCCGCGGCCGCGGGTCGCCCTGCACGGCGGCGACCCCGTGACCGCGGCCGGGGTGCGGGCGGCGCTGATCGGGTTCGACCTGGTCGAGGCCGGCTCGTCGGCGGACGTGCAGGTGGTCTGCGCGCCGGCGGTCACCCCCGACCTGATGCGCACGATGCGCGCGGCCGGCCGCGGGCGGCGCGTCCTGGTGGCCGACGACGTCACCGCGCTGGACGTGCTGACCGCAGTGGAGTGCGGCGTGGTGGCGGTGCTGCGCCGGTCCGAGGCGACCCCGCGGCGGCTGCGGGACGCGGTGCTGGACGCCGCGCGCGGCGTGCCCGCGCTGCACCCGGCGTTCCTCGGCGCGCTGCTGGACGAGCTGCGCCGGGTGCGGCTGGAGGTGCTGCGCCCGCGCGGGCTGGAGCTGTCGGGCCTGGCGCCGCACGAGGTGGACGTGCTCCGGCTGGTGGCCGAGGGCTGCGACACCGAGGAGATCGCGGCGCGGCTGGACTGCTCGCCGCGCGCGGTCAAGCAGGTCGTGCAAGGGCTCACCAAGCGGCTGGGGCTGCGCAACCGGCCGCACGCGGTGGCCTACGCGTTCCAGGCGGGCGTCATCTGAGGGGAAGTGAGGAGCCGGTGGGACAGATCCGCGTGGCGGTCCACGCGACCGACCCGATCAGCCTGGCGGGGGTGGTCAGCCAGCTGCGCGTCAGCCCGGAGGTGGAGGTGCTGACCGCGCGCCGCGCCGAGGAGGCGGAGGTGCTCGTGGTGTGCGCGTCCGGCGAGGTGCTGCCGCAGCTGCGGCGCGTCACCGCCGCGTGCCCGGCGCGCGTGGTGCTGGTGACCTCGGGGCTGCCCGAGTCCGACCTGCTGGGCGCGGTGGAGTGCGGCGTGGCGTGCGTGGTGCCCACCGCCGAGGCCACCGGCGACCGGCTCGTGGCCGCGGTGCGCGAGGTGCTGGCCGGCGGCGGGGAACTGCCCACCGACCTGGTGGCGGCGCTGCTGGAACAGGTCAAGCGGCTCCAGCGGGACGTTTTGGTGCCCCACGGGCTCACCGCCTCGGGGCTGTCCCCGCGCGAGGTGGACGTGCTGCGGCTGATGGCGCAGGGCAAGGGCACCGCCGAGATCGCCCAGGAGCTCGTCTACTCGGAGCGGACGGTCAAGAACATCGTCTACTCGCTGATGAACCGGCTGAACCTGCGCAACCGACCGCACGCCGTGGCCTACGCGCTGCGCGCGGGCATCATCTAGGAGGGGGAGCGTGGGCCGCCACCTGGTGTCCGTCCACAAGGAACGCCCCGGTGGGCACCAGACCATCGGGCAGGCGCTGGAGGCGGCGCGCAGCGGCGCGGTGATCCAGGTGGCCGCGGGCCGGTACGAGGAGAACCTGGTCGTCACGAAGCTGGTGACGATCACCACCGAGGACGCGCCCGGCAGCGTCCGGATCAGCCCGCCGCGCGGCAGCGCCATCCGGGTCGTCGCCGACGGGGTGAAGCTCAGCGGCCTGGTGCTCCAGGGCCACGACGACGACCTGCCCGCGGTGGACGTCCCGCGTGGGCAGTTGGCGATGGACGACTGCGAGGTCCTCGGCTCCGGGTGGACGGCGGTGCTGGCCCGCGAGCGCGGGTCGGTGGCCATGCGCAAGTGCCGGGTGACCAACCCGGCGGGCGCGGGCATCGTGGACACCTCCGCGGCGGGCAGCGTCGTCGAGGACTGCGTCATCGAGCACGTGGGCACCTCGGCGGTGGTGATCGGCGAGCGGGCCGACCCGGTGATCCGCCACAGCGTGCTGCGCGACGCGCGCGGCAACGGCGTGTGCGCCAACGGCCACGGCCGCGGCACCGTCGAGGACTGCGAGATCTCCGCCACCGACAAGCCCGCCATCGCGCTGGAGCAGGCCAGCGCCACCCGCGTGGTGCGGACATCCGTGCGCGGTGCCCCGGTGGGCGCGCACCTGACCACGTCCGGCGCGGCGGTGCTGGAGGACGTCGTGGTCGTCGGTTCCACGGGCCACGGCATCGCGCTGACCGGCGGTTCCGACCCCGTTCTGCGCCGCTGCCGCGTCGAGGGCGCGGGCGGGCGGGGCGTGCACGTGGCCGACCGGTCCCGCGGGGTGTTCGAGGACTGCGAGGTGGTCGAGTCCGGCGGCCCCGGCGTGTGGGTCGGCGGGCACGGCGCCCCGGCGTTCAGCCGGTTGTCGGTGCGCGGCGGCCGGGAGGCGGGCGTCCTGGTCACCGAGGGCGCGGCCCCGGAGTTCGACCGGCTGGAGGTGGACGCCCCGGCCGGGGCGGGGGTGGACGTGCGCTCCGGCGCCAACCCGCTGCTGCGGCGGGCCCGCGTCGTGCGCGCCGGGACCGCGGGGGTCGAGTTCGGCTCGGACGCGCGCGGGCGCGTCGAGGACTGCGTGGTGGAGGCCGCCGGGCAGGCGGGCGTCCGGGTCTCCGGCGGGGCGCGGACCCAGCTCGGCGGCACCACCGTGCGCGACGCCCGGCGGGCCGGGTTGTCGGTCGGGCAGGGCGGCGTGCTGGTGGTGCGCGACAGCGAGGTGACCGGCGCGGGCGCGGAGGGCGTCGCGGTGGAGGAGGGCGGCGAGCTGACCCTGACCCGCTCGGCGGTGCGCGGCAGCGCGGGACCCGGCGTGCTGGTCGCGGCCGGCGCGCGGGCCGCGCTCACCGCCACCGAGGTGGACGACAACGGCGGCGACGGCGTGCGGGTGGAGACCGTCGAGGCGGTGAGCCTGGCCGACTGCGTGGTGACCGGCAACCGGGGCGCGGGGCTGCGCCAGGTCGCGCCCGGCGACCGGCTGTCGGTGCACGACCTGGTCAGCCGGGACAACGGCCACCCGGACGCCCACGGCTCCGCCCAGGCGACCGCCGTCGCGGAACCGACCGTGCCGGTGGTCGAGCAGCGCGTCGACCCGGAAGGGCCGGTGGCGCAGTTGCAGGCGCTGGTAGGCCTGGACGGCGTGAAGCGGCAGGTCACGACGCTGATCAACCTCAACCGGCTGGCCCGGCACCGGCAGCGGGCCGGGCTGCCCGTGCCGCCCACCGGCCGGCACCTGATCTTCGCCGGGCCGCCGGGCACCGGCAAGACGACCGTGGCCCGGCTGTACGGGGCGATCCTGGCCTCCCTGGGCGTGCTGCGCAGCGGGCACCTGGTCGAGGTCGCGCGGGCCGACCTGGTGGCGCAGGTCGTCGGCGGCACGGCCATCAAGACCACCGAGGTGGTCACCAGGGCGCTGGGCGGGGTGCTGTTCGTCGACGAGGCGTACGCGCTGGCGCAGGAACCCGGCGGCGGCCCGGACTTCGGCCGCGAGGCGGTGGACACCCTGGTCAAGCTCATGGAGGACCACCGCGACGACCTGGTGGTGATCGCGGCGGGCTACACCGACCGGATGCGCGACTTCCTGGGCACCAACCCCGGGCTGGCGTCGCGGTTCAGCCGCACGGTCGAGTTCGAGAACTACTCGGTGGACGAACTGGTGCTGATCACCGAGCGGATGTGCGCCGCGCACCACTACGAGCTGGCCGACGGCGTCCGGGAGACCCTGGCCGAGCACTTCCGGCGGATGCACCGCGGCCCGGACTTCGGCAACGGCCGCGTGGCGCGCAAGGTGTTCGAGGAGATGCTGGACCGGCACGCCTCGCGCGTGGCGGCCCGGCCCGACATCGCCGCCCGCGACCTCACCCTGCTGCTGCCCGCGGACGTGGACGAGGCCGCCGCGGCGACCGTGTCCGGCGTCGAGGACGAGCCGCGGGCCGCTGAGGAGTTGTTGCGGTCGTTGACGGGCATGGTCGGGTTGGCCGCGGTCAAGACCGAGGTCGCCGAGCTGGTCGACCTGCTGGAGGCCAACCGGCGGCGCAGGCGCGCGGGCCTGCCCGCGGCGGCGGTGACCCGGCACGCCGTGTTCGCCGGGCCGCCGGGCACCGGCAAGACCACCGTGGCGCGGCTGTACGGGGCGATCCTGCACGCGCTGGGCGTGCTGCGCACCGGGCAGCTGGTCGAGGTCGGGCGGGCCGACCTGGTCGGCCGCTACGTCGGCCACACCGCGCAGCTCACCCGCGACGCGTTCGAGCGCGCCCGCGGCGGGGTGCTGTTCATCGACGAGGCGTACGCCCTGACCCCCGGTTCGCCCGGCGACTTCGGGCAGGAGGCGGTGGACACGCTGGTGAAGCTCATGGAGGACCACCGCGACGAGGTGGCCGTGGTCGTGGCGGGCTACCCGGACCGGATGCGGGAGTTCCTGGCGTCCAACCCGGGGCTGGCGTCGCGGTTCACCCGGCACGTCCGGTTCGAGGACTACACCGCCGAGGAGCTGACCGAGATCGTGGTCCGCCGGACCGCCGCCGCCGGCTACGAGTGCGGCCCGGACACCGCGGCGGCGGTGCTCGCCCACTTCGGGTCGGTGGCGCGCGACGGGACGTTCGGCAACGCCCGCTACGCGCGCCAACTGGTGGAGGCCATGGTGACCCGCCAGGCGGGCCGGGTGAACCGGATGGGTTCGCCCGACGTGGCCGACCTGCGTGCCCTGCTGCCGGTGGACGTGCCGGCGTGAGGGCGGGGCGGTCCCTCTCGGCGGCGGTGGTGGCGGTGGCGGCGGTCGCGCTGACCACCGCGCCCGCGCGGGCCGACGAGGTGGTGCTGCCGGCGATCCCGCAGGTGCTGCCGGACTCGCGCGGCTGCACCGCCACGTCGGGGCGGCACACCGACCAGGTGCCGTGGCACCAGGCCCGCACCGGCGTGGCCGACGCGTGGCGGTTCAGCCGCGGCGCGGGCGTGCTGGTGGCGGTGCTGGACACCGGGGCGGACACGTCCTCGCCGGCACTGCGCGACCGCGTCCGGCCGGGCCCGGACGTCGTGGCCGGCGGTCCGGCCCAGGGCGACTGCGTGGGGCACGGCACGCTCGCCGCGGGCCTGGTCGCCGCCGCACCGCAACCGGGTGCGGGTCTGGCGGGCGTCGCCCCGGACGCGCGGGTGCTGGCCGTGCGGGTGACCGACGGGCGGGGCAACACCAACGCCGACGCGCTCGCGGTGGGGCTGCGGGCGGCGGTGGAGGCGCGGGCGGCGGTGGTCGCCGTGCTGCCCGGGGTGTCGGCGGGCAACGACGCGCTGCGCGAGGCCGTGCGGCTGGCCGCCGAGCGCCGGGTGCTCGTGGTGGCGGCGGCGACGGTGGAGGGCCAGCAGCGCGACGGCGAGGTCTACCCCGCCGCGTACCCGGAGGTGCTGTCGGTTGCGGCGCTCGGCCCGGACGGGCCGGTGACCACACCGCGCGGCGCGACCGTGGACCTGCTCGCGCCCGGCGACAAGCTGACCGGCCTCGGTCCGGGTGGCGGTCACTTCACCGCGGGCGGTCCCGGTTTCGCCGCGGCCTACACCGCCGCGACGGCGGCGCTGGTGCTGGCCCGCCACCCGCGCCTGGGTCCGGCGGAGCTGGTGCAACGGCTGGAGCGCACCGGCTACCCGGTGGGCGACCACCCGGCGGTGGACCCGGTGGCGGCCCTGACCGCCGTGCTCCCGTCCGCGGGGCGCGCGGCTCCGGCGGAGGCGCTGCCGGCCGTGCCGGGGCCGCCGACCCGTCCGGGTGTGGCGGTCGCGGTGGCCGTCGCGGCAGGGGCGGTGGGCGTGGCGGCGCTGCTGGGGATCGCGGCGGCGGTGCTGCCGCGCGGCCGGCGGCGGCGGTGGCGGCCCGGTGGGCGGTGGGCGGCCGGCTCGCGGTGATCGAACCGGGCAGGAGTCCGGCTCGCCCGGCCGACGGGAGCCGAGCGGCACCCGGCGGTCGGTGATCGGGGAGCAGCCGATCCGCGACGGCGACCGGGCTGCCGGTCGCGGGCACCCGGGCGTCGGCTCCCGGCGGCGGTGGGGTCCGTCGGGAGCCGGGGGTTCACCTGCGGTTGTCCAGCAGCTTCCTCGCCGCGTCGATGGCCCCGCCGACCTCGCTGGAGGTGTGCTGGGCACCGGGGTTGGCGGCCTGTGCCAGCCGGTCCAGGACCGGTCTGATCATCTGCTTCTGGCTCTCGACGTCGTCGGGGCTGCCCACCGGGTGGTCGTACCACTCCTGCAACCGCCTGAGCAGTTGGGTGATTTCCTCGTCCCGACTGGCGCCGCCCCTGCCGGGGATGTTCACGGGTTTCGACATGCGACCGACCTCCTCGAATTGCACAACGCACGACCGGGAACGGGCGCAAGTGCCGCGCCGGAATTCGCCAAGGATTCCCGGGCGACCACCGCAACCAGCCCGACACGGCCCTGATCAGGGCCTTCGGGGTCGAAGATCCCCTGTCAGAACGAAGCGGAGATGCGTCCGGACGAGACGGTACACCCTTCCGGAGGCCGCCGACAGGACCGCCACCGAAACACCGGGATGAACCGATCGAGTGAGTTCCACTCGGTTTTCGCATTACCCGGAGGTCGATTTCCCCATTTCGGCGGCGGCCGCGGACAGGCGGTTCAGCCGCCCCTCAGGGCGTCCGACACCCGCGCCTCCCGCTCGTCCGGCTGCACGAGCCCGGTCTGCACCAGCGACACCCCGCGCCGGCTGATGTGCTGCGCCCGGCCCGGGACCAGGGCGCGCGGCTTGACACCGGCGAACACCGGGCCCTCCGCGGGCGGGCACGACAGCAGCAGCGCGGGCGTGTTGACCTCCACCAGCCGCCGCAGCAGCGGGTCGCCCATGCCGCGGGCCGCGCCGTTGGCCGAACGCGCCACCACCACGTGCAGGCCCAGTTCCACGCCCTGCGCCAGGTGGTCCAGCAGCGGCAGGAACGGGCTCGCGGTCGGACCGCCCAGCAGGTCGTGGTCGTCGACGACCAGGAACAGCTGCGGGCCGCGCCACCAGTCCCGCCGCCGCAGCCGGGCCGGCGTGACCTCCGGGCCGGGCAGGCGGTTGCGCATCGCGTTCGCCGCGCCGTCCACGAGCTGCTTGACCACGTCCACGGCCACCGCGTAGCCGAGCCGGTGGGCTTCCGGGACGCAGTCGTACAGCTCGCGGCGCTGGTCGACCACGATCACCTTCGCCTCGTCCGGCCCGAAGCGCCGCACCACGGCGTCCGCGACCAGGCGCAGCACGTTGGTCTTGCCGCTCTCCGCGTCGCCGACGACCAGCAGGTGCGGGTGCGCGCCGAAGTCGTGCCACAGCGGGGCCAGGTCCTCCTCGCGCAGGCCCAGCGCCACCCGCAGGTCCAGCTCCCCCTCCGGCGGCGGCAGCTCGGCCACCGGCAGGCGGACGGGCAGCGTCCGCACCGGCGGCGCGCCGGGCCCGTCCCAGGCCGACGCCACGGTCTCGACCAGGCCCGCCACGCCCGCGGCGAGGTCGTCGGCCGACGCGACGCCGTCCACCCGCGGCAGCGCGGTCAGGAAGTGCAGCTCCTGCTCGGTCAGGCCGCGGCCGGGGATCTTCGGGACCTTGGCGGCGGTGCGGATGTTGACGTGGGAGTCGATGGCGTCACCGAGCCGCAGCTCGAAGCGGGTGCCGAGCTGGTCGCGCAGCGCGCTGGTCAGCTCGCCCCAGCGGGACGCGGTGACCACCAGGTGCACGCCGTAGCTCAGGCCGCGGGTGCCGATCTGCGCGAACAGCGGCACCAGGTCGGGGAAGTCCTGCCGGATCGTGGACCAGCCGTCCACCACCAGGAACACGTCACCGTAGGGCTCGTCGGCGAACTCGCTGGCGGCGCGGCGGCGGCGGTAGGTCGGCATGGAGTCCACGCCGTGCTCGGCGAACCACTGCTCGCGCCGGGTGATCAGCCCGGAGACCTCCAGCAGGGTGCGGCTCATCCGCTCGGTGTCCAGCCGGCCCGCCACGCCGCCCACGTGCGGCAGCCCGAGCAGGCCCGGCAGCGTGCCGCCGCCGAAGTCCAGGCAGTAGAACTGCACCTCGCGCGGGCTGTGGGTGAGCGCGAGCCCGGCGATCAGGGTGCGCACGAGGGTGCTCTTGCCGCTCTGCGGGCCGCCGACGACCACCACGTGCCCGCCGGCGCCGGACAGGTCGGCGGTCAGCAGGTCGCGCTGCTGCTCGAACGGCCGGTCCACCACGCCCACCACCGTCCGCAACGAGCCCGTGCCGTCGTAGCGCGGGGCGGGCGCCACCAGCCCGTCCAGCGTCGGGGGGTCGCCCAGCGGCGGCAGCCACACCGCGTGCGCGGGCGGCCCGGCGTCGACCAGCCGGTCCACCGCCACCTCCAGCAGGCTGGCGGTGTCCGGTTCCGGTTCGGGCTCGGGCACCACGAGCGGCTCGACCGGCGGCACGTAGGCGGTGGTGTAGGGCACCACGTGGCTCGCGACCACCGAGGCGCGAACGCGGCGGCGCTCGGGGCGGTAGGCGCCGGAGACGTAGGCGGCCTTGAACCGGGTCAGCGTGGAGGTGTCGGTCTTGAGGAAGCCGTTGCCCGGGCTGGTGGGCAGCTCGTAGGCGTCGGGCACGCCCAGCACCGCGCGGCTCTCCATCGCCGAGAACGTGCGCAGGCCGATCCGGTAGGACAGGTGCGACTCCAGCTGGTGCGTGCGCCCCTCGTCCAGCCGCTGGGAGGCCAGCAGCAGGTGCACGCCCAGGCTGCGCCCGAGCCGGCCGATCATGACGAACAGGTCCATGAACTCCCGGTGCGCGGCCAGCAGCTCGCTGAACTCGTCGACCACCACGAACAGCGTCGGCAACGGGTCCAACTCGGCGCCGGCGGCGCGGGCGCGCTCGTACTCCAGCGCCGAGGCGTGGTTGCCGGACCGGCGCAGCAGCTCCTGGCGGCGCATCAGCTCGCCGTGCAGCGCGTCCTTCATGCGGTCGACCAGCGCGGCCTCGTCGGCGAGGTTGGTGATCACGGCGGAGGTGTGCGGGAGCCGGTCGAGGTTGAGGAACGTCGCGCCGCCCTTGAAGTCGACCAGCACGAAGTTCAGCGCCTCCGACGAGTGGGTCAGCGCGAGCGCCAGGACGAGGGTCCGCAGCAGCTCGGACTTGCCCGAGCCGGTCGCGCCGATCAGCATGCCGTGCGGGCCCATGCCGCCCAGGGCGGACTCCTTGATGTCCAGCTCCACCCGCGAGCCGTCGGCGGCCACGCCCAGCGGCACCTTCAGCCGGTCGGCGGCCGGTCGGCCGGACCACAGCGCGGGCACGTCCACCGTGCGCAGGTCGGTCACGCCCAGCATCGCGGTCAGCTCCACGTCGGCGGCCAGCGGTTCCGTGGTGTCCACGGACACGCCCAACCGCATCGGCGCCACCCGGGCGGCCAGCGCGGCGGAGGCGGCCGGGCCGAGGGCGTCGGGCGCGCCGAGCCGGGTGGCGACCTCCTTGCCGTTGCGGTCGTCGCGCACCATCTCCAGCCCGTCGCCGGCCAGCCGCAGCCGCAGCACCGCCCGCCCCGGCTTCCAGGTCAGCGCGCCCCGCAGGTCCAGCACGACGCAGTTGCGGTAGCCGGGGCCGTCCAGGCGGCTGTCCGGCGGCACGGCCGGCACGTCGAGCACCACGACGACGTAGGGCTCGTCGCGGCTGGGCGCGGCGTCGGGGTCGAACGGCGGCCGGCCCGCGAACTCCTCCCCCAGCACCGGTTCCAGCGCGCCCACGCCGCGGCACAGCAGGCGCACCGGGCCCGCGCCGTCCACGTCGGACGGGTGCTGGGCGTGCGGCAGCCACTTCGCCCACTCCCAGCCCGGCGCGGCCTCCGGGGCGGCGACCACCGCCACGCGCAGGTCCTCCGGCGCGTGGAAGGCGACGAGCTGCGCCAGCAGCGCCCGCGCGGTGGCCCGGGCGCGGTCGGTGTCGCCGTGCAGCAGCACCCGGGCGTAGGCGCGCAGGTGCAGCGCGATCGGCTGGTCGGGCACGCTGGCGTAGGCGCGGATGAAGCGGCGCAACGCGTGCGCGCACAGCGGTTCCAGGTCCTCCACCGGCTTGGTGGTCAGCGGCGCGAGGGTCAACCCGAGCCGCTGCTCGCCCAGCGCGACGCGCACCTCGGCGAAGTCGTCGTGGGTGGCGCGGCGCTCCCACAGCCGCGAGGAGCCCACCACCGTCCACAGCGCGCCGGGCGCGGGGTGGCGCCAGGCCAGGGCCTCCTGCTGCCGCCGCACGGCCTTGCGGATCTGGCGGCGGGTGCGGGCCAGGTAGCGCAGGTAGTCCTGCCGCTCGCCGCGCAGCTGCCGCCGGCGCTCGCCGACGTTGCGGATGAGCTGGGTGACCAGCATCGCCACGGCCGACACGGCCATCAGGCCGATGGCCACGTACATCATCGGGTGCCCGCCGCCGGGCTGGAGGAAGATCAGCACCATGCCCATCGAGCCCAGCGCCATCGGCAGGTAGCCCAGCACGCCGGACATCCCGCTCTGCCGCTCCGGCAGCACCGGCGGTTCCTGCAGCTGCAGCTCGCCCGCGGGCAGTTCCGGGCCGGGGCGGCGCGGCGGTCGGCGGAACAGCACCACGCTCATGTGCGACGAATCCTCTCCTCGGCGGCGAGGTCTACCGCAGCCGCGGGCGGCGCGGCGCAACCCTGCCCCTTGCTCCCCGCCGCCCCCGTACTTTCGGGCAGTCCTCACCGGCGGGCCGCATGCCCGCGCGCGTGCGCCTTACTGTGCGCTTCCGTCCACCGCCCCCCGTTTGAGGAATCCGCGTGAGTGACAGCACGGTCGCCGGCCTGTGCCGGCTGCGCGTCCGCGGCCCGTCGTCGTCGTTCGAACTGGCCGTGCCCGCCGACGTGCCGCTGGCGGACCTGCTGCCGGCCCTGGTGGACCACGCCGGTCCGGGTGACGGCGAGGCCGTCGAGCACGGCGGCTGGGTGCTGCAACGGCTGGGCGGTGCCCCGCTGGACCCGGAGGCGACCCCGGGCGGGCTCGGGTTGCGCGACGGCGAGGCCGTGTACCTGAGGCCGGCGCACGACACCCTGCCGCAGGTGCACTTCGACGACCTGGTGGACGGCGTGGCCACGGCCCTGCGCGACCGGTCCGACTCGTGGCGTCCGCAGTGGACGTACCGGTCGCTGCTGGCCGGCGTGGTGCTGGCGCTCGGTCTGGGTGTGCTGCTGCTCGACTCGTCGGTGCCGCAGCCGCTGCGGGTCGTCGTCGCGGGCGTGGTGGCGGTGCTGCTGCTGATGGGCGCGGCGGCGGCGTCGCGCGCGGTCGGCGACGGTGCGGCCGGCACCGCCCTGGGCGCGATGGCGCTGCCGTACCTGGTGTCGGCCGGGTGGCACCTGGTCGACGGCGGCGAGCCGGGCGCGCGGGTGCTGGCCGGGTGCGCCGCCGGGGCCGGTGGCGCGGTGCTGGCGCTGGCCGCCGTCGGGGCGTCGGCGCCGTTGTTCCTGGCCGCGGCGCTGGTCGCGGGGTTCGGGGCCGTCGGCGCGGGCGCGCTGCTGCTGGGGCAGCCGCCGGTCGGTGCCGCCGCCGCGGTGGCCGTGGGCGCGGTGCTGCTGGGGCCGTTCGCGCCGGGGCTGGCGTTCCGGCTGTCGGGGCTGCGGCTGCCGCTGCTGCCCGGTGACGCCGACGAGTTGCAGACCGAGATCGAGCCGTACCCGAGCGGGCTGGTGCTGGACCGCGCCGCGGTGGCGGACCACCTGCTGACCGGGATGCACCTGGCGTGCGGGCTGGTGTGCTCGGCCGCGCTGGTCGTGCCGGCCGCGACGCCGGGGTGGCGGCCGGCCGCGCTGGTGGCCGCGATCAGCGTGCTGCTGCTGGTGCACTCGCGCGGCATGGGCGGGGTGTGGCACCGGCTGGCGGCGCTGGTGCCGGGCACGTGGGGCGCGGCGCTGCTGGCGCTGCGCTGGGGTTCGGACGGCGCCCTGCTCGCGCTGGCGGCGCTGCTGCTGGTCGCCGCGGCGCTGGCCGTGGCCGCGTGGACCGCGCCCGGTCGGCGGTTGCTGCCGTACTGGGGCCGGGCCGCCGAGGTGGTCCAACTCGTCGCGGCGGTGGCCGTGGTGCCGTTGCTGCTGCTGGTGCTGGGCGTGTTCGACGCCCTGCGCGCCCTCAACGGCTGAAACGAGCGGGAGGAGCACCGTGCGGTCACGGCGCGACCAGGTCCAGGCGCACCTGTTCGTGGTGCGCAGGCTGCGCACCGGGATGCTGCGCGACGACCCCGAGGACCCCGACCCGCCGGTGAACCGCACCACGCGCGGGGTCGTGATCGGCCTGGTGGTGGCCTTCCTGGTGGCGCTGGGCGTGGGCGTGTACGGGTTCATCGTGCCCGGCGGGGCCACCGGGTGGCGGCAGCCGGGCACGCTGGTGGTGGTGCGCGGCACCGGCTCCCGGATGCTGTACCTGGACGGGGAGCTGCGCCCGGTGCTCAACCAGAGCTCGGCCCGCCTGCTGGCGGGCAAGGAGCTGGTGGTGGACGTGGTGGACGAGCGGTCGCTGGAGGGCGTGCCGCGAGGCGCGCCGATCGGCGTCGTCGGCGCACCGGACGCCCTGCCCGCACCGTCCACTGTGGATGGTGCCGAGTGGTTGGTGTGCGGCACGGTGACGACCGGTCCCGGTGGGAAGGCGGCGGCGCGCACCTCGCTGGGCGTCGCGGTCGGGCACCGGGGTCGCGGCCTGGCCGAGGGCGAGGGCGCGGTGGTGTCCGCGCCCGACGGGTCGGTGAGCCTGCTGTGGCACGGCCAGCGGCTGCGGTTGGACACCGCGCACGGCGCGGTGTCGGCGCTGGGCTACGACGCGGTCACGCCGTTCCCGGTGTCGGCGGCCGTGCTCGACGCCCTGCCGGCCGGTCCCGACCTCGCTCCCCCGCCGGTGCCCGGCGCCGGTCGTGACGGGCCGGTGCTGGCGGGCCGGCCCACCCGCGTCGGGCAGCTGTTCACCGGGCCGGGAGGCGAGCCGTACCTGCTGCGCGCCGACGGGCTGCTGGCGCTGACCGAGCTGCAACGGGACCTCGTCCGCGGCGACCCCCGCACCCAGCAGGCCGGTTACGCGGGCGGCCCGGTCGTGCCCGGCCCGGTCGGCCCGGACGACCTCGCCGCGCACCGCGCCCCGGCGGAGGCGTCGGCGGCGCGCGACGGGCTGCCGACCACCGCGCCGCGGCCGGTGCCGATCGGGTCGCGGCAGGGCGTGTGCGCCGAGGTGCGGCCACGCGGGGACTCCCCGGTCACGGCCGTGACCGTCGTGGGCGACGGCGAGGTGCGCGGCGCGGAGCCGACCGCGGAACCCGGCGTGCGACCCGCGTGCGTCCCGGTGGACGAGGTGGTGGTGCGGCCGGGTGGTGGCGCGCTCGTGCGGGCCCTGCCGGCCGCGGGCGGGCCGGGCGGCACCGCGTTCCTGGTGACCGACACCGGTCGCAAGTACCCGGTCCCCGACGACAGGTCCGCCGCGCAGCTCGGCTACGCCCTGTCGTCCGCGGTCGGGCTGCCCGCGGCGCTGACCGCCGCCCTGCCCACCGGCCCGGCGCTCGACGCCGCGCTGCTGGCGGCGCGCGGCGTGGTGCCGCCCGGACCGGGTGGGGCGTGCGGGTGAGCCGGGAGTGGACTATGGGGCACGTTGCGACGGCGGAAGGTCACCGGCCGCACGCGGGACCTCCACCCGCCCGGCGAGCCCCACTAGCGTCCGGATCATGAGCACTCCCGATTACAGCAAGAGCAGTCAGGGGATGCAGAGCGGCATCGCCGCTCTGGAGGACCACGTCGCGGCGATGATCACCTCCGCGAACAACGTCGTCGCCATCTCCGACGAGATCGCGACCGCCTACGTGGCGGGCTCCAGCACCGTCTACCGGCACAAGATGCACGAGTGGATCGAGAACTACAACAACGTGATGCGCAAGTTCGAGGCGCTGCGCGACAACTCGTCCACCGTGGACCGGATCATCGACGAGGCCGAGGACGAGACCCACACCACCGCGCTGAGCGTGCAGGTCACCGCAGCGCTCAACGTCTGACCGAACAGGAGCAGCGGACATGGCCGACGTCAGCATCCACCACGCCTCCCTCGAATCCGCCATCTTCGACCTCCAGCAGGAGGCGAACAACGTCGTCACCCACATGGACAACCTCGCCGGCGGGCTCCTCCCGCTGCGCGAGACGTTCCAGGGTGACGGCCGCGTCGAGTTCGACGCGTTCGAGCAGGCGGTGTCCACCGCGCAGGGCGAGATGCGGGAGAACCTGCGCCAGGCGATCATCGCGTTGCAGAACATGCACGACACGCACCGCACGGCCGACCGCCAGGGTGCCAACACCTTCGCCGCCGGCTGACCGGGCGGACGACCGTGGCCCCCGGCAAGTACCAGGTCGACGAGGACACCCTGATCACGTTCGCCAACGACGAGATCCCCAAGTTCCTCAACGCGACGAACACCGACCCGGTGATCCTCAAGCTGATCGACTACGAGTCGGGCGGCAACCGGGGTCCCGAGCACGAGCTGTTGCCCGGCAACGCCAAGAACTTCCCCGTGGTGACCGAGCTGCGCAAGGAGTTCACCGGCCTGCTGACCCGGCTGCACACCAGGGTCGGCGAGTTCCGCTCCACGATGAGCCGGACCCGGATCGACCTGCTCCAGATCAACACCGTCACGCAGAACGGCGAGGACGACGCCAACCTCACGGCGGAGGAGCTGATGACCGCCCTCCAGGACGTCTTCAGGCCCTCCAGCACCACCACCCCCACCACCTCGAAGTGAGACCCGGGCCGCGCTGATCAGGGAGGACCATGCCCTACACCTGGGAAGACGCGCTGCTGATCTACTCCGGCAGCGACCAGAAGGTGACCACCCGGTCGGACGTGGCCACGGGCAGCTGGATCGAGGGCCGCGTGAGCACCAACTACGTCGTGCCCGACCACAAGGACTACACCTACTGGGTCGACGTCAGCTGGACCGGCTACACCAACTACGAGGGCGGGACGACGTCGAACGACGACTACGTCACGACCGTGGGCGTGAAGCTGACCGAGCGGTTGACCAAGGCGTGGGAGGAGTTCACCAAGCAGGTGCCGACGATCCTGGCGGCCGGCGGCAGCGACAACGCCAACCCGGACAGCTTCATCAACGCCTCCTCCCTGCTGTTCGACATGGGCGGCTGGTTGACCACCTGGACGGGCAACGCCCGCAAGTGGGCCTCCGACGTGGACGGCGCCGACAGCGACTGGCAGGGCAACGCCGCCGGCGTGTTCAAGGCCCTGATGAACGGGTTCGCCGGGCAGATCGAGAACATCAACCTGCAACTGGATTCCGGCACGCTGGGGTTCTACCTGTTCGGCTGCCACTTCGTGATGTCCGACGGCCGCAGCCAGTTGCTCACGGCGTGGAACGAGGGCAAGTCGGTGCTCTCCCCCGGCGCCGCGGTCGAGAACGTGATGAAGAAGCTGAACAGCGCGCACGTCGAGGTGCGCGACAACCGGGCGACGATCACCTTCGACAACTACGGCAACCCCGAGCACGAGGACTTCTGGACCAAGATCAGCCAGGAGGCCGCCGAGGCGTGGCGGACCTCGGTCCAGAACGCCCTGGACCCGACGGCGAACGGCGTCATCGGGCGGATGGAGAACACCTACCGGGCCACCGCCGCGGCCTTCCACAACACGGAGCTGACCCCGCCGCCGCTGCGGCTGCCCCCGACGCACTCGGGCGGCGGCAACGGGACGGGCAACATCACCGGGCCCACCACCATCGGCGGGCCGAACGACATCAAGGGCCCCACCGACGTCACCGGGCCGACCGACGTCGACGGTCCCCACCTGGACGGCCCCAACCTCGACGGCCCCGCCGACGTCTCGGCGGTCGGCGGCCCGGACGGGCCGGCCGACGTCCCCGTGCCGAACCCGGCGGTCACCGGCATCGGCCCGGTGGGCGGCCCGAACGGCATCACCACCCCCAACGGGGGCAGCGGCGAACCGGTCCTCGGGCCGGACGGCAAGCCCGTGCTCGGCGCCGACGGCAAGCCGCTGACCGTGCCGGAGGGCTCGGTCGTCACCCCGCACGGGGTGGTGCTGGGCCCCGACGGCAAACCGGTGCTGGGCGCGGACGGCAAGCCGATCGTCGTGCCCAAGGGGTCCAAGCTCGGTGACAGCGTGCTCGGCCCGGACGGGCGGCCGCTGACCACCGGCAACGCGCCGCTGACCGTGCCCAAGGGGTCGAAGGTCAACCCCGACGGCACCGTCACCGGTCCCGACGGGAACCTGGTCAAGGGCCCGAACGGCAAGCCGCTCACCGTCCCCGCCGGGTCCCGGGTCGACGCCAACGGCACGGTGCTCGGCCCGGACGGCAACCCCCTCCCGACGCCGGAGGACATGCCGCTGCGCGTGCCGCAGGGTTCGCACGTCAACGCCGACGGCACCATCACCGGGCCCGACGGCAAACCGGTCACGGCCACCGACGGCAAGCCGCTGACGGTGCCCAAGGGGTCGACCGTGGGCCCGGACGGCACCGTGCTGGGCCCCGACGGCGACCCGCTGCGCGCGCCCAAGGGCACGGCGCTCACCGTGCCGGAGGGCTCGAAGATCACCGCCGACGGGGCGGTGCTCGGCCCGGACGGCAAACCGGTGCCGGGCCCGGACGGCAAGCCGCTGACCGTGCCCAAGGGGTCGAGCCTGGGCTCGGAGTCCCCCGCGCACGTCCGGACGCTGACCGACGCCGTGGGTTCCGTCGGGGGCGGCACGCAGCTCACCGTGCCGACCGGCACGCGCATCGCGGCCGACGGCACCCTGCTCGACGAGGACGGCGACCCGCTGCTGGACGCCACGGGCCACCCGCTGACCGTGCCCAAGGGGTCCACCATCGGCCCCAACGGCACCCTGCTGGGCCCCAACGGGCAGCCGCTGCTGATGCCCCGCCAACTGACCGCGGCACCGGCCCGCCAGTTCACCGCCGACGCCGTCGAGCCGCTGCCGATGATCCGGCGCGGCACGTCCTTCACGGCCGTCGAACCGGGCGGCCCGCTGCTCCCGCGCGACCCGATCCGCACCGGCACGGTCGCCGCCGCGGAGGACGGGCTGGGCCTGGCGGCCCGCGGCACCGGCGTGCGGACCCGGGCCGTGATCGGCAGCGACGGCCGGGTGGTCGGCGAGGGCGTCGAGGTCCCGGCGACCTCCCGCCGGTACAACGCCGCCGGCGCGGGCGTGGCCGCCGAGGAGGCGGCGCTGGCCGCGCGGGCCGGGCAGTCGCAGTCCGGGATGCCGATGGTGCCGCCGATGGGCGGCGGCGGACCCATGGGCGGCGGGTCGTCGCCGAAGCAACCCAGCACGTGGCTGGTGGAGGACGAGGACGTGTGGGGCACCGAGTCGTCGGCCCCGCCGGGGGTGATCGGCCGGTGAGCCGACGGGAGAGGACGCGATGAGCAACCCGTTCCAGGAGCAGATCGACCAGGCCATGGCCATGGTGCGCGACCAGCGGGCGGCGCTGCGCCGGGCCCGCGACGAGATGCGGGCGGCGACCGCCACCGCCACCTCGCGCGACCGCCTGGTCACCGTGGTGGTCGGTGCGCAGGGCGAGCTGCGCGACGTGCGCTTCAACGGCACCGGCTACCGCGAGCTGCCACCGGCGCAACTGGCCGCCACGGTGGTGGAGCTGGCGGGCCGGGCGCGGGCCGAGATGGCCGGGAGGGTCGCCGACGCGTTCGGCCCGCTGACCGGCGGGGCGGAGTTCCTGCGCCGGTCGATGACCGGCGGCACCGAGCTGGACGAGTTCCTGGCCCCGCTGGACGCCCTGCGGATGCCGGGTGCGACGGGCCGCGACGACGGGGAGTGGGCCGATGGCTGAGCGGTACACGTCGCTGCCGGACCTCAAGCGGCGGTTCACCCAGTTCCACGAGATCTCCTCCATCACCCAGCGGCTGCGGCTGCGGCTGGACCACATCCACGAGGAGAACCGCACCGCCGCCGGCACCGACGACGAGGTGGCCAAGACCTACCACAAGCAGGTCGACGGCCCCGCGAACAACCTCAGCGAGTTCGTCTCCCAGATCCAGCAGAACTTCTGGCTGTACGGGGACAAGGGCGTCACCACGTCCACCTACTTCGACGTCGCCGAGGACAACGCCACCGACACCGCCCACGGCGCCTGACGGAGCACGCCCGTGGCCATGATGCCCGGCCCCCAGCTGATGGCCCTGTTCAAGGGCCTCACCGGCATGGAGTGGCCACAGGCCGACGAGGACCGCCTGCGCGCCATCGGCGGCCTGTACGACACCAGCGTCGAGGACTTCAGGCGGCTCGCCACGCTGTTCGAGGAGGTCGTCAAGGGCGTCCGCGAGCAGTTCGAGGGCGAGGCCGCCGACGCGTTCGTGGAGTCGGTGTCGAGGTACTTCAGCGGCAGCGGCGAGGACGGCAACTTCCTCGGGCTGGCGGCGGACTCGGCGAAGGAGCTGGGCGACTACGCCCGCGAGACGGCCAACAACGTCGAGTACATCAAGTGGATGATCATCGCCCAGCTGATCCAGCTGGCCGTGGAGATCGCCGTCGCCATCGCGCTGGCCCCGTTCACCTTCGGCGGGTCGCTGGAGGTGCTCAGCCTGGCCTACCTGCTGACCCGCCAGGGCATCATCGCGCTGCTGAAGTTCCTGCTGCGGCAACTGCTGGTGCACACCCTGATCAACCTCACCGTCAGCCTGGTGATGGACCAGACCATCCAGCAGATCCAGATCAACCAGGGCAACCGCAAGGAGAAGGACCCCGAGCTGACCAAGCAGGCCGCCGCGTTCGGCGCGATCGGCGGCGTGCTGGGCGGGCTGTTCAGCCCGCTCGGGCAGGGGTTGAGCCGCGGCCTGGGCAAGCTGTTCGGCAAGGACTTCGGCCACTTCGTCGGCAAGGACGTCGGCAACGTGCTGACCAAGACCCTGCCGAAGAGGCTGCCCGTCAAGGGCGAGGTGCTCGGCAAGGAGTTCGGGCAGCTGCTGGAGCAGTGGTCCACCCAGCTGACCCGGGGGTTCGGCAAGGGCGACGGCGCGGGCGGCAACTGGCTGGTCGGGCTCGTCGGCAAGGGGACCGGCAAGAACGCGGACGACTTCGTGCCGTTCTTCGCCAAGGACGTCGGCAACCTGTTCGCCAAGCACCTCGGGCCGACGATGGGCAAGGACGCCGCCCGGAAGCTGGGCGTCGAGTACGGCAAGGCGTTCGCGGAGAACTGGGGCAGGAAGGACCTCCCGGGGGTGCGGGAAGCGCTGGCCAACGCGCTCGCCCCGCACAAGAAGGTGCTGGGGCGGGGCGGGGTGAACGCCCTCGCCCACGACGTGCCGGACCTGATCACGAAGAACATGCGCAACGGCCTGGAGACGACGCTGGGCTACAAGATCGGCACCATCGTGGCCGCGTCGGTGCTGTCGGGCACGCAGCAGGTGCTGACCGAGGGCTTCTACAACCTCATCTTCGCGCCCGAGCACACGTTCCACATCAAGGACGGCCTGCTGACCTTCGGCTCGGGCGTGGCGATCGGCGCGCTCAGCGGCGCGGGCCACCACTTCATCGCCCACCCGCTGAGCGTGAAGCTGCACAACCTCGGGTCGTCCAAGATGGACTTCCCCGGCGGCGACCCGGATTCCCCGGACTGGCCGTCGGTGCCGAAGTCCTCGCTGGAGGACGCCGAGCTGTTCGACCGCTACCGCGACCTGGTCGGCGACCGGCCGGACACCGCCACCCCGCCGGACACGCCGTTCGACACCAGCCCGGACGTGGTGGACCGGCTGCTCGCCGACGCACCGCCGACGCCGCGGAACCCGCTGCTGTCGCCCGAGGAGGCGCGGGTCGCCCAGGAGCGGCTGGACCGGCTGAACGAGGAGCTGGTCCGCGCCCGTGCCGACCACCCCTCGCCCGGCCCGTCCCGCACGCCCACCACCTCCGCCGACGACGGCCTGGCGCAGTTGCCGGTGGGCCTGCTGGACGGCGGACCGAGCCCGTACCCGGCGGTGCCCACCGCCGCCCCGACCCACGTCACCCCGTCCGACGTGCGGCAGCACCTGGCGCGGCTGGACCGGGACGCCAGGTCGGTCGGGATGCCGAGCGCGGAGCGGCGCGCCCTGTCCGACGCGGTCGCCGGGTCCCTGGACCGGGGCGACCCCGGCCAGGCCGCGGACCACCTGCGCGACTACCGCGAGCGCATCGACGAGCTGGGCCTGGACGATCGGCTGGCCGAGTACCGCGCCCACGTCGACGCCGGGTACGACCGGGGCGCGCCGCCGGGCGTCGACGAGGTGACCTGGCTGGAGCACGCCGCCGCGGTGGAGGCCGCCCACCTGGCCGGGGACACCGCCGGGGTCGGCAGGCTCCTGGACGTCCACGAGGAGTGGACGGGCACGAGCCCGCAGGGCCCCCGCACCGTCGCCGACATGTCCGACCTGCTCGACCGGCCCGCCGACGACACCCCCGAGCTGCTGGAGCAGCTCGCCGCCGGCGGCGCGACCAGGCCCGAGCTGGACCACTGGCAGCGGCGTTTCGCCGACCCGGCCGACACCGGCGCCGGCGAGGCCGCGCAGCGGCGGGTCGAGCGCCTGACCGGTCCCACCGACGAGGACCTGTTCGGGCGGGCCGCGGAGCTGCGGCACGACGTGCAGCGCCGGGCGGGCATGACCGAGGAGGAGGTCGCCGACACCGACGCCCTGCTGGCGGCGGCCACGACACCCACCGAGTCCGCGCAGGCGCTCGAAGAGCACTTCACGACCCTCGCCGAGGAGCAGCGGGCGGCCGGGTTGGAGGCGTGGCGCAACGCCACGGCCGAGGAGCTGGGCATCAGCGAGACCGACTACTGGCGGCTGTCGGCGGACCTGTTCGACGCCGACCACGACCCGGTGCGCACCGACGAGCTGCTCGGCCGGATCGGCCAACTGCGCGCCGACCAGCTCCGCCGCCTGGCCGACGAGGTGGCACCGGGGCGAGCGACCCGCCCCCGACCGCCTGGCGACGACACCACCGACCGCCCGGAACCCCCACCCCGGACCGACGACCTGGACGCCCTGTTCCCGCCGCGCCGCACCGGGAGCGGCGAGGACACCCCCGCGCCGGTGGACCACCCACCCGCCACCGGAACGTCGTCCGACGACCTGCCGCCCCCGCGTCCCAGGACCGAGAGCGCCGAGAGCGACCTCTCGAACGAGCAGCCCCCGACCCGACCCGCGGACCAGCACGCCGACCACACCCCTGCCGACCACGGCACCACCGACCACACCACTCCCGCCGACCACACCGGCGACCGCACCATCACCGACCACACCACCGCCAACCGCACCACTCCCGCCGACCACACCATCACCGATCGCACCACCGCCGACGACACCACTGCCGACACCACCGACCACTCCGCAACCGACACCACCGGCGACAACACCACCACCAGCACCGCCACCGATCACACCACCGACCACACCGCGACCGACGACACCGACTGGCAGCCCACCACCCGCCCGGCACCCCCGCGCCTGCCGGTGACCCCGCTGGGCAACCTCGACGCCACCGGCCGGCACCTGCCCTCCTACATCGAGCAGGGCAAGGCCCTCGGCAGCGCCCGCCCGGTCGGCGTCACCAACGCCGAGCACATCCCCGGAGCCGCCGACCGCCTGGTCCCCGGCGCGAGCGCGGCCCCGATCTGGAGCCAGGTCGTGGAGGAGGCCCGGACCAACCCCGAGGCGTTCCTCGGCCCCGGCAAGTCCTACCCGGTCACCACCCGCCGCCCCGGCCACAACCCGTTCGCCAAGCAGGTCCACGAGTTCACCGTCCGCCTGGAGCCACTGCACCCCGCCTCCACCACCGACGTCCTGCGCGCCGACCCGGACGGCACGTCCGTCCGCACGGAGCTGACCACCGCCGACCCCCGCTCCGCGGACACCTCCCACACCGACACCCGCCCCGGCGCGGTGGGCTTCACCGGCCCGATCGGTGCCCTGGTCGGCCCGCAGTTCCAGCTCAACGGCCGCCTCGCGTTCGCCACCCCGGCCCGCAAGCACATCCAGGAGTTCGGGACGCAGACCCAGCGGACCGTGCGCAGCGGCTCGGACAGCCAGGAGTGGGACCTGCCGATGCGGTTCGTCATCACCGCCGTGGACGAGGGCGAGCACCCGGTGGGCACGCCCCAGCACGTCCAGGGCGACCTGGTCCTGCGCGTCCCCGACACCCTGACCGAGACGCCGAACCCGGTCAACACCACCAAGCGACCCCCCGACGGCTGGGCCCGCACGGCGCGCACCCTGGTGCCCGAGGCCGTCGTGCCCACCCGCAACGCGGAGCGCGAGTTGCGCGCGCGGTTCCACCCGTCGGTGACCAAGGTGGGCGCGCCGGGCCGGGCGGTGCTCAAGGAGTTCACCGGCGCCGAGCACCACCGCGCCACCTTCAAGTCGATGCTGCACGGCCCGGTGCCGTCCGACGACCTGACCGACGCCTCGGGCGGGCGGCTGGGCGCGCTGACCAAGCAGGCCACCGTGCGCGGCGCGAAGCTGGTCGGCGGCGGCAGCGACGAGTCGATGAAGCTGAAGCTGTCCGGCAAGAGCAGCACCGGCACCGAGACCATCTCCACCAGCACCACCGGCTTCGACGTGGGCGGCGGCGCGGGCTACGGCACCAACGCCCTCCCGGTCGGCGGCTCGGTCATGGGCGTCGGCGGCTACTCCGCGCGCACCTCCGACAGCGCGCCCTCCGGCGGTTCCACCTCCACCAAGCTCGGGCTGGAGGTCAAGGGCAAGGCCGGGCTGTACGAGATCGAGGCCGACATCACCTACCGGGTCGCGGGCGAGTCCGCCACCACGGTCGTGCCCGCCACCGTCCACGCCTGGCTGAACGCCGAGGAGGCCGCGGCGCTCGGCCTGGACGCCCCGCCGCACACCGCGACGCCGCGGACGCCGAAGACCTGGCACGAGCCGCCCTACCTGTCCTCGGGCCACGCCACGGGCACCTCGCAGGTCGGCACGTTCGTCGAAGCCGACCGGTTGGTCGAGCAGATCGAGGGCGCGCTGCGCACCCAGCCCGGCCTGGAGGGCTTCCTGCCCGCGCTGGACGACCCGAAGCTGAAGTCGATGGGCAGCCGCGAGCTGAAGGACGTGCTGGACAACCACCGCAGGCTGCGCACCGAGCTGAGCCGCGAGCGCATCGACAACAGCCGCACCACGCTGGCCGGACCGGGCATCCCGGTCGTGCTGACCAAGAGCGGCGCGCTGACCAAGGAGTACGTGCGGGTGCTGGTCCGCGCGCCCTTCCGGACCGGCACGCACAGCGGGGACGCGCCCGGCATGGGCGTGCGCGCCGGCGCGGGCGGCTCTGCCAGCCTGGTCGGCTCCAGCGCGGCCCAGCAGTCGTTCACCCTCGGTGTCGAGGGCCGGGTGGGCGTGCCCAAGCCGGTCAACGACCACACGGTCGCGCCCACCGTGACCGGGGCGGTGAAGTACACCCGCAGGTGGGGCGTCAGGAACACCGGCGGTGCGGCGCTGAGCGGCGCGTCCGAGTTCGAGGGCCCGCCGGACTCGCAGGCGTTCACCCACCCGTCCACCTTCGACGTGCGCATCACCCACCTGGAGCGGGTGCGGCACTGGGCGCGCAAGGCGTCCCCGTTCGGCACGCCGGGGCTGCCGCAGGCGCAGGAGGTGGCGCGGACCGCGCGCCCGGGCGAGCACCCCGGCCCCGGCATCCTGGAGCCGATCGACGCCACGTTCACCGCGCTGGTCCCCGAGGGCGCGGCGAGCACCACCAGCCTGGACGCCTTCCGGCCCGGCCCGGCGTCCCCGCCGGTGTGGCTGGACCACCCGCCGCGCGCCAAGGAGCTGCTCGACCAGCCCCGCAACCCGCCGAAGTGGCGCTACCCGGTGGCGTTCGCGCACACCAAGGAGGTGCACCAGGCGGCCCTGGACGTGCTGCAACGGGCCTCGGGCGGTGACCCGGCGCTGGTGCTGGAGGGTTCGAGGTCCCGGCAGCGCATCGACCACCACTTCACCGGCGAGGGGCTGCTGGCCCGACTGGGCAAGGCCGCCTCGCGCGGGGACTGGCTCGACGGGTTGACCCACGACCGACGCCTGGCCGACCGGGTCGGCGGCATCGCCACGACCGTCGAGCTGAGCCGGCCGCGCCTGGTGGGCCCGCTGCCCGGCAGCGCCGTGCACAGCGGTGGCGCGGCCACCTACAAGTCCGCCTCCTCCCGCACCACCGGCGGCGGCGTGGACGTGACCGGCGGCCTGTCGACGCCCGCGCGCGCCACGGACCACCCGAAGGCCACCGGCACGCCGTCACTCGCGGGCAAGCTGTTCGGCAAGGGCTGGTCGAACACGCGGGAGTCCACCCAGTCCGCGACCTCCGAACGCGTCCTGCTCGCCTCCGACACCAGCCGGCAGTACCTGGTGCAGTACGACGCCGACGTCACGCTGGTCGCCGAGTCGCGCAACCGCAACGCGCTGGTGGACGCCGTGGCCGGGCCGGACACCGGTGTCGGCGTGGCCGGGGCCGTGCTGCACCTGGACGGCGGGGTGTTCGTCCAGGTCGACGAGGCGCAGGCCCGCGCGATGGGCCTGCTGCCCGCTCCCCCGCACGTTCCCGCCCCGCCGCCGAAGCTGCCCGCCCCGCCCCCGACCGTCGCCCGCGGCCTGCCGTCGGCGCTGGGCCTGGCCGCGGTGCGCGACGCCTACTCGGTGCTGGACCTGGTGCCCCGGGCGCGCACGGCGCTGGGCGAGCTGGGGTCGCGGGTGCTGCCCGAGCAGCTGCTCGAGGACGCGATGGCCAACCTGGACCGGATGGGCGAGCTGGACGAGGAGGGCGTCGCCAAGCTGGTCGACAGCCTCTACGACGGCGGCGTGCCGCTCCTGCTCTACGACACCGGCGTCTTCACCAAGGACGCCTACCAGGTCACCATCGAGGCCACCAACGTCGTGCCGGCCCGCGTGGTCGACCTGCGGCACGACGGGTCCGGGGCGGAGAGCGGGCTGTCCGGCTCGGTCAAGGACACCTCGTCGGGAACCAGGAGCACCTCCGCGGCCATCGGCGTCGGCGGCACGGGTTCCGGCCTGGTGCCGATGCCGCACCCGGACGAGCAGCAGGTGGGCGTCGGCGCGGGCGTGGGCGGCACGACCACCGCCACCAAGTCCCTGACCACCGCCGACAGCCGCACCACCGAGTGGTCCTCGACCACCGGCACGGTCGGCCCCACCGCGCTGGTGAAGACCGGGGCGCGGGTCGAGCTGGTGGTGCGGCGCGGCACGCAGGAGCTGGCCCGGGTCGGGGTGGGCGACGCCGGCGCGCCCCGCGAGCTGGAGTTCGCCACCCACGCGGGCGACCTGCGGGTCAAGCCGCAGCCCAACCGGTGGGTGCCCGGTTCCTCCACGTCCCGGCCCGCGCGGGAGGCCGAACCCGCGCGGGTCGACCAGTGGCGGCAGGGCGGGGTCGTGCCGAAGGGCGCCTCGCACGTCGAGGCGTTCCGCGGCTCGGGCGAGGTGCGGGCGGGCCTGGAGCGGGCGCTGCGGGACGCCGGCGCCGGCGAGGACGTCGTCACCGGGTCGGCGACGTGGCTGTCGGCGCAGGCCGCGGGCAGCAACGAGATGATCCGCGCCCACCTGAACACCATGCTCACCGGCAAGCGCCCCGGCGTGGGCCTGGACCGGATGACGCTGCTCGCCCACCGCAACGAGCACGTCGACCTGCGCACCTACGCCAAGCTGAGCGGTCCGCGGCCCTCGACGCTGACCGACGGCGTCGAGATGGACCTCGGCAACTCCACCTCGCGCACCGCCGCCACGTCGGTGACCCGCACCGAGGTCACCGACCTCAGCGGCACCGCGCCGTCCGTCAGCGGCGGCCACAAGAAGGCACCCGGTGCGTCCGGCGGCGTCGGCGGTGACCTCAACCCGCCGGTCGACCTGGAGCAGAGCGAGTCGGTCGACCTGGCGGCCGGCACCTCGACCGCGCGCACGGCCAAGGTCGGCACCCGCACCGCGCCGGTGGAGTTCGACCTGCAACTGCGCCACGTGGCCACGCTGACCGACGACAAGGGCAAGGTGATCGGCACCGGCGTGGTCGACGTGGACCTGCCCGGCTCCACCACCCTGCGGCTGACCGCGCAGGAGGTGGGCGACCTGCTCGGCGCGCCCGTGCCCGCCGACGTCCACCAGCGCTACGACGAGCTGAACACCGCCGCCGAGCAGTGGCACACCGCCACCACCGAGGCGGAACAGGCCCGCTACCTGCTCGACGACCTGCTGGCCGAGGAGCAGCGGGCGCTGGACCGGGCCGACGACGAGCAGCAGCAGGTCAACGCCGACCACCAGGCGTGGAACCACGAGGTGGCGCGGCACGCCGCCGCCGACCAGGTGGCCCGGGACGCCGCGGCGGTCACCGGGCGGGAGCGCGCCGAGCTGGCCAACCGCCAGGCCGACCTGGACCGGGCAGACCAGCGGGTCGACAGCGCGCGGCAGCAGCTGAACCGGATCGACCAGCAGCTCGTCCCGGCCACCGCCGCGCGCAACATCGCCGAGCAGCACGCGGCCCGCGGCGTCCAGGGTGCCGACGCGCAGCGCCGCGCCACCGTCTCCCGCGTCGCCACCCTGACCAACCAGCGCGCGACCGCCGAGCAGCGGCTCACGGCCGCGGAGAACGACCGCACCGCCGCGCAGCAGGCCCTGACCGCCCAGCAGCAGCGCGTGCACGACGCCGAGCAGCAGCAGCGCGACCGCGAGAACGAGGCGGCGCAGGCGCAGGCCCGGGTCGACACCGTCCACCAGGCGCTGCAGGACGCGCGCACCCGGCACGCCGCCGCGCACGCCGAGTACACCCGGTTGCAGGGCGAGGTCGCCACCGCCCGCGCCGACGCGACGACCAAGGGCCAGGCCGTCGACGTCGCCCGCGACGAGTGGGTCACCAGGCTGGAGACCGCGCAGGACGCCTTCGACGCCTACCTGGCCGACCCGCAGGCCACCCTGACCGGCCCGCCTCCCGCCACGCCGCTCCCCCGGGTCCGCCCCGCGCCGCCCTCGGGCGACCGGCTCCCGGAGCCGCCCGGGCAGGTCCCGCGGCAGCACCCCGGCCGGCCGCACGCCCCGGCTGCGGAGTCGGGAGCCGAGTCGGAGTCGCCGCGGCCGAAGTACAACCCGGCCGACGACGAGCGGTGGCGGAACAACCCGGAGCGCACCGCGCCCTGGTACACGCGCGAGGACGACCCCGTCCCGGTCGAGGTGCTGCACGACCTGGTCGGGAAGATCGCCTTCCCGCAACCGAAGGAGGCGTCGACCACCGAGGAGCCGCCGGTCGCGAAGCCGCACCCGTGGCCGGACCGGCCGAAGATCACCCTGCGGTACGTCAAGGGCCTGGTGCGCAACGACGTCGCCACCGTCCTGGTCGGGGACCGGGCCGTGGACGTGGTCCGCGTGCCCCTGCACCTGGTGCGCCACCCGCAGGTCTCGCCGCAGCAGTTCGAGCGGTTCAAAGCCGACTACACCGCGAAGCTGGACCAGACGGTCAACGACCAGGGACTGCGCCTGCCGTCCAACGGCCACCAGCTCTACGTGTGGGCCGACTTCGTGGACACGCACGAGAAGATGTACCCGCCGGAACTGGGCGTCGGCGACGAGTCGATCACCGTGCTGCCCCACGACCACCCGCACGGCGTCGACCAGACCCACTGGAAGGTGCCGCCGCCGGAGGCCGACCCGGCGGAGTCCGCGGAGCTGAGGGAAGCCCTCCACGAGACCTTCCACTACACCGGCCTGGGCGACCGGTTCCCCGACCCCGGCCGCGTGCTGCTGGCCCCCGGGAAGTCCGCCACCGCCCTCCCGCACGACGACATCGGCATCATGGGCATGGGCCTGCGCTCGAAGGAGGACCCCCGGCTGCTGCCCCGGGACGTGTGGGCCCTCGACCACGTGATCCACAGCCAGGGCACGATCCGCGAGGTCCGGTACGAGGACCTGTTGAGCGGCTCCGCCGAGGACAACGCCAAGGCGTTCACCCCGATCGCGCTGGAACTGCGCGACGTCATGACGTCCAGCCGCATCGGCCCGCCCCTCGCGGGGACCGCCACGGGGACCACGACCCCGGCCACCAGGCCCGCCCCGCCGCGGCTGACGTCCGCGCCGCCCACGGAGATGCAGCGCGTCCCCGCCTCGGAAGTGGCGCAGCACCGAGGCTCCCTGGAGGAGGTGGGCCCCGACGCGCGACCGGAGTCGGTCGGCGGGTCGTCGGAGTCGGTCGACGGCACGTCGATCCCGTCCGAGGTGACCGTGGGGTCCTCGGCCGGCCAACCCAAGGGGTTCTTCGCCCACACCAAGCCCATCCGCGAGCACACCGCGCTGTACACGGGCGACCCGAAGCGCGACGTCCAGCTGTTCGTGAACTGGTACCCCGGGTCGGCCAACCCGGTGAGCTACCTGGCGGGCGGCGTCGGCCACGCCTGGGTCGGCGTGAAGCTGCCCCACCACGACGAGGTGATCGGCTTCGGGTTCTGGCCCGACGGGGACGTCGGCCCGCTGTCGGCGTTCGCCAAGCAGCCCGGGGCCCTGCTGCCCGAGCCGCCGCTGGGGCCGGAGGGCAAGGCCGTGCGCATGCGCACCTTCCACATCAGCGCCAAAGAGCTGGACCGCGCCTACGAGTACGCGCTGAGCAAGACCGACGCCGACTACCGGCTGCTCGACTACAACTGCGTCAGCTTCGCCCGCGGCTTCGTGCGCGCCGCCACCGGCCGGGACCTCGACGGCGGCGTGATCGACCGCCCGGACTCGCTGGACCGCACGCTCAACTGGCGCGACGCGCCGGACCGGCGGCTGAAGTGGACCGGCGGCTCGGCGCTGGACCGCCTGCGCACCGCGTGGGCGCTCAACGTGTGGCAGCCCACCCGCAAGGACCTGGCCGACACCCTGGACCGGTTCGACCCCAACGAGGTGCTGTCACTGGCCAACGAGCTGGGCGTGCGCAACCCGGCGAACCTGCTCAAGCTCGCCAAGCGGATCGACCACCTGCCCAAGTCCCTGCCGTCCTTCGCGCAGGAGCTGGGCCTGCACGACCCGAAGGACCTCTACCGGGTCGCCCGCGACCTGGGCGTGGACCCCGCGCGGCTGACGGACTTCCGCGACGACTTCGCCCTGCTCGACCGGGGTTCGGACCACCGGGACGTGGCGGAGGCGGTGCGCCCCCGGCTGGACGGCGCGGAGCAGCGCGCGGCGCTCCTGGGCGGACCGTCGTCCTGGAAGGCGCTGCCCCACGTCTTCAGCAGCCTCGACCCGCGTGCCGGCGACGTGCTGGAGGGCAAGGTCCTGGAGGGGCCGCTGGAGAACCTGCCGGTCCGGGTGAAGACCGACCAGGTCGTCTCCAACGCCCTGTTCGACTACGGCAAGCCGCACGCCGTGGTGCTCGCGCCCGACCTGGTCAAGAGCATGGAGCACTGGCTGGACGCCCCGACCGGCCACGACCGGGCGCGCACGCTCCCGCCCGGGTTCGAGCGCCTGGACCACACCAAGGAGCGGTTCGGACCGCGGGCCCTGGACGGGACGAGGGCCGGGTGGGCGCAGCACTCCAAGGAACCGCTGTTCGTCACGGTGCACGGCAGCTACGGCGCGTTCGAGCTGACCCTGCGCAACGGCACGGAGATCAAGGTCAGCGGGGCGCACCTGGCCAAGCTGCTGCACAACGACCCGGACTTCCGGCGCGCCCTCGGGGAGGACACCACCCGGCCGATCGTGCTCATCTCCTGCGACACCCACCACCCGGTGCGGATCAGCGAGGGGGAGGTCGAGGAGCTGGGGCTGGCCCACTACGGCTCGGCCGCGAGCAGCCTGCGCAACGGCCTGGCCGGCCTGGGCCACACCAACCCGCTGTACGTGGCGACCAGGGACGTGGTGTTCCACACCTACCCCAATGAGCGCGGGGTGCCCGAGGCGTACCTGGCCGTGACCGACGGCGGCAGGTGGGTGCGCCTGGACGGCACGGCGGAACCGGACCACGCCCCCTCGCCACCACCGTCCACATCGGATTCGAGCCCCGAACCCGACACCGCTCCCCGGTCCGACGCGGATTCCGAACCGGGCACCACCCCCGATCCCCGGCCGCGCGTGGTGGAGGTGCCCACCGACAAGGGTGCAGTGCGGTTCCGGCTGCGCGAGCCCGGCCAGTCGATGGAGGACTACCTCAAGCCGGTCACCGACCACGCCCGGCACGCCGACGACCGCGCCGCCCGCGACACCGAGTTGACCGTCTTCTGGCACGAACGCTCCCGGGACCCGGTGAAGCTGGTCCTGGGCGGCGAGGTCGGCCACGCCTGGGTCGGGCTCAAGCCGCCCGGCAGCGACGAGGTGCTCGGCCTGGGCTTCTGGCCGGTGGCGGGCAAGCCGAGGGTCGGCTACTTCCTCGCGCCGGGCCGGGTGCTGGCCGAGGACTTCGAGTCGACGCCCAAGTGGGGCGAACCCCACGGGCCGACGCAGGACGCGGGCTCGTTCGGCTACCGGATCAACGCCGACGAGCTGTCCCGGGCGCTGGACTACCTGGAGGACAACCGGCGGCGCAGCTACGTGCTGTCGGCGTACAACTGCGTCAGCTTCGTGCGCGGCCTGGTCAACGCGGCCACCGGCGTCGACCTGCACACCGGGCCGCTGGTGGACCACCAGGGACCGTTCGGCAGGCCGGCCTCGCTGGCCTGGCCCCCGACGAACGGCCGGGAGGTCAAGGAGGCGGCCTGGCGGCTGGGCGTGTCGCCCGCGAAGGTGAACCGGCTGAGCGGCCAGGACTGGTTCGACCCGAACGCCCTGCTCGACACCGCCCGGCAGCTCGGCGTGCACAACCCCGCCAACCTGGTGCGGTTGGCCGAGGACATCGGCCGCGTCCCGACCGACACCCTGGACCTGGCCCGCGAGATGGGCTTGGACGACCCCAAGGACCTCTACCGCACCGCCCGCGACCGCCACGTGGACCCGGCCGCGCTGGCCGGCCACCCGGTCTCCCCCCGCCCGGGCCGCTCGTCCGACGGCACCTACCCGTTGACCGCGGACCTGGTCCGACCGGTCCGCGCGACGGGCTCCCCCGCGACCAACGGGCCGACGTCCCCCCTGCCCGGCCACCCCTCCGACAGCACCCACCCGCCGCTCACCGGGACGCCCCGACCGGGCCACACCGGTCCCACGCCACCCGGCCACCCCTCCCGCGACACCCGCCCGTCGACCGGCGGGACGGCCCGACCGGAGCACACGCTCCCCGCCCGGATCGACCTGCCCGCGCACCAACCACCCGGCCACCCCTCCGACAACACCCGTCCGCCCATCACCGGGCCGGCCCGACCTCCGCTCACCACCACCGCGCCGACGCACCGGCCACCCGGCCACCCGACCACCGGGACACCCCGGTCCGCGCAGCACACCGACCCGCACCCGACCGGCCGGCCGACCCCCTCGCGACCGAGCCGCGCGTCCGACGGCACCTACCCCCTCACCGCCGAGATGGTGCGCCCCGGCCGGAGGCCCGATCCGCCGCCGCGCCCCGCCAACCCGGAACCGCCCGGCACCCCCGTCCCGGAGTCGCGGGCGTCCCGGTCGAGGGGGCAGACCTTCCCCAGGAGCACCTCTCTCCTCGGGAACGATCCCGGCTCGCACCAGCTCGACCCGCGCGACCGCGACGTGCTGGAGGGCGCCACCCCGCTGGGACGGCCCGTGCGGGTGCGCGCGGGCGACGTGCCGGCGCACTTCCTGGAGCGCGGCAACGGCGCGGGTACCGACGTGCTGTCGTTCGTGTCCGACAAGGAGCAGGGCTCGGTGGTGACGCCGTGGGCCGCGGCCTCCCACCGCACCGCCGACCACCAGGTCCTGGCGATGCCGGAGAAGCACGGGACGCCCGAGAAGGCGATCAAGGCGGGAGCGCTGCGCGTCGAACGCGCGCCGTGGGCCGACGAGCCGCACCCGCCGCTGTTCGTCATGGCCCACGCCGACCGCAAGGGGGTGCGGGTGCCGCTGCGCGACGGCGGCTCGGTGGACCTCGACGGCGCGTCCTTCGCCAAGCTGCTGCTGGCCACCGAACCGTTCCGCCGGATCGCCCGAGCCCAGCCGGACCGGCCGCTGGTGCTCGTCGCGTGCGAGCTGAACCGACCGCGCTCCGCCGACCAGGGGTTGGTCGAGCAGCACGGCCTGGAGCACTACGGCACCGCCGCGGCGAGCCTGCACAACGGCCTGCTCGCGCTCGGCGGCCGCAACCCGGTGTACTCGGCGACCACCCCGGTGGCCGCCCACCTGCTGGCCCGGGAGGACAACTACGTCGGCGCGGTCAAGGGCGGGCGCTGGACCAGGCTGGGCGGCCCGTCCGCACCGAGCACCCAGGAAGCGCGGCCCCAGGAGACCCGACCCCAGGAGACCCGGCCTCCGGAGCCCTCACCGCGGGAGCCGCGATCCCCGTGGCCACAGACCCGTGAAGCCCCACCGCAGGACACCCAGCCCCCGGACACCCAGCCCCGGGAGGCCCGGTCACGGGAGCCCCAGCCCCAGGAGGCCCAGTCACAGGAGCCCCAGTCACAGGAGGCCCAGCCCCAAGAGCCCCAGCCCCAAGAGCCCTGGTCACAGGAGGCCCGGTCACCGGAGCCCCGGTCACCGGGAGTCCTCGCGCAGGGAGCCGACCCGACCCCGAACCCCCGACCGCGCAGGCTCGAGGAAGTGCTGCCGCGCGACCAGTGGTGGCGGCTCTACCTCGACCCCAACCACCACGCCGAGGCGCGGCGCAAGCTCCCCGACGACCCCGGCCACCTGTACGACACCCAGGTCTCGCCCGGTTTCCAGGCGAGCATGGTCCAGGCGTACGAGGAGGTCCTCAACCCGCCGGACATGTCGGTCGCCCGCCTGGACTCCGCCAGCTACAAGCGGATGCACGAGCTGGTGACCGCGAACTTGAACAAGCGGTTCGACTGGTCCGGCACGACCGGCTCCAGCGGCCTGCTCAAGCAGACCGGTTTCCCGCTGCGCGCCGAGGAGCCGCACCCGGACGTGCTCGCCGACACCGTGGGCGAGCGCCCGCTGCTGGTGGACCCCAAGCGCTACTTCGCCGACGCCGCGAACAGGCAGGGCCCGCAGTCGAAACCGGTGGCGTACCTGGACCCGACCTCCACCCGCAACAAGGTCATCATGACCAACTACACCGCGGGCGAGGCGCCGGCGCTCATCGACACCGTGCTGGACACCTACTACCGCGACACCGCGGACGCGCGAACCGACCACGAGCGGCTGCGCGCCATCGCCCGGGTGGTGCGCGCCTCGCACATCATCCACGCGTTCCAGGACGGCAACCGCAGGCTCAACGTGCACCTGCTGCTGCCCCGGCTGCTGCTGGAGCAGGGCTTCCAACCCGTGGTGCTGCCGGAGATGGCCGAGCTGTTCCAGGGTGGTTTCTCGCTGGACCAGATCGCCACCGCCCTGCACCGCGGCCAGGACCTCGACCTGACCTCCGACGTGGTGTTCCCCGAGCGCCCCAAGCGCGAGGACGTCCCCGACTACGAGTCCGACGACGAGACCGACACCGATTCGGACGCCGACCTCCGCTCCACCGCCGAGCGCGAACTGGACGACGCCCGCCACGCCTTCGACCGCGCGGTCGAGGCCCGCTTCACCGCCCAGGTGGAGGACCCCGGGGCACTGGCCAGGCTGGACGTCGAGGCCGACAACGCCCTCGACCGGGTCGCCCGCGCGCAGGCCCGCGTGGACGGCGAGCACGCTTCGCCCGAGCGGCTGGTCCTGGGCCACGACCGCACCGACGAGATCCTGCGCGCCGACGCCGGCGACCACCCCACCCCCAACCCGGACAAGCAGCGCGAGGGCTTCCCCGGCACCAGGACCGCCGCGTGGGGCGACTACCTCAAGGCCCGGCACGAGTTCCACTCCGCGACCGGCGCGGTGAACCGCGCCGAGGCCCGCGTGCGCGGCGAGGGCTCGTCGAACGCCCCCGACCAGCTGGAACGGGCGCGCCTGGACCTGACGCGCGCCGAACTCGACCTGAACCAGGCCCGCGCGGACCTGCGGGCGTGGGGCAACGACCCCGACCGCGTCGAGCAGGCCCTGCGAGAGGCTTTCGAGCAGTCGTTCAAGGAGCGCCCGCACGGCGTCGGGGGCATGCGGGAAAACCCCGACCCCGCGCCGCGCACCACCGACCGCTTCACGGAGGTGCTCGCCGACCTGGACCACGTGATCGCCCAGCAGGAGGCCCGGCGGTCCCACCCCGACGAGCGGCGCGACCCGACATCGCTGTCCCTGCCCGGCTCCCTGCTGCGGCGCATGGGCTTCGGCGCCGGCCCGGACCCGAGCACCCCCGGCGTGATCGAGGCCACCCGCGGCAACCGGACCGTCGCGGTGCGCGCGTCCGACGTGGAGCACGAGGTGTTCGAGCGCGGTCGCGGCGCGGCCACCGACGTGCTCAGCTTCATCCCCGAGCGCGAGCAGCAACTGGTGACGGACTGGGCGGAGGTCGCCGACGGCACCGCCGACCGGACGGTCCTGGAGCTGACCGACCCGGGGACGCCGGTCGTGGACGCCTGGCGCCGGGGCGAGCTGGCCTCCCACCGCGCACCCTGGGCCGACGAACCGGAACCGCCGCTCTACGTCGTCATCCACGCCGGCAACGACACCGTCGACCTGCACCTCGACAACGGCCGCACCGTCCAGACCGGCGGAGCGCACCTCGCCAAGCTCCTGCACGCCAACCCGGTGTTCCGCGCGCTGATGGCCGAGCACCCCGAACGGCCGCTGGTGCTGCTGGCCTGCGAGTCGAACCGGCCCGACCCGGCCGTCCGGGACTTCGTGGAGCGCAACGGCCTGCACCACTACGGCACCACCGCGTCCAGCCTGCACAACGGCCTGCTCGCCCACGGCTACCGCAACCCGCTGTACGCGGCGACGACCGTGGTCACCATCCTGGCGTCCGGCGACGGCACCGAGAACGCGGTGATCACCAGGCCCGGCAACCGGTGGACCAGGTCCGGCGTGCCGGTGCCCGCGGTCGGCAGCCCGACCGGCGGCGCCCCACCGCGGGCCGCGCTCAGCCTGGCCGAGCAGGTGGAGCTGGCCCTGGGCGGCGGGTCGTCGGCAAGTTAGGGCACATCTGACGCGCTTCAGGGGCAGCGATCGTTTGGCCGTCCGCGGTGGACCGCGCCGCGCCAATAGCGTCGGCACCGACCCGATCGACACGTCAATGGCTGCCGTGGTCCCCGAGGAGGAGCGCATGAGCGACGACACGGCCATCCGACTGCGGTCACCCGTGCCCGAGGAGGTCCGCGAGGCGGCGAGCCGCGCACCCGGGCAGTGGCTGGGCCTGGTGGACCCGGCGTGGTCGGGTCCGGGCGCGCCCCCCGAGTGGGCGCTGGTCGGGCACTGGTGGTCCGACGAGGGCGGCGAGGTCGCGGACTGGCGCGACAACGACGACTACCGCCCCTCCCCCGCGGCCCGCGGCTGGGCCGAGCCGACCGACGCGGTGGACGAGGCCGCGCAGCTCGCCGCCACCGGCTACGGCGACGCGGCGACCCTGTACCGGGAGCTGGCGGAGGCGGTCGTCGCGGTGCTGCTGACCGCCGACGACCGGATCGTGACGGCGTCCACCCCGGACGGTGCCGCCGTGGTCCCGGTCTACAGCTCTGCGGTCCACCTCGACGCCGCGGGTCCGCTGCGCCACGAGGTGATCCCGGTCGTGGAGCTGCTGCCCCGGCTGCCCGAGGGCCACGACCTCTACCTCAACCCCACCGGCCCGGCCGTCGTCCTGGTGCCGGTCGACGACCTGCGCCGGACGCCGGTCCGAACGGAGGCGGCATGACCATGTCCCTGCGCCCGCTCAGGCGGTCGCGCGCCGAGCACGCCGTCGTGGTGGACCGCGTCGCCGCGGCGTACCTGGTGCGCGCCGAGCGCCACCGGGGCGTCGCGGCCAACCGGCTGGCCGTCGCGCTGCCCGCCGACCCGGTGTCGATCGTGGTCGACGCTGCCGGCGCGGCGGGCGGGGAGGTGCTCGGCCGGGTCGCCGAACTGGTGGTCGACCTGGCCCGGCGCGGCACGCGGGTGGTGCGCGTGGTGCCGCACGAGGTGTTCCCGGTCGCGTCGTCGTCGTGGTGGCAGGACCTCACGGAGCGCACCGGCGTGGAGCTGCTGGTGCCGTCGGGCGGCGTGGTGGTCGCCGGGACGACCCTGTTCGCGCGGGGAGCCGGCCCCGGTGTCGCCGGCACGTGGTGGCGGTGCGCGCCCGGCGGCCCGCCCCGCGCGCTGGGCCCCCGCCACCCGGCCCCGGCCTGGCAGCCGCTGCCCGGTGACGACGGGCCCTCGGTGCACGGGTCGCTGGTGACGCAGCCGGTGCCGGCGGGCGTGGTGCTGCGGTCGGCCGCCGCCCCGCCCGACCCCTCGTGGTTGGGCACGCCACCGGACCCGGACCGCCCCACGGTGTTCGTCGGCACGCCCGGCGGGCCGGTGGTGCGCGGCGAGGAGGTGGCCGCCTACCTCGTCACGCTGCCCGCGCCGGTGCGCGCCTCGGCGCGGCTGGTCTGCGCGTCCGCGCAGGACGCGGTGGCGCTGGGCCTGGTGGTCGCCGACGCGCTGGGCCGGGACGTGACGGTGGTCAACGGCGTTCCGCTGGTGCGCGACGAGAAGCCCGAGGTCGTGCTCCTGGACGACGCGGGCGCGCCGTCGTGGTCGCCGTACCTGCTGGAGATCCGGTGCGGCATGGCGGGCGGCGCGGCGGGCGTCCCCCACCGCTGGCGGGCCCCGATCCCCGACCTGGTGCCCGACGAGGCCCCCGGCGCGTTCCGGGTGGGCGACGACTGGCTGCTGACCATGACCCGCGGTGGCCTGTGGCTGCGGCAGGAGTCCGCCCGCGGCCGGCCCCTGCCGCTGGGCGCGCCGGTCGACCCGAGCGAGATGACCTTCGCCGTCGGCGAGCCGGGCGAAACCCTGCCGGACGGGGTGTGGACCGTCCTGCCCGCACTGCTGGACCAGTTGGAACCCGCCGTCCTGCGCCGCACGCGGCTGTCGGTCCTGGGCACGCCCACGGCGGCCGGCCGAGGTGCCGCCGCGCAACTGGCCGCGCACCGCCGCGTCCCCCTGCGCCTGCCCGAAGCGGTCGCCTCCCCGTACCACGGCACGGCCGACGAACGCCTTTCCGCCGTCCTGGGCGACCGGTACGAGGCCCACGTGGACGCGGTCGGCCCGCTGGCGGAGCCCGGTCCGGCCCGGACGGACCTGGCCGCCCTGCACGCGTACCTGACGGAGCGGACCGCGGACCTCGACCGGGCCCTGCGCGGCGACCCCGGCACGCTGCTGCCCCTCGCCGTGGGCGCGGCGTCCGCGCTGCGGCGGCTCCCGTCCCACCACGGCCCCGTGCACCGGGCCGCGCCCGCGTCGGCCCCGACCCGGCACCGGCCCGGTGACGTCCTGGTCGAGCCGGCCCCGGTCAGCGCGACCACCCGGCCGGGCGCGGGCGCGCCGGCCGAGTACCTGATCTGGTCGAGCACCGCCCGCGACGTGGGTGCCCTGGTGGACGACCCGGGTCGCGTCGTGTTCCCGCCGGGCGGCCGGTTCGCGGTCCTGGACGTGGACACCACCGCCGACGTCCCGGCCGTGCTGCTGGCGGAACTCCCGCCGACCGACTCGGGCGCGGACCCCGTGCCGCCCGGCGAGGCCGAGGCGGAGCGCCTGCGGGCCGCCCTGACCAAACACATCGCCCCCCGATCCAACCGACCGTGGCCCACCTGGTGCCGGGGTGGGATCGGCCCGGACGCGGAGGAGGAGCAGTGACCGGAGCCGTCGGCAAAGCGGCGACGCAGCAGGCCGAGTGGGTCGTCGTCCAGCCGGTGATCGGCGACGTGGAGCCGCAGGAGCCGACCGTGCGCACCGAGCGGCACGTCGGCGAGAACGGGGTGATCGGCGCGCCCGAGCGACCGGTGGAGGCGGAACCCGTCACCGCCGTCACCGCCGCCCCCGCCGTCCCCGTCCCGGCCACCGAGCCGGAAGCGGAAGCGGAACCGCGGAACCGCGTGTCCCGCCCCATGGCGGCGGCCGCGGCGATGGTCGGCCTCGTCCTCGTGCTGGCGGCCGTGGCGATCCCCCTGCTGTCCAAGGGCGGCGACCCGGAACCCCTGACGCTGGACGGCACCCCGGCCGTGCACGACGGCCCCACCAACCAGCCGGGCATGGTGCCCCAGGCGGACGAGACCCTGCCCGAGATCCCCACGAGCGCCGTGGCGGCGGTCCCCCAGCCCGACGCCCCGACCCCGCAGGCCCCGGCCGACCAGCCCGCACCGCGGGACCCCGCGGCGGGGCAGCCCGCGGGGCAACAACCCGCGCCGAACGGCAACGCGGCGGCGGTCCCCGCGCCGGCGCCCCCGGCGGCCGACCAGCAGGCTCAGCAACAGGCTCAGCAACAGGCCGCGCCACCCCGCCCGACCGGCGAGGTGTGGACCGGCCCGGCGTGCGGCAACGCCCCGGCGTACACCAGGTTCGAGGCGGCCGGCTACCAGGCGTCGGGCGAGGGGTGCGGGCGCTCGCTGTGGCTGGGCAAGTCCGGCGACCCGGGCCGGGACGGCAGCCACGGCGCGAGCTGGTCCTTCGACGTGGGCACGGGCGTCAAGCGCTGCGACGTCTACGTCCTGATCCCCAACGACAAGTCGCACGTGGGCAACGGTGACGAGGCCACCCTCTACACGATCCACGACGGCACGAGGCAGGTCGGCCAGCCGCAGTTCGTCCAGGCGAAGTTCCTGGGCAAGTGGGTGTCCGTCGGCGGCTACCCGGTGTCCGGCGGCACCCTGAAGGTCGTCCTGCACGACCGCGGTCGGGGCGCGGCGGGAGCCATGCACGTGGCGGCGCTGACCAAGCTGTACTGCACCTGACCGCCGCCCGCTCAAGCGCGGCGGAGCAGGGCGCTCACGTCGTCGGGGTGCAGCGGGTCGCCGAAGTAGGGCCCCTGCGCCGCGGTGACGCCCAGGCCGGCCAGCCCGCGGGCCTCGGACTCGGTGCGCACGTCGTCGGCGAACAGGTCGCTGTCGAGGTTGCGCACCGCCCAGGAGAGCATGCCGACGACGGCGGAGCGGACGACCGGTTCGGCCGTGTCGTCCAGCCCGCGCACGACGCTGCCGTCGACCTTGAGGCCGCTGGTGGGCACGCCGGTGCTCCCGAAGGCGTCGAAGCGGCCGCCTCCCCGCTGCTCGCGCAGGACCGACACGCCCGCCGACGTGAGGATGTCCAGCTCCTCCACCTGGTCGGCGTCCAGCGACAGCAGCACGTCGTCCGCCACCACCAGCCACAGCCGGTCGGCGGGCAGCCCGGTCCCGGCCAGGACGTCGCGGACGGCGGCGAACAGCTCGGGGCGGCGGCACTGGCCCGCGGACAGCCGCACGGCGACCGGGGGCGTGCGGTCGCCGAACTCCGCCCGCCACCGGCTCGCGTGCGCGCAGGCGCCGGCCAGCACCTCGTGCCCGAGGCGGGCCGCGCTGCCGGTCGTCTCCGACAGCTCCGGGAACCACCCCTGGTCGAAGCCCTCGAACCCCGGGCGCTCCCAGTGCAGCGACGCCTGGAGCGCGATCACCTCGTGGTCCGGCAGGGAGAACACCGGGGCGAACCGGACGTCGATCTCGCCGTCCTCCAGCGCGCCGGCGACCGCGGCGGCCAAGGCGAAGCGCCGCCGTTCGTCGGCGTCGCGCCGCGGGTCGTAGAGCGTCCAGCGGGCGCGGCCGTCCTGCTTGCTCCAGCGGGCCGCCACCTCCGCGGTGCGCATGAGGTCCGCGGCCGTGCGGCCGGCGCAGCGCTGCACGCTGACGCCCGCGCTGACCGTCACGCCGACACCCGTGTCCCCGAGGTAGAGCGGTTCGGCCAGCGACGCGTCCAACTCCTCGACGACGCCCACCAGCTCGGCGGCGCCGGTCGGGTCGGTCACCAGGACGGTGAACTCGTCGGGCCCGGTGCGGGCGACCCGGCCGCGCGCGGAACAGGTGTCCAGCAGCCGCCCGGCCACCGACTTGAGCAACCGGTCGCCCGCGTCGTGGCCGAGCGCGTCGTTCACCACGTGGAAGCCGTCGACGTCGAGGTGCACCAACCCCACCTCGCCCGTGCAGCGTTCCAGCCACCGCAGGAACTGGACCCGGTTGGGCAGCCCCGTCACGAGGTCGCTGAGGCTCTGCCGGATCAACGCCCCGCGCAGCGCCACGACCTCGCCGACGTCCACCACGACCGCCGCCCGCAGACCTCCGCCCACCGGTGCCACGTCCAGCACCACCTCGACCTCGTCGCCTCCCGCCCGGACCGCGCGGGCGTCGACGCGCAGGTGGTCCGCGCCCAGGTCGGCGGTGGTGGTGAACAGCTCCCCCAGCCGGGTGCCGGTCACCGCCCCGGCGGGCCGGCCGAGCAGCGCGCACAGGGCCGCGTTCGCGTGGCGGACGACGCCCGCGTCGTCGAAGACCGCGAAGCCCAGGGACGAGCGGTCGAAGTACTCCTGGACGGGGGTTACCGGGCCTGCGCCGTCCGCGGCGCCGGAACCGACCGCTCCGGAACCGGCCGCTCCGGATAAGCGGGTGTTGTCGAGCATGGGCCTCAATCCGCCTCGATGATCACCAGGATTCGAAATTAGGACCGTGCCCCGGCTCCTGCACAACGAGTGCCGTGAAGCCGCGGTGGTGAAAGCAAGTTCACCCGTTCGTCTCAATCCGGCGTTCATCTCAATCCGGCGTTCGGCACGACACGAGGCCCGCTCGGGCCGTGCCGCTCCGCGTCCGAACGGACCGCGCGCCCGTGGGCCGCGGGGACCGGCGATCCCGGCGACCGCAGCAATCGCGCGCGGAACGCGTAGCGGAGTGGTCGTGGCGGGCGATCACGTGCTTGGCGCCTACTTCCCGGAGGGAACCCCGATGCCCCGATTAGCCCGTGCCCTGGTCGCCGCGTCACTCGTCGCGGGGAGCGTGGTCGGCTCGGCCGGCACCGCCGCGGCCGGCCCGTACACCCCTCTCGTCAACCTCTTCACGCCCACGCCCGGAGCGCACGTGCAGGTCGGCGTCCCGCTGCTGATCAGCGGCAGCTCGCAGTACGGGGAGACGGGCTACTCGGAGTGGGCGGAGATCTCCTTCGACGGCGGCGCGACGTGGGACTACGTGGACCTGCCGCGGCCCTCGCTGAACTGGCAGTACACCTACACCCCGACCGTGGAGGGCGACCTCTCGATCACCACGCGGGCGCACCTGGGCGACGACACCGGCCCGCCGATGACGACGGTCGTCCACGTCGGCGGCCCGTCGACCGCGCGGCCGCTGCTGTGCACGACGGGCTGCAAACCGTTCATCGCCAACGTGTACGCGACCGCGGACGACGACCCGCAGCCGGTGGAGCTGGGCCTGACCTTCGAAGTGGACCTCCCCGGCCGCATCTCCCGGGTGGAGGTCCAGCGACCCGGCGCGCCGGCGACCCCGGTGCGGGTGCGCCTGTGGACCTCGACCGGTGCCGTGCTGGCCGACGTGACGAGCGTGCCGGCGTTCGGCCGGGAGGTCTCGCTGCCCCAGGACGCCCGGGTGGTGCCCGGTGAGCGCTACGTCGTCTCGTACTGGACGGCCGGGCTGCCGTACCGCTCGGCGCAGTGGCAGTTCAGCGGGGAGGTCGTCTCGGCCCCGTTCCGCCTGCCGGTGGCGGCCGGTGTGTACAACTATGACGGCGGCTTCCCGACGGACTCGTGGCACGACAGCAGTTACGGCATCACCCCGGTCTTCAGCGGCTGAACCGGCGGCGTCAGCCGGACCGCGCGGTCAGCCGCGGTCCGGCCGGCCGGTCGGCCCGCCGCAGGACGGCGGCCAGCACGCCGAGGAAGGCGAGGCCGGCCAGCAGTTGCAGGGCGTGCAGCAGCACGATGGCCGCCTTGCTGCCCGGCACGGAGTCGAACGCCACGGCCAGGTCCGGCGCGGCGACCACGACGACGTAGGTCAGCACGCCCGCGGCGGCCGTGACCAACCACAGCGACACCACCCCCGCCGCGTGCGCCGCGCTGCGCCGACGCCTCGCCCACCACATCCACAGCGCGAACCCCGGGACCAGCCACACCCAGTGCTGCGGCCAGGACAGCGGCGAGATCAGCAGCCCGGTCACCGCGCACGCCAGCACCCCCGCCGCCTCCAGGCCGCGCCGGTGGGCCCACGCCGCGACCGCCAGCCCGGCGACGCCCACCAGGAGGGCCAGCGCCACCCACAGCCCCTGCGCGGACAGCGGTCCGGGCAGTTGGTCGAGCACGCCGTGCAGCGACTGGTTGAACGGCGCGGCCGCGCCCGTGGCCTTCATCCGGTCGGTGTCCAGCACGAGCCCGCCCCACCACGCCACCGACGCTCCCGGCATCACCAGGAAGCCGATGAGCACGGTGGCGAGGAACGACGCGGTGGCCACGGCGGCGGCGCGGAACCGCCGGGTGAGCAGGAGGTAGGCGATGAAGATGAGCGGGGTCAGCTTGATGCCGGCCGCGATCCCGATGGCGACGCCCTGCGCGCGCCCCGGCCGGCGGGTCAGGTCGAACAGGACCAGCAGCATCAGGAACACCGTGATCTGGCCGACGTTGAGGTGCATCACCAGCGCACCCGACGGCAGCGCGACGGCGGTGGCCAGGAGCGCGTACTTCGCCCGGCGGTCCGGCGACTCCTCGACCAGCCCCATCGCCAGCCAGGCCGCCGCTTCGAGCGCGAGCACCGACAGGAACGTCCAGAGGACGAACCCGACGTGCACGCCGGTCAGCGCGAGCGGGATCAGCAGCAGCGCCGCGAACGGCGGGTAGATGAACTGGAACCCGTTGTCGGCCGCGATGTCGTAGGGCGACACGCCGTGCAGCACGGCCGACCCGGTGAGGTCGTAGACCTTGAAGTCGACCTCCAGCATCCAGATCGAGCCGCCGATCGGGATGGTCGCGGCGAGGGCGGCCGTCACGAGCGCGGCGAGGGCGACCGCCGCGACGACCACCCGGGGCGGCGGGCGGTGCGCCGGCGCCGGTGCGGAGCGGACGGGCAATCCTGGGTGGGTCACGTCGTCCACTCCTCCGGAGAGCGGGGCACGGGCAGGTGGACCGCCGGGTGCGCCCGGAAGACCCACGTGTTGAGCAGGGCGAACCGGCCGAGCGTGCCGAGGGCCGACGAGGCGAGCAGCACCACGAGTTCGGCCAGCCTCGACGGGTGGTCGACGGCGACGTCGAGGACGAGCAGCGCGCCGGAGGTGAACCCGCAGTACAGCAGGAACACCAGCAGGGACTGCACGTGGACCAGCGCGGGCGAGCGCCGGGGTCGGTCGCGGAACGTCAGCCGCCGGTTGGCCTCGGTGTTGAACAGCAGGCTCAACGTCATGGCGACCGGGTTCGCGACCAGAGGCGGCCACCAGGTGCGGAAGACGGTGTAGAGCACCAGCGTGGTCATGGTGGCCATGAAGCCGATGGTCGAGAACAGCACCAGGTTGCGCAGCCGCACCGCGCCCCGGCCCGGCAGCGCCGCGTCGGGGTGGACGGGTCTGGGCTCCGACCGGATCGGCAGCCCGGCTATTTCCGCGCCGCCGGACAACCGCGTCCGGGCCATTCTGATCAAGCCGCGCACGTTCGTCGCGGCGGTGCCGGTGACGTTGACGCGGCTGTCGAGGTCCTCCACCCAGTCGACCGGTATTTCCAGCACCCTGAGGCCGTTGTGCTCGGCTAAGAGGAGCAGTTCGGTGTCGAAGAACCAGGAGTTGTCCTCGACCCTCTGGAGCAACGGGCGCACCACGTCGGCCCGGGCCGCCTTGAAACCGCATTGCGCGTCGCGGAACCGCGCTCCGTGGGTGAGCCGCAGGAGCACGTTGTAGCCGCGCGACACCAGTTCCCGCTTGACGCCCCGAACGGCCCGCGCGCCGGGCGCCAACCGCGACCCGATGGCGATGTCCGAATGGCCGATGGCCAGTGCGGCGACCAGCGGCACCGCCGCGTCGAGCCCGGTGGACAGGTCGACGTCCATGTAGGCGACCACGTCCGCGTCGCTGCTCGACCAGGCCGCGCGCACCGCGTGGCCCTTGCCCCGTTGGGCCAGGTACATGACCCGGACCCGGGACCACCGCTCGGCCAGCTCGGTGGCGACCAGCAGGGTGCCGTCGGTGCTGGCGTTGTCCACGATCGTGATGGTCCAGTCGAACGGCATCCGCTCGGAGAGGAAGTGGTGCAGCGCCGCGACGCAACTCGGCAACGCGCGCTCCTCGTTGAAAACCGGAATTGCGATGTCCACGGTCATCGACGCGAGCGGCGTCGACTTGTCCACGACGCCATCCGTCATCCCGCACCTCCACGAACCCCGGCGTCAACGGTAACGCGGGGTGCGGCATGAAATTTATTCGAGAATGCGGAACGCGCGGTGGTCCCAGTAAGATCATACTGTTTTCGGCGGTACCGGGAATTCCCGATCGACGGCGTGGAGGCGATCGGCCGTGCGCCTCCGCGGACGCCTCACCGCCGATCGGTGTCATCTCGCCGGTCGCCCCGACTACTTCCGCGCGCGGACCTGCCAGAGGCGGTGGACGGGAACCTCCTGGTGCGCCACCGCGCGAGCGGCCGCCGCCACCGCGCCGCGCACGGCGTGCAGGACGGCGGTCGCGGAGGGCAACCACCGGTGGTCGGGATCGGGTGCGACGAACCAGGCGTACGACGGCCTCGGCGAGGGCAGGGGCAACGACGTCGGCGCCCGCAGGTGCCTGATCCCGACGGGCATGTCGGCCTGGGTGAACACGGCGTCGTTGACGTCGCAGAGGAAGGCCACGCGGTCGGTGCCGGTGCGCAGGGCGGGTCCGGCGGCGCCGAGTCCGGTCAACCGCGCCAGGACGGCCGGGGCTTGGTGGGCGGGCACCTCGAACGCGACCAGCCCGGCGGTCAGCACCAGGTGGACGCCCGCGTCGACGACGTGAACCGTCCACCCGAGGTGGTTGCGGTACCACGCGGCGACCTCGGCCGCTCCTCGTGGCAGCGGGCGGACCGGGGCCGTCGGTGCGGCTCGGTGTGCTGGGGTAACCACGTGGACCTCCTCGGGAAGGGCCTCCCAAGCTGACCACGCGGTCAAGCCCCTGGGGAGGCGCTCGGCCCGCTTGTGCCCGGCCGGGACGCGTTGCCTGCCCGGTCGGTCACCGGAGAGCTACCCGCCGATCGGACCCGGGGAAAGGCCGCGCAGCGCCCGCACGGCGTGGTCGACGTCGGGGCGCACCGTGAACACCTCGTGCATCCCGGTGATGTCCAACGGCATGAGCACGGCGCGTTGACCCGCGGCGATGGCGAGCGCCACACCGCGCTCGTCGGCGTGCTGCGCGGCCTCGGCCAACAACGCCAGGCCGTTGGACGCCAGGAACACCACCCCGGTCAGGTCCAGCACGGCCGCCGGCACGGCGGTTTCCAGCCACCTGAGCAGTTCGTCGCGCACACCGGGCGCCGTCGTCATGTCGATCTCACCCGCGACGTGCAGCACCGGCACGCCACCCCACACGTCGGCGGACACCGACGCGTCCACAGCCGATCCGTCCCGACCCACCGACAACCTTCCCGAACGACCCGGTCCAATGGCGATGGGCTGGCTGTTCAACCCGGTACGAGCGCATTGGCGTCAACCGGCCGTCACGTCCGGGAATTCCTGCCGTCACCGCCGGGTGACCCACCACACGCCCGGCGGATCTCCCCGCGGCGGGCGCACCGGCCGGCGTCCCCGGGCGACCCTCGGCTACCGGTCGAGTTCGAGCAGCAGGTCGCCGAGGTCGGCGGGCGTGGTGATCATGCAGTCGTGGCCGGTGGGCAGTTCCCGCACCCGGGACGGGGAGCCGTTCGGCTGGGTGGCGGGACGGGGCGTCGGGTGATGCCCGCGGGCGTGGCGGCGACGCAGTGGATGTGCGTGCGCGGGATCGCGGCGGTGGCCGGGTTGTCCAGGTGGACGGGTTGTTGCAGGCAGCGCACGGGGTGGTCGGACAGGATCGTGCGCAGCCACGCCTTGTCGGTCGGGTCGGTGACGCCGAACAGGCCCAGGGGTGGCGGCTGCTCCGGCAGCGGGGGGATGCGCCAGGCGACGCCCGACGCCGCCGCGAGGTCGATCAGGGAGCGGGTCACCGGCTGGACGTCGATCGCGGTCTCGTCGTGCTCGGGGACCATCGCGTCGAGGTAGACCAGGTGCGCCACCCGCTCCGGCACCCGGTTGGCCACCCCGGAGACGACCAGCCCCGCGTAGCTGTGCCCGACGAGAACCACGTCGGTGAGCGCCTCGGCGTCGATCAGCCCGACGACGTCCTCCACGTGCGTGTCCAGCCCCACCTCCGGGCCGAGCAGGTGCGCCTTGTCGCCGTAGCCGGTCAAGGACGGAGCGAACACGCGATGGCCCGCCGCCTCCAGCAGCGGCACCACCCGGTCCCAGCACCTGCCGCTGTGCCAAGCGCCGTGCACCAGCAGGAACGTCGACATGATCTTCCCCCTCCGGGCACGACGGCACGCCCGCCCTGGCGGTTACCTTTCGTGCCTTGGTATCGTTTGAGAACCGGAATTGATTCTGGTGCGCGAGGTGAGGGTCGGGCAACAAGGCACATTTCGGTGCGCCGGTTCCCTGGAGGTAACGATGACCGCCGCAGCGAACGAGCCGCCGCAGACCCCGGCCGACGCGTGCCGGACCCGCGAGGTGCTCGATCTCGTCGGCGACAAGTGGTCGCTGCTGGTCGTGCGCCACCTGAGCCAAGGGCCGCGCCGCTTCACCGAGCTCAAGCGCGACATCGACGGCATCAGCCAGCGCATGCTCACCGTCACCCTGCGCGGCCTGGAACGCGACGGCATCCTGACCAGGACCGTGCGCAACGTCATGCCGCCCCACGTGAGCTACGAACTCACCCTCATGGGCACAACCCTGCGCGCGGCCACCCTGCCCCTCCTGGAGTGGAGCACCGAACACCTCGCCCTGATCGACCAAGCCCGCGCGGAGTACGACTCACGACCGGACCGCAACCCGACCTGAGCGGTTCGCGGCACCTGCACCCGGCGGTCTGATGGGGTGGTCCGGGCGACGTCGTCGCCGTGCCGTGCAACCGGTGCCCGGCGACGGCTGTGCACAGCGGTGAGGGTCAAGGGCAGGCGAGTGCACCGCATCGACGCCGACGGGGTCGACGCGTGTGCGAGGAAGGTGCTGACGCGGTTGGCGATCGACGAAGCCGAGCGCCGTGACCGCCGGGCGAGGTGTTCGGTCCTGGATCTGCGGTACTACGGCGGTCCCGCGGTGGCCGAAACGGCTGCGGTACCGCGGATCAGCGAGGGAACGGTGCAATCCCAGTCCGCCCGCGGGCCGAGCGCGCTGAAGTCGGTGTTGGAAGAGCCTGCCCGCGAGGGACGGCCAACGGATCGGGAGTGACCGCGGTGGACCGGGAGCGGAACTCGTTCGACCGGCCCGGTCCGCGTCCCCTACCGAGGCAAGTGGCACAACTCGTCACCAGGGCAGCAGGCGGTCAACCGCTCCCACGCCCGCATCCGCGCCCCGGGCGAACGCGCCGTCTCCACCCTCAAGAACTGGCGGCTACTGCGCAGACTCCGCTGCTCCACCACCCGCATCACCGACCCGACCAGAGCCGTCCTCACACTCCACCTCAACGCCGGATGAGGTTGGAAAAGACTCGGTGGAAGCAGAACCACCGGAGGATCTGCCCCTGCGCATAGGGATTCATGTCGCCATGAACCGCCCCCGACGCGATAAAAAGGTCAATGACCCATTGAGACCAGTATTCCCGTCCAGTCGGAATTCCACGCAACAGCTCGCCCCACTGGACGAAGCCCCCCGCGGAACCGGTGTCACCGCCGAACTTCGTCGAACCGACGGGCCTGCGGTGGTTCAGTCCGCGATCGGGAGCCGGTCCCGCAGGGAACGCGCCGCAGCATGTAGCGATTCAGTGAAGACCACTTCACCACCCTCGTGGGTGCGTTCGCCGCCTGCGGTTCCGGTGGTGCGGCGCAGCACGGTGAGGCTGTTCTGCGCCATTTTGTGCGGTTCGACCAGGTTCATCACCTCGACGGTGTCGTGGTGGGTCTGCTGCCAGCGCTTCAAGTAGCGCAGAACCGCCTCCCCCTCGGGGTAGCCCACCAGGTAGTGGAACACCACCAGTCCGCCGGCCGGGTTGATCAAGTCCCAGAAGTGGTCGAAGAAGTACAGGCATTCCCAGGCGTCGACCCACGCGAGGTCGATCGGGGCGAAGCCGACGGGCAACCGCTCCCGAGCCCTCCGCACGTCGGAGTCGACCACGGTCACCAGCTCGTCCAGGCCCCATTCGCGCAGCACGGCGGCGACCCGGTCGGCGGAGGACTCCGCGATCGACAGGTCGTCCACCGCCACCAGGTGCGGGACCCGCTCGACGAGGTGGTAGGCGGGGTCGACCAGCGGCGGGTCGGCCAGCAACCAGGCCTCGTCCAGGGACCCGTCCGCCAGGTGGCTGCGCGTCTTGCGCACCAACGCGGACGCTTCCTCCGCCGCTTCGTCGCGCACATCGGCCAGCGCGGCGGCCAGCAGCGGCGTGGTGTACCCCATGCCGACTTCCAACACCCGTTGCGGACGGGCGAACCGGATCAGGGCAGCCAGCAGCGGACCCGCCTCCTCGGTGCCCATACCCGGTACCAGCAGTTGTCGTACGGCCGAGCGGAACAACGGTGAGGACAGGCGCGGCATGTTCACTCGGAAGCACCCTTCGAACGCAGTCGAATGCACACCGTACACGAGGAAACATCCGACGGGGTGCCGACCACATTTTGGGACACTCGGCTGATTGGTGCAATATTCGCTGCGGTTAAGAATAGCCGGTAATGCGCCCTTCCCGGCGGGACAACCATTGCGCCGATCGGCCGATGTTTTCCTCCGTCGCGCTCTGCCTACACTCGGTGCGCCCTGACCGCACGTCGGGTCGCCACTGCCAGGTGCGCCGGAAACAGCACCAAGACGACGTGTTCGCCGTTCATGCCGGGTCGGGCACCTGCATTCAATTCGTATTTCTGCCGGGGGGGAAGTACCGAGGGATGAGTGCTGCACACACGGCGGAATCGAATTCCGCCGGTCTCGGGGACCTGCTCGCGCGGCGGGTGGCCGAATTCCCGGACGCCCTGGCGGTGCGCGACCGCGCGGCCGGCGTGGAGTTGAGCTACCGACGGCTGTGGGAACGTGCCGGGCGGGTGGCCGCGGGGCTGCTGTCCCGCGGAGTCGGGCGCGGCGAACTCGTCGGCGTGGACCTGCCGCGGTCGCCGGACCTGGTGGTGGCCCTGGTCGGTGTGGTGCGCGCGGGCGCGGCCTACCTGGCGCTGGACCGGCTCTCCCCGCCGGACAGGCTGGCCGGCGTGGTGCGGGACGCGGGCGCGCGGTGGGTGCTGGGCGACGGGCCGGACGTCGGCGCGTCCCGCATCGGGATGTCGGAAGTGGACTCCCCGGGCGCGGCCGACGTCCCCGCGGGTGGCGACGACCCGGTTTACGCCTGCTACACCTCTGGTTCCACCGGGCGCCCCAAGGGCGTCCTGGTCCCGCACCGGGCGGTGGTGCGATTGGCGGTCAACCCCCGCTTCTGCGCGATCGACCGGCACGACCGCGTCGCCCTGATGGCCAATCCCGCCTTCGACGCCACGACGTTCGAGGTGTGGAACACCCTCGTGGCGGGCGCCGCGCTGGTCGTCGTGCCCGGTGCCGCCGAGGTGGCCGTGCCCGACTGGGTCGCGACGCTGCGCGAGGAGGGCGTCACCACGGCGTTCCTGACCACATCGCTCTTCCACGCGGTCGCGCGCGAGCGGCCCTCGGCGTTCCGGGATCTGCGAACCCTGGTGGTGGGCGGGGAGCAGATGGACCTGGCCACCACCAGGTCGGTGCTGGCCGCCGGCCCGCCGGGTCGGCTGGTCAACGGTTACGGCCCGACGGAGACCACGACGTTCGCCACCTACTTCGACTGCGACCCGCGCTCCCTCGCCGACGTGGACCAGGTGCCGATCGGCTTCCCGTTGCAGGCAACGGCGGTGCGGGTGGTGGACGACGGGTTGCGGGACGTGCCCGCGGGGCAGGTCGGCGAGCTGCTCGTGGGCGGACCGGGTGTCGCGCTCGGCTACGTGGGGCTGCCCGGGTTGACCGCCGAGCGCTTCGTCCGGGGACCGCACGGCGTCGAGTACCGCACCGGCGACCTCGTGCGCGAGATCGCCGGCGGCGCGCTGGAGATGGTGGGCAGGCGGGACCGGCAGGTCAAGGTGCGCGGGTTCCGGATCGAACTGGAGGAGGTCGAGCGGGCCGTGCTGGCGACCGGGTTGGTCGACGCCGCGTTCGTGGAGAAGGTGGGAGACGGTCCCGCGGCGGCGCTGGTGGCGTTCGTGCTGCCCGGTCCGGCCGACCGCGCCGCGGACCCGGCCGTGCTGCGCACCCGCCTGACCCCGGTCCTGCCCTCCTACATGGTGCCGTCGCGCTGGGTCGTGCTGGACTCCGTGCCGTTGGGGCTCACGGGGAAAGCGGATCGGACGCGGCTGCTGTCACTGCTCGACGAGCACGACTCCCCCGAGGCGGCCGACGGGACGGCCGACGCGGTGAGCGCCATCTGGCGGGACGTGCTGGGAGTGGCGTCGGTGTCGGGCTCGGACAACTTCCTGGAACGCGGCGGGAACTCCATCCTGGCCGTCCAGGTCGCCGCGCGGGTGCACGACCGGCTGGACGTGCCCCTGGAGCCGGGGGACGTGCTGCTGGCCGACTCGTTGACCGACCTGGTGGCGCACGTCCGCCGGCGGGAATCCCGGTGAGCGGCCGCGTGGCGCCGCTGTCGGCGGCGCAGCGGCGGCTGTGGCTGATCGACCAGGCCGCGCCAGGAGCGCCGACCTACAACGTGCCGATGCTGCTGCGCTGGCGCGGTCACGTCGACCCGGACCGCCTGGCCGACGCGCTCGCCGCGGTGGTCGCCCGGCACGAGGCGTTGCGCACCACCTACCGGTGGAGCGGCGACGCGCCCGAGCAGGTCGTCGGACCGGCTCACGTCGTGCCCGTCGACGTCGTCGACGGGCGAGGCGGTCCCGGCGAGGAGCGACAGCGGGCCGACGAGGTGGAGGCGTACGCCCGTGCGCCGTTCGACCTGGAAACCGGACCGGTGCTGCGTTGCGCGGTGTGGCGGGGTGCGCGGGACGGCGACACCGTCCTGCTCGTGGTGCACCACATAGCGGTGGACGGCTGGTCCGCGGCGGTGCTGTTGGACGACCTCGCCGCGCACTACACCGGCTCGCGCCCGCTCGCGCCGCCGCCGGTGCCCACCTACGCCGACTTCGCCGAGCGGGAGGTCGCTCCGCCCGCCGAGGTCGTGTCCGCCCGCGCCGGGATCCTCGCCGGGGCGACCGCCGACCTGGTGCTGCCCGACCGGCGCGCGGTCGCGCCGGAGCCGATCCGCCCCGCGGCGGAGCACGTCTTCGACATCCCCGAGGCGCTGTGGCACGACGTGGCCGTGCTGGCCCGCAAGCTGCGCACGACGCCGTTCGGCATCTTCCTCGCCTGCTACCAGTCGGTGCTGGCCGCGTGGTCGGCCGCGAGGCGGTTCACCGTGGCCGCGGTGGTCGCCAACCGGCCCGCCGCGGACCTCGAACCGCTGGTCGGTTTCTTCGTCAACACCGTGCCGCTGCTGTCCGAGGTGGACCCCGCGTGGACCTTCGGCGACCTGGTGGCGCACGGCCGCCGGGAGGTGTTCGGCACGCTGACCAACCAGCGCATCCCGGTGGACCTGCTGGTGGACCGCGACCGGTTGCCGACGACCGCCTTCGCCTTCCAGAACGCGCCGGCCCCCGCGGGTGACGCGCCCTGGCGGTCGTTGAGGTTCCCGCACACCGGCGCGGCGAAGTTCGACCTGCTGCTGACCGTCGAGGACGGTCGCTACGGGGGCGGCGGACCGCTCGGAACCGTCGAGGTCGCCACGGACCGCTACCCCGCCGGGTTGGCCTCCCGGTTGGCCGACCGGCTGCTGGGCGTGCTGGCCGTGGTCACGGCCGACCCGGACGTGCCGGTGGGCGAGCTGGTCGGGGACGCCGCGCCGGTGACGGACCTCGACGTCGTGCGGGACGCGCTGCTGGGCCACCCCGGTGTCGCTGCCGCCTCGGTCGAACGGACACCCGGCGGTGTGGTGGCCCGGCTGGTCGCCGACGACCGCGTCCGCGCCCGGGACGAACTGCTGGCGCCGTTGCGCCGGGCGCTGCCGGTCACGGCGCTGCCGGTGGAGGTGCGGGTCGCCCGCGCGCCCGGTGCGCCCGAACAGGTGCTCCCGGCGACGGCGGGCGACGCGCTGACCGAGGCCGAGGCGCGGGCCGCGGCGCTGTTCGGCGCCGTTCTGCCGCGGGTGCGCGAGTTGACACCGCACACCGACTTCTTCGCCGTCGGCGGCCACTCCCTGTTGGCGGTGACGATGTTGGCCGAAGCGCGACGGCGCCACGGCGTCTCCGTCGCACCGCGCGACTTCCTGGGCGACCCCACGGTCGCGGGACTCGCCCGGCGGCTGGCACCGGCTCCGGTGGCCGCGCCCGCCGCGTCCGATCCCCCCGCCGCGCCTGATCCGACCGCCGCGTCCGATCCGACCGCTGCGTCCGATCCCCCCGCGGGGCCGGTGGTGGAGCACCCCGCGTCGTCGGTGCAGCAGCGGTTCTGGTTCCTGGACCGCGTGCCGACGCTGCGGTCGGCCTACCTCGTGCCCACCGTGGTGGACTTCCTGGGACCGGTGGACGCCGACCGGCTGCGCCGGGCCTCCGACGCGGTGCTGGCGCGGCACCCGGCGCTGCGCACCAGGTTCGTCCTGGACCGCAAGGCCCGGCAGGTGCGGTGCCGCACGGACGGCCCCGCCGCCACCACCACGACGGGCACCTCGGCCGACGTCGTCCCCGAGCTGTGCGGGACCCCTTTCGACCTGGCCTCCGATGCCCCGGTCCGCGCGCACGTCGCCGTGCTGCCCGACCGGACCAGGTACGTGCTGGTCGTCCACCACGCCGTGTGCGACGGGTGGTCGCGCCGGGTCCTGCTGGAGCAACTGGCCGCCGCCTACCGGGGCGATCCGCTGCCGCCGGCGGTGCACCCGGCATCCCTGCCCGAGCGCCGCGCCGACGCCGCGCCGGTGGTGGCGCTGCTGCGGGACGCGCCCACCGACGTCGAACTGCCCGGCCGACGCCCGCGCGGGCAGGTCCAGCGCACCGAGGCCGACCACACCGCGGTCCGCCTGTCGCCGCGGACCACCGAGGCGGTGCGTGAGGTGGGCGCACGGGCCGGCTGCTCCCCGTTCCTGGTCACGGCCGCCCTGCTGGGAGTCGCGCTGGCCCGGCGCGGGTCGCAGCGGGAGTTCCTGTTCGCGTTCCCGTGGTTGGGCCGCGACGACCTCGACGCCGCCGACGTGGTGGGCATGTTCGTCAACACCCTGCTGCTGCGGGTGGACCTGCGGAACGCGGCGGACTGGTGGGAACTGCTGGCACGGGTGCGCGCCGCGGGCGCGTCGGCCTACCGGCACGCCGACGTGCCCTTCGACGAACTCGTCGCCGCCCTGGCCCCGACCCGCGACCTGAGCCGGCCGCCGGTCACACCGGTGTACCTGAGCGCGCAAGTCGGCACCGACGCGCCACCGGACCTGGGGGTGCCCGCGGCGTGGGTGCCGCCGGTGCCGGACCACGTGAAGTTCGAACTGGAGGTCACCGCGGTCGACCACGGGCTCGAGTGGGAACTGGTGGTGGGCCACGCGCTCGCCGCGCTCGACCGGGTCGCGGCGGGACGGCTGGCAGCCGACCTCGCCGCGTGCGCCGCGGACCTGGCCGCCGATCCGGCCGCACCACCACTGGGAGGGGAAAGCAGTGAGTGATCACGACGAGGCCGACCTGCTGGAGCAGGTCCGGCAGGCGTGGCGGGACGTCCTCGACGTCGACGACGTCGGCCTGGACGTCGATTTCCTGGCCGCGGGGGGAAACTCGCTGCTGCTGGTCATGCTGTGGGAGGAGCTTGACGTCCTCACCACCCGCGAGTTGCGGGTGTCGGACCTGTTCGCGCACGGCACCATCCGCGCCCAGGCGGCGCTGCTGTCCTCCACCGGGGACGCGGAGGTCCCCGTCGCGGGCGCGGACCGCCGCAGTGCCCTGCTGGGTCGGACCAGACGCGACGAGGTGGTGTCGTGAGCTCCACCGACATCGCGGTCGTCGGCGTCGGCCTGCGGTTCCCCGACGCCTGGACACCGGCGGAGTTCTGGCGCAACATCGACGCTGGCGCGGTGTCGATGCGCGACCTGCCACCGGAGCGGCTGGCCGCGGCCGGCGTGACCGGGGAGCAGTTGCGCGCCCCGGACTTCGTCCCCGTCGCCACGACCCTCCCCGGCGTGGCCGACTTCGCCGCCGAGTTCTTCGGGTACTCACCGCGCGACGCCGAGGTGATGGACCCCCAGCAGCGGATCTTCCTCGAAGCGTCCTGGGAGGCCCTGGAGTCCGCGGGCCACCCGCCCTCACCCGCCGGCCCGGTGGTCGGCGTGTTCGCCGGCACCGCCGCCGGCACGTACTCCGCGGCGTTGCTGGCCGCCAAGGTCCGTCGCGAGGGGTTGGCCGCCGCGATCGACGACCTGGACCTGACCATGGGCGGGCAGCCGGACTTCACGCCCTCGCGGGTCGCCCACAAGCTCGGGCTCACCGGACCCGCCGTGGGCGTGCAGACGGCCTGCTCCTCGTCGCTGTACGCGGTGCACTACGCCGTCCTGAGCCTGCTGTCGGGCGAGTGCGACATCGCGCTGGCGGGAGGCGCGACCGTGCTGGAACCGCTGGGCGGGTACCGGTACCGGCCCGGTGGCCTGCTGTCCGCCGACGGGTACTGCCGCTCGTTCGACGCCGGTTCCTCGGGCACCTCGTTCGGTTCCGGGGTCGGCGTCGTGGCCCTGCGCAGGCTGGACGACGCGCTGGCCGACCGCGACCCGGTGCTGGCGGTCGTGCGCGGCACGGCCGTGGGCAACGACGGCGCGGGCCGGACCGGGTACACCGCGCCGAGCCCGACCGGGGTGGCCGCCGTGGTCGCCGGCGCGCTGCGGGTCGCCGGGGTGGGGGGCGACCAGCTGCGCTACGTCGAAGCGCACGGGTCCGGCACGCCCCTGGGCGACCACGTCGAGCTGCGCGGCCTGCTGGACGGCCTGCGCCCCTCCGCGCGCGGGCACGAGCCCTGCGCCCTCGGCTCGGTGAAGGTCAACATCGGTCACACCGGCCCCACCGCCGGGATCGCCGGGTTCATCAAGGCCGTGCACGTGGCGCGGACCGGATCGCTGCCGCCGCACCCGATGTTCTCCGCGGCCCGGGACCCGGGCATGCTGGCCGAGGGCCCGCTGCACGTGCCGGTCGAAGCGTCCCGGACCGCCGACCCCGACCGGCACGTGCTGGTGAACTCCATGGGTGTCGGGGGCACGAACGCGGCCGCCGTGCTGGCCGCACCACCGGCCCTCCCCGCACGAGCGGGCGCCGCCAACCCCCGGCCGGTGCTCGTGGTGTCCGCGCGCACCCGCGCCGAGCTGGACGCGCTGTGCCTGCGGCTGGCCGACGCGATCGACGCGGGCGGGGTGGAGCCCCGCGACCTGGCGCACACGCTCAAGGTCGGCCGGGCCGGGTTCGACGAACGGCGCGTGGTGACCGTCGCGCCCGATCAGTGGTCGGCGGCGCTGCGGCTGCCCCACCCGCCGGACGCCGTCACGAACAGGGGTGCCGCGACCCGGCAGGCCGCGATCATCGTCACCGGGGACACCGATCCGGAACCGGTGCGCCGACTGCTGGCCGCGCTACCCGGCGCGGTGACCACCACCGGCTCCCCCGGCGACCGGCACCCGGTCGTGGTGGGGTCGGCGGACGTGGAGCGGCTGGCCGCCGAGGCGTGGTCGCACGGCGTGCCGGTCGACTGGAACCGGCTGGCCGACGGGTCCGACCGCCGCGCCGCGTTGCCCACCTACCCGTTCACCCGCCACGCCTACTGGGCGTTGGACGACCAGGCGCTGCGTCCCGACCCCGTGCGGGCGCCCGCGGCACCACCGGCCGTGCCCGAGCCGCTGGGCGACAGCATCGAGGAAAGCCTGACCGCGCTGTGGCGCGAGCTGTTCGGGCTGCCCTCGATCGGGTTGGACGACGAGTTCGGCGAGCTGGGCGGCGACTCGCTGCTGTCGGTGCAGATGGCCCTGGAGGTCGAGCGCCGGTTCGACGTCACGATCAACGTCGACCGCGTCGGCGGCAGCCGCACCACGGTGCGCGGGCTCGCCGCCATCGTGCGCGACGGGCTGGGCGGACAGCCAGGAAGCAACGCCGGCGCGCGCGGCGGGCGGGCCGGTGGGGCGCCGACCGACGGGGCACTGGTCGACGCCGACCTGGAGCTGCCGCTGGGGCCGTTGTCGGGGCGGCACGCGCCCGGCGACGACGTGCTGCTCACCGGCGCCACCGGCTTCCTGGGCGCGTTCCTCCTGCGCGCGCTGCTCGACGCGACCGATTCCGCGGTGCACTGCCTGGTCCGCGCCGAGGACGAAGCGGCCGCCTGGCACAGGATCCGCGCGGCGGCCGACCGGTACGAGCTGCCCGCGCCCGACCCGGCCCGGGTGCGCGTGGTCCCCGGCGACCTGCGCGACATCGCCGAGGTGGCCGACCGGCACGGCTTGGCCGACCGGGTCGGGCACGTGCTGCACTGCGCGGCCCGGGTGGTGTTCACCGAACCGTACCGGGTGTTGCGCGAGGACAACGTCCTGCCGCTGCGCGACCTCGTCGCCTGGATGCGCGCCACCGGCGTCCCCGACCTCACCTTCGTGTCGACGATCGCCGCGACCGGCCAGGCGGCGGGCGCAGGCGGCAGGGTGGCCGAGACCCGCTCGCAACCGCTCGACCCGCTCCAAGGCGGTTACGGCGTCGGCAAGTGGGTCGGTGAACGCCTGCTGGAACGCGCCGAGCGCGACGGCATGCGGGTCCGGGTGTTCCGACCCGGGTACGTGCTGGCCGCCACCGGCACGGGCGCGTGCAACGACCGGGACGTGATCTGGCACCTGCTCGCCGGAGGTGTCGCACTCGGCCTCCACCCCGCGGATGACCGCGGCCTGCCGGTGGCGCCGGTCGACCTGGTCGCCGCCGCGATCGTCGACCTGTTCCGGGCACCGGGCTCCGTCGGACGCGCCTACCACCTGTTCGACCCGACGGTGATCAGCCTGCGCGGACTGTTCGCGCTGCTGGGACAGGCCGGCACGCCGACGGAACCGACCACGCCCCGGCAGTGGCACGCCGCGCTGTCCCAGCGGGCGCTGGAGACCGGTCACGCGGTGCTGGCCAGCACCGCGCTCTACGAACTGGAGGGCCACCAGGTCGAGCAGGGGGACCTGGAGGTCTCCGGCTGGCTGCCGTGGCTGCGTGAGCGAGGCGGGTCGGCCCTGCCCAGCGGCGACGCGTTGCGCGCCGCGCTGGCCCACCTGGTGCGCAAGCGGACACCGGTCGGCGAACTGGTCGCCGACCGGATCAGCGAGGGGGTCGGGTCGTGGTCCTGACGGAGAAGGCGGTTGACCGGACCACGGCCGGACCACCCCGTGCTCGACGCCGTCGCGGCGCGGGCGGTCGCCCCGAAGGAGGTGCGAGGTGACGCTCTACGAGCTGTTCGCCGCCACCGCGCGGAGGAACCCCCACGCGGTGGCGGTCGAAGTCGGGGGCAGGCACGTGTCCTACCGGCGGTTGGCCGAGCTGGCCGACGCGGTCGCGGGGCGGCTGGTGGCGCACCTGGGCCGGCCACCGGTCCGCGTCGGGCTGTTCGCCACCCGGGACCTGCTGTCGTTCGCCGGGTACCTCGCGGCGCTGCGAACCGGCGCGGCCGTGGTCCCGCTGCACCACGCCTACCCCGCCGCCCGCAACCGCGCCATGTGCGAACTGTCCGAAGTGGACATCGTGGTCGGCGGCCCGGTCGAAGGGGTCGAGCACCTGCTGCTCAGCGACGAGCAGCTCTTCGAGCTGCCACAAGGTTCTCCTCCGCCGCACGCGGCCGTGGACGACGACGTCGCCTACATCCTGTTCACCTCCGGTTCCACCGGTCGCCCCAAAGGCGTGCCGATCCGCCACCGCAACGTGCTGCCCTACCTGGAGCACAACGTGGCCCGCTTCCAGCTCGGGCCGGGCTGCCGCACCTCCCACACCTTCGACCTGACCTTCGACCCGTCGGTGTTCGACCTGTTCGCCACCTGGTCGGCAGGGGCGACCCTGGTCGTGCCCCAGCGCGCGGAGCTGCTGACACCGGTGGACTACCTGGTGGACCGCGGCATCACCCACTGGTTCTCGGTGCCCTCCGTGGTCTCCGTCGCCGCCCAGCTGGGCAACCTCCCCGTGGGGCGAGCGCGAACCGTGCGGCACAGCGTCTTCATCGGCGAGCAGCTGACTCGCGACCAGGCGCTCGCCTGGCGGGCGACGGCACCGGACTCGTTGCTGCACAACGTGTACGGGCCGACGGAGCTGACCATCGCCTGCACGGACTACACGTTGCCCGTCGACCCGGCCGACTGGCCCGAGACGACCAACGGCACGGTCCCCATCGGACCGGTCTACCCGTTCCTCGACCACGTCGTGCTCGACGAGCACGGCGAACCGGCCTCCGAGGGCGAGCTGTGCGTGCGCGGGTCGCAGCGGTTCGACGGCTACCTCGACCCCGCCGACAACGCCGGCCGGTTCGCCGGTCCCGCGGGCCCGATCACCCCGGCGCACTACTACCGCACCGGTGACCGGGTGCGCCGGGAACCGACCGGACTGGTGCACCTGGGCCGGTTGGACGACCAGGTCAAACTGCGCGGGTACCGGGTCGAGCCGGGCGAGGTGGAGGCGGCGATGCGACGCCACGACGACGTCGACCACGCGGTCGTGGTCACCGACGACGAGGGTGCGGACGCCCAGCTGGTCGGTTTCTACACCGGCACCCCCCGGCCCGAACGGGACTTCGCCCGGTGGTTGCGCCGCGAACTGCCGGTGCACATGGTGCCGCGTCGCCTGCGCCACCTGGAGTCCCTGCCGCTCAACGACAACGGCAAGGTCGACCGCGCTGCCCTGCGGGCGCTCGCGGGCGATGCGGTGAGGAGCGCGCGGTGAGCCTGTGGGCGAACGTCGTCCCCCCTCCCGGGGTGGTGCGGGTGCTGTGCCTGAGCAACCTGGCCAAGACGATCGGCAACGGTGTGCTGCTGTCGGTCGGCGTGCTGTACTTCATCCGCGCGGTGCAGGTGCCCGCCGGGCAGGTCGGGGTGGCGTTGACCATCGGCGCGGCCGTCGGCATGGTCGTCGGCGTACCCGCAGGCCACGCCGCCGACCTGCTCGGACCGCGGCTGACCACGGTGGCGTTCATGGTCCTGCAAGGGCTGCTGATCTGCGGGTACGCCTTCGTCACCGGGTTCGCCGGACTCGTCGTCGCGGCGAGCCTCGTCCTCGCCGCCGAAGCGGCGACCGACGCGGCGCGCGGCGCGCTGATCGCCGGTGTCGTCCCACCGGGTGAGCGGGTCACGGCCTGGTCCTATCTCCGGGTGATGGCCAACATCGGCGTGTCGCTCGGCGCGGTGGCCGGAGGGGTGGCACTGCACTTCGACTCCCGCCCGGTCTACGTCGGCCTGCTCGTCGGCGCGGGCCTGCTGCTGGTGGTCGCGGGCATCGCCTACCTGACGCTGCCGCACGTGCCACCCGCGCAGCGCCCGGAGGACGGACCGCGCTGGGAGGTGCTGCGGGACCGCCCCTTCGCGGTGGTGTCGGTGCTCAACGCGGTGCTGGTGATGAACACCGGCATCCTCACCGTGGCGCTCCCGGTGTGGATCGCCGAGCGCACCGGGGCGCCCACGTGGGTCTACTCGGTCGTGCTCCTGGTCAACACGGTGGTCGTGGTGCTGCTCCAGGTGCGCGTGGGACGCACCGCCGAGGACGTCCCCGGTGGCGCGCGGGCGTTCCGCCGGTCCGGCCTGGCGCTGGCGGCGTGCTGCGCGGTGTTCGCCCTGGCGCGGGGCGGACCGACGTGGGTGGCCGTGGCGGTGCTGCTGGTCGGCGCACTGGTGCACGTCATCGGCGAGCTGTTCTACAGCGCGGGGTCCTGGTCGCTGTCCTTCGGCTTGGCCCCGCGGCACGCCCAGGGTCAGTACCAGGGGCTGTTCGGCATGTCGGGACAGCTCGGCCAGGTCGTCACCCCCGTGGTGGCCACCACCCTGGTCCTGGCCGGCGGCTGGTGGGGGTGGTTGGCGTTCGGCGCGGTACTGGCCGGCGCGGGACTGGCCGCACCCGGGGTCGCGCGGTGGGCCGAGCGCACCAGACGTCCGGTTGCCGCGTAAGGAGACGCCGTGGACTTCAGCCTGTTCTACTTCGCCAACGACAGCGGCGCCACCGAGCGGGACCGCTACCGGCTGCTGCTGGACGGCGCGCGGTTCGCCGACGAGAACGGGTTCACCGCCGTGTGGACCCCCGAGCGGCACTTCCACCCCTTCGGGGGGCTGTACCCCAACCCGTCCGTGACCGGAGCGGCCGTGGCGGCCGTGACGTCGCGCGTCGGCGTCCGGGCCGGCAGCGTCGTCGCCCCGCTGCACCACCCCGCCCGCATCGCCGAGGAGTGGTCGGTGGTGGACAACCTCTCCGGTGGACGGGTCGGCCTGTCCTTCGCCTCCGGCTGGCACGCCGCCGACTTCGCGCTGCGCCCGGAGAACTACGCCGATCGGCGACGTGCGACGCTGGACGCCGTCGACGCGGTGCGCCGGCTGTGGCGGGGCGAACGGCTGACGTTCCCCGACGGCACGGGACAACCGCGGGAACTGGCGGTGTACCCGCCTCCGGTGCAACCCGAACTGCCCGTGTGGCTGACCAGCGCGGGCAGTGCCGAGACCTTCCGCGCGGCCGGCGCCGCGGGCTGCGGGCTGCTGACCCACCTGATCGGCCAGGACCTCGCCCAGTTGCGGGAGAAGATCGCGCAGTACCGCGCGGCCCGACCCGATGGCCGCGGCCACGTCGTGCTGATGGTGCACACCTTCCTCGGCGAGGACGACGACCGGGTCCGCGATGCGGTGCGCGGGCCGCTGTCGTCCTACATCCGCAGCTCCCTGGGGCTGCTGCTGGGATCGGGGGTGTCCGGCGCTCGTCGCGTCGACCCGGCCGCCCTGCCGGCCGGCGACCTGGACTTCCTGGTGGAGCGGGCGTTCGAGCGCTACTACGACGGCGGAGCGCTGCTCGGTGGGATCGCCAAGTGCGCCGAGGTGGTGGAGGCCATCCGCGACGCGGACGTCGACGAAGTCGCCTGCCTGATCGATTTCGGGCTGCCCACCGACGCCGTGCTCGACGCGCTGCCCGCGCTCGACGTCCTGCGGCGCTCGGTCAGCCTCGCGCCGACCGGCCACGCGGAGCGATGACCGGGCCGCTCCGGCTCCGATGGGGTCGATGATGTGTCGCTACCGGGTCCGGTAGCGACACATCACGCCGACCTGGTGCGCCGCGGCTTCACGGGCACCCGGTACGTCGGGCTGCGCGACGCCGTCCTGCATCACCTGTTCCAAGGCAGCAGACTCCGGTCGCCCATCTCGCCGATCTCGGGGTCCGCGGAGATCACGAACCCTTCGTCGAACGGCCATCCCTTGACGCCGAGCTCCTTCTCGAACAAGAAACGGAGGAAGCGGAGGAGATTCGACGCCACAAGGTAGGAAGCTGCATTTGGATCTTCGGCGACATCGATGAAGATGATCGCCCCGCCGGGCAAGTGCGAGTCACCACAGACGACCAAGCACTGGTCGCCCAGACCGTCTCCGGCCACTGGCACCCAACGATTCTCAAGCCACTGCGGGTTCTGATCGAGGTTCCACAGGATGTCGAGGTCCGAACTGGCGACGCCGATGCCGTAGACCCCCCGGACCCGCATAGGAGCCGTTGCACACGGACAGCCAGTCCGCCAGTTGGCGTGGGGATGGAAAATCCGAGCCGGTTTTCCAGCCTGGCCAGTTCCACCGCACTCGCGCCGGGAGGCGGGGGCTCCTCCGGAGGTTTGGCACCCTTCGCAGAAGTTCGAGAGCGTCGGTCATCGAGAAGGCGGTTCCGCCCACTTGGGGAATATCGTCCTTCCACCAAACCGTCGATCAACCGCCACCGCCCGCCGGAGGACATCGGCAGCACTCGGCTGTCGGCCACCCAGACGTGCCTTCCACTAACGACCACGGGCCGGCGACCGGCACCGGGCGAGGAGGTGAGGACGGGCAGGTGCCAGCCTCCGCGCCGTCCGTCCGCCGCAGCCCGAGTTCGCGCGGTACGCCTCCTCGACCACCCGTCCGGTCCCGTCACGAGGACTTCGTCGTTGCGCCGCCCGTCGCAGGTCCCGTATGGTCCACGGGCAGTCGAACCGCTTCGACGCGCCGTGCACGAACCACCGCTCCCGCTTCCCGAGCCACCGCGCGCCACAGCTCTTCTGGGAACGCTCCCGGAGTGGTAGGCAGGTGTCAGCACCATCCCGGCGCGCAGCGTCGCCCACTGGGAGGAGTACCGGCATGTCCTCGCCACCGTCATCGACGGGTTGTCGCGGCCGGGCACGTTCCGGGTGGCCGACGAGCCGAACGGGCACCGACGAACCCCGGACCATCGCCACGTCCTGACCGAACGGGTGGAGGAAGCTGTGCCGAGCAACCGACGACAGCGAGGATCGCGATCGCTCACGGCCGCGGCGTTGGCGGTGACCCTGGTCCCGGTGACGGTCATGGCGCAGACGGCCGGCAGCGCCGAAGCGGCGACCTCCGGACCCGCCCTGTCGGTGGACGTGTCCGCCGCCCGGCACGCCATCAGCCCCGACATCTACGGCTTGAACGGCGGCGACCCGGCGTTCAACGCCGAGATCGGCCAGTCGGTGGCGCGGTGGGGCGGCAACGCCACCAGCCGCTACAACTTCAAGAACCACACCTACAACACCGGTAGCGACTGGTACTTCGAGAACATCGTCGCCGACGAGCAGCACTCCGTCGAAGGAATGGTCGAATCCAACCTCGACCGCGGGATCAAGCCGGTCGTGGCCGTGCCCATGGTCGGCTGGGTGGCCAAGGACTCGCCGGCGCAGCACCCCTTCAACTGCGGTTTCCCGGCGACGCGGTTCCCGCAACAGGACGGGTTCGACGTCTGGGACGCCAACTGCGGCAACGGCCGGCTGAACGGGCAGGATCTCACCGGCGTGCCCACCGACAGCTCGATCCCCGCGGGCCCCGGGTTCGCCGGCGAGATGGTGGCGCACCTGGTGGACCGGTTCGGCACGGCCGCCCAGGGCGGTGTCCCGATCTACGAGCTCGACAACGAGCCGGTGCTGTGGTCGAGCACGCACCGGGACGTGCACCCCGAACCGGTCTCGATGGACGAGCTGGGCGGCAAGGGCACCGCGACCGCGGCGGCGATCAAGGCCGCGGACCCGAGCGCGAAGACCCTCGGCCCCTCCGGCTGGGGGTACTGCGAGTGGGTCGCGTCCGGTGTGGACGGTTGCGCGCCGGGTGCCGACTCGGCCGCGCACGGCGGGCTCAACCTCTCCCAGTGGTACCTGAAGAACATGAAGGACTACGGCGACGCCCACGGCGGCACGCGCTACCTCGACTACTTCGACCAGCACTTCTACCCCCAGATCCCGGGCGGCAAGGACCCGGAGGCCAACGCCCTGCGGCTGCGGTCCACCCGGTCGTTGTGGGACCCGACGTACGTCGAGGAGTCGTGGATCGGCCCCGGCGGGGTCAACGCGCCGCCGTTGCAGTTCATCCGCACCATGAAGTCGTGGGTCGACCAGTACTACCCGGGCACCAAGACGGCCATCACCGAGTACAACTGGGGTGCGCTGGACGACATCAACGGCGCGCTGACCCAGGCCGACGTCCTGGGCATCTTCGGGCGCGAAGGGCTGGACCTCGCCACGATGTGGGGTGAGCCGAAGCCGACCGATCCGGGCGCCTACGCGTTCCGGGTGTACCGCGACTACGACGGCGCGGGTGGCCGGTTCGGCGACGTCAGCGTGTCCGCCACCTCCGGCGACCAGGGCCGGCTGGCGGTCTACGCGGCGGAGCGCTCCTCCGACAGGGCGCTGACCGTCGTGGTCGTGAACAAGACCGCCGAGGACCTGGCGTCACCGCTGTCGGTGGCCGGGTTCGACGGCACCGGTGCGGCGCAGCGGTTCACCTACGGCCCGGCCGACCTGGGTGCCATCGCGCGCGGCGACGACCTCCCGGTGACCGAAGGTCGGGTCGACGCGACGTACCCGGCGAACTCGATCACGGTGCTGGTGCTCCCGGCGGCCGGGTGCACGGCGCGCCTGCAGGTCAACGGCGACTGGGGCACCGGGCACGTCGCCACCGTGACGGTCACCAACGACCGCCGCACGCCCATCACCGGGTGGCGGGTCAACTGGACGTGGCCCACCGACCGGCAGGTCGTCACCTCGTGGAACACCACCCTGGAGCAGCACGCCACCGAGGTGACCGCCACGAACGTCGGGTGGAACGGCTCGCTCCGAGCCGGCAACACCACCACCTTCGGATTCCTGGCCACCGGTGGGGGCACCGCGCCGACACTGACCTGCCGCCCCACCTGAGCGAGCCGGCGCGGTGGCGTCGGGTCGGCACAGCCCCCAGGGCGCCACCTCGCGTGACACGTCGGACAACGACGGTGGTGCCGAGCTACGTGGTGGGCGCCGAGGGCGTCGATCACGGAGGTCGGTGGTGACGTGGCCCGAGGTGGCAGCCCGCGGACGAGCGCGTGTGTGGGCATCTGGCCGGCCGGTACGTCGGAGCGAAGATCCGATCTTCCTCCCCGACTTCGCCGGAAGGCCGCGACGGGCGCCCCTGACGGTGTCGAACGCGGCAGGAATGCCACGGCCCGCGGTTCGGGCTGTCGATTGTCCGGTCGGGATGATGTGGGTGTCTTGGTGGGTGGTGCAACCAGGTGCGCACGGGTGAGTCGGCCGTGAAGCCGGTCCCGGGGCGGGTGTCGCTGTCGCGTCGGCGGACATAGGCGGCGATCGTGGCGTTGTGTTCGGCGCGGCTGCGGTGGTCGGTCCGCCCGCAGGTCGCTCGCTCGCCGAACGCCGGGCGGTCCCCGCAGGCGGGAGGTGCGGCGGTACGGGATGGCGCAGGCGTGCTCGACCTGCACCGCTGCCACGTTCGGGCAGTTCGGAGACTGCGAGCACACGGGCGAGATGTTCGGCACCTCCGGTGTTCTGATCATCGTGACGGCGATCTTCGTGCGTGCCAGGGGCGCGGCCGCGCTCGTTCAGGACTGACACCCGAAGCCGCTGTTCATCTGGTTCCTGCCCGCCGCCGTGACGGTCACCGTGCTGCCGGTGATCACCGCGGGCGGCCTGGCCCCCGAGAGGAACGTCCTCCTCTCGCTGTTCCCCTTCCTGATGCTCGCCTGCCTGTGCCTCCGCTTGGCGGTGCTGGTCGCGCTGCTGGTGGTGTGGCCGCTGGAAATGCTGGGCCGCGGCCTGCTACGGGTCGTCACCGCGAACCCGATGGTGGCCCCCTGGTCCTGTGGGGCTCGCCGACCTGCCTTCGGACCGGGGCGTGGCGAGGGCGGCCTTCAAGGCCGTGCTCGGGGTCGAACGCGGCTACGCGGTCACCTCGCCGACGACATTCCGAATCGCCCGAGCCGCCGCCGTGCTCGCGGCAACCCTCCTCGCCGCAGCACGACAGGGTCGCACCCCGGAAGAGGTCGCGGCACCCGACCGCGCGGCACGGTGAGTTGATCCGTGGCCGCACTCGCCGGCGGAACGCCGAGGGGTCGACGTGCCACCGACGGCCGCCAGGTGTCGCCTGCGGGTGCTCGTCCCGGGATCACAGGAGGATGGTGAGGGTCTCGCTGCCGCGCTGCTGGTCGATGTTCGAGGCGAGGCAGCCCAGGACGTCGAGGTCGAGGGTCACCACTTCGCGTTGGGCCACCGAGCCCTGCGCGTACCCGGAGGTGACGGTGCCGGCCGTGGTCACGATGTTCTGGTTGCCGACCCGGGCGACGGTGGTGAGGGTGTAGGTGATGGTGCTGGTCTGGCCGTTGCTCCAGTGGTAGGTGATGACGTTGGGCGGCGGGATCGTGCCCGCGGGCGGTGGGATCAGGCAACTGGCCTGCTGCGTGAAGGAGGCGGTGGCGGTTCCGGTGAGGAACGGTCCTCCCAGGCAGGTCAGCTCCTCCGCCACGTGCACGGTGGTGGTCTGCGGCAGCGGACCGAGCGGAGGCGAGTAGCGCTGGTCCTGCCCGCCGGTGCAGACCACGGTGGCTGCCGCCTCCGTCGGCGCGGCCTGGGCCGACCCCGCTGGAAGCGCGACCGCCGCGGCGAGACCGGCCGCGGCGAGGGCGAGGGAACCTGCTGTGCGCGTGCGTGACATGGGGGTCCTTCCACCAGGACGTGGGCGTGCGACGGCGGATCGTGCCCGCTGGAGCGGGGTGACCGCTCGGGGTGATGACCGCGGTGCGGTCCGGGCCGCGCGGGCTGGACCGGTCCTCGGGACGCTTACTCTGCCCTGGGGTTGCGGGCATGTACATGGGTCTGTCGGGAGGTGCGCCGGTAGTCGTCAGGGGATGGGGCGGCAGTGGGCCGAGTTCGGTCCTGTGCCTGCGGGAACCGCGATCGCGCGGGTCGGAGGCATGCGCGGGGCAGGCGCTCGAAGGACTCGCGGGTGTGCGGTCGAGGCGCGCGGCGACGTCGCCCGACGGGGCATGACGACCGGCCGGTCGGGTTCGGCCGCGGCTCCCTCCGATGACCGGGCACCCCTCGCGGTGCTGCCACCGACTGCTTCCCGACGAGCACACTCGGCTGGGCGTCGGCACCCACCACCCGGCCGCACCGGCGTGCACGGCACCCACCGCGGCGGCCGCGCGCGATCGCCCACTCTCCCGGCAGGTTCGGACACCGGCCTGGCCACCCGATCCGCAGACCGACCTCGTCACAATCGTTCGCCGGCTGTACTGCCCCTGGCGCCCGCTACAACGGCGTGGGTTGCTCGCGGGTCAGGTTTCGCACCTGTTCGCTGCACAGGGCGCCGAGCGTGGCGACGACGAGCAGGGCGCTCATGGCGACCAGGGCGGTGTCGACGCCCCAGGCCGTTGCCAGCGGACCCGCGGCGACTTCACCGATGGGCAGCGCGATGAACGAGCCGAGCATGTCGTAGGAGTAGACCCGGGCCAGCTTGTCCTCCGGCACGTTCTCCTGGAGCGACACGTCCCACGCGACGACGAACACCTCATTGGACACGCCCACCAGGAACATCGCCACCAGCAGCGGAACGAGCAGCGGCAGTTTCGCGAGGACCAGCAGCGGCACCACGTCGATCAGCACCACCAGCACGCCCACCGCCAGTGCCCGACGCGGTCGCCACCGCGCGACGACCAGGCCGCCGACCAGCAGACCCGCGGTCTGGGCGGCGATCACGAACCCCCACGCCGTGCGGCCGATGGTCGCGTCGGCGACGGCGGGCCCGATGACGAACAACCCACCGGCCACCACGGCGTTGACCACCATGAACTGGAGCACGATCACCCACACCCAGGTGTGCTCGGTGAACGCCCGCCACCCGTTGCGCAGGTCGGCCAGCACACCCGCGCTCTCCGGCCGCGGCACACGACCCGAGCGGACGCCGCCGTACGCCAGCGCCGCCAGCACGAACACCACGCCGTTGCCCGCCAGGCCCCAACCCGGCCCCACGCCGGCCACGAGCAGGCCTCCCACCGCCGCGCCGGTGAACCGGCCGGTGTTGGCGCCGATCCGGGCCACCGCGTTGGCCTGCGTGAGCATCTCCGCCGGCACGGTCTGGGGCGTCAGGGCCGCCGTGGCGGGCAGTGAGATCGCCGCGACCGCGCCGTTGCACACGCTCAGCAGGATCAGCAGCGGCACCGACGGGACACCGGCCAGGACCACGGCGGCGATCACCAGCTGGGTCACCGCGGCGGCCGACGCCGTCCCCTGCAGCAGGACGGACCGGCGCAGCCGGTCGGCCAGCACTCCGCCGAACACCGCCAGCAGCACCAGGGTCAGCGACCGGGCGCCGACCACGATCCCCAGGTCGATCAGGCTGCCCGTCATGTCCAGCACCGCGAAGGCCAGCACGATCGGCGCGATGGCGTTGGCCAACTGGGTGCAGCTGCGTCCGGCCACCAACCAGCGGAACGCGCTGATCCGCAGCGGCGAGAAGACCCCTGTGCTCATCGGTCGGCCATCGCGAACAGCGACACGGTGGCGCTCACCCCGATCGTGCCCGGCGTCCTTGGCGCCCGCGCGGCACCGTGGCGCAGGACGCCCAGCTCCCTGGCCTTCGCCACGGCGGCGTCCCGGACCTGCTCTTCGACCCACAACTCAGCGTCGGTGGTGGTGCTGGGCGGCCCGTTCCGCCGGTGCTCGCCGCGCCTGCGCAACTCCTCGCCCAACGCCGCGGCGCACACCCGCTCCTGCTCGACGTCGCGCTCGGCGAACCGCTCGCCGCTGGAGGGCTCGTGCCGGTACCGCTTGGCCATTCCGCCGCGCACCCGCACCTCGTCGACGACCTCCACCAACCCCGCTTCGCGCAACGTGCGCAGGTGGTAGCTGACGTTGGCCTGCGTCCCGCCGATCTCGCGCGCCACCTCGGCGGCGCTCATCGCGCTGCCGGCCAACAACGACAGGATGCGCAGCCCCAGCGGGTGTGCCAACGCGCGGAGGTTCCGGAACTCCTCGGGCATGCGGCGCAGACTACCGAAGAACTGTTTGGGGGTAACGCTGACGCGGGTGCGCGTGACCGCGATCCGAGGTCGTGCTCGGCGAGGCCGTTCACCGAGTGATCAGTCCGGGATGAGCCGGCGTGCCGGCTTCACTTGTGGCTGAGGTCGCGACCACGACGAGCACCGCCGTCTGGTCCGCGCCCGCACCGAACGACGGGCCGAGGTCCACCAGGCCATCCTCAGCCTGACCTGCTCGATCACCTGCCTGCCAAAGCCATGGCCAGGGACCAGCGGTGCGCAACCAAGGAGGGGACAGCAGTCTTCTCGACAACGGCTCGTTCAGCCGCCACCACGTCCACTCTGGCCAACGGGCTCGTTCCACCCGCGTGTTGTGGTGGCTCCCAGCACCTCGTCGGCAAGTTGTCCGGGAGTCAGCAGATCGCCCCGCAGCACCAGCGTCCCCGACGGCAGCTCGGAGCTCGCGGCCACGCAACGGGCGATGTTGCCGAGCCGGAACTCCCGTGCCCGCGCGTCGCGCTCCGGGTCGTCGGGCACCAGCACCTGGCTTTCGATCCTGCGCCGCAACTCGTCCGACGGGACGTCGAGGAACACGTGCAGCAGGTCCACGCCGGCCTGGCTGACCAGCTCCAGGATCTCGTCTCGGTAATCGGTGTCGACCAGCGTCATCGGCACGATCAGCGGCCGTCGGTACTCACGGCACAACCCGATCGCGAACTCGGCGGTGAGCTTGCGCCACAACGGGATGTCCTGGAAGTCGGCCACCGGGCCGGGCACCCACCGGCGCAGCAGGAAGCCCACGTACTCCGGGTCGAAGGCCAGCGCATCCGGCAACCGCTCATGCAGTTCCTCCGCCAGCGTGGTCTTCCCGGCACCGAACGCCCCGTTGATCCACACGATCACCGCACACCCCCTGGCCACCCATCGCGATGACGCCCACGATAGCCATCGCACGCCTGCCGAACCCCGGCGACCACACGCAGGTGGACCGATGTGTGACGGGATCCGCTGCGCCGTGGTGGAAGCCGGAATCGTACTTCCCGGTGACCACGTGAGGTGACGATGCGGGTCCACCCGACATCACCTCACCTCCCCCGCGGGGCAGGAACACGGATCATCGTCAGGTGCGCCGAGTCGAGCCGGTCCTCTCCGCACGCGGGTGAGCGCCCTGACGCGGACCGTCCGGATCAACCGGTGAGGATCACCTTGCCCCGGCGGCCGGGTCGGTGGACGTGGTCCAGTGCGGTGATGACGTCGGCCAGGTCGTAGGTGGCGGCGACGGGTGCGGCGAAGTCGGCTGTGCCCAGCAGGTCGAGGGCGCGTTCGGTCAGCTCGGCGCGGACCTCGGCGGTCTGCAGGGAGAGCTGGTGCGGCAGCCAGAAGCCGCGGACGGTCACGTCGCCGAACAACAGGGCACGGGGATCGACGGTGATCATGCCGCCGTCGAACATGCCGAGCGCGACGGCCCGGCCACCGTCGCGGAGGCAACGGAGGGCGGTGCTGCCGGGTTCCCCGCCGACGGCGTCGAGCACCGCGTGGACGCCTTGCCCATCGGTCAAGTCGCGCACGCGGCCGACCAGGTCGTCGGTGGTGGTGTCGACCACGGCAGCCGCTCCGGCGCGGACCAGGTCGTCGTGGCCGCCGCTGCGGACGACGCAGACGCACCGGACGTGATCGCGGTGCGCCAGGTGCAGGATCATGCGGGACAGCGCGGACCCGGCCGCGGTGATCAGCAGCCAGTCCCCGCCGCGCAGCGCGAGTTGCCGGGTCAGCAGGAGCGCGGTGAGGGGGTTGATGGTGAGTTGGCAGGCCACCGGGTCCGCCAGCCCGTCGGGTACCGGGATGACGTCGGTGTCCGGCACCGCGACGTACTCCTGCCAGGTGCCCCGGGAGGACAGGGCTACGCGTTGGCCGACGTCGAGACGGCCGGTCGTCGTCTCCTCGACGGTGCCCACGCCTTCGAACCCCGGCACGGCGGGCAGAGTGGGACGGCGACCGTAGCGCCCCTCGATGAACAGCTCGTCGGACGGGTTGACCGGACGGGCGCGGACCCTCACCAGCACCTCGCCGGCGCCGGGTCGAGGCCGGGGCCGGTCCTCCAGCGCGACGACGCGGGACGCGGGCCCGTGTTGGGAGAACACGACGCTGCGCACCGGGTCACCGCCCGTCAGGCAGGGAGACGTGGCGGACGCCTTCGATCGCGACGCTGCCGGAGTGGAACATCTTGTTGGCCAGCACGCAGGACGCGCCGCCTTCCGCGATGCCCTGGTAGAGGTCTTCCACGGTCCGGCTGCCGCCGGAAGCGACCACGGGAAGCCCGGTGGCCTCGACCAAGGCGCGGGTGAGGGTGTGGTCGAAGCCGCGCCCGGTGCCTTCCCGGTCGACGCAGTTGGCGATCACCACCCCGCACCCGAGTCCGGTCACGGTTCGCTCGAACGAGACGACGTCGATCCCGGTCGCCTTCTCGCCGCCTTCGACGTAGACCGTCCAGCCGTCCTGCCCGGCGGAACGGTACCGGGCGTTGACCGTGCCCACGACCCGGTCGGGCCCGAAGCGCGCGACGGCGTCCCCGCCGGTCTCCGGGTCGGTGACCACGCTCGTGCTGACCGACACCGCGGCCGCCCCGGCGTCCAGCGGGCGCCCGCACTCCTCGACGGAGGGGATGCGACCGTCGTGCAGTGACACCAGGACCTCGACCAGCGGCGCCGCGCCGGCGATGACCCGCATCGCGTCGTCGGCCTGGTCCGCGAGATCGGCTGCCGCGGTGTGCGCTGTCATGGTGGACTCCTCGATCGGTGGTGCGTTTCGCGGTTATCGCCGCAAGGTCTCCCGCACCGCTGCGGACAGGACGGTCTCCCGGATCGGGATCACCAGGCGTGCGCCGTTCAACAACGCTCCGAACAGCTCGAACACGGACATGTCGAAGGTCGGGTTGACCGTCGCGCACACGACGTCGTCGGGCCCGAACGCGAGAAGGCCCGTGTTCCGCACCAGCCGCACGATCCCGCGGTGCGGCACCACGACCCCTATGGGCATACCGGTCGACCCGGACGTGAACATGACGTAGGCGGGGTCCCGCGCGGTCGGTTCCGGCATCGGCGGTGGCCCGGCGTCCACGGTGTCCGTGGGGGACCCCGCGGTGATCTCGCCGGGCAACGCGTCCCCGTGGGCCGCCGCGGTGACCACCGCCGTGCAGTCCGCGTCGGCCAAGATGGTCGAGATCCGCGCGGGAGGGTCGTCCGGGGCGACGGGGACCCACCGCGCGCCCGTGCGCAGGATGGCGAGGATGGCCACGCAGGCGTCCACCGAGCGTTCCAGTGCCACCGCGACGGAATCGCCGGTCCGGACTCCTCTGGCCGCGAGCAACGCGGCGAAGTCCTCCATGCGACGGTGGACCTCGCGGTAGTCCAGGTCGTCACCGTCCTGAGGTGACAGCGCGACCGCATCGGGGGTCGCGCGGGCCTGCTCGGTGAACAACTCGTGGACGAGCGCGTCCCGCGGATAATCGGTGGCCGTCGCGTTCCAGGCCCGAACCCGGTCCACGTGCCCTGTCCGCCGCGACTCTCGCATTCCCACGGTAGAACCTCTCATCGCGCCCGGATACGGCCCGGTTGCGCTCGCGGAACGGCTGGCGACTACTGGAGATCTTCGACGGAAGAAGCCGGCGGTACTCGTGGAAATTTATTCCCGTCTCGTTGACGGCGGCAATGGTCCCTTTGGGCGGGTCGATCCCGCGTGGTCGACCCGAAGCATTCCGGAGCCGATCGGTTCGGCGGAACCGGGCTGTCCCGTGCGGGCCGCCGGGTCGTCACGGCCGTCCCACCGGCAGGTGCGCCACCAGGCACCTACCAAGCGTTCGGAGACCCCGAACGCCTTCCCCGACCTGCCTGCGGTCCTCGACCGCGACTGATCGATCCACGGCAAGACGATCAATTTCCGGTCAACTGACGATCCATTGCCGGGCGAACCCGTGCGTCCGCTCGGGTGAATATCGGGCCCGCCGTTGACAGTGCCGCTGCACGGGTGTCGAATACCCCGGAGAAAGCCGCAGGGTTTTCAAGTGCAGGCCGCAGTGATCAGAAGATGGTGTCGTATCGACCCATCGCAGGGTTGCGGCAATTCGCGTCGAGCACGACGGGTTCGATCTGCCCTCGCGTCTTGCACTCCGCCGGCTGAAGGAGGATTCATGCCTAATAGGATTGGCAGCGGTATGGCGGCTGCCGCGGTTGCGGTGGTGGTCCCGGCGTTGCTCGCCGTGGCGGCCCCGCAGGCCGGCGCGGCGCAGGGCTGCCAGAGCGTTCCCTCGTTCTGCGCCTTCGAGCAGCCCAACCTGCAAGGCCAGGTTCGTACCATCACGGACCCGAACGTGGGCCAGTGCTACGACTTGTCCGGGCCGAAGTTGTCCGCGCGCAATGACACCGCCTACGTGGCGACCTTGTGGACGGGACCGGACTGCACGGGGCTGCCCGTCTCCGCCCCGGGGATCGGCCAGCAGGTCAACACGACCCTCGTGCCGGTGTACAGCGTGCTCTTCGTCCAGATCACCCCGTGAACCGAAGCGGAGTCCCTGTGATCGGTCGCCCCCGTCACGGGGTCGACCACGTGAGGAGGTCGTCATGGCACATGTCCACGTCCTGGCCGGTCCGGCACCGGATGTCGTCTCGGCGGAGGACAGGCTGGCAGTGGCCGAACTGATCCGCGCGTCGGGGCGGGTGACGGCGCCGCCGCCGCGGACCCGCCCCTCCGCGCACATCATCATCGTTTCGGCCCCCAACCCGAAGGAGCCGACGCGAGAGACCAAGCGAGTCCGGTGACCGGAGCCGGGACGCCTGACACCGGTGGAGGACCACCGCTGGTGCGGTTCAGCTCCGCGGTGCAGCACCTGGCCGACGACGTGGTCCGCGCCCTCAGCGGCGCGGACCACGCGTTCTCCTTGAGCGACCACATCGGTCACGGGGCGCACCGCACGGCCGGCCTGGCAGCCGTGTGGGTGCTCGGTGCGGACGCGTTGGCGCCTTTCGTGGTCAACCGACTGCCTTTCACCTCCGCCGACGGCGAGGTGCTCCTCACCGCGGCGCGGTTGTTCGGTGACAGGCCGGGCGACCGGGAAACCCCGCTCCACGGTCTTCGGCGGTGGGCGCTGGACCAGGCGTCGTTCCTGGTGGGCGGTCCCCGGTTGCCGCTCTCCGACCGACCCGGTGCCCTGGCCGCCCACGAGGGAGGCCGGGACTGGCCGGTGTGGTCGGCTCGCATGGCGGAACTGGCGTTCCTGGTGCTGCCGAGGCTGCCCAACCCGCTGCACGCCCAAGTCGCCACGGGACGGCTCGACCTCGCCCGGGGACTGACCCAGGCGATCCTGCGGCAGGACTGGTTCACCGCCGCGCGGCTCGCACGGTGGCTGGCGGCCGTGCCGCCGCTGCCGGGGTTGAACCTCGATTCGGCGCTGGAGCGGGTGCAGCTGTGGGACGGTCACGACGCGCACGCCAGGCTGCACCTCGCCGTTGCCCGTGTGCTCCTGCGGGAGGGGGAGCGATGAGCACACCCCAAGCCGTCGTCCACCGGGTGGCTTCCACCGCCACCGATTGGCTGGCCGGGAGTCGGGAGTTCTTCTCCGCGCCCACCGACATCCCCGAGGTCGAGTGGGACGTGGACACCGTGCTCAAGCCCTTGGTCGAACTCGCCCTCGCGGCTTCGTTCGTGCTTCGCGAGGGAGTCGCGGGCACCCGGCAGATCCGGGCGTGCCGCGAGCTGCTGGAGTGCTCCTGGCGGTGGCTGCGGCACGGCGAGGTGCTGTACCGGGTGCAAATCCAAGAGCCTGCCGCCACCTACCCCCTGGAGTTCTACTCGGTTTTCGCCGCCACCGGGCGACGCCACCGCGGTCTGGACGGTCTGCTGCGGCACGTGCGGGGAACACGATCCCCGGCAGCTCAGGAGCTGATGCCGACGCGCGAGCTGGCCGTGCTGCGCGCCTGGCGCGACGCCGGGTTCGCCCCGTACGACGAGCCCACGCGGGTCGCCGCGCGGACGTGGCTCGGGCGAACCCCGGAGCCGTGGACGATCGACACCACGGCCGCGTACGCGGTGACGCACGCGGTCTTCCACCTCACGGACTTGGGCCGCGCCCCGCAGGCCATGCCTCCACCCCTGCGCGACTACCTCGACTCGTGGCTCCCGGTCTGGTGCGAGGTCTGGGCGGAGGCGGAGGACTGGGACCTGCTCGGTGAACTGCTCATCGTCGACCTGTGCCTGCCACAACCCCACGTCCCCCCGCGGATCTGGCAGCGCTACGCCGATGCCCAACGCCCGGACGGACTCATGCCCCGCGGCGGCAGTCCCGCGCCCCAAACCGCGCGCGAGGACTTCGTCGATCACTACCACAGCACCGTGGTCGCGGTGCTGGCGGGCACCCTGGCCTTGTCCCGCGACATCGAAGGCGGTGTTCATGAGCCGTGCTGACCCGGACTTGGCCGCCCAGGTCCACGCCGCGCTGCTCACCTGCTCGGCCCCCGATGTGATCATCGCGGCGGTACGCCACGGCCAAGAGCACACGGCCTACCGCGGTGGCGCCACCGAGCCGGCTGACGGCCCACACCTGCTGTTCGAGATCGGCTCGATCACGAAGACGTTCACCGCCGTGCTGCTGGCCCACATGGTCGATACGGGTGAAGTCCGCCTCGACGACCCCATCACCACCTACCTGCCCCCGCACGCCATCCCGCGCGACGCACGAGCCCGCGCGATCACGCTGCGCCACCTGGCAACCCACACCGGCGGGGTCCCCCACACCCCGGCGCGAGTGCTCTGGCAAACCACCCGAGCTCGCACCAGCAACGTGTTCGCCCACTACACCACTTCAGACCTCTACCGCACCACGAGCAGGCTGCGGCCGCGGACACCACCTGGAAGCAGGTACCACTACTCCAACCTCGGTGTCGCGCTCCTCGGGCAACTACTGGCCAACGCTGCCGGAACCGACTGCAAGACCCTGCTCATCCGACGGGTCTGCCACCCCTTGGGGATGCTGGAGACCCTGCCGGACCACCCGGCCCCGCCACCGCGAAGCGCCATCGGCCACTTCCGCTCCACGCCCGTGGTGCCGTGTTCCATGCAGGCCTTCGCCGGCGCCGGAACGCTCCGCTCGAACGCAGCGGACCTCCTGCGCTACCTGCGAGCCCACCTCGATCCCCGCACGACGCCCCTGGACACCGCACTGCGCGCCACCCACGTACCGCACGTCGAGTCCGGTGGGAGACACCAGCCGGCTGACCAGGTGTGCCTGATCTGGAACCGGCGCACGACTGCCGACGGGCACAGCGTGCTGTTTCACGGGGGCGCCACCATGGGCTTCACCGCCTTCGTGGGCTTCAGCCCCACCGCCCGCACCGCCGTCGCCCTCCTCGCCAACACCCGGCGCAGCCTCCTCCCGCGGCCACCGGCACTGGTCAACACCGCATACCTCCTGCTCCGCCGCCTCATGTCACAGTGATGCCCCCTAGGCATCCGGTAAGGCGGTGATCAGGGCGTCTGGTAGTTGTTCCGGGCATGATGGGGCTTGAGGTGCACGTGCTCTTCGCGGAGGCCGCGCAGCTTCTCGGACCCGCCGCGGTGGGTCGGCCACCACGGCCACCGCGGTCGGCTTCGTCCACCCCGGATCCAGTTCCGCAACACCTCCGGATGCACGCCGAGCCGGCGGGCCGGAGTCGGAGCACTCCTTCGGCGGCGCCGCGGACGAATCCCTTCAGGCCACACCGGACCATGTCCGGAAAGGACTCGGGGCTACCGGGGAAAGCTCACCGGGTGCGACTCCGCTCGGTGAGCCAAGGGCGCGCCGCCGCCTCACCGCACGGTCGCGGCTTCGCTGCCGACAGGCTTGCGCCGTGCACGGGCGGGCCATCCGCACCGGCAGAACCACCCGTCCGGAGCACTGCGCCCCTCCCCACCGACCTCTGGTGCCCACAGGCGCACGTTGGGATCGTTGACGAAATCCACACCACCCCAAGGAGATCCCGATGCACCGCCGATTCACCGCCTTGCTCTCCGCCTTCGCCCTGGCCGCCCTGCCCGCGGCCCTGGCCACCGGGACCACTCCCGCGCACGCCGCGGACGAGCCGACCGTCGTCTGCGAGGACGCCAACAACGTCATCGAGGCCGACTTCGCCACGAACACGGCCCAGGTCAAAACCTCGATCTACCACGGTTGCGTGTCGGTGGACGCGCCCACCATCGTCTACGGCCGGGTCCAACCCGCCTCCGGCACCGCCACCGGAAGCCAGTCCACCGCCTCCATCACCGTCCCCGACTGGACCATCCGCTACTACGACGCGAGCGACAACTGGATCGCCACCACCCACGTCGACACCACCGCCACCTACCTCGGTCCCCTGGCCAACGTCATGACCGCCACGATGCTGTCCAGCAACCCGCTGGTGCAAGTCACCGCCGGCACCGCCACCCGCGCCTGCACCACACCCACCCACTGCACCTACTACAACTCTGCCGTAGCGGTTTACCCCTACTACTACTGAGTCGGGTCTGTTCAGTTGTCGGCTCTGGGATTGTACAAACGTCGGTGTAAGTCCTGATCAAGGATGAGCATCGGATGACGGAGATGATGTCCGGCGTGGAGCACGCTGAGGACGCCAGGCCCGAGACCGCCGCGATGGCCTTGGACGGCTTGGACGAGCAGTTGGTCAACCGGGCCCGTGCCGGTGGGCTCAAGCTGACCGGTGAGGGTGGGGTGCTGCAGCAGCTGACCAAGCGGCTGCTGGAGTCGGCCTGGAAGGCGAGATCACCGACCACCTGGACTATGGCAAGCACGACCCGGCCGGGCGGGGCACGGGCGACCCGCGCAACGGCACCCGGTCCAAGACCGTGCTCACCGACGTGGGGCCGGTGGAGATCGACGTGCCGCGTGACCGCAACGCCGAGTTCGAGCCGCGGATCGTGGCCAAGCGGCAACGGCGGCTGACCGGCGTGGACGAGATGGTCATCTCGCTGTCGGCCAAGGGCCTGACCACCGGGGAGATCAGCGCGCACCTGGCCGAGGTCTACGGCGCCGAGGTATCGCGCCAGACGATCTCCACGATCACCGACAAGGCCGTGGAAGGCATGGTCGAGTGGCAGAACCGGCCACTCGATCCGGTCTACCCGGTGGTGTTCGTCGACGCCATCCACGTCAAGATCCGCGACGGCCAGGTCGCCAACCGGCCGATCTACATGGCGATGGCCGTGACCTGCGAGGGCCACCGCGACATCCTCGGCCTGGGGGCCGGGGACGGCGGCAAGGGCACGAAGTACTGGCTGCATGTCCTGACGGAGCTGCGCAACCACGGCGTGGCCGACGTGCTCATACTGGTCTGCGACGGGTTGACCGGGCTGCCCGACGCGGTGACCACGGTCTGGCCGCGCACGATCGTGCAGACCTGCATCGTGCACCTGCTGCGCAACAGCTTCCGCTACGCCGGCCGACAGCACTGGGACGCCATCGCCAAGGCTCTCAAGCCGGTCTACACCGCTCCGACCGAGGCCGCGGCGCGCGAGCGGTTCGCCGAGTTCGCCCAGGAGTGGGGCGCCCGTTATCCGGCGATTGTGCGGTTGTGGGACAACGCCTGGGCCGAGTTCATGCCCTTCCTCGCCTTCGACGTCGAGATCCGGCGGGTGATCTGCTCGACCAACGCCATCGAGAGCGTCAACGCCCGCATCCGCCGCGCGGTCAAGGCCGGGGGCCACTTCCCCAACGAGCAGGCCGCACTCAAGTGCGTCCACCTCGCCGTGATGAGCCTGGACCCGACCGGCACCGGCCGCAAACGCTGGACGATCCGCTGGAAGCCCGCGCTCAACGCCTTCGAGATCGCCTTCGACGGCCGCCTGGCCGCCGGACGCAAGTAACCCTTCAACCCGACTTACACCGACAACTGGACAGACCCCCGTCCGGACAGCCTGTTCACCGACCGCGTCCATGACAGCGATCCGCGCCGCGATGCACTGCGGCAGCGAGAGATCGGGCCGTTCATCACCCGACGGTGGCACACCACACGGCTCCGGTCTGGGCACTGGGTGGTGGAGCGCAGCAACTCCTGGCACGGGCCGATGACGCCTCGCGACCTGTCGGCCCGACGGTGCGCACCGGACCACCGCGCCCCGCCTCGCGCCCGCCGACCTGCCGCTCGGGTGTCCGATCCACGACATCGGCGACCAGCCGGGTGCTGTTGGAAGCGCGGGGTTGGGCGTTTCGCGGCCGGACGCCACCATGGCCCGGGTCCACTGCGTGGGTCACACCGAGGTGATCTCCAGGGTCACGACGGCGTAGATGCCGGGAACCGTGCCCAACCCGGCGGTGCACAGCAGCACGTCGGCGCTGGGGCCGGTGTTCGTCTGGACGACCGTGCTGCCGGTGAACAGACCGGAGGTGACCGTGCCGGTGAAGGTGATGACCAGGGCGGCACCCACGACGGTGGCGGTGCGGTTGGCGGAGATGGTCGTGGTCTGCCCGGTGTTCCAGGTGATGGTGTAGGTAGAGGAGCCGGTGTCCAGCAGGTCCAGGCAGGTCTGCTCGGGGTCGCTGGTGGTGCGGGAGCGGGTGCCGGAGGTGATGGCCGGGTTGCTCAGCGACGCGCAGGGCCCGTACTGCGTCGAGGAGCTGATGGTGACGGCCTGCGGTGCCGTCGTCAGCGGCGGGGTGTAGGTGGTGGTCTCGCTGCCGGGCGGGGTGCAGGTCACGTCCAGCACCCCGGCCGAAGCCGTCCCCGGTGGACCGAGGACGAGCAGCGCCGAGGTGCTGACGACCGTCATCAGAACGGCCGCGGCGATGCGCAACGATTTGATCATCACGTTCTCCATTCAGGGTGGCGCCCGGTCCCCCTGTGGGCGCGAGCACGCGCCGACCACCAGAGTGCTCCCTTGAGGCGAGCAGCGACAGAACCGAACGGGCGACTACGCAAGAATGTCGGCTCGATCGGATATCCGTGCGGGACCCTCCCATGTAGACCGGCACGGACCGTTCGGCATGGCCGTGTCGCACAAGGGACCGGCGGCGGGAACTTTTCGGCACGGCGGCTCGGCCTCGGGCCGAGATGGCCGGAGCCACGCACCGGGCACTCCGGCAGCACCTGCGCGGACGGCTTTCCAAGAGCATCAACGGACATCGGCGCCACCACTGCCAAACCGACCGGTGAGCCGAGGTGATGCGACGGGGGTCGGACGCATCCACGTGACAACCCGTGTGGTCCTGTCGTTAGCCTTCAGATCAGAGCATCCTGGACAGTGACCCCGTGCTCCCGTCCCATCCGGGGTACCGCTCCCCTTGGAAGGTCAACGATGATCGATTCCTTGCGCACCGCCACGGCCACCGTGATGACGACCGCCTCCGCCGTGGCGCTCCTGGTGCTGGGCCCGACCCCTCCGGCATCGGCCGGAGTGCTGGACGTGACCTGCTCCGCGCCCAGCAGCCAGAACGACACCTACGCCCCGCCGCTGAGCACGACCCCGCAGACCGTCACCGTCAGCTCCTCGACGCAGTACGGGCCCTGCGTGTCGTTGAGCAACCCGGCCATCACCTCCGGCACGCGCACCCGCACCTTGATCATCCCGGGGCGGAGCTGCCTCGACCTGCTGAACGGCGGACCCGCCACGTACACCATCACCTGGAACACCGGGCAGACCTCGACCATCTCCTCCAACTTCACCTCGACCACGGTGGGCACCGCCCTGGTGGTCACCGACACCGGCACGGTCACCTCCGGCCTGTTCGCGGGCAGCACCGTCGTCCAGGTCCTCACCGGCCCGGCCACCGACGTCCTGCTGTGCACCGCCGGCCTGGGAACGGTCTCCAGCATCTACTCCACCGTGACCCTGGAGATCACCTCGGTCTGAGCCGCCGACGCCCGAACGGCCTTGTCACCGGTGCCGCGGCCGACCCGGACTCGATCCTCGAGCTGGGTCGGCGCGGGCGTGAGAGCGTGCCTGGAAGACCTCGGTCCGCACTGCCTCGCACCACCACCGGACTCGCCGAGGCGGGTGTGCCGGATTCCGGTCACGATGACAACACGCACGGCTACCACGCGGCAATCTCGTCCGCCTTCACGTCGGGCACCTCACAATAGTCCGAACGCGACAGACAATGTGGACAGATCATTACGAGGCAACGCCGAGCGCGTCACCGGCACGGGCGCGGCCCGCCTGCTGGATCGCAGCGCGGTTGTTGTCGACGGGTGGCCACCAGCTAACGCGGCCTGCGTCCCGCGCATCGGCCGCGGCTGGTCTGCCCGCGGATCCGCTCGGCGCGCCGGTTCACCGCCGGGCCAGGAGTTCGGCCGTGGCCTCGGCGAGCATGCCGGGATCCCTCGCGACGCGACCGATGGCGACGCCATCCCAGTCGCCGGCCGAGCGCAGCGCGGTGTAGGTGCCCGGGACGACCGCGCCGCCGTAGAGGAAGCGCGCGTCGAGGTCGGTCGTCGCGGCCCGTAACGCGTGCAAGACGGCCGCCGCGTGGTCCGGGTCCGCACCCTGGTCCGAACCGATCGCCCAGGTCGGCTCGTACAGGATCACGACCGGGTTGTCGTGGCCGAGTCGGCCGGTCGCGGTGCGCACCTGTGCCGCCACGTGGCGGGCGGCCGTGCCGGCGGGCAGGTGGTCGTGCTCGCCGACGCACACCAGCGGGGTCAGGCCCGCCGCCGCGGCCGCTTCGGCTTTCCTGGCCACGAGGACGTCGTTCTCGCCGAACACGCGCCGACGGTCGGCGTGACCGAGCATCACGTAGCGGCACCCCAGTTCGACGAGCAGCTCCGCGCTGACCTCGCCGGTGACCGCGTCGTCCGTCGGGGCGCAGTCCTGCGCCCCTGCCGCGAGACCACTGCCACGCAGGTGCTCCCTCACGGGTACCACCAGGGGGTGCGGCACGCAGGCGAAGAACGACAGTCGTGCCAGCGCGTCGGCGTGCGGGAGGATCACGTGGTCGAGCCAGTGCAACAGCTGCTTCCCGGTGAGGTCGGCCTTCGTGTTGGTGCAGGTGATCGGTGACGACAATCCCATTTCGCCCTCCTCGGCTCACTCCAGGTTGGTGTGGCGCGCGAACATGTCTTCGGCGGTCGCTCCGAACGTTCGCTGCAGGACCATGACCAGGCAGTCGAAGAAGACGAACGCGGACTGCTCGAACAGCGTGCCCACGAACTGGGTCGACGCCGACGGTTCGTGGTCCTCGCCGTACTCGCGCAGGCCCACGACGAGGTCGGCGTAGCCGGCGAGCGTCGAGTCCGGCGTCGCGGTGACCACTGCCACCCCCGCGCCGTCCTGGACGGCCTGCCGCGTGATCGCGAGGACACCCGGTGTCTCACCCGAGCCGCTGCACACGATCAACAGGTCGTCGGGGCCGATTGCCGGCGTGGTCATGTCCGCGACGACGTGCGCGGTCAACCCCAGGTGGGTCAGTCGCATCGCGAACCCGTCGACGGCCAGCTTCGACCGTCCCGCCCCCAGCAGGAAGACCCGCCGGCGACCGGTGATCGCCTCGACGAGCGAACGCGCCTGTTTCTCCTCGACCTGGGTCAACGACGCCTCGATCTCTCTCATTACCACCCGTCGCGCACTGGCGAAGATCCCGTCCGCGCCCACGGGGAGTTCCTCGGGCGGCTCGGGTGGCGTTCTCTGGTCGACCACAACAATCCCTCACTTCACTCGACGGACGCGGTGTCGGCTCCTCGGGCAGTGGGCTCAGGGGGAGGTGATTTCCAGGGTGGCGGCGGCGTAGATGCCGGAGACCGTCCCCAAGCCCGCGGTGCACAACAGGACGTCGGCTGCCGGGCCGGTGAGCGTCTGGACGACGGTGCTGCCGGTGAACAGACCGGAGGTGACCGTGCCGGTGTCGGTGACCACCAGGGCCGCACCCACCGTCGTGGCGGTGAAGTTCGAGGCGACGGTCGACGTTTGGCCGGTGTTCCAGGTGATGGTGAAGGTGGTGGAGCCGCTGCCCAAGAGGTCCAGGCAGGACAACCCCGGGGAAGACAGGGTGCGGGTGCGGGAGCCGGAGGTGATGGCCGGGTTGCTCAGCGACGCGCACGGCCCGTACTGCGTCGTGACGCTGACCGTGACGTTCTGCGAAGTCGCGGTCAACGGCGGGGTGTAGGTGGCGCTCTGGCTGCTGGGCGGGATGCAGGTCACGTCCAGCACACCGGCCGAGGCCGGAGCGGCCGGGCCTGATACCACCAGCGTCAGGGCAGAGGTGACCGTCACCAGCGTGGCGGTGGCTGCACGCAACGGTTCGAACATCATCGACCTCCGGTCCGGGTCGTGCTCGGACCTCGGATTGGGTGCGAGTACGCGACAGACACCCACGATGCTCTTTTCGGATGGCCCGCGACAGTGTCCATATGTGCAACCACGCGAAGTCACCGGGGAGGCGGCAGTGCCACTGCCCGCGATGGCCGGACTGGGATGACCGCTCCGCGGCCCCACAGCACCATCTCCAGCGCGTCAACCAGCAGCAGGGATGTGGTGGAGGTGACGGTGCCCGAGCACGTCGAGAAGCGGGCGGAGTTCCCCGCCCATAGAGCGTTCGGGCCATCGACGGGATCACGCCGGTTCTCCGCGGGCGCCCGGCGTCGCGCCCCGTCCTCGACCGGAACGGTGACGCCTTGAGCACGGCCGCGCACGACGCCCGTAACGCCCGCCGCACGTATCAGCCGCTCCACCGCGCACGCGCCGCCGTCATCCCGTTGCGCCGCACCAGGAACACGGTCTTCCGCGCACCGCGAACCCGCGATTTCCCCCAGGGCAGCCAGGACCGCGTCTTCGACCGATCGTCGCGTGCCGATCGCGCCGAAGCGGTGGCGCGCCCTTCGCGGTGCGGCAGGGAAAGGGTATTCCGCACGCCCGCCTGGCGCGGGACACGCCGGATCGGCTCTCCGGACCGCCGTTGTGCCGGTCGACGTAGTTGACCACCGTGGCATGGGATGGTCCGGCTCCACCGGTGAGCAGCCACCGCGAAACCCAAGATCTTGTTGGTGCTCCTTGGTTCCGCGATCTCACGTCGGGTCGCCCATATGGCGCTGTCGCGTGTTGTCCGGATGGGAGCATCCTGGGTGTCCAGTGCGGGCGTCGCACCGGTGCAAGCCTTCTCCCCACCCCCAGCGACGACCCTGCCCCAACTCCACGTGGCAACGCCCGAAACGGAGCGTCCTCCGATGCCGAAGACACTGCGCGCCCTCGCGGTCGCGCTCCCCGTCCTGCTGACCTCCGCGCTGCTCACCCCGACCGCTTCGGCCGGGGTGCTCGACGTGACCTGCACCCCACCCAGCAGCGACGTCGCAACCTACAACCCGCCGTTGACGGCCACGAACCAGGCCACCAGGGTGACCGCCTCCACCCAGTACGGGCCCTGCGTCTCCGCCAGCCTGCCCGGCCTCACCTCCGGCTCACGCAGTTTCCAGGGCAACGCCGTCACATCCTGCCTGAACCTGCTCGGCTCCAGGGCCGGCACCCTCGTCATCACCTGGAACACCGGTCAGAGTTCCACCATCAATGGCAACGCGATCACCACCATCGCCGGCGCCACCTTCAACCAGGTCTTCACCGGCACCGTCACCTCTGGCCTGTTCAGCGGTGACACGGTCGCCCAGACGCTGACCGCGCCCGCCACCGACATCACCCTGTGCACCCTGGGCCTGGGCACCGTCTCCAGCGTCTACTCCACGGTCTCACTGGAGATCACCTCACTCTGACCCGGACCAAGCGGTCCGAACCGACCGGTGGGAACGCGGTGTGCACCACCCGGTGATCACCCGGTGGTGCAGGAGGCCGGACCAGCGCTCGACCTGGTCGACTCGGGGATGAGCCGGCCGGAGTGAATGGACGTGGAACAGCGGCTGCGCCGCTATTCCGTGGCACGGTGTTGGCTGCGCAGCCGACCCATGACCCTCCCGCCGGGGACGTTCAACGCGCCGAGCAGGCTCCACCGCCCGCCGAGGCGGGTTGCGGTGGAGGCCGACGACGTTTGTACGTTCCCGCGCGGTGGAGCTTGAGACCGGAGGAGCGCCAGGCCCGGCCGGGGGTCGACGCGCCCGTCCCGGTGCGTTCGGCCATCGAGGCCCCCGCGACCGGTGGCCCGCGTTGCGCGGGACCTGCTCCAACGTCGCCGTGATCGCCTCCTCACCCCTCGAATCTCCGAGATGCCCCGTCCGCCATCTGACAGCGGGCCGGTACACCACGACCACGCGGCGGTCGATCACCATCGCAGCACCGTGAGGAATATTCCTCGCGGCCGGAGCCGACGACATTCTCACCGCCCCACACCTGGACTTGTCGAGCGACCGGATACGCATCAGTGCAACAAACGAGTGAATACGCTTGAGCGACTCCCGAGGATCACTTACGTTTGAACCGGTGGCACCACGCCCCTCCGAAAGATCCGATCGGAGAACAGGCCTTTCAGCTCGCCGGACGCCCAACCGATACCGCTGACACGGCACTCGATCAGGGCGATGAGGGGCAAGCCCGATCGGGCGGACCGGCGAAAACGCCGCTCCACGAGCCCTTGGCGCCACACCGAACGCGCAATGTCGCCGACTCGCGGCGATGGCGCCACGGCAGGCCTTCGAAGAGCACGCGGTGAGCGCCGCCACCAATTCTCAAAATCTTTTTCGCCATAACCACGACACTGCCCGAAATGCGCTGACACCGCCGGAAGCCCCGTTCACCTCCTCCCACCCTCGAAGTCCACCTCACCTGACGAAATGACTGACCATGACAGCAGAAGACCCGCTCGCGACCCACCACCGGAACGAGGGAGGAAGGTACGAACGCGGCCTGGAGACGGCGAACGAGTTGGCGGGCCACGAAGCCGTGCGGGAGTTCCTCGCCGACCTGGAACCGATCAGCGGGAGCACCGCGCGCCTGGTCGTCGAGACGGTCTTCGGCACGCTGCACCACGAGCCGGGCCTGGGCCACCGCGACCGGGAGCTGGTGACCTTGACGGTCCTCGCCGTCCTCGGTGACACCGGGAAGGAACTGGACCTCCACCTCGCGATCGCGCACCGGATCGGCATCCCGCCCTCCTCGGTCGTCGCGTTGTTCGCCCACGTCAGCGCGTACGCCGGGTTCCCCAGGGCGTTGAACGCCCTCGCCGTCGCCAAGGCCTTCTACGCCGATCGAGGACTCCTCCAGCACGAAGAGCAGTAGTTCGACATCCCCGTACTCCCCAGAGAAGGCGCACTCATGACTTCACGCTTGGCTGTGCTGTTCCCCGGCCAAGGGGCTTACCTGCCCGGGGTCCTCGCCGACCGGGCACGGCACTTCCCGAAGGCCGTCGAAGTGCTCGAGACGATCGACGCGGTAGCCGCCGAGCACGGCTTCGACCCCGTGGCACCGCTGGTCCTGGAACGCGACGCGGCCTCGCTGGACGAACTCCTCACCACGAACAGCGACCAACTGGACCTGGCGATCTACGCCATCAACGCGGCCGGTTTCGAGATCTTCTCCGGACTCGGGCTCCGGGCCGACGTCCTGGTCGGACACAGCTTCGGCGAGTTCGCGGCGCTGTCTGCCGCGGCGGCGGTGTCCACCGCCGACGTCACCCGCATGGCGTGCACCCGGACGAAAGCCTTCAGCCGGGCCGATCCGGCCGAGGGCGGGCTCCTCGCCCTGGACGTGCCCGCGTGGCGCGCCGAGCACCTCGTGGGCCTGCTCGACGATCCCGGCCTTCGCCTGGCGATCGACAACGGGCCGGGGCAGACGGTCGTCTCCGGCCCGCTGGCGTCCCTGAGGGCGGCGGAGAACGTCGCGACCGGCCTGGGTTTCCGCGCTACCCGGCTGCGGGCCAAGTACGCCTTCCACAACGCGCTGCTGCACGTCGCCGCCGACATCTTCCGCGACTCGACGGAAGACGTGCGGCTGGCGGAGCCCCGCGTGCCGGTGTTCTCCCCGGTGCTGGGCCGGTACGTTCGCACCGTCGCGGACGTGCGCGAGGTGGTCGTCCGGAACATGGTGGCACCGGTGCGCTTCTACGACGCGCTGCTCTCCTTGTTCCGCTCGGGCACGACGACGTTCGTCGAGGTCGGTGCTCGCCAGGCGCTCACCGGCATCGTCGGGTCCTCGCTGCCCGCGTCCGCGCGCGCACTCCCGCTGCTGCCCAGCCGCGGTGATGTGGAGAGCATCACCACCGCCCTCGACGACGCGGGGTTGCCGGTTGGCCGGACTCCGCTCCCCGCCCGGCCCGACCGGGACGAGACCGTCGTACGCGACGCACAAGAGTCACCGCGCGTGGTGTCGCCGCCCGAACAGGCCCCGCCGCCCGAGCGCACCGACGTGCTCACCGAACTGGCCGGCATGTACGCCGAGGACCTGGGCTTCCCGGTGGAGATGCTCTCCTCCGACATCGACCTCGAGGCCGACCTGGGCGTCGACTCCGCCAAGCAACTCGCGCTGTTCGAGCGGGTCCGGGTGCGCTACGGGCTGGCCGAGCCGCCGGCCGAGCGGAGGGTGCGCGCGACCACGCTGGAGAAGATCGCCGAGTTGGTCGAGGAGCAGCGCCGATGACCGTGCCGAGCGAGGCCGACGACGTGGTCGCGGTGGTGGGCATGGGCGTCGCGGTGCCCGGGGCGTCCAGCCCCGGTGAGCTGTGGCGGACGGTCAACGGCGGGCACGACGTCTTCAGCGAACCCGGGGACCGCTTCGAGCTGGGGCGGTTCTGGTCCCCGGATCGGCAGGAGCCGGACAAGACCTATGCCCGCCGCGCCGGCTACCTGCACGACTTCCGGCCCCACCCCGCTCCGGGGGGAGCGGGGGGAGGCGCCGGTCCCGGCCGCGACGACGCGGCGCGTTGGCTGCGGCACACGGTTCTCCAAGCGCGGTCCGGGGTCCGGGTCGAACCCGGTTACCGGTGCGGGGCGTACGTCGGGGCATGGCCGGGTGGCAGCCAGAGCCTCGTGGAGTCGGTGCTGGTCGAACTCCTCGCCCGGTCGGCGCCGGACGACGAGCAAGGCGGGAGGGTGCGAGCGGCCTTGCTCGAGCACTACCGGCACTCGGTGCCCCTCGACAGGGCTGCCGGCCTCGACGCCGTGGTGCGCGGCGCCTTCACCGGACTCGCGGAACGGGTGACCGAGGCGCTCGTGGTCGACACCGCGTGCGCGTCGTCCCTCTACGCCGTCGACCTGGGCTCCAAGGCCCTCCTCGCGGGTGAGTGCGAGATCGCCTACTGCGGTGGCGTCAACGTCGTGGACCCGACCATGGCCGTCATGTTCGCCAAGCTCAGCGGGCTCTCCCCGCGCGGCCGCGTCCGGGCGTTCACGGGCGCCTCGGACGGGACGTTGTTCAGCGACGGCGCCGGGCTCGTGGCGCTGAAGACCCTGCGGAGGGCGCGCGAGGACGGCGACACCGTCCACGGTGTGCTCCTCGGCTTCGGCGGTGCCGCGGACGGCCGCGGCAAGTCGATCTCGGCGCCGAACCCCGCCGGTCAGGAACGCGCCATCCAGCGGGCTCGGACGGTCAACGGCGTGCGGGCGGAACAGGTCGACTGGGTCGTCGCGCACGGGACCGGTACCCCGACGGGTGACGGCGTCGAGTCGCAGGTCCTCACGTCGCTCGGTTCACCCGGTCAGTGGTGCAGCAGCAACAAACCGGTGTTCGGCCACACCGGTTGGACCGCCGGTGTCCTCTCCCTGATGCACGCCCTGCTGGCCCTGCGCCACGGCTGGATACCCGGGCAGCTCGGCGCGGAGGAGCCGGAGAGCGGGACGAGTGGTGCGCGGGTGCGGGTGCCGCGCGAAGCCGTGCGCTTCCCGGCCAGGCCGGACGGGCACCGCACCGTCGGGGTGTCGGCCTTCGGCTTCGGGGGGACCAACGCGCACCTGCTGGTCGCCGATCGCCTCGACGCCGGCGGCCCGCGCTCCGGTCCGCCGGTCAAGGCGGACGCCGGGCACCTGGTGCTGGTCGCCTGGTCGGCCCACCTGCCCGGGGAACCGTCCACCACCTCGGTCCGCGACTGGTTGCGCGGCGCGGCGGCTCCCCCGGGAGCCGGCTTCCCCCGGCCCTACCCCGGGCCGAACCCCGCCGACGTCCGGTTGTCACAGCGCACGATCCCGGTCGTCGATCCCTGCCAGCTGATGGCGCTGCAGGTCGCGGCGCGTTTCGCCGCGGAGCACGGTGAGCTGTGGGCGGACGTTCGGGAGACGACGGGAGTCATCGCCGCGCACACGGGGGTGCCACGCGCACTGGTGGGGACAGCCGTGCGCTGCTACGCCGACGACGCGACCTGGCTGCTGGACCGGCACAGCGCCGACCCGGCCTTCTCCCGGGTGGCGCGGGAGCTGGCGGAATCCCGTCAGCGGTTCCCGGCGACGACCGAGGACTCGCAGGCGGGCGCGCTGCCGAACGTCATCGCCTCCCGCATCGCGGCCCGCTACGACCTCCACGGTCCGTGCCTGGCGGTCGACGCCGGGAGGGACGGGACGCTCGCCGCGCTCCGGGTGGCCGACCGCTACCTCAGGACCGGTGAGCTGGACCTGGCGCTGATCGTCGCCGTCAACGGCAACGGGAGCACCGAGAACGCCGTCCTGGCGGGGCTCGGGCCGGCGCCCCTGGGCGAGGGCGCCTTCCTGCTCGCCGTGACGACGAGCCACACCGCCGCCGAGCGTGAGCTGCCGGTCCTCGCCCGGTTGTCCTTCGGCGCCGCCTCCCGGGAGCGGTCACCGGCGGCGGAGGACCGCAGTTACCTGGCGGCCGACCACGCCCTGGCCCTCCTGCGTGCCGTGGAGCGCAAGGACCTGCCCGTGCGGCTGCCCGCCGTGCACCAGGACACGGCCCTGTTGGCCGAGGCGGCCGAGGAGGCGCGCCCGGTGCCGCGGGAGCCGGGGACCGAGCGCCTGACCCGCCGCTACCGGAGGCGGCTCTCGGCCGAGGCCGCGCCCCCCGACAGCGGGACCGGCACCCCGCGGCCACCGTCCCTGCCCCGCCGGGGCGTCGTGCTCCTGGCCTCCCCGGACGTCGGCGCCGCGGTCCACGACGACCTCCGCGACAGCGACTCGCTCGTCCTCGACCTGCCGAACGACGTCGGTCGCCCCCCGTCCCCGGACTCGGTGGACAGGATGCTCACCGCAGTCGATTCGGCGGCACCCGACCTGACGGTGCTGGGAGACCTGTCGGCCCTCTCCGTGCCACGCGCCCTCGCCCTGCACGACGCGGTCTTCCTGGTCACCCAGCGCCTCTGGTCGCGGTGGCAGCCGGAGAGCTCGCTGGCCGTCCTGCTGAGCGGAGCGCCGGGTGACCGGACGATGCACCCGACCGCCTCGCTCTTCGACGGGTTCGTCAAGAGCCTGCGCTGGGAACGCCCGGGCACGGCCGCTTTCACGGTCACCACCGACGAGCCCGTCACACCCGACCTGCTCGCCCGCGCGGCGCGGGAACGCGTCGCCCGCCCGCTCCCGCCCCCTGCCGTCTCCTACCTCCAGGGAAGGCGGTGGACCGAGGCGCTGCACCCGGTCCACCTCACGACCCCGGCACCGCCCCCGGGCCTGCCGCTGACCGACGGGTCCGTCGGGCTGATCACCGGAGGGGCGGGCGACATCGTCCAAGCCCTGCTCGGTGCCCTGGCCGGACACGCACGGCCCAAGCTGTGGGTCCTCGGCCGCACCGAGGAGGCCCTGCCCTCGGAACTCGACGGCATCGGGGACGAGCGGCTCCCGGGCACCCGCGCCGACCTCATCCGCCGACTTCGCGAACGCTTCCCGGACCTGGCCCCGAAGTCGGTGGTCGTCCGCGCGGACGCCCTGCTGAAGCAGCACGGGCTGCGCACCAGGCTCCGGGCGCTCAAGGACCTGTTCGGCGAGGACCGGGTGCACTACCTCGCCTGTGACGTACGGGACGAGCGCTCCACCCGGGAAGCGGTCGGACGGGTGCTGGGCGCCGAAGGGCGGGTCGACTTCGTCCTCCACGCCGCGGGCCAGGTCGCCTCCACCCTGCTGGAGAAGAAGCGGCTCGAGGTGTTCCGCGCGGTGCGGGACACCAAGGTGCTCGGCCACCTCCACGTCAGGTCGGCCCTCGGCCCGGCGCAACCGGCCCTGTGGTGCAACATCGGCTCGTACTCGGGATCGGCCGGCTCCCCCGGTGACACGGACTACGCCGCGGGCAACGCGTACTTGGAGGCCACCGCGGAAACGGCCGCGGGTCGCGACGAGATCACCGTCGGCTTCACGATGTGGCGCCAGACCGGTATGGGGTCCGACGCCCTGTACCAGGAGCACGTCTCGCGCCAGGCGCGGTTCACCCCCATGTCGACGGCCGAGGGCACCGCGCAGTTCCTCGCCGAAGTCGCGGCCGCGCCGCGGGCCGGGGGCACGTCGGTCTACCTGGGGGACACGGAACGCGACCGACTGCGGCGCCACTTCCCCGGCCTGGTGCGCGACGAGCCACCCGCGGGCCCCGCGAGCCGCCTGCGGCCGTCCTGGCGGTCGTCGCCGCGAGACCCCGGCGGCAGCGGGGAGTGGGAGTACCTCATGGTCCCGGACGGAGAACCCCACCTCTACGACCACCTGGTCAGCGGCAAACCCACGGTGCCCGCGACGTTCATCCTGGACATCGCCGCGCAGGCCGCGGAAGCACTGGTCCCGGGTGCGGTCACCACCGGGTTCCGGGACGCCCGGTTCGACACCTTCATCCGCCCGTTCACCCGGAGCAGGCCCGCCCCCCTGCGCGTCAGGGCGCGGTTGGCGCGGCACCGGTCCGGCCGGGAGCTCCGGACGACGGTGGCGGTGGGCATCCACTCCGACACCCTGGGACCGGACGGTCGGATGCGGCCCGGGGGACTCCGCCACTTCGAGACGGAGGTGCTGTTGTCCAGCGGCCCCCTGCCGGAGGGCCCTCCGTGGAACCCACCCGTCCCGATCGATCCCCGGCCCGCCCTCGACCCTTACGCCGTGCCGGAGGCCCCGGTGTCGCTGCGCGGCCCTTTCCGCAACCTCTCGCGCTGCTCCGTGGACGGCCCCTTCGCGCGCGGCACCTGGACCCCGGAACTGGCCGGGTACCCCGGACTGCGAACGATGACGACACCCGCGCTGTTGATGTGCGCCGCGCTGAGGACGTCCGCCCTGCGTCCCGCCGGTGCGCGCGACCGCCCCTTGTTCGTGCCCCGCTCGGTGTCGCGCGTCGACCTGCACACCCGGGGTGCCAACGACCACGACCTGCTGCTCCGCCACGGGCACGAGCTGGTGGTGTCGGTCGGTGCGGACGGCGTGTACCGGGCCGTCACGCCGGCCGGCGGGCTCCTGCTGGAGATGTCCGGTGTCGAACTCGTGGGGATGGCGACATGACCGCGCCGACAGAGGCCCTGGCCGGCGCGTACTGCGTCGTCACCGGCGCCACCTCGGGCATCGGCAAGGAGATCGCCCGGGGACTCGTCGCGGCGGGCGCGCACGTGCTCTTCATCTGCCGCGACCGCGCCCGGGGTGAGGCGACGCTGGCCGAGCTGCACCGCGAGAGCCCGTCCGCCGCGGTCCGGATGCTCGTGGCGGACCTCTCGGTCCTGCGGGACGTGCGCCGGGTGGCCGACGAGGTCCACCGGCACCTGCCGCGCCTCGACGTCCTGGTCAACAACGCGGGCATCCACGACCTCCGGCCCGAGGTGAGCGCCGACGGGTTCGACCGGATGATCGCCACCAACCACCTGGGCCCCTTCCTCCTCACCAACCTCCTCGCGGACCTGTTGGAGCGGGCGGCGCCCTCGCGCATCGTGATGGTCGCTTCCGAGTCGCACCGGAGCGTGCTGCACCTCGATCCCGGCACCTTCGCCGAACCCGGCTCGTACGGTCCGATCGGCTCCCTGGGCGTCTACGCCCGGTCGAAGCTGCTGAACGTGCTCGTCACGCAGGAGATCGCGCGCAGGTGGGGTTCCCGTGGCATCACCGCCAACGCGTTCTGCCCCGGCCTGGTGTCCACCGGGCTCGCCCGCAACCTGCCGATGGGCACTCGGCTGTTCTCCCTCGCGGAACGGACGCCCTTCGTGCGCAACGCCCGCCAGGCCGCCGAGCACGCCCTGCGGCTCGCCGGTGACCCGCACTTCGCCGGCCGCAGCGGGGGCTTCTACTCCACCACACCCGGCGCGGCGCTCGTGCCCCCTTCCCCGCACCGCTTCCGGACCGGCCTGCAACGCGCCGTGTGGGAGCGGTCGGAAGAACTGGTGGGTCTGCCATGACACGTCCGTCCCAGCAACGCGGCACACGCGACACCGCTCCCGGAGGGGTGATCATGCACGGAACCCGGGCGATAGCCGGGTGGTCCTCACCCGGACCGATGAACGGCACGGACACGCTGTTCTGGCGCATGGGGACCAACCCCATGACCCGTCCGCACGTCACCTGGCTCTGGTACCTCGACCGGACGCCGGACTGGACCACGTTCCTCGACGGCTGCCGGTGGGTCGTGAGGAAGCTCCCCCGGCTCACCCACCGGGTGGTCGACACACCGGTACGAGCCGGAACCCCCGCGTGGGTGCCCGACCCGCACTTCCGCCTCACCCGGCACGTCCACCGGATGCGCCTCCCGGAGCCGGCCGGCGACCGCGACCTCCTCGAACTGGTCGAGTGGCGCAACGGTGCCGACTTCGACCCCCTCCACCCGCCCTGGGAGGCCACGCTCGTCGAGGGCTACCACCAGGACCGGGCCGCGATCCTCCTCAAGTGGCACCACAGCATCGGTGACGCGGTCACCATCGTCTCGGTGATGGGCAAGCTGCTCCCCGACGCCGCGCCGACCGACGCCCCCAGCCGGTCCCGGCCGCCGGACGAGGACACCGCCCGACGACCGGTCACCGCCGCGCGCCCCCCGTTGTCCTCGGCGGCCCACGGCGTCAGCGACGGCACGAGGACGCTGCTGCGGGAGACCGCGCGGTGGCTGACGACACCGCGCGCGACCGGGGACCGGGTCCGCCTCGCCGGCCGGGCCGCCGCGCAACTGCTCCAGCCGGTCGCGCGGTCGCCGCTCCTGCGCGGGCGCAGCGCCGCGATGCGCTGCGGCGTGGTCACGGTCCCCCTGGCGGACCTCAAGGCCGCGGGCAAGGCCGCCGGCGCCTCCGTGACCTCCGCCTACATCTCGGCGGTGCTGGCGGCGTTGCACCGCTACCACGCCCACCACGGGATCAGCCACCGGAGCGTGCCGACCCTGGTGCCGGTGAACATCCGGGAGCCCTTCGAGACCGGTGCGGGCAACATCGTCGCTTCGGTGCGCATCGCGGGACCGATCGGCGACATGCCCGCCGCGGCGCGCACGGCCGCCGTGCACGCGGCGATCACCGAGGCCCGTGGCGCCCTGGTCCGCGGCGTGTACACCACCCTGGCCGACCTCGGCACGTGGGTCCCCGGTCCGGTCCACCGGTTGTTCCTGCCCCCCGTGCTGCGGAACGTGGTCGACCTGGTCGTCACCAGCGTTCCCGGGTTCTCCCGCACCACCTTCGCCGCGGGCGCCCACGTGGCGAACGCGGTGGCCTGGGCTCCCCGGGGTGGCGCCGCGGCCAACATCTCGATGGCCTCGCACGACGGGACGTGCTCGATCGGGACGAACCTCGACCCGGCCGCCGTCACGGACACCGGCCTCTTCCACCACTGCCTGGAGCAGGGTCTCCGGGAACTGGTCACCGAGTGATCCGCCCGAGGTCCCGCCGGACCGCCGAACCGACAGGAGGCCGGAGCAGTGATGCTGCCCCTGGAACGGGAGTTGCGCGCGGAGAGGCGCCGACTGGTCGCCACCCTGGACCGGCTGCCCGACGACGCGTTCGAATCCGGTCGCACGCTGTGCGCGGGGTGGTCCCCGCGGGACGTCCTCGGGCACCTCCTCGCCGTGGACGACTTCGCGGCCTCATACCTCCCGCACGGCCCGTTCCTGCACGCCGCCAACCGGGAACAGGTGGAGAGGGCACGCCGGCTGCCGCGCAGCCGGCTGATGGCCCGCGCCCGGACCTGGGCGGACCGGCCGTCCCTGTCCAGCCGGATCGGTGCGGTGATCACGCTCGGGGACCTCGCGGTCCACCACCAGGACATCGTGCGGGGCCTGGGGTTGCGCCGGGACCTCCCCGCCACCGTGCCCACGTTCATCCTCCGCGAGGGGGCGTTGCTGAGCCTGCGGACCAACCTGAGGGTCCTGCGGTACCGGGTAGTGCCCACGGACGGACATCCCGAGCTCGGGATCCGCCTGCCGCGCGCCCGGGAGGTCCTCGGCACCAGGGAGGCCCTCGGGATGTGGCTCGCCGGGCGGGATTCGGTGACCGACGAACTCGTCTTCACCTGATCGCGCCACTACGCCCTGTTCGCGGAAGTCGCGGCAGCGCCGAGATCGGCGACCGTCCCACGGCCCGAGGAGGAATCGCATGAACGACCAGGAGCCGATCAAGCGGCGCGTTGTGGTGAAGGGGCTCTCCACCCTCTTCTACGAAGTCGGAGAAGGACCGGTGGTCCTGCTGATCCCGGGGATCGCGATGGACCCCCAGGACTGGTTCCCGGTGATGACCGAGCTCGCCCTGACCCACCGGGCCATCGTGCTGGCACTGCCGGGCCTGGGCGGCACCAGCCCGGGACCGGACGTGCACCCCGCCACGATGGCCTCGTTCGTCACGGCCTTCCTCGACGTGGTGGGAGTGGACACCGTGATCGCGGTGGGCCACTCCTTCGGTGGGCTCGTGGCCGCTGAACTGGCCCTGGCGAACCCATCCGCCGTCACCAGGCTGGTGCTCGTCGACGCTTCCGGTCTCGGGCGGGCGGTCCACCCGGTCGCCATCGCGCTGTCCCTGCTGTCCGAGCGCGCGGCCGATGCGGTATCCGCCGTCGTCTCCTTCCCCGGTGGCCCGGCCGCCTTCGTCCTCGCGAGCAACCTGCTGTTGCGGCAGCCCTGGCGGATCCCGGTGAGGACCTGGGTGGCCCAGTTCAAGCTGGCCCAGTCACGACAGGTGCTGCGGACATCGATCGAGGTGTTCCGCGAGTGCGGCGGCATCACCGGCCAGCGCGACGACATCCTCGTGGTCGACCGCCTGCACGAGATCGCAGTGCCGACCCTGGTGATCTGGGGTGGCTGGGACCAGTTGGTCCCCGTGTGGCAGGGCCGGGCGGCGGCGCGCCGACTCCCGGCGGGCCGCTTCACCGCGCTGGCGGGGGCAGGGCACGTCCCCTACCTGGACAGCCCCCAGGAGTTCGTCGACGCGCTCAGCTCGTTCGTCCGCGACGACCTGGAACCCGCACCGCCGAGCGACCGCGCGAATGCCGACGCGGGAGGACTCCCGTGAACGGTGACATCCGGGACGACGGGGCGTTCCGACGCCCGGGACGTGCTCAGCGGCCGAGGCACCCGGACGTGGGGCCGGCTGCGGCGACGGACCAGCCGATCCGATCACCGGCGGAGAGCGGTCGGCTGGTGCGGAAGGCCACGCCCGCCGGCACGTCCGGCCGGTCGCTCGCCGGGCGTGCGGTCACCGGCCCGCGCCCCCCGCCGACTGCCACCTCCCAGCCGCGGAACCCACGCCGGGTCGTACGCCTGGCGTGAGCCCCGCACCGCCGACCGACCCGACCAAGGAGGTACCCGATGTCCCCGCGCCGACCGGTTCGCGTCGCCGGCTTCTCCGGCAGCATGGGCGACAGGTTTTCCGCTTTCCACGACGCCGTTCACGGGGAACCCGTCGACGTGCTGGTGGGCGACTCGATGACCGAGTTCGTGGAGTCGGTGGTGGCAGCCCGCTTCCTGGACGACCCCGAGGAGAACCGCCGGTTCTTCGCCCCGATGTTCGCGGCACAACTGCTGCCCGAGCTGCCCGTGCTGGCCGACAAGAACCTCAAGGTCGTGACCAACGCGGGCGTGCACAACCCTCAAGGACTGGCGGAGGAGATCCGTCAGGCGGTGCGGGCGGGTGGTACGGACCTCCGCGTCGCCACCGTCACCGGCGACGACGTGTTCGAGGACGTCGACCGGCTGGTCACCGAAGGGCAACTGGTCAACACCGACACCGGCGAATCCCTGGGCGCCGACGGACGGCGCCCGCTGGCGGCCGACGCCTACCTGGGCGCCTGGGGGGTCAAGGCGGCGCTGGACGCCGGTGCCGACATCGTCATCACGGGCCGTGTCGCCGACGCCTCCCTGATCAGCGGTGTGGCCGCCTGGTGGCACGGGTGGGAACGGGACGAGCTGGACAAGATCGCCGGCGCCGTCGCCGCCGGGCACGTCATCGAGTGCGGCCCACAGGCCACCGGTGGCAACTTCTCCGGCTTCACCACCGTGCCCGACAACACCGTCCCGGGGTTCCCCATCGCCGAGATCGCCGACAACGGCGACTGCGTCATCACCAAGAGGGCGGGCGAGGGCGGCGCCGTGACCGTCGACACGGTCACCGCCCAGCTCCTCTACGAGATCCAAGGCCCCCGGTACCTCAACCCCGACGTCACCTGGCACGTCGACTCCGTGACGGTCACCCGGGAAGGACCGGACCGCGTGCGCGTGACCGGCGCGAAGGGCAGCGCGCCCGTCGAGACCACCCGGGTGGGAGTCCACCTGCACACCGGTTATCGCGGATCGATGTGGTACTTCCCGACGGGACTGCAGATCGAGGACAAGGTGGCGTTGCTCCGGCGACAGGCCGAGATCGCCGCCCGGGAGAACGACGTGGCGGAGCTGCGGCTGTTCGCCTGCGGTCGGGCCGTGGACGACCCGGCCGACCAGTGGCAGGCCACCGTCCCGGTGAAGGTGACCGTCGCCGGGGCCACCGCGGCGGGCGTCGAGGGATTCCTCAGCCAGCTCAACTCCTTCTGGCTGGGGAGCTTCCCCGGCTTCTACATGGAGGTCACCGACATCTTCCCCGACGTGCAGGCCCGGGTCGACTACTGGCCCGGCCTGCTCCGCCAGGACAGCCTGCGGCACCGGGCGCACCTGCCCGACGGCCGGGTCGTGGACATCCCCCACCGTCCGGGGCACGTCCCTACGGAGGACAGCCGGTCGGCGCCGGCACACCACCGGCCGACCTGGCGTTCTTCGGCCCCACCACCCGGCGTCCCCTCGGGGACGTCGTGCACGTGCGGGCCGGGGACAAGGCGGGGAACGCCAACCTCGGCGTCTGGGTGAGCCACGACGACGCCTACCCCTGGCTGCTGTCCTTCCTCACCAACGACCGGCTCGCCGAACTGCTCGCGAGCCCCGGTGCGTCCACCGCGGAACGCTACGAACTGCCGAACCTGCGCGGTCTCTGCTTCGTCCTGCGGGGTTACCTCGCACCCAGCAGCTCCGCCGGACTGGCACCGGACCAGCTCGGGAAGTCGCTGGGCGAGTTCCTGCGGGCACGTCACGTCGACGTTCCGACGTCGCTGCTGCCGCGACCCTGATCGCGGGACCGCGCCACGCCGAGGTCCGTCATCGCTGGTGGAGCAGTGCCCGCCGGCCTTCGTCCGCGTCGACTCCGAAACCCACATCGCCCAGTGGCCGCGCGAACACCAGGGAGGACTCCCGTGCACGACGACAACCCGGACGATCGAACCCCGGCACACGGCACACCGGCCGCACCACCCGCACCGGACGGTGGTACGCGGGCCGAACGGGAGGAACGGCACGCCGTCGTGATCATCGGTTCCGGGGTGGGCGGGAGCATCGCGGCCTTCCGCCTCGCGGAGGCAGGCGTGGAGAACGTGGTCCTGGAGCGGGGGCGGCGCTGGCCCGTCACCCCTGCCGGTGACACCTTCCCCGCCTTCCCCTCACCGGACAGCCGGTTGGTGTGGTTGGACGACGATTCCACCCCCCTGCCCGCGGCAGGAGGCCCCCTGCTGTCCTTGGTCCGTCGCGCGCTCTCGGCGGCGCTGCCCCGCTCGACCGGGCTGCTGGAGGTGAACGCCCAGGACGGTGTCGTGATCCTCAGCGGGGCGGGGGTCGGCGGCGGGACGCTCGTCTACGGCGGTGTGCTCGCCCAGCCCCGCCGGGACGTCTTCCAACGGCTGTTCCCCCCCGAGCTGGATTACGACGAGTTCGACCGCGTCTACTACCCCCGGGCACGCGAGCGCCTGGTGGCCGAGCCGTTCCCCGACGACCTGCTCGCCCGGGAGCCCTATCGATCGAACCGCCTGTGGAGCCTGGCGGCGGCCAGGTCGGGGTTGCCGACCGAGACCATCGTGGGCAACTTCGACTTCGACACCGTCCGGGGTGAACTCGACGGCGCCCGAAGGGCCTCGGCGGTGATCGGCCAGTACCACTTCACCGGCTGCAACAGCGGCGCCAAGATGAGCGTGGACCGCACGTACCTCGCCCGGGCCGAGGCGTCCGGCAAGACGACGGTGCAGGCGCTGCACCGGGCCACCCACGTGTCCCGGGACCGCACGGGCCTCTACCGGGTGATCGCCGAGCGCCTGGAGGAGGACGGGACGGCCGTCGAGCGCCTGGTGTTCGTGTGTGACAGGCTGATCTTCGCGGCCGGGGTCCACACACCGCGGATGCTGCTCACCGCACGCGAGACCGGTGCCCTCCCCCGGCTGCACGAGTCCATCGGGAAGGGCTGGGGGTCCAACGGTGATCACCTGACCATGATCAGGACGTCCCCGGTGCCGGTCGGCGCGCCCCAGGGTGGGCCGCCGGCGGTCCTCGTCCGCAACTCCGACGGCACGGCCGGCGTGATGCACTCGCCCATGCCCTTCCCCGTGGGTCCGCGGCTCCTCACCTGTCTGGGGATGGGGATCCCCGACCGCTTCGGGCAGTGGACGATGACGGCGGACGGCAAGACGAAGTTGATCTGGAGGGCCGAGTTCGACGCCACCTCCCGACGAGCGGTCGACGACATCGTCCGCCACGTCGCGCGGTACGTGCCCGGCGGGCGCCCGGTGACGCCGGACCCACCGCACCACCCGATCGTCGCGCACGCCGTCGGGGGTGCCGTGCTGGGCAGGAGCACCGACGCCTACGGCAGGCTGCTCGGTCACAGCGGCCTGTACTGCCTGGACGGGGCCCTGATGCCCGGTTCCACGGGCGCCGTCAACCCGGCGCTGACCATCGCGGCCGTCGTCGAACGGTGCCTCGACCACATCATCACCGACTTCACCCGAACCCGGTGATCGCCAGGGGGTCCCGACCGACGACCCGGGTGTCACCGCACGGCATCCCCGCGCGCGGCGCGCGGCGTCACCGCTCACCCGATCCGGGAGCCGGTGCGGGAACCGGCTCCCGGGGCGTCACCCCTTGCCGCTCAACGGCTCCTCGACGTGAGCCCTTCCGGTGTTCTCGGAGCCGGCGGAGCGCCTGCGCTTCCGTGGCCTCCTCGTGCGTCGCCCGGACCCGCGCGACCACCTGCTCCGGTGACGCGAACCGCGCCTTCTCCCAGGCCGCTCGGTGAACCGGAGGCGCTCCACAGCGTGCGAGGCGGACCGGCGCGCACGTGGCTCCTGCTACCGGGCGCGCTCGCCGGTGTCTCGCGCACACGCCACGGGGCACGTGCCGGTGATGTCCGCGTCGCAGCGGGTGAGCACCCCTGACTGTCCGAGGAGGACGTCCACCCCGCCGCGGCGCGTTCCGACGCCTTTTGGGTGTCACCTGCGACGGAGCTGCCTCAGGCGTACCCCGCGCTGCCGTGGGCGCTGGAGGGGGCGTACTGGCCGTTGCCGGCGACGACGGCGGCGGTGCCGACGAAGTCGGTGTAGGAGGTGAAGAGCAGCCCTTGGACCGGTGCGCCGTTGTCGGCGCGGTTGACCTGGACGCTCGGACCGGTGACCTCACGGCTGGCGACGTGGCCAGAGCCGCAGGAGACGGTGGCGACCCGCGGTTGCGGTGAGGTGGCCGTCGACGGCGTGGCGGCGGTCGCGACGCACCTCACCTCCAGTGCCTCGACGCCAACAGGGTGCGGGCACGACGCATGGGCGAGTCTCCGCGTCGTGCGGCGGAATTGCTCGTACCGAATGGACCTGCCAGGTGTTCGGCCGTTCTGCGGTACCGCTCGAGCGGCCATCCGGGCGTCACCGGCGCACCGGTGGCCGTACCAGCGTCGCCTGGGCGCGAATGGGCGGTCGCGTTGCGCCGTGACAGGTCTTGCAGGACACCCGGCCGGCCTGACCCCGCTCCGCCTCCCGCGACGAACGGTTTCCCACCATCGCGACGAACGGCTCGCTGGTCCACAGAGGGTGCCTTGCCACAGCGGTCCTGCCTGGCGCCGGTACCCGAGGGGTGTTGGAACCGCTTCGGGCGAGCGCGTTCTCCTCACGCCGCCGCGTGCGCGAGCGCTGTGGTGGGCGTGAGGGCTGCGCACCGGGCCGGCGAGGCCGCGTCAGCCTGTCCGGGAGCCGGTCGCCACTCGTTCAGGGGCGGGCGAGGATGGTGCCGGTCATCAGTAGGCGACGGCAGGTGCCGCGTAAGCGGCGGTGTTGTAGTAGGTGCAGTGGGTGGGCGTGGTGCAGGCGCGGCCGGCGGTGCCGACGGCGATCTGCACGTCGGGGTTGGTGGACAGCACGGTGCCGGCCATGACGTTGGCCAGGGGGCCGAGGTAGGTGGCGGTGATGTCGACGCGGGTGGTGGCGACCCAGTTGTCGCTCGCGTCGTAGTAGCGGATCGTCCAGTCGGGGACGGCGATGGAGACGTTGGACTGGCTCCCGGTGGCGGTGCCCGAGGCGGGTTGGACCCGACCGTAGACGATGGTGGGGATCTCCAGGGACGCGCAGCCGTGGTAGATGGAGGTTCTCACCTGCGCGGTGTTGCCGGTGAAGTCGACGTCGACCTCGTTGTTGGCGTCCTCGCAGACGACCATCGGGTTGTCCGCAGCGTGCGCGGGGGCCACCCCGGCGACGACGGCGGGCGGGGCGGCCAAGGCGAGGGCGGAGAGCAGGGCGGTGAGGTGGCGCATCAGGGGATCTCCTCGGTGTGGTGGGACTTCCCCGTCAACGATGCCGGCGGCCCCCTCGTGGGCACCATGGGTCCCCGAGGAGGGACGAACCGATCCGGAAAGGTGAACTTGCCGGTACGCAAGGACTACGCGGCGGGCGCGCACACGTCGTAAAGCTCTCGGCCGAAGTGCCGGGACCAAGTGGTCGCCGGGCGTGCGACGCGTCGACCACGGCGCGGTCCCGATCCGTGCCGTCCGCCGAGTGGGCTCCGCGAGCGGCAACTCGTGCGGCCGTGACCGGACGCCGGCCTCGTTCCCGTCGCGCGGCCTCCGTCACCAGCTCGTACCCGCGCCGAACCCCGGCTCACGCGGCGGGGGTTCCGGTTGGATCCCGGTGCGCGGCACGAACAGGACGCCTCACGGCCGCAGCCGGTCCGGCACCCGCTGACGACCGGGTCGCTGGTTCGGCGCGGCACCGCCGGCTCGACCTCCTCACGACCGGGCATCATCCGCATCGGACATGTTCGACGCCACCACAGCGGTCGCTTCATCGGGACCGGCAAGAGCGTGGACGGCCTGCACCCACGACCGGGTCAGGTCCGACGGGTCGGGTGCGCCCTCGGGTGCGAGGACGGACAGCCGCACCTCGTCGCCGTAGCCGACCAGCAGCGCGAAGCAGGTGTGGCCGGGCGGCAGCCACGGGATCGCGGTCACGTCGAGGACCCGCGCGCCCATCAGGTCCAGGGGTCCCGCGATCCGGATGCTCGACACCGTCACCCCCACCTGCGCGGGGTCGGTGGTCAGCGCCAGGACCCGGCCGGCGACCCGGGCGGAAGCGTTGTCGGACACGTCGCGCCAGGCACGGCGGTGGCGGGCGGTCCGGGCGCGGCTCACCGAGGCCACCACGTCGTGCAGCCTCCCGCCCGGGGTGCCGGCGCCGCACGGCAGGGCCACGCGCACCAGACCGATCCGGTTGGCGAAGTCGTCGTGCGGCTCACCGGTGCGCCGGGTCTCCACGGGCAGGCAGACCTGCCGGCGCGGCACCTCCGGCAGCCACCCGGCCAGCGCGTCGGCCAGCGCCGCCAGGTGCACCTGGTTGACCGTGGCCCCGGTGCGCTTCGCGACCTGCTTGAGAGCACCGACGGGCACCGCCGCCCACGACAGCACCCGCCCCTCCCCCACCGGCCACCGCGGGGCCGGTTCGGCGGCCCGGCGGGTCCGCAGCAGGTCCGGCAGCAGCGACACCGCACCCGGCCACCCGTGCAGCCACGACCGGCGGCGGACGGTCCGGCGCCACGGCGCGGGCTCGTCGTCTCCCAGCAGCGCCACCACCGTGCGCGCCGCCGCACCCGCGTCCTGCCGCGCGTGGTGCACCAGGTAGTACGCGTCCCACGTGCCCGACCCGTTGTCCGAGATCCACAGCCCCCACGGCGGCCTGGCGGGGTCGAACGAGCCGGCGAACACCGCCCGGGCCGGCGCGACACCGTCCTGGCGGGGCAGCTCCCGGACGTGGTGGGCGAGGTCGAAGTCGGGGTCCGGCTCCCACCGCACCCCCTCACCCACCACCAGCCGCTCGGTCAACGGCGACAGCCGGTCCAGGCGTGACGCGACGCGCTGCCGCACGGCGTCCACCGGGGGGCACGGCCCGGCCGCCCGGAAGACCAGCCCGATGACCAGGTCGGTCGGGTCGGGCGCGAACCGCCCGAGCCCGGCGAAGGAGGTGGCCAGGAAATCGGCCGCGGTACCCGGTGCACGATCACTGCGCATGGCGACGCCCTTCCGTTGCCCTCCGGAGGATCGTCGACACCGCACTCCCGCCCCTCAACGCGGCCGACACCATCCGTGCGCGATCGATCGCCGGTGTTGCCCGAAGGGACCTCCCGCCCGTCAGCCTGATCGGTGCCCGCGCGGACCGGCTGGGCGGCAGCCAGGTGCCGGCGGCCGGACGGGTATCGCCGACACCGTCGCCGCCGTCGAGCCGGACGTGGTCGTGCTCAGCCAGTCGAACCGGGAACAGGTGGCCGACCTCGCCGAGCGCGGGCGGACCTCCTTCGGCGACGGGGACCCGGCCGGTCCCCTCATCCCAGGACAACGGTCCCCGGGTCCCGTACGCCGGGTTACCGGTGCCGACCGGCCGGCCCGACCCGCCGAACCCGCCTTCTCCCAACCGTGTCTCAAGGCGACGCAGCGTCCCCGGTGTTCACGGGGACCTGGCAGTCCGGCGCACCGGACGTCGACAGCGGGCGTGCAGCACAAAGTCGGTCCACTGCGCCAACGACCACTGCCGCACCCGTTGGTTGATCGCCGGCACGGGTCAATGGCCCTTCGGCACGTCGGCGACCAGCGTGGCACCGGCCGAAAGCGCGGCTTGGGCGCTGTGCGGCCGGACGCCGTGGCCTGGTCGGGCGCCACCGTCGAATCAGGCCGGTAGGTCACACCGAGGTGATTTCCAGGCTCACGGAGGAGTAGATGCCGGAGACCGTGCCCAGGCCGGCGGTGCACAGCAGGACGTCGGTGGCCGGGCCGGTGGTGGTCTGCACGACGGTGCTGCCGGTGAACAGTCCGGAGGTGACCGTGCCGGTGCGGACGTCCACCAGGGCGGCGCCCACGACGGTGGCGGAGTAGTTCGCGGAGACGGTCGAGGTCTGACCGGTGTTCCAGGTGATGGTGAAGGTGACGGGCCCGCTGTTGAGCAGTTCCAGGCAGCTGAACCCCGGCTGGGTCAGGGAGATGGTGCGGTGGCCGGAGGTCAGGGCCGGGTTGCCCGCTGACACGCACGGCCCGTACTGGGTCGTGACGTCGATGGTCACGTCCTGCGGGGACCGGGTCAACGGCGGGCTGTAGCTGATGCCGTTGCTGCTGGGCGGGGTGCAGGTCACGTCCAGCACCCCGGCCGAGGCCGGAGCGGCCGGTCCCGACACCACCAGCGCCAGAGTGGAACCAACCGTCACCAGCGTGGCGGCGACGGCACGCAACGTTGTGATCATCATCGACCTCCGGTCCGGGTCGTGCTCGAACTCCGGGTTGAGCGCGAGCACGCGACAGATGCCCAACGATGCGCTTGTGGCGGGGCCCGCGACAGGGTCCATGTGGGCAACCCCTGCGGGAAGATCGACAGGTTCGCCGCCCGCTGTGGTGGAAGTGGACCGACCGCGCGGCGGTGTCGGTCAGGAACGAGGACCCCGGTTCGCTGTCGCGTGTCGTCCGGGCAGAAGCATCCCGGTGTCCAAGGCCGGTCTCGTGCCCGCACAAGCCATCGCCCCGGCCCCGCGGCGATGGCCCTGCCCAGAACCCCGACCGAAACGGAGCGTCCTTCGATGCACCGGACACCGCGCGCCCTCGCGGTCGCGCGATGTACCTGTCGGACTCGCGTGGTCCCTACCCGGCGACCTCGAAGAAGAAGCTGTCGAAGAACCAGGGGTGATCCGGGCATTCGGCTGGTCCGCACGCGGGCGAGTGGCGTTGTGCGTTTTCTTCATCGTCTTCCCGAGGGTGACCACCCGGCCGCAGCCCGCCTCAGCGCTCACCGCTCGCTTCGGCCCCTCCTCCACCGAGGTGCTCGTTGACGTAGTCGACGGTCAGGCGCGGGGTCCGCATCTCCTCGATGATGTCGAGCGGCACGGGCACGTGGTGGGCGATGTTGATGCGTTCGGCCAGTTCGACGAGGCCGAGGGAATCCATGCCCAGCTCGGCGTACGGGATGTCGAGGGCGTCCTCGGTGACCCGCCCGTCGATGTCGATGTGGGTTTCGATGATTCGGTTGAGGTCATCCAGGGTGAACTTCACGATGCGGTGCCCCTTGCGACGGGTTCGTTCGCCTCTTCGGTCGTGCCGGTCTCGGTCGTGCGCCCGCGGTGCCGGTTCGGTGGTGCGCCGGGTGACGGCCCCGTGCCCGGCGGCCGGGCGTGCGGTCATCGGTGATCTCCAGGTCGGGCGGCATCACCCGGCAGCGGCCCGCTTGACCGGGAGCAGTTCCCCTGTCGTGCGAGGTCGGCGAGCATGCGGGTGAAGTAGGCCCGGTCGAGTGACGGCGGTGTGACGCTCGATCCGAGGGCGGCCGCCGTCGCGTCGGAGGTCGGATAGGTCGGGTTGCCGTTGCGCGGGCGCAACAGGATTTGGGGCAACGATTCGGCGATCCTCACCGTCGCCCGGTCGACGCCCCGCAGGCCCTTGACCGCGGCGAGCCACTGCGCGTGCGGGACGGACGGCACGCGGTAGCCGCAGGAGTCCACGACCCGGAAGTACTCGTCAAGCGACATCGGCCTTGGGAGGAAGTTGTGGAAGACGCGCTCGTCCGCTCGTGGCCTGCGGGACAGCTCGACGATGCTCCGGCTGGTGAAGTCGGCGGGGGCGACGGACAGCGGGAAGTCGTACGCGGGAGAGCAGCCGGCGCGAACGCTGACGGCGGTGAGGCGCATGAACCAGTCCGACGCGCTGCCCAGACCCGTGGCGCTGTCGGCCAGGACCACGCCCGGGCGGTGGACGGTCACCGGCACACCGCGTTCGGCGGCCTGGTGCACGAGGCGCTCGGCGACCCACTTGCTCTGGAAGTAGCCCACGCCGCCCGGCGGGGGCAACGGGCGGTCCTCCGGGAGAGGGCCGGCTCCGTCCTCGTACGCCTGGATGAGAACACCCACCGTCGAGACGTGGTGGACGGTCTTCTTGCGCAGGCGAGTCGCGAGGCGCAGGACCTCCAGGGTGCCACCCACGTTGCCGCCCCGCAGGGTCGGGTAGCCGGCGATCAGGTTCACCCACGCACCGCAGTGGTAGATCGCGTCGATGCCGCGGGCCAGCTCGCGGTGGGCGTCGTCGGTCAACCCCAGGCGGCGCTTGGTGAGGCTGCCGTGGACCACCCGAACGCGTTCCGCCCGGTGCCCGCCGATGCCGCGCCTGGCCAGCACGCCCCGGAGCCGGGTGCGGGCCTCGCCCGGGGAATCGGCCCTGACCAGGCAGTGGACCTGCGCGTCGGTGCCGCTCAGCAAATCTGCCAGCAGGAAACCGCCCAGGTAACCGGTCGCACCGGTCAGGAGGACCGCCCGCGACCTCTCGGGGACGTCGTCCGCCAAGCCCCGGACGTCGACGTCCGCCGCCAGCGTCGCGTCCCGCGAGACAGTCGACTCGACGTCCGCCCGTCCGCGATCGTCGGTGCTGTGCTGTTCCAGCGACATGCGGCGGTCCCAACCTTCCTGGGGTCGAGTGTCCTGAACGCGAGCGGGTGGTCACTTGGATGGCTCGATCCCCGAGATGCCGAACGAGGGGTCGTGGGCAGCCACGTAGTTGGGCGCACCGATCGGGGCGTTCAGAACGGTTCGTGGGATGCCGAAGGCTTCCACCAGTTCTTGTGCGATCGGCGTGAGCGCGTCCTGCGCCTCGGCCAGGAGCCCGGGCAGCGCACGGGCCTCTTCGAGGGAGACGAGGCCCTCGGTGAGGTAGAACCCGCAGTGCTCGTCGATGGCCAGCAGCGCGTACAGGTCGGCGACCCGTTCCAGCGCCCCCGCCGCTTCGCGCTGCCCGACCCGGACGGCCGCCCGCCGCACCGCCTCGTGTGCGCAGCGGACCGAGTGGGCGTCCGCTATCGCGATCAACGCGTCACCGACCGCGTTCCACGCCTCGAAGGGCGAACGGCCCGGGTTGTCGGCCACGGCCGCGCGGCAGTCCTGGGTGAGGCGCTGCTCACGGGCGAGCAGCAGGCTCCCGCACCTGCCCAGGACACCGTCCCCGCGGTCGGCCGCGGCGTCGACCGCCTCCCCGGGCGCGGGGCCGCCGATCCCCATGACCAGTTGCTGTGCCGCCTTGCTCGCGACGACCGCGTTGTCGCCCTCCGAGGTGATGGCGACCATGCCGGTCCCGAGGTACTCCGCTATCCGGTTCACCGCGAACAACCCCTGGGCGCCGCACCGTTCGCGGCAGACGTCGATGGTGCCGGCCGCCGACCAGGTCGCCATCGCCTTGGTCAGTGCGACGCGCTGTTCCAGCACGAGGTCGCTCCTCGTCGTCGACGAGGCGAAGTCGCGGCGCACCTCGTCCAGGAGCAGGGACGCGGCGTACGTGCGGACGAGTTCGGTGAGCAACGCGGACCGGTGGCTGCGGTAGGCGTACAGCGGCACGCCCCCGACGCGTCCGGAGGTCAGGCGCTGGTGGCTGTAGTGGAAGGCGAGGGTGAGGGCGGCCCTGGCCGCGGCCAGGTGGCCCCCGGCCAGCCCCAGCTTCCCGGGCAGCACGCGGTGGATGGCGTCCGCGAAACGGCCGTGGGAACTGGTGCTCGACCGGAAGGTGCCGTCGCGTTCGAGGACCGAGTGCGGTCCCGTGAGCAGGGACTCGAAGGGGAGCCGCACGTGGTCGAACCGGGTGATGGCGTTGTCCAGGTCCAGCCCCGGCTTCTCCGGGAGCGACCAGACCCGGATTCCCGGCAGCAGCCGTCCGGCCTCGCCGCGTATCCGCACGAGGAACGGGAAGACGCCGTGGCTCCGTCCCCCCGAGCGGAGCCGGGCCAGCACGACTCCGGTCTTGGGCAGCGGCAGGGCGGTGTTGGGCATGTACTTGACGGCTCGTGGCGTCGGGGTGTGCAGGTCGAAGGTGCCGCTGTCGGGGTCGTACGTGGCTTCGGTCTCCAGCGCGACGACGTTGTTGCCGTAACCCAGCTCGGTGGCGAGGAAGACGCCGAACGTCCGCATGGTGGCGAGTTCGTCCACGACGGGGCGCAGGTCCTCTCGGTCGGCGCCCCCGTGGTCGAGGATCGTGCCCAGGCACAGGTTGTAGTGGATCGCGGCGAGCGACAGCACCGCCCCGTCCGTGAGCGCGGCCCACTCCTGGAGGGCGAAGAGCTGCAACGGCTGTGCGAGCAGGGTCTCGGCGCCGGGTCCGGCGGCGTCGAGGTGCCGCAGGCGGCGGTAGGCGAGTTCGCCGCGCTGGGCGGCGGTGAGCCCGGGGTGCCAGTGGAACAGGGGGTGTTCGCACGCCGCGCGCATGCGTTCGTGGAGCCCGGCGAGGTCGTCCGGGGTGAACAGGGTGCCGAGTGCGTCGCGCGGGGCCGCCGCCGGAGGCCCGTGGTCGGTCGTGGGAGCGGCGGGTGCGGTGGTGTGCCGGGTCATGTTGCGTCGCCTTCCACACGGGACGGGGGTCGCCCGCGGCTCATCGACGGGGGGTGTGGACGTGCAGGGCGGGCAGCGGGGAGTCCTCCAGCCGGGTCAGGGAGCGGCTCGTCCCCAGGACCAGGCTCTGGAGCAGGGTGAGGATCGCCGCGCACCCCGGGTAGCGCTCCTGCGCCATTACGTACGGCGCGGGCAACGGCTCGTCGCCGGGGTCGGGTGACGCGGTGCCCGGCCCCTCCGGCGCCCCGAGGAGCGCGAGCACCTCGCGCCCCTGCTCCCGGGCCACGTCGGGGCGCATCAGGGCGATGCCGAAGGCGCCGTCGGCACTGCCGACCGGAGCTCCCAGCGCTCGTGCCACCGGGGTCCCGGCCGCGGCGGGGATCCCGATGACGAGGGCCGCCGGGGCCACCCCGTCGGCCACGTAGCCGTGTGCGACGTGCAGCGCGGCCAGCGCGGAGTCCAGCCCGCACTCCACCCGGACGTTCGGGCCGTGCGAGTCGATGTGGTTCGAGGCCCGGCCGGCGCTGACGTTCGCCATCATCCCGGTGACGGAGAACGCGGAGGTGGGCGCCGTCCGCTCCCGCACGTCCGCCACGAGGGCGCGAAGCGCGTCGGTCGGTGGCGAAGGCGTTCGGGCGCCGTTCACGACGAGGTCGCGCGAGTAGCACCGCAGCGCGTGCTCGACCGAAGCCCGGGTCGGCCCGGGCATCGCGAGCACCAGGGCGGTCTCGTCGAGCACGTCGCGTGGCACGTCCCCCACGAGCGCCTCGGCGCACGCGGCGGTCAGCACCTGGCTCAGGTCGGCCGCGCGCCGGGCGGGTCCGGGCAGGGCGAGGGTGATCGGCACGGGGCGGTCCGGGCCGAAGCGGGCGGGTGGTGGCTGGTGGCTGAGGCCGGCCAGCCAGGCGTTGACGACCGCGGCGCCCGGTTGGTCGGGCAGCACGGTGGCCCACCGGGTGACGGCGACCGGGGCGCCGGTCGACGCCGTGCCGCGGGCGGTGGCGCGGGTGGTCTTGTCGGCGCGGGGCGCCGGAGGGGGGTCGGACACCAGCAGGCAGGCGTTGGTGCCGCCGAACCCGAAGGCCAGGACCGCCGCGGTGCGCCGGTGACCGGGCTCGGCGGGCCAGGCGAGGTGGTCCGCGGGGATCACGAGCCCCTTGCGGGAGGGCGGTCGGTCGACCGCTCGTTCCCCCGTTCCGCCCGGCGGTTCGGGGTAGAGCGAGTCACCGCGCAACCCCGGGATCAGGTCGTGCTCGAGCCCGAGGAGGGCGTGCTGCAACGAGAGGGCGCCGGCGGCCGGACCGGTGTGACCGACCAGGTGCTTGTTCGCGGTCACCCGCAGCCCCGGCCCCTCCGGGTGGGCCGACTCCGCCACGCACCGCTCCAACGCGTCGAGTTCGGCCCTGTCCCCCGCCGCCGTCCCGGTGGCGTGGGCGACCGCCCAGTCCACGTCGGAGATGGAGCACCCGGCCGCGCCGAGCGCCCGTTCGACCGCTGCTCGCTGCCAGCGGGGATCGGACGCGTTCGCCGCCTTCCCCCTGCCGTTGGACGAGAGCCCGATTCCCCTGAGCACGCCGAACACGTGGTCGCCGTCGGCCAGCGCGAGGTCGTGGCGCTTGAGCGCCACCACCGCCGCGGCGTCGCTGAACAACGTGCCGTCGGCCCCGGGTCCCAGTGCCCGCAACCGGGCGGTGGGACTCAGCCCCTTCATCGCGGAGAACAGCACCTGGTAGCGCGGGGTGATCGCGTACACGCCGCCGCACAGGGCGACGTCGCAGGACCCCGACCGGACGGCTCGCGCCCCCAGCTCGATCGCGTAGAGCGCCGAGGAACACGCCGTGTCGACGCCCAGGTGGGTGACGGTGCCGGGCAGCAGTCCGGACAAGGCCCGTTGCGCGCACCGGTACGGGAGGCGCTCGTCCAGGGACCCGGCGTACGGGTAGCGGGCGGCGACGGTGTCGCCCGGGAGGCCGGCCACCGCGAGCAGGTCTCGGGCCTGTTCGACCACGAGGGCCTCGTCGAGGCGCTGGTCCCCCTCGCAGATGAACCCCGTGACGGTCAGGAAGCGCCCGCCCTCGGGGAGGACGGGTCCCCGCAGCGCCTGCCGTGCGGCTCGCCGCAGCCATTCCTCGACGTGCGCGGGGCCGGGGGCGGTCCCGGGCGGTGCTCCGATCCACCCCGCGACGAGGTGGTCCGAGGTGTCCTCCGCGGGTGGGTCGAGGTGTTCGGCGCCGAACGACGCCGCGGGGCAGCGGTCCTCGTCCCGACCGAAGACGGGGGCGCCGTCGAGCAGGAGCTCCCAGAGGTCGTGGGGGCCGTCCACCCCGGGCGCGACGACTCCCATGCCCACGACGGCGACGTCGTCGAGTGCCACTGCTCCGGTCCTCCCTGTCGAGCCGATCACGGGCGGTTCACGCGTGTTCGGCGCTCTTGAGCCGGCCGATCAGGTAGTCGGCGACGTCCGTGAGCGTCAGGTAGAAGCCGGCGTTGACCTCCTCCGGCTCCAAGCCGTAGCGCGCCACCACGCGGATGAGGAGTTCGGACTGCTGCATGGAGTCCACACCCAGGTCGGACTCGATGTCGGCATCGGGAGCGACCATTTCCGCGGGGTATTCCAGCGTGGCGGCGTAGAACTCGCGCAGATCCGCGACCACTTGCTCGGTCGTCGGCATCCCCGCCGAGAGGTCGGGCGCCGCGGGCTCCGCACCCGTTCCCCCGGGAGCGCCATTTTCCTCACTCATGTTGAGACTCCGATCGCTGGTACCGGCCGTCGTCGAGTGGCGCCACGGGGCTGCCACAGCGATGTACGAGCCACTGTCCGTGCGCCGGCGCCCCGCCTGCAATGAATCGCAGGAACCAGGGCGGAAGAACCCGAACCGAACAGTCCCGGCCGTAATCCCTATTCATCAGGCGCGGTCTGCGCACCCATACTGGGGAGCGCCCGGCTGAAATGACCGGCAGCAGCACCCAGTGCCGGTGCCCGGGGAGCGGCCGCGGAGGAGGGGACGGGGAATGCCCGATGTTCCAGTGGCCGTGACCGGCGTGGGGGTGGTCGTTCCCGGCGCCGACGGCATCGAGGGGTTCTGGCGGCTGCTGACCGACGATCGGCCCGCGTTCGGTGCGCTCGGTGATCGGTTCGACGTCGAGGATTTCGGGTCGGACGCGGCCGTGCGCGACCTGGGGCAGGGCGACCGGATGTACACGACCGTGTTCGGCTCCGCCCGCGCACCAGCCGGGTGGGGCTCGCCGGAAGAGGCGGACAAGGGTGTGCTGCTGCTGCGTTCGGCCCTTCGCCAAGCGCTCGACGGCGTGCGCCTGCCCGCGCCGGACCGGACCGAGTTGTTCCTGGGGGCGTCGGTGTGCGGCTCCGGGGAGTTGGAGGAGATCGCCGTCACGGCCGCGCTCGCCCGACGAGCGGGTCCCGACGCGGGCCGGGTCCGCGCACTGCTCGCGGCCGCGTGGCCCGGCTGCCGCCGCGACGCCGCCGGCCGACAGCCCGACGGCGTGTGCGGGGAAGCCATGACCGGCCTCGTCGGCGGCTCCGTCACCACCGTCGACGCCGCCTGCGCCTCCTCCCTGTTCAGCGTCGACATCGGCGTCCGCGCGCTGCGCGCGGGAACTCGCGACCTGGCCTTGTGCGGAGGGCTGCTCACCGTCGGCCCGCTCCTCCAAGTCGCCTTCAGCAAGCTCGGCGGCCTGAGCAGGACGGGCGACGTGCGCGCGTTCGACCAGGCCGCGGACGGCACGCTGCTGTCGGACGGGGCCGCTGTCGTCACGCTGAAGCGCCTGGCGGACGCCGAACGCTGCGGTGATCCCGTCTGGGGCGTGATCACCGGGTTCGGCGCCGCCTCCACGGTCCGGCAGGTCACGGTCGCCGCGTCCGATCCCGAGAGCCAGGAGCGGGCCATCCGCCAGGCACGGGAGGCGGCGGGCACGGACACCGACGCCGTCGACTGGTTCCTCGGGCACGGCACGGCCACGCGGGCCGGGGACGCGGCCGAGTTGGAGGCCGTGGCGGCGACGGCGGGCTCCGAGCCGGTACCGCTGTCGTCCAACAAGTCGCTCGTCGGGCACACGGGCTGGGCGTCGGGGGCCGTCTCGATCGTGCACGCCCTCCTCGCGCTGCGGCACGGGGTGATCCCCGCGCAACGCCGGTTCACCCGGGTGCCGCCCAAGCTGGCGGGCGTGGTCGACCGGCGCCTGTACGTCAACACCGTGCCGGTCCCGCTGGCCCGGCGGGAGGACCGGGCTCGCAACGTGAGCGTCGCCGCCTCGGGGTTCGGAGGGATCAGCGCGCACCTGCTCGTGAGCGACGAGCCGCTCCGGGCCGCGGCGGGAGGCGCCGCACCGGTCCCGCCGGGCCGCGCGGTGCTCCTCGACTGGACCGCCCGGCTGCCCGGCCTGGCCGGCCGGCGCGAGGTGGGCGACTGGTTGCGATCCGGCGCTCCCGCACCCGCTCGCACCTTCGACCAGGACGACGTGCGGCCGAACGGTGACGCCGTCGTCATCCCACCGCGGACGCTGCGCACGCTGGACCGGGCACACCTCCTCGCGCTCTCCTGCGGACTGCGGCTGCGGGAAGACCACGGAACCCCTTGGCAGGGCTCCGAATCACGCACCGGCGCCCTCGTGGCGCACACCGGGCTGCCGCGGACGATGGTCGATTACGCCCAACGCGTCCACCACGGGCGGCTCGCCCGCCTGGCGGGCGAACTGCGGTTCCGGGGGCAGGGCGCGGACGCGGACCTGCTCGACCGCGTGCTGGCCCAGGCGCGGGGCGACACCGACCCGATCACGGCGGGCGCCCTGCCGGGGTACATGACGAACGTCATCGCCTCGCGCCTCACCTCGCTGTTCCACCTCAGCGGGCTCAGCCTCACCGTCGACTCGGCGCGCGGCGCCCTGCCGCGGGCGCTCTCCCTGGCGTCCTCCTACCTGACGACGGGTGTCCTCGACTTCGCCCTCGTCCTCGCCGTGAGCGCGAACGCCTCGGACTGGGCCCAGGACCTGGCCGGGCGGCAGCTCGGCGAGGCGGCCTTCCTCCTGGTCCTGACGACGCAGGACGTCGCGGACGCGCGCGGTCTCACCCCGCTGGCCGCCTTGCCCGATCAGCTCGACCCGGTCTCCGAGCCACCCCGCGACCAACCGTCCTACCTCGCGGCGGACGACGCCATCGCACTCCTGCGGAGCCTGTCGCACGCCTGAAGAGCACCCGCACCGCGCGCAGAGAGGTTGCCAGGTGACGACGATCCCCTCCACACCGCCGCCGGTCACGCGCCGACACGCCGTCCGCGAGATCACCGTCCCTCCCGCACCGGTGCGGGCGGCGTTGCCCCCCTTGCCGCCCCGCACCCTCGTCCTCACCACGACCCGGGACTTGGCCGGCGAGCTCCGCACCCGCCTGACCGACGAGCACTCCTTCGTGCTGCCCCTTCCCGAGTCGGGTCCCGTGTGGGACCGCGACGCCTTCGCGGCGCTGCTCCCACCCGGCCTGCGGCACATCCGGGTGGTCGCCTCCGCCGGTGACGCGCGGGAAGGGGGCGACGACCTGCCGGAAGCGCTGGTGGCGCTGCACGAGGTCGCTTTCCTCGCCGCGCAGCGGATGATCGGCGCGTTGCGCGAGGAGGGCACTCTCGGCGTCGTGCTGCTCGACGCCTTCGGCGCGGGTGTGGGGAGCCCCGCCCGTCCCGTGACGGGGCTGTTCACCGGACTGCTGAAGTGCGCGGCGTGGGAGACGGACCGGGCGCAGGTCTTCGGCGTGCTCACGGACGCCGCGGACCTGACCACCGCGTTGGACCAGTTGGCGGTGGAGTACCGGTGCGGGCGGCGCTTCCCCCACGCGCTCTACCGCGGGAACCGGCGCAGCGAGGAGCGGTTCTCCCCCGTCGGGTCCGCCGGGCGACCTCCCGTTCTCGACGAGAACAGCGTCGTGGTCGCCGTCGGCGGCTCGCGCGGGTTGACGACGCAGATCGTGAACGAACTGGCCCGCACCACCGGCGCGACCTTCTTCATCATGGGCTCCACGGACCTGGACGCGCTTCCCGCCGAGGTCTTCGAGGGCGACGACGAGCACTTCACCGCCCGGCGGCCGGAGTTCCTGCGCAAGCGCCGGCAGGAGGACCCCCAAGCCTCGCCCGCCGACCTCGGCAGGCAGTTCGAGGCACTCGTGCACGCGCGTGAGGCGAAGCGCTCCCTGGCCGAGCTCTCCCGGCTGACGGGTCCGGACAGGTGCCACTACCTGGTCTGCGACGCGACGGACCCCACCCGGGTCCGCGAGGCCGCGGCCGCCGTGCTCGCCGACCACGCCGCGGTGGACCTGCTCCTGTTCTCCGCCGTCGTCAGCCGACCGCGCTCCCTGGAGCACAAGGCGCAGTCCGACTTCCGGCACGTCCGCGACGTCAAGGTGCGCGGGCACCAGAACCTGCGCGCGGCCTTCGGGGACCGGGTGCGCACCTGGTGCAACTTCGGTTCCGTGGTCGGCAGCCTGGGCCTGCCCGGCGACGTCGACTACGCGTCCGCGAACGACTACCTCGCGGCCGCCGCCCGCCACCGGAGCACCCGGTCGCCGGACCGTGAGTTCACCATCGCCTGGACCTGGTGGAAGGAGTCCGGTTTCAGCAGCCGCCCCCTCGCGGGGAACCACATGCGGCGCAGCGGCTGGCTGACCGGCATCAGCGACTCCGAGGGGGTGGGGCACTTCTTCGCGGAACTCGGCAGCCCGGGGCCCGGGCGCGCCCTGGTCGCGCTGCTCGGCCCCGCCGAGCGAGCCACCTACGACCGGGTGACGCCGGGACTCATCACCGACGGACTGGACCTGACGTCGACCGCCGCCGGCGCGGGCTTCTACCTCGACGGTCGCGCGACCGAGGCCCGCGAACCGCACGAGCGCTCAGCCGTCTGGACCAGGCGACTGGAGCCCGACGGGCGCGACGCCTACCTGGCCGGCCACCGGGTGCGCGGCGTCCCGACGATGGCCGGGGCGCAGGAACTCGAGATGATGGCCGAGGCGGCGCTCGCGCTCGTGCCCGGCGGCACGGTGACCGCGTTCGAGGACGTGCGCTACCACTCGTTCCTGCGGTGCCGACCGGGGCGGCCGGCGGCGGAGTGCGAGATCGAGGTGGAGCTGAAGGCGTCCCACGACGGCACGGCGCGGGTCACCGCGTCGATCCGCTCGCGCCACACCCGCCCGGGCGGCCGACAGCCCGGCGGCCCGCGGCTGCACGCCGAGGCCGACGTGCTGCTGACCACCTCCGGCACGTCGGTCGGGCACACCGGTCCCGGGCGTCCCTTGCCGTTCCTCGACGGCGCACGCCCCGTGCTCGACCCGTACTACCGGGCTGCCCCGTACGTGGAACTCGGCGGGGTCTACGCCAGCACGAGCGATCTGCGCCTGCTGCCCTGGGGCAGCGTCACCACCGCCCGGCTGCGCCCCGTCAACGACACCGGTCCGGGCACCGCCGAGGACCGCGCCGCACGCGCGGCTCTCGCCGAGTACGTGGTACCGAGCCTCCTGATCGACGCGCTGACCCGCGTGGTGCTCCACGACCCCGAACACCCGCACCGGCTGGGTCTGGGCGTGCCGCTGGGCTATTCGCGGGTCACGCTGCACACCGGGCTGAACGACCTCGGGCTGGATCGGCGGTACGGCACGGGGATCACGCTGTACCGCGTGAACGCCTCGAACAGGGCCGCCGCGACGTGCCTGGCGGTCGGTCCGGGCGCCGAAGCCCTGGTGACGGTGGAGGACCCGCGCCTGGGTGGCCTGGCATGGGTCCCCGAGGCCTGAAACCGCGGCTCACGGCGGTCCGGTCGTCCGGACCGCCGATCGGACCCCGATCAGGGTGTGCCGGTCACGTCTTGAGGTCGGGGCCCGGCGGGGTCCACGGGCGGTGCCCCTTCCGCGACGGTGCCGTTCGCCGAAGGACCCGGCGGCGTGGTCATCGCCCCCGGCGGGGTCGTCGACGAGGTGCTCGTCGTTCCCCGGGCGTCCGGGCGACGTGCGGGTGTGCGTGGTCCGCGTGACGGCGTGCGGTCGGCGGCGGGGATCTTCTCCCCCGGGCCGGGGGGCCGCGGCGGCCGGGCGGTCGCCGGCCGCGGTGGGTCCGGCCGGAACAGGGCGTTCCCGAGCGAGATGCCACCGTCGGCCAGGACCACCTGGCCGGTGACCCAGCCCGTGCGCGGCGAGGCCAGCACCGCCACCAGGCCGGCCAACTCCTGCTCGGTGCCGAGCCGTCCGAGCGGCGTGCTGACGACGTTGTTGGCGCGCAACGTGTCACTACCGGGGAACCGGGTGGCCGTCGGGCTGTCCAGGAAACCCGAGGACGCCACGTTCACCCGGACGCCGTAGGGCGCGAACTCGACGGCCAGGTACCGGCTGAGCGCCTCCAGCGCCGCTTTGCTGACCCCGACCACGGTGTAGTTGGCGATGACCATCCCGGCGCCGATGGACGACACGTTCACCACCGACCCGCCGGTCTCCGCCAGCAGGGGCAGAGCCGCCCACGCGCACCGGCGCGCACCGTGCACGTTGACGTCGAAGACCTTCTGCCACGTCACGTCCGTCAGGGTGTTCGCCGGCGCCAAGACCCCGCGTGCCGCGTTGTTGACCAGCACGTCGAGCCTGCCCGCCCGTTGCCGCACTGCGTCGAACATCGCGGTGACGTCGTCGGGCTTGGCGACGCTGCCCCTGATCAGCTCGCACGAGCCGCCGGCCGCCTCGACCTCCTGCTGCGTCGCGCGCGCCGACCGGGCGGAGTGGAAGTAGTTGATCACCACGTGCGCGCCGCGGGCGGTGAACTCCCGCACGATCGCCCGGCCGACCCCCTTGCCGCCGCCGGTGACCAGCACGACCTTGCCGGCGAACTCGTCCGACGTCCCCGCTCCTGCGCCGGGGCCGCTCATGCGGGGTTCCCCGTCGACTCGCGCCCGGCGCCCGGGTCGACGAGGTCGCGGAACGAGCCGAGCGGGTGACTGCCCCGTCCTGGGAGGGGGCAGGCGTTGAGCGGTGTCATCTGTGTCCTCCGGGACGTGTCGGGTGTGCGTGCCGCCGGACTCGGGCAAAGGGGTCGCGGAGAACCCCTCGACGGGTGGGTACGCGACCTCACCGCGGCAGCACGATTCAGGCGAAGTCGTGGATGACGCGGTCGAGGCAGCGCTCCACGACGGCCGCGATGGTGAGGGCGGGGTTGACCGCAGCGGTGTTCCCCGGCATCAGGGCCGCGTCCAGGCAGTACAGGCCCTCGTAACCGTGCAGGCGACCTTGAGCGTCGGTCGCCTTGCCCAGGACGGCGCCGCCGAGCGGGTGCAGGACCAGGGGGTGGGTGCCCAACGGGTCGTGCAAGGTGGCGCCGGTGGGCACGTGCTCCACGACCCGGCGGAGGAGCCCGGTCGTGGCCCGCCGGGTGCCCGCGTCGCCGTCCGGACCCCACTCGAGGCGGGGTTCGGCGGTGGCGTCCGACCAGGTCCAGCGCCCGAACCGATCCGGGACGCCCATGCCGAAGCAGAGCATCCAGCGGTTCCCGAGGCCGCCGACACCGGCGTGCGCCACCGTGACGAGGCCGCCGTGCTCGCGGGTGAGGAAGGCGGCCGGCCCGCCGTGCGGGCCGTCGCCGGGCATCGACCCGACCCTCACCAGCTGCGCCTGGTCGGCGTTCGTGCCCCACTGCTCCCCGACGAACTCGTTGAGGCGGGGCAGGGCGCCGGTCGCCTTGGCGGTGAGCAGGAGTCGCGGTGTGTGAACGCCCCCGGCGGCCAGGACGAGCCGGTCGCAGGTGATGCGGACGCGCTCCAGCACCGCACCTCCCACGTCGAGGTGATCGACCGCGACGCGGTAGCGGCCGTCACGGCCTTGACCGATCCCGGTGACCTCGTGCAGTGGTCGCACCTCGGTCCTGCCGGTCGCCTCGGCACGGGCCAGGTACGTGCGATCCACGCTGATCTTCGCCCCGCTGTCGCACCCGGTGAACATGTACTGCCCGATCGTGGCGGCCGCGCGCGCCCTGCCGCCGAGCTCGGCGCGCACGACGTCGAAGTCGAAGGCGCTGACGGCCTTCTCCACGGGCAGGCCGGCCTCGACCAGGGCGGTGCGCCAGAGGACCGCGGACCGGAAGCGGGGGTGGGTGAGCAGGTCGTCGGGGAACTCGGCCCCACCCAACCGGCGGCGGGCGCGCGGGTAGTGGACGCGGTCGAGTTCCCCGTAGTCGAGTTCCGGGGGGAACGCGCGGTGGAACGCCTCGGCTCGCGGTTGCGGCAGCAGCCCGGCGTAGACCAACGTGCCACCGCCGACCCCGGCCCCGCACAACACCGTCAGGCGCCGGTGCGGCAGGACGTCCAGCAAGCCGGTGGAGCGCGGGAGCAGCCTGGCCGCGACCGCCTCCGCGGCGGGCGCCGCCCAGGGCAGGCGGGAGAGCAGCGGCACCGACGACGGACGGCCCAGCCAGAGCAGGCGCCGGTCCGGCGAGGGCCACCGGGGGAAGGTGTCCCCCGCCGGCGTGATCGGCCACCGACGACCCCGTTCCAGCACCAGGTTGTCCACACCGGCCCGGGCGAGGCGGAACGCGGTGACGCTGCCACCCACCCCGGAGCCGATGACGACCACGCGGTGCCGCTCCTCGCGGTCCACCCGCCCGCGGGTCGGTGACGGCGTCCCGCCCGACCTCCGCCCGCCCGCATCGCGTTCCACCACGCGCCGCGCCTCGCTCTCCCTCTCGACCCCCGCTGTCCCGTCGAGCCGGGGCTCCCGCTCCGGGCACGGTCCGGTCACCGACGTCCACCCATCTGAGCAGCGAGCCGGACGGGTCGACACCCCTCCCGGTCGGTGGACTGTTGAACGTGGTGAAACCGGCCGGCGGTCACCACCGTGGTCGGGCTCCACCGCCGGCGGGGCGAGGTCGTGGCGAACCGGTGTCCGCGCGGGACACGCACGTGACCGGTGTGGGCGGCCACCACGCCCGCGCGCTCCTCCGTGTCTTCCCGCCGGTTCACGGCGGCCAGAGCCTCGGGCCCGAGCCGCTGCCGGGGCGGCTGGACTCGCCCGGAGAGCATCGCGGTCCGCTCGTGGGCGGCGTCGGGCGCCGCGCCGGAGTGGTGCGTGGCGGCGTCGAGGTGGCGGGAGCGGGCCGGGGACCGGCAGCCGGGGTGCCGTCGTCCCGCGGTTCCGGCAGCTCCTCCAGATCGGACAGCAGCGCGCGTCGGCTCGTGCGCCTGCGGAAGGGCGCGACGGTCGCCACGCCCGGGACGATCCCGCCCACCAGGTCCACCAGGACGCCCTTCGGGCCCGACTCCACGAACCGCCGCGCACCGTCGGCGTGGATCGCCCGCACCGCGTCGGCGAACCGCACGCACCGGACCAGGTGCCCACGCACGACCAGCTCGACGTCGGTGGCGCCCTCGACGTAGCGGCCCAGCGACGACGAGTAGACGCGCAGGCTCGGCACGCGTTTGGGCAGGTCGGCCGCCCGCTCGGCGAAGTCGTCCGCCGCGCCCGCCAGCACCCGGTTGTGGAACGGGTAGGGGATGCGCAGCCGCGTCGCCGTGATCCCCAGCGCCTTCGCGGACTCACCCAGGCGCCGCAGCCCGTCATCCGGCCCGGACAGCACGACCTGGCCGGGGCCGTTGTCCGCCGCGACGGAGACGTCCCGCTCGCCGAGCGCGCCCAGCAGGTGCTCGGCCCGGCGCACACCGCAGCCCAGGGCCACGAGGCCGCCCCCGGGGGCGGTGGCCGCCCGCAAGGCCTCGTCGCGCCTGCCCACCAGGCGTGCCCCGTCGTCCAGGGTGAGCGCCCCGGCGGCGGTCAGCGCCACCAACTCACCGAGGCTGTGTCCCAACAGGACGTCCGGCCGCACGCCGCAGTCCTCGGTCAGCAGGCGGAAAGCGACTGCCGAGGCGGCGAAGACCGCCAGGTGCAGGGAGGGCGGGTCGTGCTCCACCAGCTCCCGCAGGGACGCCGAGGCCGGGCCGAGGAGCATCGGCGAGACCTGTTCCCGCCCCAGCTCCGCCGCCACCTCGTCCACGACGCCCAGGGTCGCTCCGATCAGCGGGTGTTCGTCGGCCAGGTCGCGGAACAACCCGGGCAGGTGGCTGCCCTGGCCCGGGAAGAGGAAGGCGTTGCGCGACGTCATCGTGGTCCCTTCCCGGATCGGACCGCTGCGGGCGGGAACGGGTGCGGCGGCGAGGTCCGAGGGCCGGCACGAGGCCGGCGACCGCCGGGCCCTACGGGCGCACCGTCAGTTCGGCGTGGCGCGGTGCGGCGAGCCCGCGCTCGACGTCCGGGCCCGGAGGCACTCCTCGGGGTCGACGAGGCGCTCGCGCAGGGCGGTGAAAGCGGCTTCGGTCCTGCTGCCGGCGTTGAGCTTGGTCAGGATGGTGTGCACGTGGTTCTTCGCGGTCTTGTCGGAGATGTCGAGCGCCTGTCCTATGTGCCGGTTGGACAGGCCGGCGGCGAGCAGGGTGAGCACCCGCCGCTCCTGGCCGGTCAACCGCGAGCCGGCGAAGCGGTCGTCGCCGGGTGGTCCGGCCACCGGCCGCGGTGAGGCGGGCCCGGCGCCCGGGTCGGACAGGAGGCGGGTCGCCAGCGCCAGCGACTCCGCGGCCTCGTGGAGGCAGCGGAAGGCGTGTTCGACGAGGTTCGCGGCGTCGCCGTCCCCCTCCCCGCCGGGGTTCCCGATCGGCAAGGGGAGCACGTCGGCACCGGTTGTCGTCACTGTCGTCTCCTCGTCGTGTTCGCCGTGCGGCAACACCACGTGCCCGGTCGCGGCACGGCTCGGACCCGTCGTTCGCACTCGCCTTCGCCGTCCGGGTGGTCGACGCCCGACCTGTCAGTCCCAAGAGGACGGCACGGCACCGCGCCGGGCTCCGCTTCGTCGGCCCGTGGTCGCGGTGATCCTCTCGGAGTTCCACGCTACCCGCGGGGAGCGGCCGAGCGGTGGCCGTCGCGGCAGGTCGTGTTGAGAGTGTTGAAGGTGGCCCCTGGGTCCTGCGACCTCGGTACTAGTGCCACGGACCCATTGGCGGGCGGGAGGTCCGCGGCGACACTGGACACGGCGGCGTGCCGTCGTCCCGGCTCGTCCCCCGCGGGCCCGGACCGCGCCGCGCGCACCTCGACCCGGGGTGGCGGCGCGGTCCGGGACCGGACATCGCCGAATCGGCTCGGACACCACTCCACCAAGGAGATCCGGCATGACCACGAACAAGGGCAAGGGCAGGCGCATCGGGTTGTTCGACTACCTGGGCAACCTCCTCGACGACACCAAGGACTACGTCGACGACGTGCTGGCCCGGGGCCGCGACGTCGAGGACGACGTGCGCTCGACCACCCGCCGCGCCCTGCGCCGGGACGACGAACCGGACACGACCGCGGACATCGAGGACCTGCGCGCCCGGTTGGAGGAGCTGTCCGCCGCGGTGCGGAACCTGGGTACGAGCGGCTCCGGGCACGGCCAGCCGGTGAAGACCAGGTGAACGACGGGTACCGGGCGGGCGCGGAGGCCGGGGGCACGCGATGACCGGGACCCGCTCCTCGGGGGGCCGCGGTCGGAGGCGGCGCGACCTGCTCCGGGACCTCGACGGCACCCTCGTCGACACCAGGACGAACCTGGTGGTCGACGTCCGGGACCTGCTGGACGACCTGAGAGCCGGCCGACCCTTCCGCGCCCACCGCCGCAACGGCGACGAGTGCACGGTGGAGGTGCTGGCCGAGGTGCTCGGCGGCGTGGTGGCGGAGCGGCACTCCCGGCTGTCCCCGCCGTTGTTGCCGGGCGTGGACCTGCCGCGACCGGCCAGGGGTGCACGGCGGAGCGCGGACCGGGGCGGCGTGGTGGTGCCGTTGCGCTCCCCGGACGGGCGCGGCGGGGCAGCGGGCCGTGCCTGAGGGCAGGGCGCGCCTGCTGGCGGCCACGCTGGCGCGCTTGGTCGCCCGGGAAGCCGGCGACTCGATCGGGGGCGAGCCGAGCCTGCGGCAACAGCGTCGGGCGCGGGCGATCCGGGTGGCGTTCGAGAACCTCGGTCCGCTCTACGTCAAGGTCGGGCAGATGCTGTCCACCCGGCCGGACTTCGTCTCCGAGGCGACCATCGAGGAGCTGGGCAAGCTGCACGACCGGGTGCCCGCGGCGCCGTTCGCCGAGTTCGAACCGGTGCTGGAGGAGGAACTGGGTCACGCGTGGGAGCGCCGGTTCCGCCACATCGACACCGACCACCCCCTGGGATCGGCGTCGTTGGCCCAGGTGTACCGGGCACGGCTCACCGACGGCAGACCGGTCGCGGTGAAGGTCCAGCGCCCCGGCATCGGGTCGGTCGTGCGCTCGGACATGGCCGTGCTGCGCCGCGCCGCCCGAGTCGTGACCGCGGCCAGACCCACGTTCAACGCCGTGGTCGACGTGCACGCGATGCTGGACCTGATCTTCGAGTCGGTCGGGAACGAGCTGGACTTCACGGCCGAGGCGGCGAACATGGAGCTGGGCCGGGCGCAGGCCGAGGAGTTCGACCTGATCACCGTGCCCGGGGTGGTGACGGCCACCCCGCGGGTGCTGGTGCAGGACCTGGCTGGGGGCCGGTCGATCCGCGACGTCGACCACCGGGAGTTCGACGACGACGACGAACGCCTGGCCGTGGCGCACGACCTGCTGGCGTTCATGTACCGCAGCTACTTCGTCGGCCGCCACTTCCACGCCGATCCCCACCCCGGCAACGTCTTCGTCGAACCCGGCCGCGGCGCCTACCTGATCGACTGGGGGATGATCGGCAGGATCGACCGCCCGCTGAGCCTCAAGCTGGCCCTCACCCTCATCAACATCGCCCAGAACGACGGGGAGGGCGCCGCCCGGGCGTGGGTGGAGATGGGCAAGCCGATGTCTTGGGCGGACGTGACGGGGTTCGCCGGCGACGTGTCCGCCCTGGTCCCCCGAGCCGCGATCGCGTCGCTGGAGGAGCTGAACTTCGGCCTGACGCTGACCACGGTGCTGCGCCACTCGACGAAGCGGGGCATCAGGATCAACCCCGTGGTGCCGATGCTGGGAAAGTCCTTCGCCAACGCGGAAGGCTCGATCCGCTGCCTGGCACCGGAGCTGTCGGCCGCGGAGGTGCTGCGCGACGAACTCGCCGACATCGTGGTGGACCTCGCCTGCGAGTCGCTGTCGGAGTCCCACCTGGCTCGCGGCGTCGTGGAACTGCTGCTCGCCACGAACGGCAGCCAAGACCACGCGCGCGGCATCCTGCGGGACGTGTTCAACCGCGACCTGTCGTTCGGGGTGAACTCCCGGAACCCGGACCTCAGGCGCCTGACGCCGGGCAGGCTGCTCTGCGGGGCGTTGGCGGGCACCGCGGGCGTCTGGCTGTGGCGACGGGCGCGGTGACGACCGGACCGGGGACGGTCACCTGTCCCGGATCAACCTGATGACCGCCTGGGTGCGGTCGCCGACATCCAGCTTGCAGAAGATCGAGTGCAGGTGGTTCTTCACCGTCCGCTCCGAGATGCCCAGGGTGCGGGCGATCCTGCGGTTGGAAAGCCCTCCCACGAGCAGCCGCGCGACGTGCCCCTCTCGCTCGGTGAAATTCCACCGGGAGAAGTCACCCTCCTCGTGCGCACCCTCCGAGGACCGCGTGCTGAACACGTCCGCGATTCGCTCCAACAGCGTCTGCGATATTTCCTGCTGAGTGCGCATGAGCTCGATCAGCTCCTCGACAGACAGATCTTCGCCGGCATCGTCATCGGATCCACCCCGGTACAGCGCCACCACCCACACCACCTGACGAACAGAAGTAGAACCATCGCTTCCAGTAATAACCCGGCAACCGAGCCCCACGGCGACAATAACCCCATACAGGCCGTTGCGCCTGATGGCGCGACGCCTTTCTCCGACACCTCGGAATGCCGGGTCGGCTGGAAACTCGCGTGCCGGAGGACTGCGGACCCACCGGGCCGGACCCCGCACCGGCAGAGCCGGAAAATCCACTGTGGACTCCGCGACCAGGGTGCGGTCGCCCTCCGCCGCCGGCGTTCGACACCCGTGCGGCGGTGCCGTCGGTGGAGCCGCCCGAATTTCGGCGCGAGCCGTTCCCTCCCGTCGCCCGACCGACCGGAGGCCGGCCGCCGATGCCGGAGGTCGAGGTCGAGGTCGACGAGGTGGCGCGGTGGGGTGAACCGCGAACACGTGGAAGGGGCCGCCCGGTGGGGCACTCCACCGGCGTCCGGGCGGAGCACGACCCCGCTGTCCCGCTCAGCGGTGCCAGGTGCCCCGGAGCGACACCGTCGACCCCCCGGGCACCCGGGGCGGGACATCCCGGCCCTCGTCGAACGTGATGAGAGCGGAGGTCCCGGAAGCGGCCTGCCGTCGCCGGAAAGGAGCAGCACCAACGCCCCAGCACGGGTCGTGCGATCCGCTCGGCGATCCGCGCCGCTGGAGCGTTCGAACCCCAAACCCGTCTCTTCCGGTGAAACGCCCGCCGGCACCGAGCACGTTTCGTGCAGCACGGCCCGATCGACCTCGGCGACGTGGCGGGGAACGTGCACAACCGGAGTCACCCCAGCGTGCAATAGCCGAATCGCCACGTCGGCACTTGACTGAAGCCTTGCGTTCCGAGGGGGGACGCACGACAGCTCCCACCTCGTGCCCACGCCGACAGGGCGCCGCCGCGCCCCGTGTTCGACCGGGAGAGCCTTGACACCGCGGAACCGCACCCCCAACGACCTGCTCCGCCTCCTCCTGAAAGAGGCGCGGTGGACCAACCACAACTTCGCCCTGGCGGTGAACCGCGTGGCCGCGGAGGCCGGCGCCAGGCTGCACTACGACCGCACCAGCGTCTCGCACTGGCTGTCGGGGACCCGACCGCGCCCGTCGGTGGCGGCGTTCGCGGCCGAGGCGCTGTCCCGCAGGCTCGGACGCCCCGTCTCGACGGAGGACACCGGCTTGGCCGACCGCACCGGGGCGGCCACCACCCCGGCGCCCGGCCGGCACACCGCTCTCACGGCGCTGCACCACTTGTTGGAGCAGGACCAGGACCCACGGCTGCGCGCCGTCCTCCACGAACAGCCGTTCCGGTCCCATTGGTCGGCGGTGCCCCCGTGGCGGCCCCGACCGGAGGGCCGTTCCCCCGACCCGGACGCCGACGGACCCCCCGGCGGGGAGCTCGTGGCGGCGCTGGGCACGATGGCCTCCACCTTCGCCGCCGCGGACGAGGCGTTCGGCGGTGGGCACGCGCGCACGGCGCTCGTCACCTACCTGGCCGACGACGTCGTGCGTTGGCTGCGGTCGGCTGCTTCCGGGCCCTTCCGCGGAGAACTGGTCAGCAGCGTGGCGGCGCTCACCCACCTGGTCGGCTCCATGTCCTTCGACGACCTGCACCACCACCTGGCCCAGTACTACTACCGGGTGACGCTGCTCCTCGCGGACGAGGTCGGCGACAGCACGGGGCACGCCCTGGTGCTGCGCGGCATGAGCACGCAGGCGTGCTTCCTCGGCCACTACCGGCAGGCCGCGCAACTGGCCGACGCGGCGGTGGACCGCCTCCCGCCGGGGGCCTCCCCCGGCACGCGCGCCGTACTCCTGGGCCAGGCCACCGTCGCGCACGCGGCCCTGGCCGACCGCAGGACGGCCTTCGCCCTGCTGGGCCGGGCCGAGAAGTTCCTGGGGAAGGCCGAGGACGAGCCTCCGGCCACCGGGCGCACCGACCAGGCGGAGGTGGAGTACCTGGCGGGTCGGGCACTGGCGTTCCTGCTCGACCACGAGCCGGCCGAGGCCGCGCTGCGCGAGTCGTTGGAGCACCGGCCGGAGCGAGAGCGCCGCTCCCGCCTGCTGACCACCCACTACCTGGCCGAGCTGCAACTGCGCCGGGGCAACCCGGAACTGGCGTGCACCACGTGGCAGCGGTTCCTCGACGAGTGCGGCTGGGTCCGTTCCGGGCGCGTGCGCTCGGCCCTGCACGCGTTCAGCAGGCAACTCCAGCCCTACCGCGGCAACGTCGTCGTCCGCCATGCGCTGCGGCGGGCCGAGCGGCTGGCCGGGCGTTCCACCGGGGCAGGCGGGCTGGTCGCGCAGCGGTCGTAGCGGCGACCGGATGCCCCGGGGAGTTTCGACGTGCCCCCTCTGGCCGCCCTTGGAGGTCGGCCGCACCCGATCCGGCAGTCGTTCGCGCAGCAGTCGCTCGCGCCCGGGCGAGGCTCAACCACGACGAGGGGCGGGGGTCCACGCGCATCGCACGCGGCTCACCGTCGAACAGGGCCGGCGACGCCGGTGGCGCGTCGAGCCGCGCCGCAGCGGCGTCGACTTCACCACGGGCGACCCCGGCCTGCCGGAGCACACCCCGGGAGCACGCGCCGGGACCGGGAACAGGGGCACGGGACGATCGGACCCCAGTGGGTCCTCCGGGGGTATCCGTGGTGGGCTCAGGCGGGGATGCGACCCCTGCTGCAGGAAGTCGGGCATCTGCGGCCCGCCGATGAAGGAGGTCGCGCCGCCGTCGGAGACCGGGCAGCTGCCGGTGACGCCGCGCGACGCGTCGCCCACGAGGTGGGCCACCGATCCGACCAGGTCCGACGGGTCGCCGAGCACGCCGGACGGCACGGCGGCCGGCAGCCCGGCGCTCGCACCCGGGTCGGCGAAGAACTTGGTGGTGAGGTCCGTCCGCACCCGGCCCGGAGTCAGGGCGTTCACCCGCACGCCGGCGGGGGCCCGCTCGGCGGCCGGCGTCCGGGTCGGCGAGATGACGGCGGCCTTGGTGACGGCGTAGTGCGCCGGCACGGGCGTGCCGCCGGGGCCGGCGATCGACGCGACGTTGACGACGGAGCCGCTGCCCCGCTCGACCGTGTGCGCGCCGGACACGTGGCGGCGTGGACGATCGATTCGAGGTTCAGCCGCGGCGTCCGCCCCCAGTCGTCGAACTCCAGGTCCGGGAACGGACCCGGGTGACCGATGCCGCCCGCGTTGTCGACCGGCACGTCCAGCGCGCCGAACTCCGCGAACGTCGTCCGCGCGGTCTGGCGCACCTGGTCGCCGTCGTTGACGTCGCAGGTCAGCACGAGCGCCCGGCGGCCCAGTGCCTCGATCCCCCCGGCCAGGCGCTCCAGCGCGGTCGTGGTGCGGGTGAGCAGCGCGACGTCGGCGCCCGCCTCGGCCAACCCGGTGGCGATCGCCCTGCCGATCCCTTCGACGCCCGGTCGCGAGTGCCGCCCTGCCCTTCAGGTCGAACAGGTCCAGCGCGGACGCCAGGGGTGCTCCGGTTGCGGTGCGCGGTCGGCTGTCGTGGTGCTCACGCGGTCCCGGTCCCGGCGCGGGTGTTCGCGGCGAGGGCGAGGACCTCCTCGAAGCTCTCGCGCAGCGAGGCGACGAAGGCGTCCGGCTCGGTGAAAGCGCCGACGTCGAGCGTGATCCCGATGTGGCACCTGTCCCCGTACGTGGTCAGCGCGATGCTCGTCGCCCCGCGCAGCAACGGGGGGAACGGCGAGACGCCGAGGACCCTGGCACCGGCCAGGCCCAGTTCCCCGGGCACGCCGGGGAAGTTGGTGGCGATGAGGTCGTTGCCGCGGAACATCTGGCTGAACACGAACCTCACCAGCGGTCCCGGCAGGGGTGTGATCGGTCGGGTGAGCAGGTCCAACGCCCGCAGCACCGGCCTGGTGCGCACGGTGGCCACCAGTCGGCGCGACTCGGCGATCCGCTCGGCGGCGCTCAGTCCCGACACCGGCATGGCCAACCGCGTGCTGGCCAACCGGTTCCCCGCCGGCAGGTCGTCACGTCGGCGCACGCTGATCGGCATCTGCAACGGGACCGCCAGCAGGTCCAGCCCGAACCGGCGGTGGTACCGCTCGAAGCCGCCCATGATGCAGGCCACGAAGGCGTCGTTCAAGGTGCCTCCCCCCGCCTTGCCGCCCGCCCTGAGCGCGCGCAGGGGGAAGTCCAAGGCGTCGAAGCGCATCGCGTGGCTGCGTACGCGCAACAGCGGTGACGCGGGGACCGGGGGCACGAGCGTGGTCAGGGCGAAAGACACCAGGCCGTCCGCGATCCGGCTGACCGAGGGCGGGGTGAACCGCTGCCCGTGGTCGTTTCGCCTGGCGCGGAGCGCACCGGCGGCGCGGAACAGGGCCGGGGGCAACCTGACCAGGTTCCTGGCGAGGCGGCCGGTGAGCAGTGCGGCGGCCGGGGCGGCACGGGCGTCGGGCGCCGGAGGCAGCGCGGACGCGTCCACCGACGTGGCCGCATCGTCGAGCAGGACGGTGGCCAACTGCGCCGCTCCCAGGCCGTCGCTGAGGCTGTGGTGCAGCTTCAGCAGGTAGGCGGCCCGACCACCCCGACCGTCGTCGAGCCCCTCCACCAAGGTCACCTCCCACAGCGGGCGTTCCGGTGGCAGGGGCGCGGACGCGACCGCTTGCGCCAGGTCGAGCAACTGACGAGTCGTCCCGGGCTCCGGCAGCCGCACCCGGCGCACGTGGTTGCGCACGTCGAACGTCCGGTCCGCCACCCAGAACGGGCGACCCAGCCCCAGCGGCGGTTCCAAGGCGCGGTGCCGCAACCGGGGCACGACCCGCGTGCTCCACTCGTGCCTGGCCACGAACCTCTCCCAGTCGGGGCTCCGGTCGAGCACGAAGACCCCCAGCATGTTCGACCGCATCCCGGGGTGGTTCTCCGCGCGCCAGAACAACGTCTCCAGGGCGTTCATCTCGACCGGCGCGCGCCAGACGGCACGTGCGGACGCCCGTGTTCCGCGGTTGACCATGGTTCTCCCCGGTCCGTGTGAATTCCGGCGACGGAAGTCGCGATGTCGACCGGCTGACGTCCGGACAGGCGCTCCGACCCGGTCGATATTTCATCTCACATACATACACGGCTCGTGTACACCCCTATTGGGGTGAGCCGACCGGATCGGACGGGGCACCAATCGGGTGAAGGCACTTCCGTGCGAATCCATCTCGGTGAACGGCGCGGCACCCGAAGCACGAATGACCACCCGTCGAGCAGGAATCCTCACGCTGTGCGAGCACGGGCAGTTCCACACCGACGGCCGACTGGTCGAAAGGGGTGAGCCGAGTGACCCGGGTGCAGACCTTCCCTTTCGACACCCTCCCGAAGGGCACAGGACGAAGGTGCGATAGCGGTGAATCCGGCACACGAACAGAATGGAGCCGCGGATACCCGTCGGGTCGCGCGGAGTGGAACGCGCCATCGGTACACCGCCAAGGCCGGATCCGGGCGCGGCTGCGCCCAGGGACCCCGGGCCGGCGCGGCACGACGTCCGCCCCACCAGGACGGCCCCGCGACGGTGACGACCGGCCGGTGGCCCCGGTGGTGGTGAAGGTGCGGGACCCGCTGTGCACCGGGTCGAGCGAGTTGCTGTCCCGTGAGGAGGTCGGCGCTGGTGCGGGTGCCGGATGCCAGGGCCATCGCTCAGCGACACCCACGACCCCACACCCGACCGGGTGCTCGGCTGCTCGACGGGGGTGCGGGTCACGTCCGGCACCCCCGCCGAAACCGCGGTCGTCAGCCCTGCCACGAAGGTGCGCAACACCCTTGTCGAGTCGGCAGTGCCCGGTTGCCCCCGTGGCAGCGTTCGTCATCACCGCCCGGAACGACGGGAAGTCGCCGCGGACACCTCCGTCCCCGTGCCCGGCTGCTCGGCTGCTCGGTCCGGCTGTCGTCCCCTCCTGCCGTCATCGACCGGTCCCGGAGTGGGGACGTCGGGACCGACGGGTCACGGCGAGGTGATCCGCAGGGCTACGAGGTAGTGAGAGCCGGGGACGGTGCCCGGTCCGGCGATGCACAGCAGCACGCCCGCGCTCGGACCGGTGTTCGTCCGGACGACGGTGCTGCCGGTGAACGGGCCGGAGGTGATCGTGCCGGTGAACGCGACCACCAAAGCGGCGCCTGCGACGGTGCCGGTGCGGTTGGCGGAGACCGTCGACGCCTGCCCCGCGTTCCACGTGGTCGTGCAGGTGGAGGGCGCGGTCGCCGTCAGGTCCGGGCACCCGCGTTCCGGTGTGGTGAGGACGCGGGCGCGGGAGCCGGAGGTGACGGACTGCGGTGCCGCGGTCAGCGGGAGGAACAGACGACGTCGTCGCTGCTGGGCTGGGTGCGGGTGACGTCAAGCACGCCGACCGGGGCACTGCCCGCCGGGCCCGGCACGAGCAACGCCCGGGGAGAGGCGGTGATCGCCGGCGCGGATGCGGCTCCGCGTAACGATTTGATCATCACAGCTCTCCGTTCCGGGCGGTGCCCGGCACTCCGGCGGGCACGAACACGCGCCGGCAACCGGCTTGTGCCCTTCGCCGAGCCGTGACCGCGCCGAACGGGCGAGCACTCCCGCACATCGGGCTCGCCGCCGTCGCGTACCCCGGCGCGGCACCGAACACCGCCGTTTTTCTTCTTGGACGGGAAACATCGGTGCACGTGCCGTGCCGTGCCGTGCACGACCCGATCCCCGACCGCGGGTCGGCCCTCACCAGGATCCCATCCGTGAAACCTTGCCGCACAACGAGAAACGTCTACCGAAGTGATCGTTCGTGACGGCCGCGGCAAGCCCTGGACGGAGAATCCCCTCCCCTGCTCGAAGATCGAGCAGGCCCGCTGCGACACCCCGTTCCGGACCGGGGAGTCGCCGGGGGCTCACGGGACGACCCGGGCGGGGTGGAGCACACCGCATTTTCCGCAGTTGAGGTCGGGTGCGCGCCGAGAGCAGTGCGGTTGCGCGGCGCTCACCCACGGAGCACTCCTCGTTCGCGGCGCGGTGAGGGCCGGTGCCTGGTGCCCCCGAGTGCCGAGCGGGTGCGGTGGACTACAGGAAGCGGTAGGACTTGAACAGGAAGGTGATCGAACTGCCCGGCGGCACGGGGTTGGCGAGCACCGCGCAACTGGTGTCCGTGTAGAGGGTGACCGTGGTGTCGGTGGCGTTGTAGACGCTGGTGCCCACCGTGGACACGAGGTGGCAGTCGCCGATCGCGGGATCGCGGACCTCCTGGTTCCCGCCCACGAGGTCCACGTAGTAGAAGGTCCCGTGCGCTGTGCCGTCCTCGGCGACAGCGGGCAGTGCGGCGGTCGAGGCGGTGATCAGGACGAGCCCCAGGGTCGCCGCCACTCGTAGTGCGTTTCGCATGTCGTTTGCCTTCCAGGCTTGGTGCACCACACCTTCCCCTTCGCCCGCAATGACCACAAGGGGGTGAAACGATTTCGTCGAACCGCACCACGAGGCACTGATCCACGGCGCTCGCCGCCCCGCGCCCGCGACCGGTCGGGCGCAACATGATCGCAGTCCCGGCAAGGGTTCGAAGCGGAGGGAGACCACGGGTGGCTTTTCACGAATATCGCGGAACGGCCTTGCGGCACACGGGTGACGCAGTGGACCTGAACTTGCGTCGACGAGAACCGGGGCAGACGATCGAAGGTGGACACGAGGTCGACCTCAGGGGTAGTGGGGAGTCCGATGAGCAACGATTCCGACCGCACCGCGGAAGTGATCTCCTGGGTCGACCGCGACATGCCGGTGATGCGGGTGGTGCGCGAGCGCCTCGGCTCGACCGCGCCGCTCACGGGGCGTCGCCTGTCGGCCAACGTGCACCTGCTGCCCTCGACCGTCCCGCTGTTGCTGGCGCTGCGCGACGCCGGGGCCGACCTGGTGGTGTGCGGGTCGAACCCCATGTCGACCGACCCGGGTGTCGCGCGGTGGCTCGACGACCAAGGCATGACCGTGTTCGCACCCGGTGTGGACGACCTTGACGACGACCACGCGCGACTGCTGGCAGCACTGGACCACAACCCGCACTTCATCCTGGACGAGGCGGACGGCCTGCTGGGCCTCCTGCACGCCGAGCGGGAGGAACTGGTGCCGACCGTCCTCGGCGCGTCGGTGCACACCCTCACCGGCGTTCGCCGCCTGCACCGCTTCGCCGAGCAGGGACACCTGCGCTTCCCGGTGATCGGCATCGACGGCAGTCCGATCAAGCAGCTCTTCGACAACGAGATGGGCACGGCGCAGAGCACGCTCGACGCGATCAGCCGACTGGTCAACCCCCTCTACTGCGGGTCGTGCGCGGTGGTGGCCGGTTTCGGCGCGTGCGGCCGGGGAATAGCGAAGGCGTTGGCCCACCGGGGAGCCGACGTCATCGTCACCGAGGTCGACCCGGTTCGCGCGCTGTGGGCGGTGACATCGGGTTTCCGGGTCATGCCCGCGGACGAGGCCGCCGCCGTGGGAGAGCTGTTCATCACCGCGACCGGGAACGTCAACGTCTTCACCAGGTCGCACTTCGACCGGATGAAGGACGGGGCGACCCTCGTCAACGCCGGGCACGGGAACGTCGAGATCGACGTCGCGTCCTTGGCGGACACCGCGTCCGAGACCCGCACCGTCCTCCCGCTCGTGACCGAGTACCGCGACAGCGGCGGGCACCGCAAGTTCCTGCTGGCGGAGGGGTACCCGGTCAACACCGCCGCCTCACCCGGCCACCCCCAGGGGCTCATGGACATCAGCTTCGCCGCGCAGGCCCTGGGGATCGAGTACCTCGTCGAGAACGCCTCGCGCCTGTCCGCGACGGTCCACTCGCTGCCCGCCGAGGTGCAGCAGCGCATCGCCGGCGCCAAGCTGGCGGCGCTGGAGGTGTCCATCGACCGGCAGGACCTCGAACAACAGCAGTACGACGAGCGACTCAGCTTCGCCCCGCGTTGAACCCCGGAGAGCGCCATGCTGCACCTGATGCCGTACCCGTCCTGGCTCGCCTCCGGGACCGTCGACCACCCGGACGCGGTGGTCCTCGCCGACGACGCCGCCGTGCTCGACCACGCCAACGGCCGCCTGGCCGGTGACGAACGCCCCTTCGTGGTCGTGGAGCCGCACTTCGGTGTCGCCGCGAGGGTCCGCTTCCTGTGCCGGGACATCAGGGGTGTCGGAGTGGAGATCACCGCCCGACCACCGCTCGCCGGGAGCTTGGACCTGCTGCCCCACCCGGAAGGCGGTTGGGCCAAGGAGATCTGGGAGGCCGAGCACGGCTTCACCCCGCCCGGGTACCCCGGTCCGCGCGCCGCCGCCACCGCGTTGCAGTACGCCCTGGGCCCCGACGAGCGCTCCCGCTGGCACGTCGTGCGGCCGGACGAGTTGTGGTTGTGGCAGAGCGGAGCGCCCCTGCGCATGCTGCTCGGTGGTCGCGGGGAGGAACCGGCCGACCCCTCGGAACACGTCCTCGGCGACGACTTCGCCCAGGGGCAGCGGCCCTGCCTGCTGGTCCCGGGAGGCACCTGGCAGGCCGCCGAACCGGCCGCGCCCGCGGACGTGCTGATCACCTGCGTCGTGTCGCCCGGCTGGGACCCCCAGGACTACCGCATCCTCGAAGCGGACCGCGAACCCTCCTGAACGACCGGGTCAACGAGGGCCGGTCCACCCGGACCAGTCGGTCCACGCCCGCCCACAGCGGCCCGAACGGCGGGCCCGAACACCCGGAGCGCGGCCGGGGCCGGTCGCGGGCCGGGGGTGTCGGAGCGGTCCGGACAGCGGGGTGACCTCCCGGGCGGCCAAGGTGGACACCATGCCCCGGCCGGGGGTGCATCGCAGCACGACGGTCATGGTGCGGCCACGTGATGGACGTGTGGTCTTTGTCGAGTGCGCACTTACTGCTTTACTATGGAACTAGGAAAGCAGTAAGGAGTCATCGTGTTCGTCTTCCGGCTCGACGCCCACTCCGGCGTGCCGCCGTACCTGCAACTCGTCCAGCAGGTGCGCCAGGCGGTGCTGCTGGGCTTCCTCCAACCCGGCGACCGCCTCCCGCTCATCCGCGAGGTGGTCGAGGACCTGGCGATCAACCCGAACACCGTCGCCAAGGCGTACCGGCAGATGGAACAGGAGGACCTGGTCACCGGCCGACCCGGCCAGGGCACGTTCGTCAACGAGCAGCAGTCCACCGCGATGCCGGCGGCGACGTACACGTCGCTGCGCCGCGGCCTGGTCACCTGGTTGCGCCGCGCCTACGCGGCCGGCCTGGACGAGCAGGCGGTCGACGCGCTCTTCACCTCCGTGCACCAGCAGACGAGGAACGAGGGCGTGGCGTGACGGCGACCGGGTTCGCGCTGCGCACCGACGGCTTGGGCAAGCGGTACCGGAAGGGCTGGGCGCTGCGCGACTGCACGCTGGCCCTGCCGGCGGGCGGCGTGATCGCCCTGGTCGGGCCGAACGGCGCGGGCAAGACCACGCTGCTGCGCCTGGTCGTCGGCTTGCTGGCACCGAGCACCGGCACGGTGGAGGTCCTCGGCCACGACGTCACCGCCGGCACCCCGCGGACTTTGTCCCGGATCGGCTTCCTGGCCCAGGACCACCCGCTGTACAAGCGCTTCACCGTCGCCGAGATGCTCCGCTTTGGCCGGGCCTGCAACCTGCGGTTCGACCAGGGCCTGGCCGAGCGCCGGCTGGCGAAGCTGGGCATCCCCCTGGACCGCCGGGCCGGCGCGCTCTCCGGCGGCCAGCAGGCCCAGGTCGCCCTGGCCCTGGCCCTGGCCAAGCGGCCGGACCTGCTCGTCCTCGACGAGCCGGTGGCCAGCCTCGACCCGCTGGCCCGGCACGAGTTCCTCCAGGTCCTCATGGGCGCGGTGGCCGAAGGCGGGGTGACCGTCCTGTTCTCCTCCCACGTCGTGCACGAGCTGGAGCGCGTCTGCGACCACCTGGTCGTGCTCGACCACGGCCGGGTCGCGCTCTCCGGCGACATCGACACCCTCCTCGCCGAGCACCGGCTGCTCGTCGGCCCCCGCACGGCCACCGACCCCGACCGGGCCGGCGCCGTCGTGGAGGCCGTCCACAGCGACCGGCACACGACCCTGCTGGTGCGCGACGGCGCGCTCCCGACCGCGCCCGGGTGGCAGGCCCGGCCGGTCGCGCTGGAGGACCTGGTGCTGGCGTACCTGCGCCGGTCGTCCGAGCCGGGCACCGCGGCCACGTCGGAGGTGACGGCATGACGTGGTTGATCTGGCGCCAGCACCGGACCGAGGTCTGCGTCCTGGGCCTGCTCGTCGGCCTGTTCGGCATCGCCCTGCTCGTGCTCGGGGCGCAGGCCCACGACCTGTTCCCCGGCGGTGCCGCCCGGTGTGCGGGGATGGCCGGCGTCGACGAGGCCTGCACGGCCTCCTTCCGCCGGCTCGACGACGAGTACGGCGACGTCGAGAACCTCCTGGCGGCCTTCTACCTGCTCCCCGTCGTCATCGGCGCGTTCCTCGGCGCGCCGCTGCTCGCGCGCGAGCTGGAGGACGGCACCTGGCAGCTCGCCTGGACGCAGGCCGTGCCGCGGACGCGCTGGCTGGCGGCCAAGCTCGCGGCGCTGGCCGGCGTCACCGTCGCGCTCACCGGGGCGTTCACCGCGGTGCTGACGTGGTTCCGCCGGCCGTTCGACGTGTGGGAGGGGCGGTTCGAGTACGACGCCTTCGACCTGGAAGGGCTCGTCCCGGTGGCGTACGCGCTGTTCGCGTTCGGCGTCGCCACCGCCGCGGGTGCGATCCTGCGGCGCAGCCTGCCCGCGTTCGGCGTCGCGTTCGGGGCGTTCCTCGCCGCCCGGATGTCGGTGGCGCTGCTGGCCCGACCCGCGTACGCCACGCCGCTGACCACCGTGGAGCCGGTGCCCGTCGGCGGCTCGAAGGGCCAGGTCGGGCCCGGGTTCGTGCCGGGCTTCGCCGACTGGGTGATCGAGCGCGGTTACGCGGACGCCACCGGGCGCAGGCTGAGCTCGGCGGAGTATTACGAGCTGGAGGCCGCCGCCAACCAGGCCGGCACCAACCTCAACCAGTTCCTGCAGGCGCGGGGCGTGCAGCGGTTCGGGGTCTACCACCCGGCGGACCGGTTCTGGACGTTCCAGCTCATCGAGGCGACCCTGTTCGTCACCGTCGCGGCGGTCCTGATCGGTGTGGTGGTGTGGCGGGTGCGGCACCGCGTGGTCTAGCGGGAGGTGACCGGTTCGGCTCGGGCGGCGTGCCGGGTGCTCCGCACTCGTCCGGGCCGAGGCGGCCGAGGGTGCCACGGGGCCTCCGGTCGGGCAGAACCCGACCGGAGGCCCGCCGCGTCACGCAGCCCTGATCAGCCCCGGGGCTCGTCCTCGATCACGCCGACCAGCTCCGGGTCCTCCGGGGCGGGCATGTGGCGGATGCTGTCGCTGCCCTTGTGGTCGTGGGCGCGGCTGTACCGGGAGTCCAGCGCCCTCGCCAACTTCTGCGCCGCCCCGGCGTACGCGTCCTCCACGGTGCCCGCGTGGTGCGTGACCGCGACCGGCTGCTTGCCCCCCGGCCGCGCCTCGATGACGCACTTCTTGTCCTCCGGGCTGCCGCTCCCGTCCTCGCTGAGGTGCACCTCCACCCGGGTCAACCACCCGCCGAACCTGGCCAGGCCGCTCTCCAGGTCGGTGGTCACGAAGGTGGCCAGTCGTTCGCCACCGTGGACGTGGTGGTCGGTGTTGACCTGGATCTGCATGAGCACCCTCCGGAACGAGACGACAGTGGTCTGGCCAATACCACGGGGGCGGCCGGCCCAAACGCGGCGGCGCTCAGCGCGGGTGCGCCACACCGGTTCCTCGCCTCCAACCGCCGCGAGGCCAACACGTCCGCAGCGCCCTGCCCGATCGCCGCGAGATGCCTGAGCTCGGCACCGGACCGCCGATCCGCGGTGATCGTGCGCCGGACGCCCCGATCAGCGCCACACGACGACGACACCACCCGTGAGGGTGGTCCAGTCGCGCAGCACCGGGTCGTCCCACGCCAGCGTCCACTCGATCCCCAGCTTCAACGCCGCCGCGGCGGCCAGCAGCACCAGCACCCGGCGCCCCGGCCGCAGCGGCACGCTCATCACGCCCACCAGGGCCAGCAGCACCGCCGCCTCGACGTGCGAGTAGCGCAACCCCAGCCACAGCACCGCGACCAGCCCCACCACCGGCAGCAGGTACCCCGTCAGCGCCAGGGGACGGCGAGCCGCGAGCATGACCCCGCACAGCACGTAGATCGGCGCGGTGGCCACGTCACCGCCCACCGCGCGCAGCGTCGCCACCAGGCGGGGCAGGGCGTCGTCCCAGCCCGGCGGGGAGTTGCCCTGCCACGGGCTCACCACGTGCCCGGTGAAGCGCCACTGGAGGAACACCCAACCCAGGGCGGCGGCCACACCGGGGAACAGGATCACCGCCGCCGTGGCGCGGGTGGCGGCCGGCACGCCGCCGTAGCGGTACCAGGCCATCAGCGGAGCCGCCCCGGCCAGCGCACCGGCGTACACCAGCGCGACGGGGTCGCACAGGGTGGCCGACCCCAGCGCCAACCCGGCCTGGAAGCCGCCGTGCGTCTCCCCCGAGAACGCGAACCGGGTGAACCCCTCGATCGCGACCGCCAGCAGCGCCAACCCGGTGAACGCCGCGAAGTCGCCGGTCTGCAGGAGCAGGAAACCCGGCGCGACGGCGACCGCGAGCACCAGCGGCACCAGCACCACGACGTGCACCCGGCGCTGCACGAGCCGTTCCACCACCAGGTGCAGCAGCATGCCCGCCGCCACGGCACCCGCCACACCCAGCGCGACCGCTCCACCCGGCAGCAGCGCCGCCACCGCCACCGGCAGCGGCGGGTAGGTCCGGTCCAGGAACCCCAGGTCCGTCGCACCCCAGCGGACGGCCGCGGCCCGCTGCTCCAGCACGGCGTTCTGCGCGGGCGCGAACCCGCGCCGCCCCAGCTCCCAGGACAGCGCGGCGTACGGCAGCGCCAACGCGAGCCGCACCGCCCACCGGCGACCCGTCGTGCCGGGCCAGGGCCGCGGACGGGCCTCAGGCGGGCGCGGGCGACGCGCCGGCCTCGACACGGCTGAGACCATGCTCCGTCTTCTCCCAGTAGTGCGGCTTGGTCACGAGCTGGCCCACCGCCTTGTACGCCGCGATCGAGTGCAGCAGCCAGTACAGGGGGTTGAGCAGCGCCCACGGCACCAGCCGGTACCGCTGCCGCCGGAACGCACCCATCATCGACACCCAGACCATCAGCGCGTTGCCCACCAACAGGTTCGCCAGGCTCGTCCACAGCACCCAGCCGGGGAACAGCGGCGCCAGCACCGCCGGGTCGACCACGACCGACAGCACCAGCAGCGCGTACAACGGCGGCACGCACAGGAACGACAACGGGGTGCCGCCGATCAGCAGCGCGAACCCCGCCGCCTGCTTCCAACCGGTGGTGCGGACCAGCCGCACCGGGTGCCGCAGGTGCACCAACAACGTCTGGATGTACCCCTTGATCCACCGCGACCGCTGCCGCACCCAGTTCCCGGCGGCCCGGTTGGCCTCCTCGAACGTGGTGGAGTCGATGATCCCGACCCTCATGCCGCGCGCCGCCGCGCGGATGCCCAGGTCGGCGTCCTCGGTGACGTTGAACGGGTCCCACGCGCCCAACCGCCGCAGCGCGTCCACCCGGAAGTGGTTGGACGTGCCGCCCAGCGGGATCGGCAGGCTCCGCCAGTCCAACCCGGCCAGCATGTAGTCGAACCAGAACGAGTACTCCAGGGTGAACATCCTGGTCAGGACGTTCTCCTCGGCGTTCCAGTAGTTCAGCGCCGCCTGCACGCACACCGTCTTCGGCCCGGACGCGCGGAACGCCGCGACCGCCTTGCGCAGCTGGTCGGGATCGGGCTTGTCCTCGGCGTCGTAGATGACGACGAACTCGCCGCGCGCCAGCTGCAGGCCCACGTTGCACGCCTTCGGCTTGGTCCGGGGCTGACCGTCCGGCACGACGACGATCGACACGTACGGCGGCGGCCGCGACGCCACGGCCGCCTGCAACGTCGACGAGTCGTCCGCCTCCAGCAGCAGCAGGACCTCCAACTTCGAGGCCGGGTAGTCCAGCACCCCCAGGTTCTCCACGAGCCGGCCGATCACGTTCTCCTCGCGGTAGCAGGGCACGAGCACCGTGTAGAGGGGCAGCTCGTCGTCGCGCAGGTCGACCGCCCGCACCGGCGGCAGCCACTCGCGCCGCGCACCCGCCATGCAGACCGCGAACTTGAACGCCACCGACACCGAGAACCCGAACGCCACCACCAACGACAACCCCGCCACCACACCACCCGGCCACACCAGCGCCAGCGCCGCGAGCACCACCAGCACCACCACCGCGAGCACCTTCTGCGGCGCGGTCAGGACCTCGCGCGCCGACGCCTCCTCGTCCCGCTCCCACAACCCCTCGGTGGCGACGTGCAGCAACTCGTCCCGCATCCGCTCCCGCACCGCGCGGGTGACGTCCCGGTCGGTGGCCACCGCGAACGCCACCGGCGCCCCGACCGCCTCGGCGACCTCGGCGCGCAACCGCCCGTCCGCCACCGACGACACGGCGACCAGGACCGTCCCGTCGGCCTCGCGGCGCACCGGGAACCACCCCCCGGCGACCATCCGGGTCACGTCCTGCGCCCGGCACAGCGCGTCGTCGACGTCCTCGGCCGCCAAGTCGAGGAACGGCAGGCCGGAAGCCTCGGCCAGCGCCCGGAACACCGCCTCCCGCTCCACCCGGCCGGACGCGACCAGCACGTCCACCAGCGACACACCGGTCTCCCGCGCCTCCCGCTCGGCCTCGGCCAACTGGTGCTGCCCGACCAACCCGCGCCGCACGAGCACGTCACCCACCGTCATCGGCCGCACCTCCCCCAGGCCGGGTGCCCACCGGGGCCACGGGGAACCGGAAGGCCGTGTTCATCCCACGATCAGGTGACGTTTGATGATCGGGCCCGGGAGGTGCACGTCATCGTCGACCTCCGGCCTAGGTTTCTTTCGATCTGCACTGAAGTAATAGTGTCGGTGTACCTCGCGGAGCCGCGGCGCGACAACGGCCGCGGCCACGTCACAACTTCACCCGAACCGGCTGACCACCGAAAACCCCTCTCCCGCACTCGGCCGCCGATCAACCCACTCGATGCGGGTTCCGGTGAGCGGGACCGCCCACGACAGCTTCATCTCCTACGGTCACGAGGGTGACAGCCCGGTCGCCAAGGCGTTGCAACGCGGCCTGCACCGGCCGGGTCGGCGCCGGTACCGGGCGTCGGCACCGCGGGTGTTCCGCGACGACCCCACCCTCGCCGCCGCGCCTGCCCTGTGGACGGCGATCGAGCGGGCGCTGCGCGGCTCGCGGACGTTCGTGCCGCTCGCGGCGCCGGAGGCGGCGAAGTCGACGTGGGTGGAGAAGGAAGTCGCGTTGTGGCGACGAGAGCACTTCCGCGACGACTTCTTCCTCGTCCCCACCGCGGGCGGGCCGGCCTGGGATGAGAGGACCGGCGACTTCGACCGGGAGAGGACCACCGCGCTGCCTGATCACCGTCGCACGACCGGGGGTACGCCTCTACCTGAAGGCCGCCGACATCGGGGGCGCGATCGCGTTCACCTCGGACAACCGCACGGTCGTCCGGGCCGAGTGCACGCTCGACGGAGTGCTCGGCTGGGAGGTCGCCGACGGCGTGCGGGGCGGCGCGACGTGGAGCAGGGGGCCCGCACCCGACCCGCTCACCTGCCAGACCGAACCACGCCCCTCCTTGTTGGAGGCCACGTCCGCCCACGGCGTGCTCGCGGGCAACGCCGAGAAGGGGATCGCGTTGTGGCAGGTGGACCCGGGCGCCGCGGTGAACGTGCCGTGCCCGGTCGGCGGTCGGCTCGACGGCCCGCAGGAGGACCGCTACCCGCGTGACTTCGCCGGCGTGGTGCCCGAGCCCTGCGGCTGACCGCACCGCGGAGGTCCGGCGGTCGCCCCAACGCCGCCCTCGCCGACGCCCCGGTCCACTCGGGTGGGGAGGAGTCGCCGAGGGGGCTCGGCGGACGCGCGATCCGGTTGTCCGCCAACCGTTCGGCGAACCGGGTGGTCGTGCAAGTGGTGGATCGGTTGCCCGTCGCGCACGGCCGCGAGCCGGAAGGCGGGGGTGCCGGAGTCCCGGTTCACTCGATCGGACGGGCCGCACCGCCGTCGTCGGATCGGGTCGGGTCTCGGCACGGACAACGCGGACACACCTCACTCATGGGGGTGACAGCACAAGAGCCGGCGACTGGGGACGCCCGGGCGGGGTAGCCGGTTCCGACGGGCACACCGGAGACGTCGATCGAGGACCGGGACCAGGATGACCACGCACGTACCCGAGACGACAGCCGCGAACAGCGGGAGGCCGTCGTGAACTCTTGAGGAGGCGGCCCTCGCGGTCCGGAGTGGACCCGGGGCACCGGGCGGTGGACCGGCTCCGGCTGCCGGAGACCACCCCGCCTGCCGCCGCGGACCGCCGTCGCCGCGACCGGGTACGACCGCGCACGGGCAGCGGCCGCCGTGACGAGGTTCCGAGCCTCCCGGCCGGGGTCGCGCCACCCGACCTCGACAGCGGCGAAGCGCAGCGGGGAGGACTCCCTCGAACGGGACCGGTGCCCCTCCACCGGCCAACCACACCACGATCGCATGCCGCAGCCGTCGTGCCGGGTTCGACGGCGATGTGCCGCGAGCCGCGACACCCACTGCCCGTCCGGTCACCCGGGTCGCGGCGCACCGATCGCCGGTCCGGGCGGCAGGCCGGCGGTTCGACAACGACACCAGCCGAAGCAGAGGAGACTCGCATGTCCGCGGAAATCACCCAGCTCTTCGTCGACTGCTCACCCGGGCGCTCGGTCGCGCTGGGTCCGCTCGACGGGCAGGTGCTGGTCCAGGGCCGGCACGTGACCGGAGCGGACCGGTACCTGTTGCTGGCCCTCGACGGCAGCCCGGGTGGGCAGGTGCTGGCCGAAGCGGATCAACCATCGTTCGCGGCCCCTGACACCGCGCTCGCACGAGCGGGAACCGCTGCGGAGCCCGGCGAACTGGTGTGGGCGGCCTTCGGGGGGGAGAAGCAGCTCGAGGGCGTGCCGGTCACCGTGGAGGACGACGACCCCGACCAGAAGGTCGACATCGAGGAAAAGCTGGCCGCCATGGTCAACTGGTACGACCTGTGCCCCCCGAAGGAGGACAGTCAGCACATCTCGGACCCCGTGACCAGGGCGGTGAAGAAGGGCAGCAAGTGGTGGTTGCACACCACACGGGAGGGGGACGTCACACGCACGCCGAGCAAGGTCTTCACCTTCGCCCGCCGCAGTTCCGTGCTGTGGCCGTCCGGGTTGGTCCAGGGAAGCGGTGTCGCCGAGGACGGCCGCCTCGACCCCCTTCCCATCACGGATCGCGACGGCACGAACGTGTGGATCGACGCCATCTCCGGCAAAAAGGCCAACGAATGGGTCGACAAGCCCAGCGCGGGCGCGGTGCACGAGGCCATCCGGTCGATGACGCAGGGGGTGAAGCTCGGTTCGGCGGGTACCGTCCTGTTCGAGCAACGGGAGATGCACTCGGCGCACGAAGCGCTCCTGCACATGGGCATCTCGGCGCACTACCTGGGCGTCGAGGCACGGGCGACCCTCGACGTGGAGCACCAGGCCGAACAACACACCGTGCTGGCCTTCTTCATGCAGAACGCCTTCACGGTCGGTTTCGACCTCCCCAAGCGCCCCGATGAGTGGTTCACCGACGACTTCACCAACAGCGACTACGACCAGCTCGAAGAATCAGGGCAGATCGGCGAGCGGAACCCGCCGCTGTACGTGCAGAACGTGGACTACGGCCGGATGTTGCTGTTCAGCTGCTCCTCCTCGCAGAGCACCACGGAGATCAGAGCTGCCCTCCAGGCTTCCTACGAACGCGGCATCGGGGGTGTCAAGGGCGACATCGACGCCAAGTACAAGCAGCTCCTGCAGAACGCGGAGCTCAAGATCCTGGCGATCGGCGGGAAGATCACGGACGTCAGCGCCCTCATCCGCAGCGGGAAGGTCATGGACTACTTCAGCGACCAGGACATCAAGCTGGACGACTTCGCCCCCATGGCCTTCAAGTTGCGCACGTTGTGGGGCAACACCCTCGCCGAGGTCGGCGAAACCGGCAAGTTCAAGGAGTCCTCCTTCAAACCGTGCACGTTCAAGTTCCAGCTCGACGGCCTGTACGTCTGGGGAGAGGACAAGGACGGCAAGCCCGCCAAGATCACCGGTCTCGACAGCGAGTACGGCTCGGCCTTCAAGAAGCCACCCATCGCCAAGGGCGACACCACCTACGCGGACGGCGGCGACGACTACAAGCGCACCTTCTCCGAGGGCCTGGTGCGCAAAACCCTGGAGTACGGGAACTACCCGGCCCAGTGGACCAAGCAACCGATCACCCAGGTGGCGTGGTACGAGCCCACCCAGGTGATCTACACGTGTTGGAACAACTGGGTTCCACCGGTCGACCGCATGGTCGGGAAGCGGGTCGTGGACGCCCCTTCGGACTGGCTCAAGTACGGCGACAACCTCTGGCTCCGCTGGCAGTACCAGTGGACCATGATCGAGCCGCCGGTCGAAGTGTGGCCCGACGTCTGAGGGACGGCTGCGCGCTCCCGCACCGACCGACCGCGGGGGCAGACCGGGACGTCCGGGTGTTGCCCGGTCGCGTCGAACCGCGATCAGGTCGTGAACACGAGGCAGCGAACGGAGGTCGGTGGTGGTCGGGAATCAACGCGAGCCGCGGCACGACGGGCTCCCGCGCCGGACGCTCAAGGTCATGCAGTTCAACATCTGGCTCGGCGGCAGCCAGGTCCCGGGTGGCCGGGCGGGCATCGCGGACACCGTCGCCGCCGTCGAGCCGGACGTGGTCATGCTCAGCGAGTCGAACCGGCAACGGGTGGCCGACCTCCGGGCCGATCTCGCCGAGCGCGAGCTGACCTACTTCGGTGCCGAGGACTCGACCGACCCGGCGGTGATCTCGCGACACCCGATCTTCGAGCACGAATCGCTCCCGTCCTGGACGAAGGCGGTCATCTCGGTCGACGACGGCATCGAGGTCGCGGCCTACTCCGGGCACCTGGAGTACCGCTACTACGTCACCTACCTGCCGCGCGGCTACGGCGGCGGCACGCCGCCACCGCTGGAGACCTCCAAGTACGGTTGGAACGAGATCCCGACCGGTCCCATCACCGACGCGGGCCTGATCGAGCGGCTCAACGCGGCCTCGGGACGCACGGAGGTCACCAAGGCCATGCTCGCGGACGCCGGGAGGGAGCGGTCCAAGGGACGGTTGACGCTGTTGGCCGGCGACTTCAACGAGCCCTCCCACCAAGACTGGGACCACCGGACCCGGGACCTCTTCGACCACAACGGCACCGTGGTCGCGTGGTCGACGACCAAGGCGATCGAGGACGCCGGTTTCCGCGACAGCTACCGCGAGATCAACCCCGACCCGGTGCTCACGCCGGGCTTCACCTGGCCGAGCGACAACCCGGGTGCCGACGTCGGCAAGCTCACCTGGGCGCCGAAGGCCGACGAGCGGGACCGGATCGACTTCGTCTTCTACCACCCCGACGATCGCCTCCGGCTCTTCGACAGCGTCCTCGTCGGACCGTCCCGCAGCATCGTCCGCAGCAAGCGCGTCGAGGAGTCGGGCAAGGACAGGTTCCTGCGTCCCACCTGGACCTGGCCGACCGACCACAAGGTCGTCCTCAGCACCTTCGTGGTCACAACGGGCTGAGCACCCGGCACCCACCCCTGAACGGGGCTTCGATCGACCAACGACGAGGAGATGTCGACATGACCACCCCCGTAGTCCGACGTACGGCGGGCCTGCGGATGCCGAACGCGGTCACCGCCGTGTTCGCCGCGGTCCTGACCGTCGCCGCGCTGTCCGCGCCCGCCGCCCAGGCCCAGGTCCAGGCCGCCGGGTTGATCGCGGAGGCCCGGCGCACCGATGCCCCACCGGCTTCCGCCGCCACCGCCCTGGCGTTCTGGAAGAACGGTCCCCGGACCCCGTATGCCGCGTTGCCGTTGCTGGCGGGCTACCCGTCCCCGCCGAACCGCCCCTTCTCCGAAGCATGGCCCAGGGCGACGCGGACACAGGAGCTGAACAAGTACTGGTTCACCGGACCGAACCCCGCCACCGGCGGGACCACCACGACCGAGCGCAGGTGGATCGGGTCCCGGGGGAGCTTCAACGGGTTCAGCGACAGCCAGCGGTGCAAGCCGATGCAGCGCTTCACCAAGTACCAGAAACAGGTCCGCAAGCTGTACGAGTACGACGTGGAGGCGTCTCCGGCGTTCACGGGCAACTGGCAGTCCGGTTCCCGCGACGTCGAGAACTGGCTGACCTCCGAACGCCACCGCGGGCTCCACCGCATCGTCATGGACATCAGCGCAGGTGTGCAACAAAAGTCGGTCTACTACACCAACGACCACTACTGCACCTACTGGCTGATCGACGGCTCGGGCGCGTGACACCTCGCGACGTGACGACCTGCTGGTGCGGCCCGGTCAGGCGCGGCCCCGGCTCTCGTCCACACCACACCGGTGCTCCGGCTCACCGGCGGCAACGCAGGTCGGTGGGCAGGTCGTAGTCGGTCACCTGCCGCCACTCCTCGGCGGTGAGGTCGCGGCCGGCGGACCGGCAGGCCAGGTCGAGCCACGCCGCTTCGTCGACCGCCCACCGCGACACGGTGTTGCGCGGTGTCGCGGTCAGCAGCTCGCCGGTGGCGCCGGCGCCCGCGATCCCGGTGGCCTCCCACGTCGCCGCGGCCATCGAGGCCCGGGTGATCGGCAGCCGCAGCTCACCGAGCACGGCGCCCGCGTCGACGTCGACCACGACCAGCGCACCGTCGTTGCGGACGCGGCCGATGAACGCCGTGCCCGGCACCCAGGCCAGCGGGCGGGCGTACGCGGTGCCGCCGGGGACCGTGCGCAGCAGACGTGCCCCGGTCACGTCGCGGACGTCGAGCGAACCGTCGTCGTGGGACACGAGCAACCGGTCGCCCGCGTAGTGGACGGCTCGCGCGTCGGTCCGCACCACGGACGTGACCTCCTCCTCCCGCGTGTCCGCCACGGTCATCCGCACGACGCCGTCCTCGTGCCGGCCGACCCAGGCCGCGTACCGACCGTCCTCGCTGATGGCGGCCGGACCGTCGGCGGCCGCGGCGCCGGCGGCGAGGTCGGAGGCCACGTCCCGCACGTACATCGCATCGCTGAGGCGGCGCACCGACACACCGCCGTACTGGCTGACGCACACGAGGTGCCCGTCGGGGGTCAACCGCGCGGCCCGCACCCGGGTGCCCTGGGCGTTCAGCAGGACTTCGGTGCGGTCGCCGCGGATCGCGTGGAGGCCGCAGCCGACCTGGTCGACCAACGCGGGCGTGCCGTCGGGCAACCACGCGGGGAAGACGTCCGGCTCGCTCCCCTCGTGCGTCGCCGGACCGGCCGCGGGACCGGTCACGGGCGTGCCCGCGGCCGAGCCGCCGTCGAGGTCGTGCAGCACCACGTCGCCGTACCCGCCGACCACCAGCACGCGCCGGCCGTCCGGTGACGCGGCGAGCTGGGCGGCGGGGCCGGACCGAGGGCTCTCCGGGACCTCCAGGGTGCCGTCGTCCAGGCGCAACCTGGGCCGCTGGTCGGGGTCCCAGAACGACAGCGTGCCGCCTCTGGCCGTGACGAGCCGGTCGGAGGCGCCGAGGAACGCGACGTGCTCGGCACCGCCGGCGCCGCGCAGCTCCCGCTGGGCGCGGTTGTCGTCGCGCGCGGCGACCTCGGACACCCACAGCTGCCCGCCGCCGCCGGAGGCGATCCGCCTGCCGTCCCGGCGGATGGCCAGGACGTCCGGGGTGTAGGAACTGCCCGCGCCGGAGACGTTCTCCGTGATCTGCTCGGTGGACGTCCCGTAGACCACCGCCCACCCCGCGAGGAACCCGGTGAACGAGCCGTCGTCGGAGGTGGCGGACAGACCCTGGCTCGGAGGCGCCAGGTACTCCTCCTGGCGGACGGTGACGGCCAGGTCGGCCAACCGCAGGCGCTGCCAGATGCCCGCACCGCCGGTCACCGCGACGGTGCCCTCGTCGGGGAAGCCGAGCCCGTCCCAGTGGTGCGCCGACAGCGCGACGTCCCCGCGCCCGGCCGCGGTCGCCGTGTCGAAGATGGCCAGTCGCCGGACCTCGGCCGTCGGTGAGGTGAGCACGGCGGCCGTCCTCCCTGTCGGCGACACCGCCACCTGCCCCGGCTGCTCCCGGGCCAGGGTCACGGGTTGCGCGCCCGCCCGCCAGAGCACCGCGCGCTGACCGTCCGTCGCGGCGGCCACCGCACCGTCGTCGCTCACCGCGACGTCCGTGACCGGTAGGTCGCCCAGGTCCGTCTCGTCGTCGTCGCCCGTGGCGGGGTCCCAGCGCACCACCCGGCCGTCGGTGGTGCCGGCGAGCGCGATGCCGCCCGGCGAGGCGACGAGCGCCGAGATCGGCGCGGCCACGTCGTGCTGCCCGACGAGTTCCGGGTTGTCGTTCAGGGTCTGGAACAGCGCCGCGACGGTCTGCCGGTCGCGGTGCAGGCGGTAGCCCTCGGCGGCCAGCAACCACGCGCGCGCCGCGTCCGTGGACGAGGCCGCCGTGGCGGCGGCGGCGAGCAGCCGAGCGGTCGACACCCGTGCCTGCTCGTTCGCGCGCTCCCCCTGCACCAGGGCGACCACGCTGGTCCCGGCGGCGAGCACCAGCAGCACCAGCAGCACGGCGATGACGACCCGGGTCCGCCGCCGGTCGCGCCGCAGCCACCGCACGTGCGTCCCGACCAGCTCGTCCTTCTCGACACCGCGCAGCGGGGCGGAGAACTCCGCGATGACGTCCTGCACCCGCGGGTCGCCGCGGTCGAGCTCGGGCAGCGCCCGCAGGCCCCGCAGGTCGATCCACCGCGGTTCGGCGGGCAGCACGCCGCGCAAGGCCGGGTGGACGGCGGTACCGGCGGGGTGGAAGTCGCCGGTCGCGGCGTCCCAGGCGAGGTCGCCCGCGGTGAGACCGATGAGGATGCGCGCGGGCGAGCGGTGCGCCAACCACCACTCGATCTCCCTGCCCACCCACTCCGACCGCGCCGCGTCCGGTGAGGCCAGCAACAACAACCACGCCGACGACGACAGGGCGCGTTCGATGCCCTGCCACAGGTCGGGATCGGCGGCGAGGTTCGCGTCGTCGCGGAACACGCGCAGCGGCCGGTCCCGCCGGGTGCGCCTGGCGAACCCCTCGAGCTGCTCCTGGAACGCCGGGGCGAAACCGCCGTCGCCGCTGTGGCTGTAGGAGAGGAACGCGTCGAAGCGCGCCGGCCGGAACTCGTCCACGCCTCGTTGTTACCGGATCACCGCGTTCGGATCGTCGTTCCCGTCCGGTGATCAGCCTGATGGAGGAGCGACCTGTCTCCCTGGACATCGCGCGACCACGGTCGAGCCGACCGGTCCCCGGTGTGCCGGGGGCCGGTCGGCTCGACGCCGCGGCGATCAGCTCAGGACGAGCGTCAGGCCGTAGGCGGACAGGATCGGGTTGACCTCCTGGTAGTACGTGGTGCCGCCGCTCGAGCAGTTGCCCGAGCCGCCCGAGGTGACGCCCTGCGCCTGGTTCGAGCTGAGCCAGGAACCGCCGGAGTCACCCGGCTCGGCGCAGACGTTCGTGCGGGTCAGGTTGTAGACGACGCCCTGCGGGTAGTTCACGGTCTGGCCGCGGGCCTGGATGTAGTTGCACCACATGCCGGTGGTGGAACCGGAGCGGCACACGCCCGAGCCCACCGCGACCTGCGCGGAACCGCGCACGTAGTACCAGTAGCCGTTGTAGCCCTCCATGTAGCCCCAGAGGTTGACACCCGCGACGGTCTGCACCCACGAGTAGTCGTAGTAGGGGAACGTGGAGCCCGCGAAGTAGCCGTAGAGCGCGCCGTTCTGGTCGGTGGTCTGCGAACCGGGGGTGCCGCAGTGGCCGGCGGACACGAACCCGCCGTACACGGCGAAGCCGATGGAGCACCGGGACGCGTTGTTGATCCAGTACGGCCACCCGCCGACCACGTCCGCGTAGAGCTGCGGCGAGCTGTCCTCCTCCTCCACGCGCACGGCGCGGTGGAAGGACTTGGCCCGGTCGAGGAAGGCGGTCACGGCGGCGTCGACCTTGTGCCGGTTGACGGTGACGACCACCGTGTTGGTCCGCACGTCGACGTACCAGCCGTTCACGCCGGCGGGCGCGGCCTTGCCGGCCTGCCGGTCGATGGCGGTCTTGGCGGCGTCGAGCTGGGCGTAGCTGTACGCGACCGGCACGACGGTCGCGTCGAGGCCGGTCTTGCCGGCGGCGGCGTCACCGGCCACCGCGACGGCGAGCCGACCGGTCGCGGGGTCGAACCAGCTACCCGCGTAGGACGAGCCGTAGAGCTTGCGGGCCACGGTTTCGACGCCGCGGGCCTTCTCCTCCTGGGCCAGGCGGGTCCGGACGCCGTCGTCGGTCAGGCCGAAGTCGCGCTTCATCGCCTCGGCCATGCCGAGGGAGATGCGTGTCGCGGACTCGGGGGACGTGGTGACCGCGACGGTCGGCGCGGCGACCGCGGGCAGGGACGGAATGGCGAGGCCGATCGAGAGGACGATCGCGCCCGCTAATCGGACGGTGCGTGAAGAAGTCACTTGGGCAGCCCTTCCACACAAGAGATGCAGGGGTGTTTTGCCGTCGGTTGCCGGGCAAGAGCGCACGGAACCCGGGACCGATCGGCACGCCGTCGCGGAACCGGCGGATTCGAAACGGTACTTCCCCGCCCGATGCACCCGTACCGCCGAGTCGGTGGCGCTTGAAGATTGTTTTCGCAGTTCACGGCGGGTGGAATTCGAAAAGTTACAATCCCGGAACACGGGAGACAACTATTCGCCATCCCGTAGTGACAACGCGACGGCGCGGCCGACCGCGGCAATCCGGTTTCCCGTTGTCGTGCGCACGAGTGGTGATCTCGGGATCGCCTCCGGCTGTGGGCGTGCAGCGATATCACCGGTTCCCCGCGGCGGGTGGCAGGTCCCCGCGGTCCGAGGTCTGCCCACCGTCGGACGAGATCACCGCCCACTCGGAGAGGAGGGGCACAAGCCGACTGGAATACATGCCCTGTTCGAGTGAAGTGCGTCCGTCGCAAATGTGCCGAGACGCGCGCTCTGGTAGGACAGTCGCCTTTGGTCCACTTCCCGGCGGGACATCGCCGAAGGTCGACAGTGAGCGGGATTCGATGCTCGAACAGGTTCACCCCGGCACGACCGCGACTCCGCCGGACCCCGCTCCGCCCGGCGAGGACGCGCACCGGTGGTCCGCGTGGCGGGAGGCGCTGTGGATCTTCGTGCTGAGCCGGGTGACCATGGTGGTGGTCACCGTGGTGTCGGTCGCGCAACCCGGCGGCTTCCAGTGCCTGTCGCAGTTGCGCGAGTGCTCCAAGCAGTGGCACCGGTTCGACATCGGGTACTACCTCCAGATCGCCTCGCACGGTTACTGGGACCCGAGGCAGCCGGTCGTGTGGCCGGCGGACGGGGTTCGCACGGAGTTCCCGGAGGCGGTCGTCTTCTTCCCGTTGTGGCCCAAGCTGCTCGGGTGGCTGTCGGTCCCGTTCGGCCGCACTTATTGGCACGCCTACTACGTCGGGCTGGTGCTGGCCAACGTGCTGGGGCTGATCGCCCTGTGGCTGCTGTACCAGCTCGTCGTCGAGCGGTTCGGCACCCACACCGCCCGGTGGTCGGTGTTCTTCCTGGCGTTCAGCCCGTTCTCGGTCACCTTCGCCGCGGGCTACGCCGAAGCGCTGTTCGTGCCGTTGACGCTGGCGGTGTTCCTGCTGGTGCGTCGCGAGCGCTGGCTGTGGGCCGGCGCACTCGGCGCGGTGGCCACCCTGACCCGGCCCAACGGCGTGCTCGTCGTCATCGTGTTCGCGGTGGCGCTGGCGCAGCGCTTCGGGTGGCGGGACCTGTTCACCCGGCACGAGCTGGGCACCAAGCTCAAGATCGTCGGTTCGGCCGCGGTGGTCCCGCTCGGCCTGCTGGCCTACGTGGCCTACCTGTGGCTGCGGTGGGACGACCCACTGGCCTTCTCCCGCTGGCAGCACGACTACTGGCACCGCAGCCCGCACTGGCCCTGGGAACCGGTGGTCCAGGCGGTCCGCAACGTCCTCCGCTCCGACAGCCCGCACAACGACACCGACTCGCTGTGGGAACTGCTGTTCCTGGTCCTGCCGCTGCTCGCGCTCGGCCTGACCCGCAAACGGCTGCCACCGGACCACCTGCTGTTCGCCGTCGCCGTCTTCCTCATGACGGTCAGCGCGTCCGCGGGGCCGGTGGAACCGCTGTCCTCGATCGGCCGACACCTGGCCGGCGCCTTCCCCGTGGCCGTCGCCTACGCCCTGCTGGCCCGCAACACCCGCCGGCAACAGCTCCTGCTGGTGGTGAACCTGGCGTTCTTCGGCTTGTTCACCGCCTACTTCGCGGTCGGGCGCTGGATGGCGTAGCCGCCCCGGCCCCGGCGCACGAACGCGGCGTGGACGCGGCCAGGGCGTGCGCGACCTCCTTCCGGGACGTCCTGACTTCCGCCGGATCAGTACCTGATGACGACGCAGCCGTTGCCGCCGGCGTCGCCGGTGAACCCGGTGAACACGCCGCCGTTGGCGCCGTTGCCCCCTCGCCCGGTGCCGGCCGCGCATTCGGCGGGCACCGTCGGACCGGCCGCGCCGCCCGGGCCCCCGCCACTGCTCAGCACACCGTTGCCGCCGGTGGCGCCGTTCGCGCCGGGGGTCGTGGTGACCACCGTGCCGCCGCAGCTCACCGAGCCGCTGCCGTTGCCCCCGGCACCGCCGGTGTTGTCACCGAGTGAACCCTGCCCACCCTGACCACCGCCGCCGTTGGCCCGCACGGTCGTGCCGACGGTGATGCCGGAACTCCCCCCGGACGTGCCGGCCTTGGCCTGGTAGACGCCCTCGCGCGGACCACCTCCCGCACCCCCGGCACCGACCGAGACCTTCAGCGCGGCACCCGGGGTGACGGCCAACGTGCACGTCGCGTTCGCCCCACCCCCTCCACCACCGCCGCCGGGGCCGGGGACCGGGAAGAACCCCCAACCACTGCCACCACCCCCGCCGCCGGCACCCACGACGTGCACGGTGACGGCGGTGATCCCGGCCGGCACGGTGAAGGTGAAGACGCCGGGGGTGGTGTAGGTGCTGACCGCGGCCGCGTGAGCGGGCGGCGCCACGGTCAGCGGCAGCAACAACGCGGTCAACGCCGCCGCGGAAAGCCCTCTCCGGGAGCGGGGGCGGTCGGCCGGGTCGACAGGTGACATGGGTCCTCCTCGCACTGGTGGCAGCGGTCCTCGCGTCCTGTGCCGGGCACGACGAGCCGGCGCGGTCGGGGCCGCACGCCGGCACGGACCGGTGTGGCCGTCCAGGTGTCGTGAGGAATCCGCCGAAGTCGGACTCCCCTCGCGCGAGGGCTCGTCGATGCGGTGCGTCCTTCGTACCGGCAGCGCGGCGGGGACAACAGGTTCAACGAGGTGAAGTTCTCACCGCGTAGCCCGCTGCACGGGTGGACGGCGCGGTCAGGCCGGTGGTCGCAGCGGGAAGCCCAGGCCGCGGCCGGCTTCGGCGAGTTCGGCGCGGGCCCGGGGGTGGGCGACGTGGTCGATGATCTGCTGGGCCTGTTCGCCGGCGTCGTGACCCCAGATGGTGGCGGTGCCCTGTTCGCTGACCAGGTAGCTGTGCTGGAACGAGGTGACCGGGCCGGTCAGGCGGGGCACCACGGTGGACACGTCGGCCTTGGGGTGCCAGGAGGGCAGGGCGACGATCGCCCGTCCGCCCGGTGAGTGCAGGGCCCCGACCACGAAGTCGGTCTGCCCGCCGAACCCGGAGTAGATCACCCCGTGCACCCTGCTGGCGTTGGCCTGGGCGTACAGGTCGACCTGCAACGCGCTGTTGATCGAGACCAACCGCGGCCGGCGGGCGATCAGCCCGGGGTCGTTGGTCTTCTCCGTGCGCAGCAGCCGGACCCGCGGGTTGCGGTCCACCCAGTCGTAGAGCTCCTGGCTGCCGAACACGAACGACGCGGTCACCGGGGTGTCCGGGTCGAGCGCGCCCGCCCGCTCCAGACCGAGCACGCCGTCGCTGAACATCTCCGACCACACCGCCAGGCCGCGGCGCCCGGTCAGCGCCGCCAGCACCGCGTCCGGGACGGCGCCGATGCCCATTTGGAGGGTCGCGCCCTCCGGGACGAGCGCCTCCACCCGCCCGGCGATCACGCCGGACACCTCGCCGACCACGCGGGGCACGGGCGAGGTCAGCGGCTCGTCGACCTCGACCGCGTAGTCCACCTCGTCGCAGGACAGCACCCCGTCACCGTGCGTGTGGGGCATCCGCGGGTTCAGCTGGGCGACCACCAGACCACCCCGGGCCCGGACCGCCTCGATCGCCGCAGGCAGGACGTTCACCTCCGTGCCCAGCGACACGCACCCGTCCACCGGGGTCGAGGTGTGCACCAGCACGACGTCCGGCGGCAACGCCTGCCGCAGCAGGTGCGGCACCAGCGACAACCGGGAGGGGAAGTACCGCAGCATCCGCTTGCCGCGCATCCCCGGCCCCACGAAGGGCGTCTCCAGCACCACGCCGTCGCGGTCGGGCATGCCCTCCTGGGCGTTCAGCGCGAACAGGCGGTACTCCCCCACCACCTTGTCCAGCACCTCCAACGCGTGGTGCGGGGTGGCGTGGTTCCCGCTGACCACCACCCGCGGCCGGGAGGCGAGACCGGACAGCACGGCGGCCAACTGGGACTCGGGGAGAACTCGCATGGAATCGATCACCCAACCGGTTCGGAGGTGCGGTGTTGTTGACGGGCGTCGGCCGCGGTGCGCGGCCCGGTGGGTACCCGGCGGTACCGGGGACAACCCCGTGCCGGGCCCGGTCGTACCCGGCCGGGTGGTGGGAAGGGCGGACGGGAACACCGCGCAGGTGCACCACGGCGAGACGGCCTGCATGAGCAGCATCATCAGGGTGTCCGAGGCGACGGCGGTGCGCAGGCCGATGACCGCGGATCCCGGCGTTCCATGAAGGCACCTCAACGCCAAGCGCTCCCGATCGACGTCCGACCACCCACCGTGTCGACCCGGCCTACCCGCGGAAACGACATTTCCAGCAGGCACACCGTTTCCCGGAACACCTGCCCGCACCAGGTGAATGGCGTGCGCGGTGGGGTGCGTGACGCCGAAGGGCCGGGAACGCCCCGCGGCACTATCTTGCCGTCATGACCCGATTACGCATCGTGATCCTGTTGTCGTCGTTGATCGCCGGTCTGCTGGCCGCCACCGGCAGCGCCTCCGCGTCGACCTGCCTGCAACCGAGCAGCACGCGCTTGCTCAGCGACTACGGCTCCCTGCCGGGCTCCGGTTTCAGCGCGCCGGGGTCGGCCAAGCTGACGTTCGCCGGGGTGGTCGAACCCGGCACCGCCATCCTCTACCAGTACTACGCGGCCTGGGGCGACCCGAACACCGGCTCGGGGTTCATCCACAACAACCTGGAGGGCTACGCGGGCTCGAACTGCGTGCTCAACCAGCGCAGCCACACCGCCTCGTTCATCCCGTACGTCGGCACGATGAAGGTCTACGCGTACTACCGCCCATGGGAGACCAACGTCGAGACGCTCACGTATCTGGGCACCTTCACCAAAACGTCCTGAAGGGACCGGGACCGGGTGCCGGCCCGCCTCGCTGCGACTGAATGGTCCACGCCCGGCGGGGGCGAATTGCGGAATACTGCCCGTGGGCGAGCGAACACGGAGAGGACGCGAAGTTGCGCAACAAATCGACCGTATTCCACGGCACCGCCTTGTCCCTGACCTCGGCCCTGGTGGCCGCCGGGGCGCTGGCCGGTGCGGCGGTCCCGGCGTCGGCGGACACCACCGCGGTGCGGGTGGAGTACACCTGCACCACCTCCGCCGGGCCGACCGTCCAGCTCACCGCGTGGGTCGTCGGCGGCCTGCCGAACGAAGGCGCCGGGGCGAACAGCGTCGCCACCAACGCATACACCTACGTCGACGTGGACCTCGACCTGCGCGAGCTGCGCCCGGCGCTGCCGGTGGGCAGCGGGGTGCGCCTGGACGGCGACAGCACCGCGGCCCTCGACACGACCATCACCGGCCCGGACGGGACGCGGACCACCCGGGCCGCGTTCACCCTCGCGCCCACCTGGATCACCGACGTCCGCGGCACCGCCGTGCGGGCCGCCGGCGCCCTGCCCGCCCTGTCGTTCAGCGCGCCGGGCGACCACGACCTGCACGCGGGCGACCTGACGCTGGCGCTGCGCCCGGAACGCGCCGACGGCACGCCCCTGGGCACCGTCACGGCGTCCTGCGCGCACGACCCGGCGCAGAACGACGTGCTGGGCACCATCCGGGCCCAGTCCGCCAACTTCGACCGGCCGATCCGACCGGACGCGCTGCACGTGGTCTCCGCGACCCCGACGTCCGTGACCCTGGCGTGGGACGCCCGTTCCTGGTGGAACCCGACCGCGGGCTACAACGTGTACCTCGACGGCGGTCTCGTCGGCTTCTTCACGGAGAAGCAGGCCACCATCGCCGGCCTGACGCCGGACAAGCAGCACCGGGCGAAGGTCGTCACCGTGGACGTGCGGAACAGCTGGTCGAACCCGAGCCAGGGGCTGATCTTCACCCTCCCCCGGGCCTGATCCCCGTGCCCGCCGATCACCGGGGCCGTCACCGGGCGGTCCCGGTGATCGCCGGGCAGGCGTTGCCGGCGCGGTCCGGGACCACTTCCCGGCAACGGCCCTTGGCCGGCCACCCGTCGTGCGACGGGAGAACCGGCCAAGGGCCGGGGTCGGGCGCGAACCGTTCCGCCCGCGCCGCCCCGATCAGGTGGAGATGGCGGCGCTGTAGATCTGCGGGATCTGGGTGACCGTGTTGTCGGGCCAGAGGACCGCGGCGATGGCGCCGGTCTCGTAGGTCGCCGACACGTGGGGCGACTTCGACGGCAGCGCGTTGGCGAACGTGGTGGAGAACCGGTCGCTGTCGCTGGAGGCGACCAGCGAGCCGTTGCGGTAGAGGCCGACCGCGATGTAGATCTCGGGCATGACGTGGGTGCAGGTCAGGTTGCCGAACGCCTGCTCGCCGCCGCCCGAACCGCCGTACCAGCGGTTGGGGAGGTCCGCGGTCAACGTGCAGGACCAGGAGCCCTTGGACACCGTGGTCGAGGTCTGGGCGGAGAGGTCGGGGACTCGCGCGGACAGCGTCGGCGCGGCCAGGCCCGCCGCCCTGGTGCCGGCTTGCGCACCCGGGCCGGCCACCACCAGGGTGGCGAGAGCGATCACGACGACGGCGAGCCTGCCCAGCCGGGCACCCGGCAGCCATTCATGTGTTCTCATGCACGTCCTTTTGTCGGGGAGAGGAGCCCGAATTCATCGGGTAGCCCAAGCTAGCCATCGCCCAATCCGACTGTAAATGCGTCCACCGAGTGACGACCGTTCAGCCCGCAGCCACCGGGAAAACGACATTCCGCCATTCAGCGAACGGCAGTGCGACGAACACCCGCCGACTCGTCCGCACAAATCGTAGGCGCAATACCGGAGCCGGACGGCGGGATCGGGCGGGCATGGCGGGTCCGAAGTGTTCCGCCGATGCGTCATCCGATGACGCCGACCGGGTCGCGGCCGGCACCGGGACAACGGCCTGCGGGGTTTTCCGGCCAGCCGGCCCCGACGTGCCCGGTGGCCGGCGCACCTGCGCGTCAGCCGCGCTGGGCGGCCATCAGCATGTAGTGCGGCTCGCCGGTGCGGGCGCAGTTGTCGAACACCGAGTCCAGGGCGTCGACCACCTCGGTCCCGTACTCGGCGGCCAGGACCTCGCGGTTGGCGCGCAGGCGTTCCAGCAGCAGGGGGTAGTGCCGGTCGGTCCGCTCGCTGATGTCCAGGTACTCGACCAGGTGCAGGCCGGCGTCGCGCAGCATCGGCGGGTACTCCTCCAGCCGGTGGAACGGCGTGTTCAGCGCGGCCCTGCGGTACTGCTCGATCTTCCTCAGCCGCTCGCCGGTGAACGGCGTCCGCTCGTAGAAGTCGGTCAGCGCCAGCCGCCCGCCCGGCCTCAGCACCCGACCGATCTCCCGGAACACGCGCGGCCGGTCCGCCATGTGCACCAGGGACTCGATGGCCCACGCCGCGTCGAACGACGTGTCGTCGAACGGCAGGTCCTCGGCGGCGGCGACCTCGAACCGCACCCGCGCGTCGAGCCCCGCGGCGCGGGCGCGGGCGTTGGCCTCCCGCACCATCGCCCCGCTCGTCGAGATCCCGACGACCTCCACGCCGGTGGCCCGCGCCAGCCGCATCGCCGGCGCACCGAGCCCGCAGCCGACGTCGAGCACCCGCTGCCCGGGCGTCACACCCAGGCGTTCGATCATCACGTCGGTCAGGTTGTCCATCGCCTCGTGCAGGGTGCTGGTGTCCTCACGGGAGTGCCAGTACCCGTAGTGCACGTTGTCACCGGCCAGGTGGGTGATGAGCGGCAGGGCGTTGTCGTAGAACGCGACGACCTCGGCGCTGCTGGGCACGTAGTCGGTGGTCATCGGGTACCTCCTGGACCGGTTCGCGGGCAGTGGTGCGGGAGTGGGAGCGGTCAGCCGGGCGCGTGCCCCGCCACCACCAGGTAGCCGAGCTTGGCGCGGCACACCTCGAACACCGGGGCCAGCCCGTGCTCGAACGCGCGCACCCGCTCGGCGCCGTAGGTGTCGGCCAGGGCCGGGTCACCGGCGCGGAACAGCGCGGCCACCTCGTCGTAGGTGCGGACGGCCCGGTCACCCCAGTCCCACCGCCGCTCCACCACCAGCCCGGCACGCGCCACGAGGTCGCACAGCTCGGCGGCGGTGGGCGGGTCGAAGATCGCGTGCGTAGCCAGCACCTCGCGGTCCTCCGGCGTCAGCGCGGTCCGCGCCGGGTAGGCGGTGACGGCGAACCGGCCGCCGGGGCGCAGCACCCTGGCGACCTCCCGCAGCCACCGTCCTTTGTCGACGGCGTTGGGCAGCGAGTCGAGCGCCAGCACGGCGTCGAAGGCGGCGTCCGGGAACGGCAGCGCGCCGGCGTCGGCGTGCCGCGCGGTCACCAGGTCGGCCACGCCCGCGGCGGCGGCCCGCCGGGTGGTTTCCGCGACGTGCCAGGCGCTGTTGGTGATCCCGGTGACGCGCACGCCGAAGCGGCGCGCGATCCGGATCGCCGGCTCGCCCACGCCGCAGCCCAGGTCCAGCAGGTGCTGCCCGTGCTCCAGCGCCAGGGTGTTGGCGACCAGGTCGGTCACCCGGTCCAGCGCGCCCGCCAGCGGCGTCGCGTCGTCGTCCCCGGACCAGTACCCGAGGTGGATGTTGCCGTGGTAGATCTCGACGAGGTCGCTCATCGCGTCGTAGATCCCGCCGACCTCGTCGGCTTCCCCCTCGGCCGAGATGGACACAGCCGACCCCTTTCCGGTCGCGCCGGGCACGGTCGCCGGTCTTCGGGTCGACGTGCGGCGCAGGACGCCTCAGGGCCACATCTAACTACGACATCGTCCATCTTCCGGGCTCGTCCGTCGCTTTTAGCCGGACGGGTGAACCTCGCGCAACCGTCCCCCCGGCGGGTGAAATGCGGTCGTCGCACGCTGTCGGGGCGGGTCGCGCTCGGTTGAGAAACTGGTAGCTTGTGGACGTCCGCGTGACCACCGCCACCGGGGAGCCGGGGATGACCGACATCAGCGAGCCGGCCACCGACGTCGCGCGGATGTACGAGCGGACCACCGCTCTCGTCGAGGTGATCTGGGGCCCGAACCTGCACTTCGGCTACTGGACCGGCCCCGACGACGACACCGGCAAGGACCTGGCGCAGGAACGCCTGACCGACATGATGGTCGAGCGCGTCCCCCTCGGTCCCGGCCAACGCCTGCTGGACCTGGGGTGCGGCGTGGGCCACCCGGCCCTGCGGTTCGCGCGCCGGACGGGCGCGGGCGTCGTCGGGGTGACGATCGCGCCGGGGCAGGTGCGGGCGGCCACCGCCGCGGCACGCGCGGCGGGCCTGCACGACCGGGTCGCCTTCGAACTCGCCGACGCCGCCGCGCTGCCGTTCCCCGACGACGGCTTCGACGGCGCCTGGGCCCTGGAGAGCATGCCGCACATGAGCGACCGCGGCGCCGTGCTGCGCGAGGCGGCCCGGGTGCTGCGGCCGGGGTCGACGTTGGCGCTGACCGACGTGGCCCGGTGCGGGCCGCTCAGCGAGCGCCAGCAGCGGGACCTCCGCGAGCGGATGCTGATCACCGCGCCGCCCCGGTCGGAGCTGGCGGAGCTGCTCGACGCGGCCGGGTTCGACGTGCTGGAGGTCCTCGACATCACCAGGAGCACCCTGCGCACCACCGAGTTGACCCGACAGGCGCTGGAGGCGGGCGCGGTCGAGCTGTCGGGGCGGTACGGCGCGGAGACCGTCGAGCACATGGCCCGCGTCCTCGACGTCTACGACGACGCGGTGCGCACGGGGATGGAGTACCTCCTGGTCACGGCCCGCCTCCGGCCGGCGGCGGGTGGGGCGTCGTGAGCACCGCCATGCGCGAGATGTCCGACGGCGAGTGGCGGGAGTTCGTCGGCCACGGGACGCGCACCGGCAAGCTGGCCACCGTCCGCGCCGACGGCCGGCCGCACGTCGCGCCGGTCTCGTTCGTGGTGCACGGGCCGGAGGTGCTGTTCTTCACCGGCCCGGACACGGTCAAGGGCCGGGCGCTGCGCCACCGGCCGCACTTCGCCCTGTGCGTGGACGACGAGAGGCCGCCGTTCGCGTTCGTCCTGCTCGAAGGCGAGGCCCGGGTGGAGGCCGAGCGCGGGCAGGTGAGGGACTGGGCCCGGCGCATCGCGGCGCGGTACCTGGGCGAGGCCCACGCCGACGCGGTGGCCGAGCGCAGCGGGGAGCTCGGCGAGGTGTTGGTGCGGGGCCGCATCACCAGGGTGGTCGCCCGCTCCGGTCACGCCGATCGGCAAGTGCCGCGGGATCCGCACGAGGGAAGGACGAAGGACATGGGTTCGGACCGGATCGAGCGCGAGGTCGTCATCTCCGCTCCGGTGCAGCAGGTGTGGGCGGCCCTCACCGAGCCGGAGCACGTCGGCCGGTGGTTCGGCTCGGGCGCGCCGGCCCGGATCGAGCCGCGCCCCGGCGGGATCATGCACCTCGACCACGGCGAGCACGGGCAGTTCCCCACGACGATCCGGGTGATCGACCCGCCGCACCGCTTCGCCTACCTGTGGGCCGCCGCCCACCCCGGCGAGGTGGCCACCGAGGCCAACGCCACGCTCGTCGAGTTCACCGTGGCGCCGCACGGCGACGGGAGCCTGGTCCGGCTGGTGGAGAGCGGCTTCGACGCCCTCGACATCCCCGAGGACAAGCGTGAGGGCGCGTCCTTCGAGAGCCACGCGGCCGGGTGGGCCGACGCGCTCGAAGGGCTGCGGCAGCACGTGGAAGGGCTACGCCCGTCGGCGCGCGGGCCACGACCGGCCGGTGATCACGCCGATCAGCCGGCTTGATCCGAGTGTGCCGCGCGCCGCCGGGGCGTCGGACGCCCGGCGGCGCGTCGAGTGGAGGAGACAACCGATGACCAGTGACCTGAAGCAACGCAAGTACGACAAGGTGTTCGAACGCATCGACGCCGACCACGACGGCCGGATCGACCAGAGCGACATCACGGCGATGGCCGAGGCGTGGTGCCAGGCGCTCGGCGCGGCGCCCGGCTCCCCGGAAGCGACCCGGCTCACCAAGCTGGCCTCCGACATGTGGAAGGGCGTCCAGCAGCACGCCGACCTCGACGTCGACGCGGCGATCACCCGCGACGAGTGGGCCACCGCCTCCGAGGACCCCGGTTTCGTGGACAACGTCGCGGTGCCCTTCGCGCTGGCCGCCTTCGACGCGGCCGACCGGGACGACGACGGCCGGATCAGCCGGGAGGAGATGGCCGCGGCGCAGACCCGGAGCGGCATGTCCGAGAGCGAGTCGCGGGCCGCGTTCGAGAAGCTGGACGTCGACCACGACGGCTACGTGAGCCGGGAGGAGTTCGCCCGAGCGGTCAAGGAGTTCTACCTGAGCGAGGACCCGAGCGCCACGGGCACGGAACTCGCGGGCAGCCTGTGAACCGTCGAGCGCGGTGATCGGGTGCGTGACGGCGGCCGCCGGGGCAGTCATCCCGGCGGCCGCCGCCACGCGCCCCGGTCGTGACGCGTAATCCTTTCGTGGCAACGAGTTTTGCCCCGCCCGGTTCTGCCCTACCTTCGTCGGCGTGACCGGCTCATCCCCCGCGGCAACCGCCCGCCCGCTCGCCGAGGCGGCCCTGGACCGCGCGCGCAGGCTCGGTGCCCGGCACGCGTCGTTCCGGTCGGAGCGCGTGCGCACCAGCCGGCTCGTCCTGCTCGACGGGGCCGTCCACTCCGGGCACGACTCCACCGTCATCGGCCTGTCGGTGACGGTGTGGCGCGACGGCGCCTGGGGGTTCGCCGCCTCCGGCGACCTGACGACCCGGTCGGCGCGGGAGACCGCCGCCAGGGCGGTGGAGGTGGCGAAGGCCGGCTCGGCCCTGGGCCGGGAGGAGGAACCGGTTCCCGAGCCCGTGCACGTGGGCGTCTGGTCCTCGGGGTTCCGGGTCGACCCGTTCTCCGTGCCCGAGGCCGAACGCGCCGCCCTGCCGGCGGAGTGGAGCGCGCGGCTGCTCGCCGCGCCCGGGGTGGCGCACGTGCGCGCCAAGGTCGTGGCCGTGCGGGAGGACAAGTTCTACGCCGACCTCGCCGGTACGCGCACCGAGCAGCGGCGGGTGCGCGTCCACCCGCAGGTGGTGGTGGCCGCCGGTGGCACGGCGCTGCGCACCGTCGGGCCGCCCACCGGGCGGGGGTGGGAGTACCTGCTGGGCGAGGGGTGGGACTGGGAGGCCGAACTGGCCACCCTGCCCGGGCTGCTGCGCGACAAGCGGCACGCGCGACCGGTGTCCCCCGGCCACTACGACCTGGTGGTCGACCCGTCGCAGCTGTGGCTCACCGTCCACGAGTCGGTCGGCCACGCCACCGAGCTGGACCGCGTGCTCGGGCACGAGGCCAGTTACGCGGGCACGAGCTTCGTCCGGCCGGGTGACGTGGGCGCGCTGCGCTTCGGCTCGCCCGCGATGACGGTCACCGCCGACCGGACCACCCCGCACGGCCTGGCCACCGTCGGGTACGACGACCAGGGGGTGGCCGCGCAGTCCTGGGACCTCGTGCGCGACGGCGTGCTGGTCGGCTCGCAGCACGACCGCCGCACCGCGCGGGCCGCCGGCGCGACCCGCTCCGCGGGCTGCGCCTTCGCCGAGACCGCCCTGGCGCCCGCGATCACCAGGATGCCCAACGTCTCGCTCGCACCCGCTCCCGGCGGTCCGAGCACCGAGGAGCTGATCTCGACCGTCGAGGACGGGATCTACCTGGTCGGGTCGGACAGCTGGTCGATCGACGCGCGGCGGGAGGACTTCCAGTTCACCGCCCAGCGGGCGCACCGGGTCCGCCGCGGCGAGCTGGCCGGGCAGCTCAGCGGCGTGGCCTACCGGTCGGACACCCGGGCGTTCTGGGGCGCGCTGGCGGCGGTCGGCGGCGAGGGGACCTACCGGGTGTTCGGCGCCGACCTCTGCGGGAAGGGCCAACCGGTGCAGGCGGCGGCGGTGAGCCACGGCTGCCCGACCGCGCTGTTCCAGGGCGTGCGCGTGCGGAACACGGCGGGCTCGTGAGGACGCCCCAGGACGTCGCCGAGTCGGCGTTGGCCGAACCGGGCGACCGGGTCGTGATCGTCGACGAGACGTCGACCGCGTACCTGCGGTGGGCGGGGAACGCGGTGACCGGCAACGGGGTCGTGCACAGCCGCGCCCTGACCGTGGTCGAGTCGGCCCCCGGCGCGCGGATCGGCGTCGTCTCCCGGGAAGGGGCGCTCACCGGCGACGCGGTGCGCGCGGCGGTGGAGGAGGCGAGGGCCACGGCGCGCCGGGCCGCGCCCGCCTCCGACGCGCTCCCCCTGCCCGACGCGTGGGAGCGGCAGTGGTCCAGGCCGCCGACCGGGACGTCCATCGGGGCGTTGGCCGGTGTCGTGGCGCAGTTGGCGGAGGTCTTCGACCGGGCACGCTCGCGCGGGGACTCCACGTCCGGGTACGCCGAGCACCGGGTGCGCACCACCTACCTCGCGTCCACCTCCGGGCTGCGGCTGCACCACGCCCAACCGGGCGGCGTGCTGGACCTGACCGCGCACGGTGCCGACCGCACCGCCTCGGCGTGGGCGGGGTCGGAGTGGACCGACCCGGCCGAGGCGGACGTGCTCGGTGCCCAGGCCGCCACCACCGCCCGGCTGGACACCGCGAGCCGCCGCGCCGACCTGTCCCCCGGCCGCTACGACGTCATCCTGGCGCCGTCCTGCGTCGCCGACCTCATGACCCACCTCCACCGCGCCGCCGACCTCCGGGAGGCGCTGGACGGCGGCACGGTGTTCAGCGGACCGGACGGCGGCACGCGGCTCGGCGAGCGGCTCACCGACGCCCGCCTGACCCTCGCGAGCGATCCGGCCGAGCCCGGCCTGGGGTGCCTGCCCTTCACCGTCGTCCACGCGCCGGGGCCGGGGTCGTCGTGCTTCGACAACGGCACACCGCTGCGGCGCACCGAGTGGCTCCGCGACGGCGCGCTGGCGAACCTGGTGACCACCCGGCACGCGGCGCGGGCGGCCGGCCTGCCGCACACCCCGCGGATCGGGAACCTGGTGCTGTCCGGCAGCCGTGCCGACGGCACGCTGGAGGACCTGGTGGCGCGCACCGACCACGGCCTGCTGGTGACCTCGCTGTGGTACCTGCGGGAGGTGGACCCGTCCCGGCTGCTGCTCACCGGGGTGACGCGGGACGGCGTCCACGTGGTGAAGGGCGGTGAGGTGGTGGGCACCGCCCCCGACCTCCGGTTCGAGGAGAGCCCGGTGGAGCTGCTGGCCCGCGTCAGCGAGGTCGGGCGCACCGGGCCCGCGCTACCCCGGGAGTGGGGCGACCGGGAGTTCCGGACCGCCATGCCCGCCCTGCGCGTCGAGGGCTTCGCGCTGACGTCCACCGGCGCCGGGTGACGGCGGGTGCTCCCCGAGCGCCACGCGCAACGCGTCGATGTGGGCCGGGGTGCTGCCGCAGCACCCGCCCAGCACGGCCACGCGGTGGTCCGCCCGCCACCGGACGAGGGTGTCCGCGAACTCCTCGGGTGACGCGGCCGTGGGCAGCAGCCGGTCGGCGTGCTGCCGCGGGAGCACGCCGGCGCGCTGCTCCAGGTTCGGGTAGGCCCCGATCGGGCCGGAGCAGTGGGCCCGCAGCACCTCCAGGCAGCGCTCGGTCCGGGCGAACGGCGTGCAGTTGACCAGCACGGCCTCCGCGCCCTCCCGCTCGACCGCGCGAGCCGCCCGTCCCAGGTCCTCCCCCGACAGCAGCGTGGCGTCGTCACCGCACGTGAAGCTCACCCACGCGCGCGCCCCCACGGATTGGGCCGCTTCGAGCGCGATCAGGGCCTCCCGCAGGGTGTTCATGGTCTCGACGAGCACCAGGTCCACCCGCGCCCGCACCAGCTCCGTGGCCAGCCACAGGTGCTCGCGGCGCAGCTCGTCGTCCGGTGGCACCAGGTCGGGCCGGTAGCAGTCCTCGACCGGCGCCACCGACGCGGCCACCAGCGCGTCCGGTGCTCGCGCCGAGCGCCGCGCGGCCTGCGCGACGCCGACCGCGGCGTGCACCATCCAGCCCAGGCCCGCCGCGTCCAACCCGTTGGCGCGCAACGCCCGCTCGTTGCAGCGGAACGTCGCGGCGGTGATCACCCCGGCGCCCGCGCCCAGGTACCGCTCGTGCACCTCGCGCAGCACCGCCCGGTTCGCACCGGTCAGCAGCGCCCTCGTCGTCCACCACGGCGGCCGGACCGGCAGCCCGGCCCGCTGCAGCTCCGTGGCCACCCCGCCGTCCAGCAACGCCGTCGCGGTCACCGCGCCACGCTCCTCTCCGCCCACGAGGCCGCCGCCATCGCCGCAGTCAGGTCCTCCACCAGGTCGAGCGGGTCCTCGATGCCGAACGACAGCCGCACGAGGTCGTCCGTCACCCCCGCCCGGAGCCGGACGTCGCGCGGCACCGACCGGTGGCTCATCGACGCCGGGCACTCGATCAACGACCGCACCCCGCCCAGGCTCACCGCCGCCGCGAACAGGGTGGTGCCGCGCATCAGCTCGGCCACGTCACCCAGGTACTCGAAGCTCACCATCGAGCCGGGCGCCGACATCTGCCGTGCGGCCAACCCGGACTGCGGGTGGTCGGGCAGGCCCGGGTAGTGCACGGCGCCGACGAACGGGGACGCCACCAGGGCCTCGACCGCCGCCCGCGCGTTGGCCACCTGGCGGGCCACCCGCAGCGACAGCGTCTTCAACCCCCGGTGCACCAGGTAGCAGTCGAACGCGCCGGGCACGCCCCCCACCACCGTCCGGTGCGCGGCCAGCCGCCGGTGCAGGTCCGGGTCGTCCAGCACCAGCGCGCCGCCGAGCACGTCGGAGTGCCCGGCGATGAACTTGGTGGTGCTGTGCAGGCTCACGTCCGCACCCGCGGCGAGCGGCTGCTGGAGCGCGGGGCTGGCGAAGGTGTTGTCCACCAGCACGGTGGCGCCGACGCGGTGGGCGGCGGCGCTGACCGCCGCGATGTCCGCGATCTTCATCAGGGGGTTGGTCGGCGTCTCCACCCACACCAGGTCGACGGACCCGGTCAACGCGGACGCGACCACCTCCGCGTCGGACAGGTCGACCTGCCGCACGTGCACCCCCCGGCGGCGGCACAGCTCGAACAGGCCGTGGGTGCCCCCGTAGACGTCGTCCGACGCGACCACCCGGGCCCCCGGCTCCAGCAGGGACAGCACCGCCGCGGCGGCCGCCTGGCCGGAGGAGAACGCCAGGGCGAACCGCACGTCCTCCAGGGCGGCCAGGCACGCCTCCAGGTCCTCGCGGGTGGGGCTCTCGCCGCGGGCGTAGTAGTGCCGCGCCGGGTCCTGGGCGAACTGGTCGAAGGTCACCGCCACGTGGATCGGCGGGATCACGTCGCCGTGGCCGGACGACGTGCGCTGCCCCTCGTGGACGAGCTTCGTGTCGAACCGCATCGGGCCGCTCACGCCGACGGTGCCGTGGCGCGCAGGCACAGGGCCTTGCTGGGCAGCGCGACCGACCCGTCCGGCCGGCGGTGCGGGGCGGTGGAGGCGGCGACCTCGGCCCACAGCGCGGACGTGTCCGCGCCCAGCACCTCGCGCGCCCGGCGTCGGATCGCCACGGGGGTGATGGCCTCGGTGAACCGGGCGTACGCCTCCGGGGAGGGCAGCTCGAACGGGACCTCGACCTCGGTGACCGACACGTCGGTGAACCCGGCGGCGGCCAGGTGCCGCGCCGGCACCTCGGGGTCGGCCATGCCGAACGGACCCGGCACGCCGGGCGCGGGCGCGGGCAGGTCCAGCCGCGTCACGAGCACCCGGAAGCCGAGCGAGAGCATGGGCGCGGTCTCGGGCGGGCCCCAGGTCGACGCCGCGAGCACCCCGCCGGGCTTGAGCACCCGGGCCAGCGAGCGGAACGCGGCCGCGGGCTCCGGGGCGAACATCAGGCTCCACCGGGCGAGCACGACGTCGAAGCCGGACCGGGGCAGGTCCAGCGACTCGACGTCGCCGACCAGGAACTCCGCGTTGGCCACGCCGGCGCCGTTGCGCCGGGCCAGCTCGACCATGGCGGGCGAGAGGTCGACGCCGACCACCCGGCCGGCCGGGCCGACCGCGGCGGCGGCCGTCAGCGCGGGTTCCCCGACGCCGGTGCCCACGTCGAGCACGGAGTCGCCCGCGGCCACGCCGCCCAGTTCCAGCAAGCGCGCGGTCACCACCCCGGCGCCGCGCTCGAACGCGTCGGCCACCGACGACCAGCCGGCGCTGATGGCGTCCCAGTGGAGGCGCTGGTCCTCCTTGAAGCGGGTGTGGTCGAACTCTGTCGCGGTCATCGGACCTCTCGGGGGTGCGTGCGGTCAGAGGAAGCGCTCGGTGGGGTGCTCGGCGGTCCACGCGCCGGGTCGCGCGCTCGCGAGCACCGACCGGACGTGGTCGACCTCCGCGAGGGTGTTGTAGACGGCGAAGGACAGCCGCACCGTCCCGACCAGGCCGAGGCTGTCGAGGAACGTGCTGGCGCAGTGCACGCCGCAGCGCACGGCGATGCCGTGGGCGTCCAGGTGGCCGCCGACGTCGTAGGGGTGGATGCCGCGCACGGACAGCGACACGATGCCGCACGGGGTGGCCCCCGGATCGCCCACGACCACCACGTCGTCGAGGTCCGCGACCGCCTCCAGCGCGGCACCCACCAAGCTCTCGTCGTGCGCCCGGACGGCGGGCATGCCGAGGTCGAGCAGGTACTCCAGGCCGGCCGCCAACCCGACCGCGCCCGCCACGTTCGGCGTGCCCGCCTCGAACCGCGCCGGAGCCGGCACGTAGCGGACCGGCTCGTGGTGGGAGACGCCCTTGACCGTGCCGCCGCCCACCCGGTACGGCGGGAGGTCGGCCAACAGCTCCCGCCTGCCGTACAGCACGCCGACGCCCATCGGCCCGTACACCTTGTGCCCGGAGAAGCAGTAGAAGTCCGCGCCCAGTTCGGTCACGTCCACCGGCAGGTGCGCCACCGCCTGCGCGCCGTCGACCAGCACCAGCGCGCCGTGGCGGTGGGCCTCGGCGGTCATCTCCCCCACCGGGTTGACCGTGCCCAGCACGTTGGACACGTGCGCCGCGGCGACCAGGCGCACCCGCGGTCCCATCAGCGCGGCGAACGCGGGCAGGTCGACCCGCCCGTCCGCGTCCACCGGCGCGACCACCAGCTCCGCGCCGACCTGCTCGCACAACCGCCGCCACGGCAGCAGGTTGCTGTTGTGCTCCAGGCCGCTGACCACCACGCGGTCGCCGCGGCCCACGACCCGCCTGCCGACGACGTCGGCGACCAGGTTGGTGGAGTCCGTGGTGTTGGCCGTGAACACGACCTCGTCCGCGTGCCGCGCGCCCAGGAAGCGGGCGACGGTGGCACGCGCGCGCTCGTAGCGGTCGGTCGCGGCCATCGCCAGCCGGTGGTGGCCACGACCGACGTTGCTGTTGGCGGTGCGGTAGTAGTCCGCGACGGCGTCGATCACCACCCGGGGTTTCTGCGTGGTGGCGGCGTTGTCGAGGTAGACCGGCGCGTCCGCGCCGAGCAGCAGCGGGAAGTCCTCCCGCACGGCGGCGGGCAGCACGCCCGGGTGGACCTGGCTCATCGCGGCTCCTCGGTGGCGAACTGCGCCCCGAACCGGTCCAGGTAGCGCCGGTCGAACGCGAACACCTTCTGCTGGGGGTAGGGCCGGTCGCGGGCGGGCACGTGGTCCCGCGCGCCGGGCCGGGGCAGCGCGCCGGTGCGGTCGCGCAGGTGCGGGCCGAAGAAGAACCAGCAGACCTGCCCGATCTGCTCGGTGAACAGCGCCGGCCGCGCGGACACCGGGTACATCCGCGCGTGCAGGTAGGTCGCCGCGAACTCGCCGCGCGGGCCGAAACCCCGGTCGAACGCCACGTGCCCGAAGACGTCGTGCACCACGCGGAACACGTCGTTGTGGCACAACGGGACGCCGTCGACCTCGACCCCCGAGGCGCCCAGCATCGGGTGCTCCCGCGGCCCGGGCACGGAACCGTGCCCGTCGCGGGTCAGGTGCAGGTCGAGCACCCGCGCCTCGCGCACCGACCGGCGCAGCTCGGCGGAGTCGCGGTACGGCAGGCCCGCGCCGCGCCACGGCCGCACGCGGATGCCCGCCGCCAGCACGAGGGCGAACTGCCGCCTGCTCACCCGCCGGAGCGCTTCGTAGCTGCGGGCGAGCCCGCGGTCGAGCGCCCACGCGGGGGCGCGGTCGTACACGTCGGCGACCTCGCGGCAGAAGTCCTCGTCCAGTTGGACGGTCAGCCCGTCGGGGCGTATCCGGTCCACTATCGACTCGAACAACAGGACAACCTCCCGACGGCTCGCTCGCCGATCCGCTTCGACTGTAACAGCGGCTATATGTTTCTAAAGGCACCTGATCGAGTGGAGGTGGCGCCGCCTCCGCGTTGCCCGCCCCACCCACCCCGGTTACGGTCGCGTCGGTGCCGAGCCTGGAGGCGGCGATGGACGAGCCGGAGGTCCGCGAGTACCTGAGGATCGGGTTGCTCCTGGGCAGGATGGCCGAGGGCTTCGTGGACTGCTGGTTCGGCGATCCCGCGCTGGAGCGGCGGGTGCGGGCCGAGCTCCTGCCGTCACCCGACGACCTCGCCGCGCAGGCCGGCGAGGTCGCCGCGCGCGTCGCCGACAGCGCGCTCCCCTTGCACCGCAAGCGCTTCCTGACCGCGCACCTGGCCGCGATGAAGTGCTCCGCCCTGCGGCTGGCGGGCCGGCCGATCGGGTTCCGCGCCGAGGTGGAGACCTGCTTCCAGGTCGGGATCGGGCTGGGCGACCGGGATCGCTACGCCGAGGCGCACGGCGAGATCGACGCCCTGCTGCCGGGCAGCGGCGACCTGCGGGCCCGGCTGGAGCGGTTCCACGAGGCCAACACCGTCGGTCCGGACCACCTCCAGCGGGCCGTGCAGGCGGTGTCCGACGCCCTGCGCCCGCTCGTGCGCGACCGGTACGGGCTGCCCGACGGCGAGCACGTCCGCTACGAGGTCGTGCACGACAAGCCGTGGAACGCCTTCAACCGCTACCTCGGCGACTACCGGTCGCAGGTCTCGCTCGACTCGCGGGCGGGCCGCAACCTCGCCGCCCTGCCCGTGCTGGCTGCGCACGAGTCCTACCCCGGCCACCACACCGAGCGCTGCCTGAAGGAGGCCGGCCTGGTCCGCACGCGCGACGAGGGCGAGCACGCCCTGGTCGTGGTCAACACCCCGCAGTGCCTCGTCTCCGAGGGCGTGGCCGAGATGGCGCTGGACGCGTCGCTCGGGGACGGCTGGGGCGCGTGGACGGCCGACGTCCTGGCCGAGCAGGGCGTGCGGGTCGACGGCGAGCGGGTGGAGGCGGTGATGCGCTCGTGGTGGAAGCTGCTGGGCGCGCGCCAGGACGCTGCGATCATGCTCCACGACCGCGGCGCGTCGACCGAGGACGTCGTGGAGCACCTGACGCGGTGGCTGCTGCTGCCCGAGCAGCGCGCCCGGCACATGGTGGCGTTCCTGATCGACCCGCTCTGGCGCGCGTACACGGTCACCTACGTCGAGGGCAGGCGCCTGGTCTCCGCGTGGCTGGCCGCGCGCGACGGGGAGCAGACCGTCGCCGACCGGTTCGACCACCTGCTGCGCGACGGCGTGCTGCCCGAGGACCTGCGTGGCGCGGCGACGGTGAATCACCCCATCGGGCAGCCCGCGGTGGTTGTGCCGCCCACCGCGCATCCGCAACGCTTTGGTGGCGGCGAAAGGCATCCCGTGCGCGATGCCACCGCGGTGTCCACCGCGGACGGAGTCGTCGCGGACGTGGAAGGGGCACGATGAGCGGCACCCACGGTCGACCCGTCCTGCCGATCTGGCCGGAGGGCGCGAGCCCGGAGTACCAGGCCGCCCGCGTGCAGCTCGCCAGGGCCGAGCGGGCGCTGTGCGACCAGGTGGAGGCGGTCGCCGCGGCGCGGCGGGCACTGCCGCCCGGGCCACTGCTGCGCGACTACGCGCTGGCCGAGGACGGCCCCGACGGGCCGGTGCGGACGCCGCTGCGCGCGCTGTTCGGCGGGCACGACACGCTGTTCGTCTACCACCTGATGTTCCACCCCGACCACGACGCGGCGTGCCCGATGTGCTCGATGTGGGTGGACGCCCTGCAAGGCGTCGCCGTGCACCTGGCCCGGCACACGTCGTTCGTCGTGGTCGCCAAGGCGCCGCTGGACAAGCTGCGCGCCTGGGCGCGCCGGCGGGGCTGGGACGGCGTGCGCGTGCTGTCCAGCCACGGCACCACCTTCAACGCCGACCTGAACGCCGAGCGCCCGGGTGGCGACCAGCGGCCGATGGTGAGCGTGCTGCGCGACGAGGGCGGCGCCGTGCGCCACTCCTACTCGATGCCCGCCAACCACTTCGACGGCGCCGAGCGCGGCATCGACCTGCTGAACCCGGTGTGGGCCGTGCTCGACCTGCTGCCCGGTGGCCGCGGCGACTGGTACGCGGACAACGACTACGTCCCCGAGGGCGGCGGCATCCGGGCGACGGCCTCCGCGTGACGCCGCCGGGGGTCCCCGCCGGCATCCGACCGACCACCGGGAAGGAGGACGGGCCGTGGCACTGACCGTCGAGGCGGGCACCGACCTCGCCACCGCGTCGTGGGAGGCGATCCGGGACCTGTTCGCGCTGGACCCGACGACCACCCACCTGAACACCGGCACCATCGGCGCGATGCCCCACGAGGTCGTCGAGACCTACGTCCGCGTCACCAGGGAGTGGGCGGGCAGCCTGGCCAACATCTACCCGCCCAGCCTCTACCCCGAGTACCGGGCGCGGATCGCGCGCGACTTCGGCGTGGACCAGGACGAGATGGTCATCTGCCACAACGCCACCGAGGGCATCTCGCGGATCGTCGCCGGGCTGGACCTCGGCCCCGACGACGCGGTCCTGACCACCTCGCACGAGTGCTTCTCCGTGCTCTCGAACTTCAACCTCGCGCACCACCGCCACGGGGTGCGGGTCGACCTGATCACCCTGCCCTCCGGCCCGGACACCACCGCCGAGCAGGTCGTCGCCGCGTTCGAGGCGGCGATCACCCCGCGCACGAAGGTGATGGCGTTCGCGGCGACCACCCTCTACACCGGCACGCGCATGCCGATCCGGGCGCTGTGCGACCTGGCGCAGCGGCACGGCGTCATCACCATCGCCGACGCGGCGCTGCTGCCGGGGATGGCGGAGGTGAACCTGCGCGAACTCGGCCTGGACTTCCTGGCGGGCTCGGGGTCGAAGTTCCAGTGCGGCCCGCTCGGCACCGGCCTGCTGTACGTGCGGAACAAGGTGTTCCCCGAGCACAACCCGCTGCCGCTGCCCCGGTTCTGGCCGGTGATCTCCACCTGGTACCCGCTGGTGGGCGACATGCCCAAGCGCACCACGACGTCGGTGGAGACCTGCAACATCGGCGACTACCTCCAGAGCGCGGGCAGCGCGAGCATCGGCCGCGCCGCCGCCCTGGCCGAGGCGTGCGGGCTGTGGAACCGGATCGGCAGGCGGCGCATCGAGGAACGCGCCCTGGAGCTGGGGTGGCACGCCAAGCGGCGCGTCGTGGAGCTGTTCGGCGAGTCGGCCCTGTACTCACCGCTGCACGACACCCGGCTGCACTCGCCCGTGGTGGCGTTCAAGCCGTTCCGCGCGCCTGAGGACGCCTGGAACATCAACAAGGTCATGGCGTTCGTCGACCGGTTGGAAGCCGAGCACCGGATCTGGACCAGGTGGGTCGAGTTCGAGGTGCCGGGCTCACCGCACATGCACTACGCGGCCCGCGTCTGCACGCACCTGTTCAACGACCACGACGAGATCGATCGGGCGTTCAGGGTGATGGCCCGACTCGCGGACGAGATGTCCTGACCCGGAGGTCACCAGCATGAGCAGCAGCGGACCGCGACGCGGGGGCACCCTCCGGCTCTACGGACCGGGGAGCATGGACCACCTGGACCCGGCGTCGGCCTACTACGCGCTCGGCCACCAGATCACCCGGCTGTTCGCCCGGCAGCTGTTCACCTACCCCGCGGTCAAGGACCTGCGGGACTGGCGCGCGATCACCCCGGTGCCGGACGTCGCGGTCGAGGTGCCGACGACCTACAACGCCGGGCTGAGCGTGAACCACCTCAGCTACACCGTCCGGCTGCGCGGCGGCGTGCTGTGGGACACCAGCCCACCGCGCGAGGTCACGGCGCACGACTTCGTCCGCGGCTTCAAGCGGATGTGCAACCCGGTGTGCGGTGCGGGCGCGATCCGCTACTTCACCAGCACCATCCGCGGCATGGCCGAGTTCGCCGCGGCGTACGCGGCGGCCGTGCCGCACGCCGACGCGACCGCGGCCGAGCTGGCGGACTTCCAGAACAGCCACGACATCAGCGGTATCCGGGTGCTGGACGACCGGACGCTGGTGTTCGAGCTGATCCGCCCGGCCGCCGACTTCATCCACGTCCTGGCGGTGCCGTTCGCCTCCGCCGCGCCGGTCGAGTACGACGCGCTCGTGCCCGACAGCGACGCGTTCCGGCGCGCGGTCCGCTCCAACGGGCCCTACCGCGTCGTGGACTACGACCACGGCCGGTACCTGCGGCTCGTGCGCAACCCGGTGTGGGACCCGGCCGCCGACGACGTGCGCGGCGGGCACGTCGACGCCGTCGAGGTGGTCATGGAGAAGGCCGACCCCGTCGAGGTGGGCCGGGTGATCAACTCGGGCGCGGCGGACCTGTCGTGGGCCTCCCCCGTCACCGAGCCGTACGAGGCCAACCCCACCGACCCGGGCAACGACCTCGGGTACGCGCTCAACCCGTACCTGGTGTTCAACACCGTGAGCCCGAACAACGGCGGTGCGCTGGCCAGGCCGGAGGTGCGCCGGGCGCTGGCGCACGCGTTCGACAAGGTGGCGGTGCTGGAGATCTACGACCGGCTCGCGGCGGGCACGGTGATGCGCCCGGCCCGCTCGGCGATCCCGCCCGGCAACGCCGGCTACGAGCCGTTCGACCTCTACCCGACGCCGGGCGACCGGGGCGACCCCGACCGGTGCCGGGCGCTGCTGGCCGAGGCCGGGTACCCGGACGGGCTGACGCTGCGGTTCCTGCACCGCGACGTGGACGCCAACCCGGAGGTCGCCAAGTCCTGCGCCGCGGACCTGGAACGGGCGGGCGTCACCGTCGACCTGCTGCCGATGGGCCACGCCGGCTACTACGCCTACCTCCAGGACCCGGCCAACGCCGAGGCGGGCGCGTGGGACCTCACGTCGCCGTCGTGGACGCCCGACTGGTTCGGCGACAACGGCCGCGCGTTCCTCCAGCCGATGTTCCAGACCAACCGGGCCAGGGGCACCAGCAACTACGGGTGCTACAGCAACCCGGAGGTCGACCGGCTGATTGAGGAGGCGTTGGCCACGGTGGACGAGGACCGGGCGCACCGGATGTGGCACCGGGTGGACGAACTCGTCATGCGGGACGCGGCGATCGTGCCGGTCCTGGAGCACGCCCCGACCATCCCGCACCTCAAGGGCGCGAGGGTGCGCAACGCCATCCCGATGCCCACCATCGACCGGTGGTTCGACCTGTCGAACCTGTGGCTGGAGCCGACGCCGTGACCGCGCCCACCACGATCCCGGTCGTGCGCTCGCTGCCCTCACCCGGCGACTACCTGTGCGGGCTCACCTGGTTCGACCGGCTGCTGTGGCAGTCCGACCAGGACGCCGGGCGGATCTGGGCCGTCGAGCCGGGGTTCGGCGAGGTGGTGCGGGAGCTGGAGTGCGACCGGGTCCGGGCGGACCTGACCCACCACGACGGGCTGCTGTGCCAGGTCGGTGGTCGACCCAAGCGCCTCGTGCTGGTCGACCCCGCCACGGGTGGGGTCGTCGGCACGAAGGCCGTCACCCCGTCCAACGGCAGGCTGTGCGGGGTGGAGGCCACGGCCGAGGGCGTGTGGATGTGCCTGCGCGCACCGGCGGTGCTGCAACTGCGGGACTTCGAGACGATGACCGTGCTGCGGGAGATCCCGGTCGAAGGTTCGCCGTCGGGCCTGACGGCGGTCAACCGGACCGCGGTGTACGCGGAGTTCGACACCGGCCTGGTGCGGGCCGTGGACACCCGGACCGGCCGGATCACGGGCACGGCCAGGGTCGAGGGCGCGCCGACGGGCATGGCCTGGGACGGCTACAGCCTGTGGTACTGCGACTTCCGCGCGCGCCGGCTCAAGGCGATCCGGCTGGACGACGTGCTGCGCTGACGGGCATCGCCACGGTCACCGGTTCGGGTCCGCGGCGTGCCGCGCCGACCGGCGCCGCCCTCAGCCGGCGGCTCGGCCGGGTGCCATCCCGGCGTCCAGGCCCAGCAGCTCGCAGCAGCGCAGCACGGCGTCGGTCTCGCCGACCAGCGACAGCCGGCCCGTCACCATCGCCGCCAGCGGGGTCAGGCGGCCGGCGCCGATCCGCACGAACGTCGTCGCGTCCGTCGTCGCCACCATCGCGGGATCGGCCGCCGGTCCCTTCACCGCGCGGGGCACGCGGTCGCGCACCTCGACGTGGTAGACGTCGTCGTCCACCCGGAACTCGTAGCACTCGTCGATCCCGGTGGCCAGCTCCGGGCGCAGCATGGCCTCCACCGCGAGGAACCCCCAGTGGGGGCGCACCGTGTCGGATTCGGACACCTCGCCCACGAAGCGCATGCCCCACCGGGCGAGCCCGGACACGAGCGGCCGCAGCTCGCGGCCCGCCGGGGTCAACCCGTAGGCCAACCGCGAGCCCGTGCCCTGGAGGTCGACCTGCTCCACGACGCCCCGCTCCACCAGGAACCTCAGCCGCTCCGCGAGGAGGTTGGTGCCCAGCGCGGGCAGGTCGGCCAGCAGGTCGACGTAGCGACGCGGCCCCATCAGCAGTTCGCGGACGATCAGCAGCGTCCACCGCTCGCCGACGACGTCGAGCGCGGACGCCAGTCCGCAGTACTGGTTGTAGGTCCGCCTGCCGCCCATTTCACTACTATAAACCGCAGCGGCCCCCGCTCAGCGGGACGTGAACCTGCCCTTCAGCAGCACCGGGCGGGCGAGTTCCTGGAAGTCGACCTCCGGGTCGAGGTCGCGGATCGTCCCCTCGATCACCAGCAGCGACAGCAGCGGGAAGATCAGCTCCGGCGCGGCGTGGATGCCGTGGCGGCGCTGGAGGTCGAACATCTCCGCGGCGAACGCCATGAGGCTGAACTCGCGGGCGGGCAGCCCGTGGCTGCGCCGCACGAGGTCCGCCATCCGGTCGAGGAAACCGGGCAGGTCCGCGTCCGGGCGCACCTCGGCGGAGCTCTCCACGACGATCGCGGCGCACTTGTCACCGTCGCCGATGGCCATGTTGAGGAAGAAGTCGGCGAACAGCAGGCGCAGCCGGTCGCCGAGCTGCACGCTGAACCCCGCGTCGAGCACGACCACCTGTGCCGACTCGGTGAAGTACAGGTTGCCGGGGTGCAGGTCGCAGTGCACGAAGCCGTTCACGAACAGCATCTCGTAGATGGCGGTGAGCCCGGACTCGGCGAACTTCCGGCGGACCGCGGGCGGGCACCGCGACGCCGCGTCGACGTCCAGGTCGGGGATGAACTCCATGGCGATGCACCGCGGCCGGCACGCGTGCGGCACCACCTGCGGCACCCACACCCTGGGCACCACGGCCAGCTCGCCGCGCAGCCGGGCCAGGCTCGCCGCCTCGCGCTCGAAGTCGAGCTGCCCCAGCACGGCGTCGCACATGGCGTCCACGACCTCCGCCACCGGGACACCGCGCAACGGCGGCAGCACGGCCACCAGTCGGGCACCGCGCCGCATCAGCGCCAGGTCCAGCCCCATCACCCGCTCCACGCCGGGCCTGCGCAGCTTCAGCGCCACCTCGCGGCCGGAGGTCAACCGCGCGCGGTGGACGCCGGCGATGCTGCCCGCGGCCACGGCCGTGTAGTCGACCTCGGTGAACAGCGCGTCGAACTGGTCGCCGTAGACCTCGGCGAACGCCTCCCGCGCCTGGCGCGCGGACAGCGGCGGGACCGAGTCCTGCAACGCCGACAGCTCGTCGCACACCGCGGTCGGCAGCACGTCCCGCCGGGTGCCCAGCACCTGCCCGGCCTTCACGAACGCCGGGCCGAGCCGCGTCAACAGGGTCGTCAGCCTCGACCACACGTGCCGCCGCGCGGCCGGGCCACCGCGCCGCAGGGCCACGACCGGTCCCGTCACGAGCAGCGGTGCCAGCGTCACGGCGACGAGGAGGAGGACCTCGCCGACCCTCAGCGCCAGCGCGAGCCGCGCGGGCGGCCCGTCACGGCCCCGATCAGCCCTTGTCGACACCGGGCACCTCGATGGCCCGCAGTTGCAGCGTCGTGTAGTCGCAGTACCAGATCCGGGTGCCGTCCCAGGTGATCCCGGTCGGGTTGCCCGCGACCGAGAACGCGGCCACCTCGCGCCGCTCGTCGATGTCCACCATCGTGATGGTCGACGCGGCGTGGTCGGCGTAGGCCAGGTAGTTGTCCGACACGGTCACCCCGGCCGGCCTCCCGGACACCGCGAACGTGTCGAGCAGCTCCATGTCGTGGTAGCCGCGCAGGTCGATGCGCCGCAGGTCCTCGTACCCCAGCCACATGCCGCGACGGGTGGCCTCCAGCCCGCACAGCACGTTGCCCGGCCGCGGGTTGGGGACCTCCCCCACCACGTCGCCGGAGTCGGGGTTCATCACGCGCAGCGCGCGCCGGTCGCCCACGACCTGCACGAGGTTGCCGTCCACGGTCGTCAGGTCGGTGCGCACCTCGGGGCAGGGGATCTCGCGCTCCACCTCCCCGCTGTACGGGTCCAGCGCCATGATCCGGTTGGACACCGCCTCCGAGAACATCAGGAACTCGCCGGTCCACGTCAGCCCGCACAGCTTCAGGCCCCGGACCGGGATGTCGCGGACCGTGCCCGCCGCGAACGGCATCACCGCCTCACCGCCCGGGCGATGCGGCAGTCCAGGGCCCAGGCCGTGGCGTCGCGCGCCCGGCCGCGCCCGCGCGGCGGCATGACGGTCACCCGGACCTCGTCGCCCTCTTCCACCCGGGTGTGCCGCAACGGCCACACCCAGACCGCCCAGTTGCAGCCGGGGTAGGACGGGTAGTTCGACAGCGACTCGCCGTCGGCCAGCTCGGCGGTGAAGTAGCCCATCACCGCCTGGAGGCGGCCGTCCCGGAGCACCGGCAGGCGCACGTCCCGCCGCGGCCCGCCCGGCGGGCCCTGCCCGATCACGTCGTCGCAGAGCCGGGCGGGCGCGCTGAGGAACCGGGGCTCGCGCTGGAAGAAGTGGAGCTGCGCGTGCGGTTCGACGAACTCCTGCACCGCGTCGAAGCGGTACCCGGGCACGACGTCGCCCCACGTGCCCCAGCCCTCGCCGTCGAACTCGATGGCGACCAGCTCGGTGGTGAGGCGACGCGGCACCACCGAGCCGCCCGGCCGCAGGTTGTGCCGGGCCACCGCGTCGAGGATCTCGACCATCTGCTCCTCCGGGCCGAGGTTGCCCATCATCTCGGAGACGATCACGTCGGCGCGGCGCGGCAGCCGGGCCACCCGCGCGTCCCCCTGGACGAGGGTCACCCGGTCGTGGAGGTCGTTGTCCGCGATGATCCGCTCCGCCACCGCGGCCACCGCCGGGTCGGCCTCGACGGCGTAGACGTGACCGGCTCCGTGCCGCAGGGCCAGCAGCGACAGCACCAACGTGCCCGCGCCGACGTCGGCGACCACGTCACCTGCCGTGATCACCGACGCCAGTGCCCGGTCGTAGGCGCTGAGCCGGGGGCGGTCCGCGAGCATCACCTGGTGCATGACTAGGAGCCGCTGGTCCATGCGCGCCTTCCTGCGGAGGTGTTCCCCGAACGGTCGTCCGGGCGGAAAGACGAGTATGTCGGGAGAACCGTCATCGCGCTGTCAGACGTTGACCGCCGCGTGCTCGCCGACGAACGCGTCGCGCATGACCAGCCGCACGCCCGTCAGCCGCGCCTTCACCTCGTCCCGCGTGGTCACCAGCGGGGCGTCCACGCCGCTCATGGACAGCTCGGTGCCGGTCGCGCCCATGTCGGTGAGGCTGCCGCTGACGTGCACGGGGTTCGCCGCGTACAGCGTGGCCGCCGGCGTGACGAGCTCGAACTCGGCGTCCAGGTGCAGCGCGCCCGGGAACCTGACCCGGCTCAGGCTCTCCTCGCCGCCCTCGCCGAGCGTGCCGCCCGACACCCGCGGCCAGCTCGCCCGCAGCATGACCCGGCCGCCCAGCTCGGGGCAGTGGCCGACGACCGCGAGCCGTGCCATCTGGGCCAGGACGCCCGTGCCCTCGTCGTGCTTCTCCGGGCCGAACAGCAGGATCTCGGTGCCCGCGGCCTTGCGGTGGTCGCCCGCGAGGTCGACGTGGACGGTCCGGCCGTTCACCTCCAGCTCGACCCGGCCCTCCAGGGACACCTGCATGATCATCGACGGGTCGACCAGCATCGACATGCAGGGCCCCGCGCTCGCCGCGAAGAACACCGTCGGCGTGATGCCCACCGGCTGGTTCTCGTCGTCGGCGGGGTACCACGCCTCGGGCAACGTCGTGCCCCGGACGACGTTCGGCGCCTGCACGACGTCGAACGGGCCGTCGCCGCGCGGCTTGCCCAGGTACGGGCCCGTGAGCGGCTTCTTGAACGGCGGCACGGCGTCGACCACGCCGTAGATGTCGATCACGTTGCGGTGCGCCAGGCGCAGCGTGCTGGTCTCCAGGATGCCGAAGCGGCGGATGTAGAACTCGGCGGGGAAGTTCTTGCCCGGCACGATCTGCCGCACGTGCCCGGTGTTGGGCAGGAACGGGTTGGACAGGACCTGGATGCGGTCGTCGAGCTCGTAGCTGAAGCCCTTGATGCCGACCTCGGGCGCGCTGATCAGCTCGGTCTCGAACTCCGCGTGCCCCTTCTCGTCCACCCGGTGCTCGAACCCCGGCATGGGCCACTTGTTCAGCTGCACGAAGCCGGAGAGGTTGATGGTCTCGCGCCGGCCTGCGTAGTAGTCGTCGCCGAACACGACGGTCGCCGCGGCGAGGATGTGCGGTCGGATGGGTTTCGGTTCGAGGTTGAGGGATTCGTAGGTCTCACCGGGGTTGCTCACTGCACTACCTCCAGCGTCTGTCCCGCGCGGTACGTGGGCGGGACTGTCCACAAGGTACTGAAGCTATACGTTCCGATAGCGGCGATCCACGGCAGCGGCGACGACCACCCGCAACTTCACGACACCGTCGGGTGTCGGGTAGTCCGATGGAATGGGCAATACACGCACCGTCCAACCCGGACAGGGCGAAGTCGACCCGTTCGTGGGCGCACATCGTCCCGTCGCGCCGGTACCGTGGAAGTCGGTTGAGTTTCCGATAGTGATTCGACGGCCCGGGGGTGGACATGCCGCCACGTCACCACGACGAGGTCTCCTACCTGGCAGCGCTCGCCCGCGCCGGGCGGGAGCACCCGGCGCGGGAGCGGGACGCGCCCTCACGTCGCCCGGACGACGGACTCGTAGGGCGCGAGCGCGACGACCAGCTCGTCCGGGACGGCGACGGCCTCGACGCCTGACCCGACGCGGCGCAGCGCGGCCACGGTCTGCTCGCCGCGGGCCACCAGTCGGTCGTCGCGCCGGAAGTCGAAGGCCATCCGCAGGCCGCTGTCCCAGCGCTCGCGCAGGGTCATCGCGACGTCGATCTCGTCGAAGGCGAAGCACTCCCCGAAGTACTCCATCGAGCACGACGTGGTGGCGAGCACCAGACCGCCGCCGCTCAGCATGCCCAGCACCCCGGGGGCGTGCCGGGCCAGGAACGTCTCCCGGCAGTGCCCCTGCCAGTGCAGGAACCGCGCGAAGTAGACGTTGCCGACGAGGTTGGTCTCGTCGAACGTCACCACGTGCCGCCAGAGGTACTCACGCACCGTCGCCCTCCCTCCGGGGCAGGGCGACCGCGACCGACCGCGGACCGGGCAGCGCGAGGACCCGCGCCGCCGGCGTCTCGCGCAGCAGGAGCCCGTCGTCGGTGGTCCGGTCCACCACCCCGGCGCGGTCCCCGGGCAGCCCCAGGTCCAGCACCGCGCGCTCCGCCGCCGTCCGGCCGTCGCCCGCCAGGCCGACGCCCGCGGGCACGTCCGCGGGCGCGACCACGCCCTCCCCGGTGCTCACGAGTTCCAGGCGGTCGGCGATGCCCAGCTCGGACAGCCGCCTGCTCAGCAGCGGACCCACCAGGGGCGCGGGCAGGGCCCCCGCCCGGGACCGGGCGCCGAACGCCCGCAGCCGCAACCCCTCCCACCGCGCGACCCGCGCACCGCCCTGGTCGGACAGCCACACGTCGTACACGTAGTCGTCGCCGTCGTGCGACCGCTCCTCCGCCGTCACCAGCACCGTGCCGACGGGGTGCCGCCAGACCACCACCCGCTCGGCCGAGACGGGCAGGGCCTTGCGGTGCGGCAGGCAGGCCAGCAGCACGTGGATGGCCGCGTCGTGCACGCCCGGGTCCCCCAGCAGCAGCCGGGGCGCGTGGTGCTCGGCGAACCACGGCTGCCCGCCGGCCGCCACCCACGCCCGGACCCGGAAGGCGGACAGGTGCTCGTAGTCGAGCAGGCCGCGCAGGCGTCCGGAGTGGAACAGCAGCGGCCCGTAGAACGGGTGCGGACCGTCGCGTCGGGGCGGGGCGGTCATCGGCGCGATGCCGGGTGGCGCGGGCGGGGCGGGGCGGACGACGGCGCGGACGCGGTCGGCGGTGAAGCCGTCGGAGCCGTCGCGCAGCACCACGTCCACCGGCGGATCGGCTTCGTCGCGGGCCAGCGCCGCCACGCGCAGCGCCCGCGGCTCGTGCGGGTTCACCAGGACCGGGGCGGGCAGCTCGACGTCGCCGAACTCCCACGCCGGGTGCTCGCCGACCACGGCCGCCGCCGCCTGGGCCGCCGCTTCGAGGCCGACGACGGCGGGGAGCACCGGGACGCCGTCCACGCGGTGGTCGTCCAGGTAGGGGTCGGCGGCGGTGGAGAGCACGGGCGCGAGCACCGCCTCCACCCCCGGCACGCGGACCAGGACGTCGGCGGAGAAGCGCAGCGGGTCCGCCGCCGGTCCGGTCACCGACAGCGTCGGACCGCTCGGGAAGCGCCCGGCGACGAGCCGGGTCACCGGCGCGGCCCCGTCGGCCAGCGCGGCCAGCAGCGCCGCCGCGCCCGCGGCGGGCTCGACCGGTGTGATGCCCTGCTCGCGCAACGGGTCCAGCACGCCCAGGCGCGCGCCCATGCCGACGTCGGACCAGACCGACCACTCCAGCACCCTCGTGCGACAGCCCGGGTTCGCGGCGGCCCACCGCTCCAGGCGCACGCGCAACCAGTCGTTGGCGACGCAGTACTCCGCCTGTCCCGGCAGCCCGCGCCGACCGATGACGGACCCGAAGCCGACCAGCAGCGCGGGCGGCCCGTCCAGCGCGGCCAGCAGGTTGTCCAGCCCGGTCACCTTCGGCGCGACCGCCGCCGCGAGGGTGCGCTCGGTGACCGCGCCCAGCGAGCGCGGCTCGTTCACCCCCGCGCCGTGCAGGACGGCGCGCACCGGCCCGTGCGCGCCCGCCCGCGCCACCGCGGCCCGCACCTGGTCGGGGTCGGTGACGTCGCAGGCGGTGTAGTGCGCGGTGACCCGGTGGTCGAGCGCGGCCAGCCCGGCCCGCACCCGCGACGCCTCCGCCGGCGACCGGCCGAGGAAGACCAGCGTGCACCCGGTGCTCAGGGCCAGCGCCTGCGCGCAGCGCGCCGTGATGCCGGCGACGCCGCCGGAGACCAGGCAGACCTCGCCCGCGCCGACGGGCGGCGACCCGCCCGGCACCGGTGGGCGCACCACCGTGACCGAGCGCAGCACGCCGCCGGCCGCGTCCACCCGCAGCCGCCCACCGATCCCGGCCAGGCGGAGGTCCACCCCGCGCGCGTCCCGGGGCAGCTCGATCGAGGTGGCGGTGCACGCGGGCAGCTCGACCGCGGCGCTGCTCGCCACCGCCGCGGCGGCCGGGTGGCCGTGGTGCAGCACGGCCAGCACGTCCGGTCGGTGCGCGGCGACGGCGCGCAACACCTCCGCCACCTGGGCGGTGCCCGCGTCGTCGCCGAGGAAGAAGACGAGGCCGTCGCGCCCCGGACCGGGCCCGGTCGCGGCGTCGTGGAGCCACTCGGGCGCCGTGCCGAGCACGGTCCACCGCACGTCGTCGGCGGGTGCGTCACCGGTCCACGGCTCCCACCGGTGCTCGAACGACCGCACCCACGGGCGCACGCCCTCGACCGCGTCGGCGGTCCCGTCGGCCGGGGGACGGGCGGCGATCAGCTCGGCCACCTCGCCGACGGTGATCGTGTCCAGCGACGGCGGCAGGGTGGGCACGCGCCGGCGCATCAGGTCGGCGGCCTCCGCGACGAGCTGGACGACCTGCAGGGAGTTCAGGTGCAGGTCGGCCAGGAGCCGGTGGTCGGGGCGGATGCCGTCCGGCGGCAGTTCCAGCGCCCGGCCGAGGTGGGCCCGCAGCAACGACACCGGTTCCGCGCCCGCGGCCGGCGGGAAGTCCGCGACCACGCCCACCGCCCGACCACCCGACCCCGCACCCGGGACCGGCGCACGACCCGGGACCGCTTCCACGGCCGATCCGCGATCCGGGGCCACCCCCACCGCCCGACCACCGCTCACCCCCGCGCCGGCGGTCGGCGCGGGGTCCGCGACGGCACCGGCGACCGCGGTGCGGTCCGGCGCGGCGGTGGCCGACCCGGCCTCGGCCGGGTTCTCCAGCAGCGTGATCGGGGTGTCCAGGTCGACGTGGCGGTGGGCGCGGTCGCCGAACCAGCGGTCCAGGTCGATCGCGGACACCGCGGCCAGCGCGGCCACCGCGACGGCGTGCTCGCGCCCGGAGCCGCCCGCGTCCAACGACACCGCGGGCCGCCCGGCCACCAGGGACGTCAGGGTGGTGCCCGGCCCGACCTCCACCAGCAGGTCGCACCCGGCGGCCAGGGCGGCCAGGGCCTCGGCGAACCGGACCGGGGCCGTCACCTGCTCCACCAGCAGCGAGCGCAGGTCCACGTCGGGGTCCAGCCGGCGGCCCGTGACGGTGGAGAACACCGCCCGGCGCGGCGGGCGCAGCCGCACCCCGCGCAGCTCCTCGGCGAACGGCTCCACCGCCGAGCGCATCGCCTCGGTGTGGAACGCGTGCGACACGGCGAGCACCTTCGCCCGCGCGCGGTGGCGCAGCGCGCGTTCCGCCACCCGGCGCACGTCCGCGTCCGTGCCGCCGATGGTGACCTGGTCCGGGCCGTTGAACCCGGCCACCACCACCGACGTGTCCCCGGCCAGCTCCTCGACCCGCGCCACCGGCAGGCCGATGCTCGCCATGCCCGTGCCGGCCCGCCCGTGCCGCGCCATCACCCGGCCGCGCGCGGTCGCCAGTCGCAGGCCGTCCCCGGCGGACAGGGCACCCGCCCAGACCAGCGCGGTGATCTCGCCGAGGCTGTGCCCGACCGCACCCACCGCCGCGCACCCCCACCGGTCGAGCAGGGCCAGGGCCGCGACGGACTGCCGCACGATCGCGGGCTGCGCGAGGTCGGTCATCGTCGCGCCGTCGTGCAGCCGCACGTCGTCCGCGACCTCCGGCACGGTCAGGTCACGTGCCCAGTCGTCCAGGCGGGCGCGCACCGGGGCCGCCTGCCCCGGGAACAGCAGCCCCACGCGGCGCCCGGTGCCGCCGGCGAGCACGAAGCCCTCCTCGCGGTCGACCAGCAACGGCGACCCCCAGCTCGCGACCCGCCGCGCCGCGCGGTCCGCGACCCGGGCGAGCCGCTCCGGGGAGTCGGCCACCAGCAGGCAGCGGAACGGGAGGCGGGCCGCCGCGTCCCGGTGCCGCGTGGCGGCGAGGTCGTGCAGCTCGGCCGTGCTCAACGAACCCGCCTTCGCCGCCAGGGCGGTCAGGCGGCCGGCCAGGTCGTCGCGGTCCGCACCGGTCACCGCCACGATCTCGTGCGGCGGCAGCGGCCGGCTCCACCGCAGCACCGGCTCGGGAATCCCACCGCCCCGGGCCCGGCCCGCGCCGGAGAGCACGACGTGCGCGTTGATGCCGCCGAACCCCATCGCCGACACCCCCGCGACGGGGGTCCGGTCCGGCCACGGCTCGGGCTCGGCGAGCACGCGCACGGTGCTGTCGGCCGAGGCCACCAGCGGGTGCGGGTCGTCGCAGCCGGTGGTGGGCGGCAGCACGCGGTGGTGCACGGCGAGCGCCGCCTTGATCAACCCGGCCACGCCCGCCGCCGCCTTGGTGTGGCCGAGGTTGGCCTTCACCGAGCCGAGGGCGGCCCGCGTCGCCGCGCCCGCCCGCGCCCGCCGGAACGCGATCAGCTCGGCCCGGTCGCCGACGGGTGTGCCGGTGCCGTGCCCCTCCACGAGGTCGGCGGCGGCGGGATCGACGCCCGCCATCGCGTACGCCCGTTCCAGCGCCCGCACCAGGCCCGCCGGTTCGGGCCGGGTCAGGCCGCCCGACCCGTCGCAGGAGGTGCCCCACCCCGACACCAGGGCGTAGACCCGCAACCCGCGCCGGCGGGCGTCGTCGTGGCGCATCAGCGCGACGACCCCGCAGCCCTCGCCGGGCAGGAACCCGGTGGGGTCGGCGTCGTACACCCTCATCCGGTGGCCCCGGGCCAGCGCGCCCAGGCGGGCGAACCCGACCAGCTCGAACGGGTCGAGGCTGAGGTCCACCCCGCCCGCGAGGGCGAAGTCCAGCTCTCCGCAGACCAGCGCCCGGCAGGCCGTCGCCACCGCCAGCAGGCTCGACGAGCAGGCCCCGTCGACGGTGTAGCCGGTTCCGCGCAGGTCGAAGTGGTTGCAGACGCGGCCGGCGATGGTGTTGGCCAGGGCGCCGGCCAGCGTCTCGTCGCCCGGCTCCGGGAACGGGTCGCGGACCAGGTCCCGCAGCAGGTCGACGGCCCGGCCCGCCTGGTCGTCGGGCACGCCGGCGCCCGCCAGGGCGGTGAGCGCGGCGCGCCGGACGAACGGCCAGCGCAACCGCAACTGGGCGGCGCGGGAGAACTCCCCGGTGAGCGAGTTGCCCAGGACGACGCCCGCCCGGTCGCGGTCGAGCCCGTCGGCGCCCGGGAAACCGGCGTCCGCCAGCGCTTCCGCGCACGTCTGCAGCGCCAGCCAGTGGGTGTGGTCGACGGCGCGGAACAGGGCGCCGGGCACTCGGAACCGGCGCCGGTCGAACTCCCAGCCGCGCAGCAGACCCGCGTGGGTCACGTAGGTCTGGTCGGGTTCGACACCCCGGTAGCCGGCACCGAGGCGTCGTTCGGGCAGCAGGCGGAACGCGCGGCGGCGGCCGACCACCGTCTCCCACAGCCGGTCCGGGCCGTCGGCGTCGGGGTAGCGGCACGCCATGCCGACCAGGGCGATCGACGGCGCGCCGGTCACCGCACCGCTCCCCGCGCGCGGCGCAGGCCCGCGCCGGCCAGCCGGACGAGGCAGCGCAGCACGCACGTGATCACCAGGGCGAAGAACAACCCGAAGGACACGCCCGACACCACCAGGACGCCGTAGGCGGCGGCCGTGGTGACGCCGAAGAGGACCTGGTCGCGCCTGCCGGTGGGGGTCGTCGCCGGGTCGGTGATCATGTAGTTGGTGAACAGGATGAACGCCAACCCCGTCATCGGCGCCACCGCCGCGAGCAGGTGGTGGTCCAGCAGCGCCCAGCGCAGCACGGCCTGGGCCAGGAACCCGCCAAGCCACCCCAGGACGAGCGGCATCCTGCCGGTCAGCTTGCCGTTGATGGCGCTGCCGCCCGCGAGCACGGCCAGCGGGAGCAGCCAGTCGAGCGCACCGGAGGTGTTGCTGGTGAAGTGGTAGGGCGGCGCGATGCCCACCCACGGGAACAGCAGCAGCGTGACCACGATGCCGGTGTTGGACGGGTTCAGGACGTGCCGCAGCCTGCCGCCGACCCGCAGCCGCACCAGGTACTTCGACCCGTTGCCGACCAGGACGGCGAAGACGTAGGGCCACAGGGAGGCGTTGCCCCACATCAGCATCGCGGTCGCCAGACCGGTGATGTGGGCGGGCAGCAGGAAGACCGCGAGGGCCCGCCCGCCCTTGGCGAACTCGGGCCGCCTCGCGAAGGCCCACGCGTCGAGCGCCTCGAAGCCCAGCGCGGACGCGTAGCTGACCAGGACGGCGACGAGCGGGGTGACGGGCGCCTGCTCGAAGCCGAGGAACAGGTGCCCGACGACGGTGAAGACGGTGATCGAGACGGCGAACCGGGTCAGCGCCTTGACCCGGCGCTGGTCGGGGGTCAGCCCGGGTTGTCCGGTGGCGACGGGGGTCAGGTCGTCGAGACCGGCACCGTCGAGGCGGGTGGCCGTCATCGCGTCACCGCCGTCGCGCCGGGCCCCAGCTCGACCGTGTGGTGGCCGGGGGTGACCACGATGTCGGCGCTGTGCGTGCCGGAGTCGTCCCGCCAGGTCACGGTGGCCCGCACCGCTCCCCCTCCGGGCAGCGCGAAGTGCAGTTCCGGCGCGGACACCCCGCTGTGCCCGTTGGCCGGGTAGAGCTGGGCCTTCTGGGGTCGGTCGGCGTGGTGCAGCCGCACCTGCGCGCCGATGGCGTCCACGAACGCCCCGTCCACCGCGCCGGGGCGCACCAGGCGCAGGTCCGCCGCCGGGCCGCCCCTCCCGCCGAGCAGCAGCACGGAGTCCTCCCACTGGTTGGCCACCAGGACGTCGAGCAGGTCGTCGCCGTCGACGTCGCCGACGGCCAGCCCCCGCGTGTTGTCGGGGAAGGCGGCGCCCACCCGGTCCGCCAGGTCGGAGTACCGCCCGCCCGCGTCGCGCACCCAGAACCGGTTCGGCTCGTGGCCCGACAGGTCGTCGCCGGGGCCGAAGCGCGGCCACACCTCCGGGTGGCGCAACAGCTCGTCGTTGGCGATGGCCAGCTCCTGGAGGAGGGGCCAGCGGTTCGCCTCGCCCTTGAGGAACCCGTTGGCCTGCACGAGTTCGTCCACGCCGTCGTTGTCGAAGTCGGCCGCCTTGACGTCCCAGCACCAGCCGCCGCGGGACAGGCCCAACGCCTCGCCCCGCTCGGTGTAGGGCACCTCGCCCGCCAGCAGGTCGTCCGGTGAGCCGTCGGGGACGAAGGCGAGGGTGCTCTCGTGCAGGCCGTAGGGGACGGTGATGTTGCTGACGACCAGCACGGGCAGCCCACCGCCGCCCGGGTAGGTGAACGCGACGCCCATGCCCTTGAAGGAGTCGTGCCCGAGCACCTCGGACTTCGGCGTCACCGGGTCGCGGTCCCCGGTGACCTCCTGCAGGCGCAACGCGCCGGGCACCGAGCGGTTGACCATCAGCTGGTCCGGCCCGAAGTCGTTGGCCTGGTAGACCTCCGGGACGCCGTCGCCGGTCAGGTCCTGCAGCCCGGTGGCCAGCGTCCACGACTGGGCCGCGTCGCCGGTCAGGGCGACGCTGGCGTCCACGACGGCCGGCTTGCGGTCGGCGACGCCCGTCGGTCGCGTCAGCAGGACCCGGTTGACCCCGCCGTTGCGCGCCGCCGACATGGAGTCCTGCATCCGGATGCGCGTCTCGTCGGACGCGGTCGGGTCGAGGAGGCGCGCGCCGTCCGGGAAGTAGTTGCCCACCAGGAGGTCCAGGTGGCCGTCGCCGTCGAGGTCGCCGATGTTGAGCGTGCCGGAGTTCCACACGGCCATCGGCTCGATCAGCTCCTCGGCGCGGAACCGGGTGGGCACGCCCACCCCGCCGGTGTTGAGGAACAGGACCGGCGAGCGCCCCCAGTAGTGCACGACGAAGTCCACGTCGCCGTCCTCGTCGAGGTCGGCCGGGACGCAGCCCATCGGCGCCATGGTCGAGTCGTGGCGCAGGCCGTCCGGGCGCAGCGCGAACGGCGCGTAGGGGGCGTCGCCGCCGACCGGCGCGGGCCGCAGCGTCACCGAGTCGTCGCGCGGGTCCACCAGGCAGACGTCCGCCGCGCGCCCGGAGCCGCGCAGGTCCGCCAGCGCGACGGCGGCGCCGACGGCTGAGATCCAGCCGCGGATGTCGTGCAGCTCCGGCGCGACGGCCCGTTCGGTCCGCGCGCCGGCCGGCGGCCCGTTCAACCCGATCGCGGTGAAGCCGAACCGGGCGGCGGTCGCGGCGGCGGCGTCGTCGCCGAGGCCGGGCCGCACCACCATCAGGCCGGCGGCGGCGCAGACGACCACCACGGTGATCACGGACAAGGTCTTGCGCGCGGCAGCGGTCACCGTCGCACCCATCGGTCCTCCTTGACGAGCGGTCAGCTCAGGTCTCTCGGGCGACCCGGTGGCGCAGCCGCGCCTTCCAGGCCAGGTACGCCCGCACGTCCGGGGCGTCGAGCAGGTCCTCGGCGGCCTCGTCGGCCCAGCGCGCGGCTTCCTCGGCGGTCACGCCGAGCACTTCGGCGCACGCCTCGCGCGTGTGCCGCGGCACGATCCCCGAGCGGACCCGCGCGCCCGCCGCGAAGACGACGCCCTGCGCGAAGTGGGCCCGGTGCGGTCCGACGAGGTCGAGCAGGTCGGCGCGGGCCACCCGGTCCGCCGCGCCCGCGTAGGCGACGGCGAGCCCGACGCCGCTCCACAGGTGCGGTCGCGCGGGCGCGGGCGCCCGGCCGATCACGTCGGCCACCCCGGACGGGCAGGCGGACTCGACGAACCACAGGGCGCGCCCACACCCGGCGACGCGGACCTGCCACACCGCTCCCGACGGGCGCGAGGCCCGGCGCAGCAGCGCCCGCGCGCCACCGAAGTACGCCTCGCCGAACCCCGAGCCGTCGACGGCGAGCCAGCGCAGCAGCGGCGTGCCCGGCAGGCGCGGCAGGACGGGCACGCGCGCCGCCGTGAACAACCACCCCGCGCCGACGTGCACCAGGTGCGCGTAGGCGTTCCCCGGCCCGGCGAGCAGCCGGTCCAGGGCCCGCGCCCGGCCGGCGGTGGCCAGGTCGAGCAGCCCGGCGAACATGGCGGCGCCCTCGTAGGCGAAGCCGCGCTCCTCGGCGTCCACCCGGCTCAGCGGCTCGTGCGGCCGTCGCCACGACCGCACGGCGAGGTCGAACCCGCCGAGGAAGTGGCGCGCGTGCCGTTCGAGGACGGCGCGCTGCGCCGGTTGGTCGAGCCGGAAGCCCCGGCGGGAGAAGTCGGCCATCCGGGGCGGCAGCCGCAGTCGCGACGCGACCGCCGTCATCGCCCTGGCACCGGAATGGGGAAACCCGAGTGCTGCATCACGCCTCCAACGCCCGGAACCACCGCAACCGGACACCGCGGAAATCGTGATTCCTGCCTACCAGAGGCCGGCAGTGCCCCCAAGGTCGTAAACACATCTTCACGCGATGGTGTCGATCAATGCTTTTTGACCAGCGGAAATGATCCCTCGAAAGAGATGTCGACAAACAGTGGCACGGCGTCGAACCGCACGCGCACAAGCCTTTTCGCGGCACCCGGACGAAGGAACCGCCACATCGGAAGGGGGAATTCGAGAACGTGCCTCAGCCCGCGGGCTCCTCGGCGTCGGCGAGCCAGAGGTTGGTCAGGTCGCCGTTCAGCACCGGGTACGGCAGCCACCCGCGCACCCTGGTCGAGTGGAACCAGTACTGGTGGGCGAACAGCACGGGGACGATCGCCCCGTCCCGCAGGACCTGCGCCTCCACCTCGCGGAACAGCTCGCCCGCGCGCTCCTCGTCCGGGCAGGTCAGGGCCTCGGTCAGCAACCGGTTGACCCGCTCGCCGCGGTAGCGGCCGTAGTTCGCGCCCCAGTCGCCGTCCTCCGCCACGTCGCGGCTGTCGAACAGCGGCTGGAGGTAGGTGCGGGCGTTGTTGCCGTACCAGTCGGGCTCCCAGCCGGTGAGCGCCAGCTCCCAGTCCAGCGGTCGCGCCGACTCCGACGAGGACAGGAACTCCGAGAACAGCTCGGTGATCGACGCGGGCACGAGCTCCACCCGGATGCCCGCCCGGCCCAGCGCCTCCCGCACCGCCTCGGCGGTGTCGGGGTGGATGTCGCGGTCGCGGTGGACCAGTCGCAGGGTGAGGCCGTCCGGGTAACCCGCCCGCGCGAGCAGCCGCCGGGCGCGCTCGGGGTCGCCCCGGCCGCCTTCGGTGGCGTGCGGACGGCTCTCCCGGTGCGCCAGGCACAGCGGCGGCAGGACCTGGTCGGCGATGTCGTTCAGCCGGGGTCCGCCCCAGACCGCCGACACCGCGGCCTTGTCCACCGCGTACTGGAGGGCGGTGCGGACGTCCTGCTTGCCGGTGGCGCCGTCCTCGGCCGGGCTGGCGAAGTTCACCACCACGTACGGGCTCAGCAGACCGGCGGGGTACACCTCGAGGCGGGGGTCGTCGGTGGCGAGCAGCGCGGGGAGTTCCTCGGTGAGCGGCTGGACGTCCCACAGCATGTCGGCCTCGCCGCGGGCGACGAGGTCGTGCGCCTCCCGCTCCGCCACGCCCTGCCTGACCACGATGCCGTCGAGGTGGGCGGCCCGCAGGTCGTCGGTGCCGGGGTCCCACGCCGGGTTGCGGCGCAGCTCGATCAGCTCGCCGGGGCGGTGGGCGGTGACGCGGTAGGGCCCGTTGGAGGCGATCGACCGGTTCAGGCCCGGGCTGCCGGGAACGAAGCGCAGGTACTCCTCCGGCGCGGGCGTCGCGAACGGCAGGGCCAACATGTTGAGGAAGTCCGACATCGGGTACCGCGTGGTGAAGCGGACCTCCACGTCGTCCAGCGCGACGACGCCGCGGAGGTCCGCGGTCTCCAGGCGCTCCCCGATCGCCTCGGGGGTGCGGGGCGCGTCGGCGAGCGCGTCGCGGAACTCGGCCATGCCCTCGATCGCGTTGAGGTAGTACGCGAGCCCCGGGCTGTTGGCCAGCGGGTGCGCCAGGCGCTTGATGCCGCGCACCACGTCCCGGGCGGTGACCGGGCGCGAGCCGGTCGGGGTGTGCCACCGCACGCCCTCCCGGAGGGTGAACGCGTAGCGGGTGCCGCCCCCGGTGAGCCGCCCGTTCGCCGCGGTCGGCACCTCGGTGGCCAGGTCCGCGACGATGCGCCCCGCCTCGGTCCGGTCACGACCGGCCGCGTACCCCACGAGCTGGCGGGTGTAGGCGCGCAGGATGCCCCTGGTCACCGTGTGGTAGGCCAGCGCCGGGTCGAGGTGGTCGACGTCGCCCGCGCCGACCATGGTCAACGTCCCGCCGCGGCGGGGCGTGGCGTCGACCGCCGGGGACCTGTGGAGCACCTGCCGCACGGTGAACCGCCCTCCGTCGGGTCCTCGCCGGTCGCGTTCAGCCGCCGATGCCGTCGGGGTGACGGTCGGCGACCAGGGTGAGCACGACGTCGTGCTCCAGCAACGCCTTCGCGGCGGCCAGCACCTCGGTGAAGCCGCCCATCGAGTTCAACGCCCACGTGACGACCTCCTCGGGGTCGTCACCGCCGAACCCCGTCTCGGTCAGGTCGACGCGCGTCGCGTCCCCCGGGCGCGGGGTGAACCGCATCTCGAAGGTCGTCGGGCGCGGCCCGTTGCGCCACTCGATCGCGAAGCGCCGGTCCTGCTCGAACTCCTTGACGCGCACCACGACCGTCAGGTCGTACATCCCCCACGTCCACCGCAGCTCGGCGTCCGGCTCCACCGGTCCGCTGCTGTCGGTGAACCAGAACCGGCTCGTGACGGCGGGATCGGTGAACGCCCGGAAGACCTCGGCCACCGGCCTGCGGATCACCATCGTCGTCGAGACCACGGGAGAGAGTTCGGTGAGGGGTTTGCCCACGGTTCTCCTCCTGGGGACGACCTGTTCCGCACCTTGCGCCCGGGGACGTTACCGGGTTCCGGAGCCGGGAACGGCTGTCGTGGCGCGGTTGCGCCCGATCGGGTGCGTCAGACGTGCTCGCCGCGCGCTCCTCCCCGTCCCGCGGGGTGGTCGAGGCGCGGAACGGCCGGGGGCGCCGTCGCGCGACCGCGGGCGATCATGGGCAACGCGTTGACCGGCAACGTGATCGCGGGCTTGGGCCGCACGCGGTGGCCGGGCACGGGCTCCAGCCGCCACCGGGAGGCGATCGTGGCCAGCGTGATCACCAGTTCCGCCCGGGCGAGCCCCGCGCCGACGCACCCGTGCAGCCCGGTCCCGAACGGCAGGAAGGCCGAGCGCGCCAACGGGTCGACGCGTTCGGGCAGCCACCGGTCGGGGTCGAACCGCTCGGCGTCGGCGTGGATGCGGGGGTTGTGGTTGAGCGCGTGCGCGCTGTAGAGCACCACCCTCCCGGCGGGGACGTGGTAGTCGCCCAGTCGAGTGTCCACTGTGGTGACACGGCTTTGGAGGAGCCCCTGCGTGCGGTAGCGGAGCGTCTCGGTGATCACCCGCCGGGTGTAGTCGAGGCGTTCGACGTCCTGGAACGCGGCCGTCCGGCCGGCCAGCACCCGGTCGACCTCGTCGTGCAGGCGGCGTTCGACGTCCGGGTGCGCCCCGAGCTCGTGGAAGGCCCAGGAGAGGGTGTTGCCGACCGTGTTGCTGCCCGCGATGAGGAAGGTCATCACCTCGTCGTGCACCTGCCGGTCGCTCATGGCGGGCCGCCCGCCGTCGCGGGCGAAGACCATCAGCGACAGCAGGTCGCCCCGGTCGGCGCCGGTCGCGGCGCAGTCGTCGATCAGCGCCCGGATCGTCCGCCGGAGGAACGCCTCCGCCGCGCGGTAGCGGCGGTTGCCCGGGGTCGGCAGCCGCGCGAGCGCGCCGCCCGCGCCGGTCACCCGCCGGTACAGCCCGCCGAGCACCTCGGCGGTCGCGGCCGTGAAGGCCGCCCGGTCCAGGGCCGCGCCGTCGGCGACGATGACCCGGAGGATGTTGGCCAGCGCGAGTTCGTCCATCTCCAGGTGGACCTCGACCCGTTGGCCGTCGCGCCAGGAGGCCGCCTTCCGCTCGGCGTGCGCGCTCATGACGGCGGCGTGCTCGGCGACGCGGGCGCGGTGGAAGGCGGGCAGGACCAACCGGCGCTGCCGCCGGTGGAACGGTCCGTCGGAGATGCCCAGGCCGTTGCCGAACATCTGCCGGAACCGCTCCGCGATGGGGCCGCCCCGGGCGAACGCGTCCGGCCGGCGCAGGACGTCGCGCACCAGCAGCGGGTCGTTGACGACGTAGGCGGGCGTGCGGCCGAGCAGGACGCGGGTGACCGGGTCGGCCGACTGGAGCTCGAGCAGGAACGCGCCGGGGTCGCGCTTCATCCGCGGTGCGTGGCCCAGCAGGGGCAGCGCGCCGGGGTAGGTGCGGGGGGCGGTCATCGTCGCGGCTCGCGGGCGGTGGCGGTGGGTGGCATCGGCGCTCCTCGGGTCGAACGCGGGCGGCCTCTGGCAACGTAACGGCGCGAGGGGTAATCGGCGACCCGGCCCGGCACGCGCGACCGGGCGGACGGCGCCGGGACGATGCCGGTGTGCTCGTAGTGGCGCCGTGAGCGACGACCAGCGGCTCCTCCGGCTCACCGCGGCCGGCGCGCGTTCCCGCCGCGCCGGTGCGGGCGGGAGGTCACCGCGCGGTCGCCGCGGACAACGCCTGCTGCCGCGGATCGACCAGACGGGCACCGCGGACCCGCCGCCTCGCGTTCAGCTGCCCGGAACGCGAGGACCGGGTCGCCCGCCGCGCGGCCCGGGTGCACGCGGCGGGTGATCACCGGCCTTCGACGCCGAACGAGCCGCCCATCACCGGGCCGAACCCACCACCGCCGCCATCGTGCCCCGGCTGCGATGACGGCTCACGGGTCACCGCACCCGGCGTGGCCTGGCCCGGCCACCGGCGACGCACACCGTGCCGCGCACGCGCCGCTCCGTGCCGCGGTGGCGTCGAGGTGCGCGCGCCGTCGCCGGGACCTGGTGACCGCCCGGACCCCGGCGTCGATCAGCGCAGGCCGGCGCGGACGACCAGGGCGTCGTGGTCGGTGTGGGTGGTCGGCTCCAGCTCCAGGGTCGGCGCGGTCAGGGTGCCGTAGGCGTGCTGGATGCCCGGCGCCTGGGTGGCACCGGCGTCGGTCAGGGTCCAGTGGGCCGGCGGGGCGCACGAGGCGCGGCGGTTGACGTCGCCGGCGAACACGGTCGGCCGGCCGCGCGAGGCCAGGACGGCGGTCAGCTCGGCGCACTGGACGGCGTTCACGCTGCCGGGTGCCTCGCCGCCGGTGGACAGGTGGGTGGTGCACACGTCCACCCGGCGGGCGGTCGTCACGCACAGCCAGCGGCGCTGCTCCACGCCGTTGAACACGGAGAACGGCGCGTCCTCGGAGGTCCGGATCGCCTCCTTCACCAGCACGGCGTTGCCGAACACGCCACGACCCTCCGGCGACTTGCACGGCAGCGGCGCGCCCCGGTAGATCACCGTGGCGAAGCGGTGGTGGTAGCCGGTGCGCGCGGCGATCTCGGCCACGTCGCCGCTGCACGCCTCGTTGAGGGTGACCGCGTTGACGTCGTTGGCCTCGATGCGGGCGACCACCTCGTCCACGATCTTCGGGTACTCGGTCTTGGCGTAGCAGCCGGCGTAACCGCTGGAGCAGACGTTCATGTGCAGCAACGAGTACGGCGGGTGCCCGTTCGGCGCCTGGGGTGCGGCGGACGCGGTGGCCGGGAACAGCGGGCCGGCGGCCACGAGGAGGCCGAGCAGCGCGGCGAGCAGGCGTGCGGGGTGGGATCGGATCACGCCGCGATTGTGCTGTCCCCGGCGCGGTGACCGAAGGGCGCTCGACAAGAGTTCACCGCCTCGACGCCCGGTCGAACTCCCCTCGCCGACGCCGGTACACCGCCGGGCGCGGCGTACCGGCCCGACGCCGTTGAGCCGGCGGCCCCGGTCCAGGCCCGCGGATCTGCGGAACGGGCGCCCACCGACGGTGTTCCACCGCAAGCCGTTCAGCCGCTTGAGGGCGCTCGGCGGGCTCGTGAGACTCGGACCTCCCGAAACCACCAGGAAAGGGGAACGGTTCCATGCGCCTGCGTTCGTTGGTCGCCGCCGCCGTGGTCGCGCTGTCCAGCGCCCTGCCACTGCTCCCGGGTACGGCTTCGGCGTCCGTCGTGGACATCGACTGTCCACTGGGGACCCAGATCGGCACCTACACGCCCGGCACGACCCTGCTGCCGCGCGAGATCGTCTTCACCGCCACCGGCACGCTGGGCGGGTGCGTGTCCCCCACCCACCCGGAGATCACCGTGGCGACCTTCACGGCCCTGGTCAGCGGCACGTTCAGCTGCTTGTCGGGCAAGACCACCAACACCTCGACCTACCACTGGGACGACGGGCGGAGCAGCACCGTCCAGGGTGGCTTCGAGGTCAACCTCAAGCCCGGCGGCACCACCGTCCTGGTCTTCACCGGCACGGTGGTCGAGGGCCTGTTCGAGGGCGCGACCGTCGTGCGGGCCAAGGTCCTGCCCGCCACCGACCTGACCGCCTGCCTCACCCCCTGGGGCCTCACGAGCGTCAGCGGCACCACCTCGTTCGCCGCCGTGCTGTGAGCCCCGGTTTCACGAGCACCCGGGTAGCCGCACCTTGAGGATGTTGGTGGTGTCCAGCACCGAGACGGTGCGGTCGGGGTGCATCACCGGCACCCACTCGTGCGAGGTCTGCGGGTCGACGACGTGCGCGCCGATGACGACTCCGCGCACGTAGACGGTCGGGTGCAGCACGTCGGGGTTCAGGTAGGTGACGATGGCGCCGCGAACGGGGCATGGGGTGGGTGCCATGGCGGGGTCCAGTGCTCGGGGCACGCACGCGACCGGTGCGGGCTGCGCGTCGCCGACTGCTTGACGTGTCGGTGGGGTACCCGTACCGGGCCGTCGAAACCTCGGCGGCCGGTACGGGTCGGCGGTCGCGGGCTCAGTCCGAGGGCGAGGTCTGGTCGTGCGGGGTGTCGCCGGCCGGCCGTTCGGACACCTCGCGCTCGGTCTCGGTCAGCGGTGCGCCGCTCCCCTCCTCCGCGGCACCGCGTTCCACCGTCTCCTCGTCGCGTCGCGGTTCGGTCATGGCACGGCTCCTCTCCTCGGGTCGAACCGTCCGGCTACCCGCGCCGCCGGACGTGAACCCGGATCGACCGACCGCGATGCCGTGAGGTGGCGGACGGGCCGATCACCGGCACCGGGGTGTGAACGCGTCAGGAACGGGTACCGGAGCGCAACCGGAGGAGTTCCGACCTGGCGTGGACCGCGCCGGGGGCGTCGTCGTCGCCCCCCGGCGCGGGCGAGCTCGTGCGGCAGGTCGCCCGCGCTGTCGACCAGGTGCCCTGCGCCGGCTGCCGACGTGCTCGCGGTGGGCCTTGCGCTCCCCGCGCGAGCCGCTGACGGCGTCGAGCAGGTCCCGCGTCCAGGCCCGTTCCCGCCGGGCGGCCAGGCGCCGGGCCGCGAACAGGGTCGCGAGTTCGACCGCGGCGATGGCGAACGGCAGCACGGCGGCCCGGTCCGCGTCACCGCCCGCCGCACCTGGTCGAGGAACGCCCGCGCGGTACCCCGGAGCGCGGTGCCCCGCAGCTGGACGCGCGCGCCGTCGGTGGCCGGCAGGAAGGTCGGGTTCGCTGGCGACGCGCCCGCGCGCACCTCGTTGTGCCACGGCACGGCCGCGTTCAGCGCTGGCAGGCCGTAGACCAGCAGCAACGCCCCGCGAAGACGATGGACGCCGGTCCGAACGCCCGCCGGTCCAGGCCGGGGAACCGGTGCTCGACCGGCACCCACCGCCGCGCGTCCACCACGCCTCCGCCCGACCGGCCGCGGCGCTCAGCCCGAGGCCGGGGACCCCTCGGCCGCGCGCTGCCGGCGCAGGTGCTCCCGCTCCGGGTCGCCGTCCGGCTCCTGGTCGAGGCCCCGGTGGATCATCTCCACCTTCTCGCCGGGCAGGTGCGGCGCGAGCAGCGGCACGGCCGGGTCGACGATCGCCTCCACCACCACCGGCCGGTCGGCCGTGAAGGCGTCGTGCCACGCCGTGCCGAGCGCGTCCGGCGAGTCGACCCGGATGCCGCGCAGCCCGAGCAGCTCGGCGTACCCGGCGTAGGGGAAGTCCGGCACGCGCTGCGAGGTCGGGAACCGGGGGTCGCCCTCCATCTCGCGCTGCTCCCACGTGACCTCGTTCAAGTCGCGGTTGTGCAGCACGAGGACCACGAACCGGGGGTCGGCCCAGGTGCGCCACCGGTCGGCGACGGTGATCAGCTCCAGCAGGCCGTTCATCTGCATGGCGCCGTCGCCGACCAGCGCGACGACCGGCCGGTCGGGCGCGTGCAGCTTGGCGGCCAGGCCGTAGGGCAGGGCGCAGCCCATCGACGCCAGGTAGCTCGACGTGTGGGCGGGCGCGCCGACCGGCAGCGCCAGGTGCCGCGCGTACCAGTACGTCGACGAACCGACGTCCACGGCGACCTGCACGTCGGTGGGCAGGTGGCCGGACAGGGCGTGCACCACCAGCTCGGGGTTGAGCGGGTCGGCCGGGGTCCGGGCGCGTTCGCCGGCGATCTGCCGCCACCGGGCCACGTCGGCGAACACCCGCCGCTCCCACGCGCGGTCGGCGTTGCGGCGCAGCAGCGGCAGCAGCAGGCGCAACGTCTCCCGCGCGTCACCCACCAGCGGTGCTTCGACGGGGTACTTGCTGCCCACCACCCGCGCCTCGACGTCGATCTGCACGGCCCGCGCCTGCCCCGGCGCGGGGTAGAACTCGGTCCACGGGTCGTTGCTGCCGACGATGAGCAGCGTGTCGCAGCCCGACATCAGCTCGGCCGACGCGGTGGTGCCCAGGTGACCCATGACGCCGGTGTGCCACGGCGCGTCCTCGGGGATGACGGGCTTGCCGACCAGGGAGGCCGTGGCGCCCGCGCCGAGCACCTCGACCACCTGGGCCACCTCGCGCTCCGCGCCCGCCGCCCCCCGGCCGATCAGCAGCGCCACCCGCTTGCCCGCGTTGAGCACCTCGGCGGCCCGGCGCAGCTCGTCCTCGCGCGGCAGCACGCGCGGGCGGGCGACGACCGCGGACGAGGGCACCACGCCGTGCGCGTGCGGCAGGTCGTCGGCCGCGTCCTCGCGCTGCACGTCGTGCGGCACGATCAGGCAGGTCGGCACCCGTTCGGAGATGGACGTGCGCATGGCATTGTCCAGGAGCACGGGCAGCTGCTCGGGCGCGAACACGGTCTGCAGGTACTGGCCGCAGACGTCCTTGAACAACGCGTGCAGGTCCACCTCCTGCAGGTAGCCGGTGCCGAGCGCGGTGGACACCACCTGCCCCACGATCGCCACCACCGGCCGCCGGTCGAGCTTGGCGTCGTACAGGCCGCCGAGCAGGTGGATCGCGCCCGGTCCCTGGGTGGCCAGGCAAACCCCGACGCCGCCGGTGTACTTGGCGTGACCGGTCGCCATGAACGCGGCCATCTCCTCGTGCCGGGCGGGCACGAACTCCGGGTCGCCCCCGGCGCGGTGCAGGGCGGCCAGGATCGGGTCGATGCCGTCGCCCGCGTAGCCGAACACGCGGGGCACGCCCCACGTCCTCAGGCGTCGGACGAGCGCGTCCGCCACGGTGCCGCTCATGCGACGTCCAGGACGGTCTTGAGCCAGCCCTCTTCGCGGCGGTCGAAGCTCCGGTATGCCTCGATCGCGTCGACCGGCCGCTCGTGCTGCGTGATGAAGGCCGTCGGGTCCACCACCCCGCTGACCACGAGGTCGAGCAGTTCGGGCAGGTACCGGCGGTGGTTGCAGTTGCCCATCCGGACGGTGAGGTTCTTATTCATCGCCTCGCCGATGGGGAAGCTGCCGAAGCCCGGCGGGTAGACGCCGATGACACCGATGCTGCCGGCCTTCGCCACCGCCTCCACCGCCCACCGGAGGGCCTGGCTGGGCGCGTCGCCGGGCACCCACTGGTCGCCGTCGGGGTTCGCGCCGGGGGCGGCGGCCCGCCGTTCGGCGTCGAACTGCCCGGCCTGGTCGGGGTCGGCGGCCGGTCCGGTCTTCGGGCGCTGGGCGTCCACGCCGACGGCCTCGATGACGCGGTCCACGCCGATGCCGCCGGTCAGCTCCCGGACCAGCGCCACCGGGTCCTCGCGGTTGAAGTCGACGGTCTCGGCGTTCTGCTCTCGGGCCTGGTCCAGGCGCGAGGCGATGCCGTCGACCACGAACACCCGGCCCGCGCCCTGCCGCTTGGCCGAGGCGACGGCGAACTGGCCCACCACGCCCGCGCCCAGCACCAGCACGCTGTCACCGGGCCCGACCTCGGCCAGCCGGGCGCCGAACCACGCCGTGGGGAAGATGTCGGACAGCAGGATCGCCTGGTCGTCGGTCACCGCGTCGGGGATGCGCACCAGCGTGGTCATCGCGAACGGCACCCGCGCGTACTCGGCCTGCAACCCGTCCACCGGTCCGGTCGCCTCCGGGCCGCCGAAGAACGTGGTCCCCGCGCTCGGCCCGTTCGGGTTGGCCCTGTCGCACTGCGCGTAGTACCCGGCGCGGCAGTACGAGCAGGTGCCACACCCGATCGTGGAAGTCACCACCACCCGGTCACCGGGCGTGAAGCCGCGCACCGCCGGACCGACCTCCTCCACCACCCCGACGGCCTCGTGCCCCAGGACGGTGCCCTCGACCATGCCCGGCATCGTGCCGCGCACCAGGTGCAGGTCCGTGCCGCAGATCGCGCTGCGCGTGATGCGCACGATCGCGTCGCTCGGCTCCAGGACCTTCGGGTCGGGCACCTCGTCGAGCCGGATGTCACCGGTCCCGTGCCACACCACGGCCTTCATACCGCCTCCTCCGCTGTCGTCTCGCCGACGGCTTCCCGCGAGGGGGTCGCCGAAACCCGACCGCGCGGGCCGGGCCACCTCCTCGCCGCCGGTCGCCGGCGCGTCGCGGGTACCGCGAGGGGTCGACCGAACCGACCCGCTGACCAGGCCATTCGGCACTCGTTCAACAGTCACGACACACCGGTCGGGCAGTCTTCCCCGGTACCCGCGTCCCAGGCCGTGACGAGACGGCCGGACGCGGGGCGACGAGAGGGGAAATCGATGAGACGCGCAGTTCTGGTGCTCGCGGGGGTCCTGTTCCTGGCGGTGGGAACCGGCATGGTGGGGTTCGCCGCGGTGGCGAACGCCGAACCCGCCCTGAGGTCCGCACCGGAGGTCGTGCCGACGGCGGCGCCGGCGGGTTGTCATTCGTCGAACGTGTGCTTCTGGGCCAACAACAACTACAACGACGGGCCCGGCGAGCTCTCGGGCACCAACCCGGACTGGCGCCGGTTCGCCCACGGCAGTTGCGGCGGGGGCACCTGGAACAACTGCGCCTCGTCGGTCTACAACAACGGCACCCAGTGCTGGGCCGACCTCTGGGACGGCCTCGACTACGCGCTCGGCTCGCGGGGCGGCCTGTCGCTCAGCCGCGGCACCGGGATCGCGAACCTCGGCTCGTGGGACTTCGACAACGCGATCAGCTCCAACTCGTGGTCGAGGTGCGCCTGAGCCTCCGGGCAGGTGGCGTGGTGTTCCGGGGTGCGGTGATCGCGCTCGCCTGCCTCCTGCTCGGCACGGGGTGCGCCGGGCGCGGCGCTTCGAGGGCGGCGTTCGACCTGCTCACGAGAACGGGCACGTACGACCGCGTGAACGGGGTCCTGGCATCGGCGGAGCACCGGCTCGTCGGCGCGTGCATGGCCGCGCTCGGCTTGACCTACCGGACCGATCCGGCGGCGGCGCAGGGCTCGGGCGCGGTCACCGCCGCCGATCGCCGGCAGACCGGTTACGGCCTGCACGCGCGCTACGCCGGATCACCCGCGTCCGTCCCTGCAAACGACGAGTACGTGCGGAGCCTCTCGACGTCTGAGCAGGCGAAGTACCGGCGCGCTTTGGAGGGTGGTGACGAGCAGCGGAGGGCGATCCGGTTGGGCAACGGCGCGACGGTGTCCTTCCCGGGGGCCGGGTGCCTCGCGCAAGCACACCGTGAGCTGTACGGCGACGTCGTCGAGTGGGCGAGGATCACCTACGTGCCGCAGGCGCTGCACGCGTCGATGGCCAAGCGGGTGCAAGGGGAGCCCGGCTACCGCACGGCGGTAGGTGCCTGGTCGGCGTGCATGGGTGGACGGGGGCTGCCCGCCGCGACCCCCGAGAGCGCACAGGCACGGTTGCAGGCGCTGTACGAGGAGCGCGGACCGTCCGAGGAGCTGCAGGCACGCGAGGTGTCGGTCGCCGTGGCGGATTGGGAGTGCGCCGAGCGCGTCCGGCTCCCGGAGGTCGTCCTCGATGCGAAGAGGCGGCTGTTCTCGGCCCTGCCGGAGGAGGACCGGGAGGACCTGGTCCGGTTGGCCGACGCGTGGACCGCCGCTGCGGCACGGTCGGGAGCGCACTGACCTCTGTACCCCAACGGCGGTGCCCACCACCACGCCGTTGGGGTACAGAGGTCACGGGGGGAGGGTTCATGGGGGGTGAGTTCCGCGCGCTCGGACCGCTGGAACTCCGCGTCGACGGCTTGGTGGTCGAGCTGGGACACGTCCGTCAGAGGTGCGTGCTGGCGGTCCTGCTCGCGGAGGCCAACCGCGTCGTCACCGCGGAGCAGCTGCTGGACCGGGTGTGGGTCGATCGACCACCGCACCGCGCGCGGCGGGTGCTCAGCACCTACGTGTCGCGGTTGCGGCGGCTGCTGGCGGACGAAGCGGTGATCGTCTCACGCCACGGGGGTTACGCCTTGGTGGTGGATCCCGAGGCCGTCGACGTGCACCGGTTCCGCAAGCTGGTCACGCGGGCCGGTGAAGCGGACGACGAGCACCGGTTGGCGCTGCTCGACCAGGCGCTGGCACTGTGGCGCGGTGATCCGTTGTCCGAATTGGACACGCCGTGGGCGGCGGACCTCCGCGCCACCCTCGACGGAGAGCGCCTGGCCGCCGAGCTGGAGCACGCCGACACCGCGCTGCGCCTGGGTCGGCACGCCGAGCTGCTGCCGGCGCTGGCGGAGCGGGTCCGGCGGCACCCGCTGGACGAGCGGGTCGCGGAGCAGTTCGTGCTGGCGCTGTACCGCAGCGGCCGCCAGGCCGACGCGCTGGAGCACTACCGGCGGGTGCGCGACCGCCTGGTCGGCGAACTCGGCGCCGACCCCGGCCCGCACCTGCGTCACCTCCACCAGCGCATCCTCACCGCCGACCCGGGGCTGGCCGTTACCCGGGCGGACCGCGCCTCGCCGGTGGCGACGCCCCGCCAGCTGCCCGCTCCACCGCGGCCGTTCACCGGTCGCTCGGACGAATCGGCCGCCCTGACCGAGGCGCTCGAACCACCCGGAGGGGCGGTGGCGATCGCGCACCTGACGGGCTCCGGGGGCATCGGCAAGACGTGGCTGGCGCTGCACTGGGCGCACCGCCACCTGGACCGGTTCCCCGACGGGCAGCTCTTCGTGGACCTGTGCGGTTTCAGCCCGACCAGCCCGCCGACCGCACCCGAGGACGCGCTGCGCGGGTTCCTCGGTGCCCTGGGCGTCACCGCCGACCGCGTGCCCCGCGGCCAGGACGCGCAGGCGGCACTGTTCCGCAGCCTGCTCACCGGCAAGCGGGTGCTGGTGGTGCTGGACAACGCCGTGTCCACCGAGCAGGTCGTGCCGCTGCTGCCCGGCAGCCCGTCCTGCACCGTGCTGGTCACCAGTCGCCACCGGCTGCCGGCCCTGTCCGCCCGCCACGGTGCCCGGACGCTGCCGCTCGGCGTGCTGACCGACACCGAGTCGCTCGCCCTGCTGACCGGTTCCCTGGGCGACCACCGCGTCGTCGCAGAGCGGGACGCCGCCGCCGAGCTGGTCGCCCTCTGCGGTGGGTGCCCGCTGGCGCTCGCCTTGACGGCCACCCTCGCGCACCGGCGCCCGTCGCTGACCGAGACCGTGGCCGAGCTGCGGGAGTCGGGTTCGGACGCCCTCGACGCCGACGACCCCGCCGCGAGCCTGCCGGCGGTCCTGTCCTCGTCCCTGCGGAACCTCACGGAAGAGCAACGCACCGTGTTCGGACTACTGGCCATCGCGCCCGGAACGGACACGACGCTGCCCGCGGTGGCGTCCCTGACCGGTTCGACCCCGGCCCGCACCCGCAAGGTCCTCGCGGCGCTGGAGGACGCCTCGCTGCTCGAACACCGGTCGCCCGGCCGCTATGTGATGCACGACCTGGTCCGCGGCCACGCCGCCACCACCGCGCGCACCACCGTGCCGAACGACGTGCGGGAAGCGGCCCTCGCCCGGGTGCTCGACTTCTACCTGCACACCGCGTTCACCGCCGACCGGCTCCTCGACCCGCACGGCCCGCTCGTGCGGCCCAACCCCCCGGCGCCCGGCACGCGCCCGCTGGAGCTGCCCGACGCCGCCGCAGCGACCGCCTGGCTGGCGGCCGAGCACACCACGCTCCTCGCGGCCCAGCGCGCCGCCGGCGCCCTCGGCAGGCACCACGCCGTGTGGCACCTGGCCTGGGCGCTGGAAACCTTCCACGTCCGGCGCGGACGCCTGCGCGATGCGCTCACCGCGTGGCAGGCGGCACTGGACGTCGCCGACCACCTGCCCGACCGCACCACCCGCACCCGCACCCTCCGCAACCTCGGCGACGCCTGCTCCCGGCTGGGCCGGCACGAGGAGGCCACCGACCGGCTGGACCAGGCGCTCGATCTGGCCGTGCGGCACCAGGACACCCTCGAGCAGGCGCACACCCACCGGGCGTTGGCGCTCGCGTGGGAACGAGCCGGCGACGACGAACTGGCCCTGCGGCACGCCCACCACGCCCTCGACCTGTACCGCGACCTCGACCAGCCCGTGTGGGAGGCCGACGCGCTCAACCAGGTGGGATGGTCCGCCGCGCGGCTGGGCGACCACAGCACCGCCCGGGTGCACTGCACCGCCGCGCTCGCCCGGTACCGGCGGCACCACCACCTCGGTGGTGAGGCCAACACCCTGGACAGCCTCGGGCTCATCGCCCACCGCACGGGTGACCACGGACGCGCGGTCGAGTACTATCACCAAGCGCTCCCGCTGTTCCGCACCCTGGGCCACGCCTACCAGGTCGCGGAGACCCTGGACAGCGTGGGCGATCCCCACGTGGCGCTCGGGCAGCACGACCAGGCGCGCGCGGCATGGCACGAAGCCGTGGTGCTGTACCGGGAGCAGGGTCGCGACCTCGACGCGCGGCGCTTGCAGCGCCGGCTCGACGACCTCGACCGCTCCTTGACCGGCGTTCCACCGAGTCCTTCCTGGGCCGCTGCCGTCCCATGAGGACACTGTGGACCGCGTGGTCGGACACGGTTCCCACCGCGCGTGCGTCACTTCATCGGGTGGTTGAGCGCAATGGAGTGGTGCTCGGGGCACGAGGTCGTTGTGGTAGTGGCAAACCGCTCGATCAGGCGATGCAGCGTCCACTCGGGACGGACCATAGTTGGCCCCACCAGTTCACCGACATCACCAACCGAAGCGTGACCACAACCCGTCGTCCATGGTGCACCCCGGGCAGCCGCCCCGGTGCGCCGGTTGGGAGATTTCATGTCCACCCCGGCCCTCACCCGCCCCCGGGTCACCGCGCAGGAACGGGCGGCGATCACGGCGTTGATCACCGAGCCGGAGGCGCCGGTCAGCGACGCCCCGGTGTACACGCGGCCGACCGCGGCCCTGCTGCTCCTGCTCCTCTCGCCGAAGCTGCCCAAGGAGCCCGAGGACCGCTGATCCGCGGGCCGGCCGCGGCTGTTCTCGACCCCTTAGCGACGGGAGAAGGCGATGGTTCTCGCAAGCCCGCCCAGCACGGCCTACGCCGCCGAGGTGGATCGCCTGGCGCAGTCGCTGAGACGAGGGCTGGACGCGACCGGCCGCCCGGACCACTCCCTGCTGGCCGAGCACGTCCGCCGGGCCGCGGACGACAAGGCGGCGTTGGCGGCGGTGCGCGTGCTGGGCCCCGACGCGTTCGCGCCCGCGCTGCTGGCCGGCACGCGGCCCCACCCGCTGGACCACCAGGTGGTCGCGGAGGCGCTGCGGCTCTTCCCCGCGACGGCCCAGGACCCGGTGGAGGCGCTCTGCCTGGCCCAGGCGCAGGGCCTGCTCGTCGCCCGGTGGAGCACCAACGGGCTCGGCGGACCGCGGCCGGGCGTCGAGGCGCAGGCCGTGTGCGCGGCACAGGCCCACGCCGACTGGGGCGAGTGGTCGCGGCGCATGGTGTGGTTGTCGCCCCTGGCGTGGCCGACCGTGCCCGGCCCGGTGACCGACCTGGCGCTGGCGCGGGTGGGCGACCTCGAACGGGGCCTGGTCCGCGCGATGCTGCGCCGCGACCAGCCGACGGCGGCCAGGCTGGCCCGGTGGGTCGCGTTCGGCCAGGCGCGCGGCGCGGACACGGCGCTGGAGCTGGAGCCGGTGCTGCGGCACCTGACGCAGCTCACCGGCGGCGGCGCGCGCGTGCTGCTGGACATCGAGATCGCGCGGCGGCTCGTCGCCCCGGAGGAGCGGACCGGGTGAGCGCACACCGGCACGACCTCGCCGAGCGGGTGGCGACGCGCGGGATGGGCTGGCTGCACGACAACCGCCACCGGGGCGCGTTCCCCGCCGAGACGACGACGGCCGCGGTGGAGCCCGACAAGGTGCACAAACCGCTCGGGGAGAGCGCCCTGGCCGCCGGCGTCGTGCTGCGCGCGGCGGCGGCATTGCGCGGCCAGCAGGCCCGGGCCGCGCGGCTGCTGGAGTTCTGCTGGCGGCAGATCCGCTGCGGCGACCTGCTCTACGAGCGGCAACTGCGCCACCCGCTGATGACGGACCCGCTGGAGGTGTACGCGCAGTTCGCCGCCGCCGGGCTGCGCCACGAGCAGCTCGACGCGCTCCTGGCCCACCTGACCGCCTCGCGTTCCTGGTGGGCGGTGGAGGTGATGCCCAACCGCCGCCTGGCCGTGGCCAACGCCGCCCGGTTGGCGGGCCTGTCGCGGCCGGAGGACTGGCGGCCCCTCGTGGAGGCCACCTGGCTCGGGCAGCGGCCGGAGCCGTGGCTGATCGACTGGGCGACGGCCTACGCGGTGACCCACACCGTCTTCCACATCACCGACTGGGGCCTGCGACCGGGGTGCCTGCCCGAACCGGTCGTCACGTACCTGGAGCGCTGGATGCCGGTGTGGATGCGGGTGTGGGGCGAGATCTGCGACTGGGACCTGCTGGCGGAGCTGCTGGTCGTGGACGCCTGCCTGCCCCGGCCGCAGTGCCCGCCGGACATGTGGCGGCTGCTCGCCGACGCGCAGCGGGACGACGGTCTCGTGCCGCGCGACGGGCAGCCGGTGACCGACGACGAGCAGGAGGCGTTCACCGACCACCACCACACCACGGCGGTGGCCGTCATGGCCGGCGCGCTGGCGCTGGTCCGGGCCGGTGACGCCGGCCCCACGCCGTGACCACCGCGCGGGAGGTGGCCGGCGCGTCCCGCGGGCCGGGCGTGGTCGTCGCCGTGCGGCGGCCGGACGGCTTGACCGTCCTGTGCCGCGGCCACACCGACCGGGGCGGGCGGACCCGGGTCACCGGGCGCACCCGGTTCGAGATCGGCTCGGTCACCAAGACGTTCACCGCCCTGCTCCTGGCCACCCTGGCGGCCGAGGGCGCGGTGGACCTCGACGCGCCCGTCGCGCGCCACCTGGCGGCCCTGCTGCCCGCCGGTCCCCACGCCCGCGACGTGACCGCCCGGCACCTGGCCACCCACACCGCCGGCCTGCCCCGCCTGCCGCCGGGCCTGCTGCGCCACGCCGTGCCGCGCTGGTACAGCAACCCCTACCGCACCTACACCGCCGACCTGCTGGCCGCACGCCTGCCCCGCACCCGCCTGCGCCACCCGCCCGGCCACCGCACCCGGTACTCCAACCTCGGCATCGGCCTGCTCGGCCACCTCCTGACCCGCGCCGCGGGGCTGCCCTACCCGGTGCTGCTGCGCGACCGGGTCCTGGACCCGCTGGGCCTGACCGACACCGGCGACTCGCCCGAGGGCCAGGCGACGGGCCACTGGAACGGCCTGCCCCGGCCGCCGTGGCTGATCCCGGCCCTGCCCGCCGCCGGCGCGCTGCGGTCGAGCGCCCACGACCTGGTGCGCTACCTGGACCACCTGGCCAACCCCCCGACCGCCGTGCCACCCCCGCTGGCGACCGCCCTGCGCACCGTGCTGCACCCGGGTCCGGGCGAAGCCCCGCTGGTCTGGGCCCACCGCACCGTGCGCGGCCGGGACGTCTACTTCCACGGCGGCGCGACCCGCGGCTCCACCGCGTTCACCGGCTTCCTGCCGCACAACCGCACCGCCGTGGCGGCCCTGACGAACTCCGGCGCCTCCACCGCGGGCCGCTTCATCCAGGCCGCGTACCTCCTGCTCCGCGAGCACGTCGACTGAGCCGCCCTGCCGGTTGAGACGCGGGCTGTCGCGGTCCCCGGTGGGGCTGGGAGAGTGGTCGCCGCCGCCGCTCCCCCTTCTGCGCGGGAAGGATCCGATGAAGCGAACCCGATCGCGGCTCGCCCTGGTGTGCGCCGCCACGGCGCTCCTGGCGGCCGGTCCGGCGGTGGCGGCGGAGGGTGAGTCCGCCGTGCTGTACCAGGTGCACGCGCCCCTCGGCGCGGAGCAGGCCCTGCTGGCCGGCGGCTTCGACGTGATGGAGCACCGGGACGGCGACAGCCTGTTCGTGCTCGGCGACCCGACCACCGGCACCGCGTTGCGACGGGCCGGGTTCAGCGCCGCCGTCGACCGGGTGCTGCCCCGGCCGCGCGCGGCGGCGGCCGACGCCGACACCTTCTTCGGCGGGTACCACACGGTCGCCGCCCACGAGCAGCACCTCGACCAGGTGGCCCGCGACCACCCCGACCTCGCCACCGTCGTCGACTACGGCGACTCCTGGCTCAAGACGCGGAACCGGGGCGGGCACGACCTGCGCGCCCTCTGCGTCACGCGCAAGCGGCCCGGTGACTGCGCCCTGTCCCCCGACGCGCCCAAACCCCGGTTCTTCGTCATGGGCCAGCTCCACTCCCGCGAGCTGACCACCGGCGAGATCGCCTGGCGCTGGATCGACCACCTCGTCGGCGGCACCGACCCCGCGATCGCCTCCCTGCTGGACACCACCGAGTTCTGGGTCGTACCCATCGCCAACCCCGACGGCGTGGACAACGTGCAGCGCGGCGGCGACTCCCCGGTCTCCCACCGCAAGAACGGCAACGACACCGACTACCAGGGCACCACGTGCGGCACGGTGTCGTCCAGCCACCCCGGCATCGACCTCAACCGCAACACCGCCTCGAACTGGGGCCTGCAGAACGCGTCCGACCAGCAGTGCGACCAGACGTTCCGGGGCACCGCGCCCGACTCGGAGCCGGAGACGAAGGCGTTGCAGGCGTTGTGGCGCTCCCTGTACCGCGACCGGCGCGCGGTCGACCCCGCCCAGCCCGCGCCCGCCGACACGTCCGGCCTGGTGCTGTCCCTGCACGCCTACGGCAACTACGCGCTGTTCCCGTGGAGCGGCGGCGCGGTCGACCGGCGCACCGGCAACGACGCGGCGCTGCGCGACCTCGCCCAGGACTTCGCCGAGCTGGCGGGGCCCGGCTGGCAGTACGGGCAGTCGGGCCAGGTGCTCTACTCCGCTTCGGGCACCACCGACGACTGGGCGTACGACGACCTCGGCGTCGCCTCCTTCGTCTGGGAGGTGGGCCCGCCGCCGGAGCAGGCGTGCGGCGGCTTCTTCCCCGCGCACTCCTGCCAGGACGGCTTCTTCTGGCCGAAGGTGCTGCCCATGCTGCTGCACGCGGCCCGCCACACCGCCGCCCCCTACGCCCCGGCGCCCGAACCGCCCACCGCGTGCGCGCGGACCAACGACACCGACACCCCCGTGGTCACCCGCACCCCGCCGGTGACGGTGAGCCTCGCCGTCACCGGCTGCGAGGGCAACGCCAGGTCGGCGTCCCGGGTCGAGCTGCACTACAAGAACATGAGCGGTTCGGTCATCACGCTGGACCTGGTCGCCCCCGACGGCACGGCGTACCGGCTCCAGCACCAGGTCGTGAGCACCGCGCCCGACCCGGGCGGCACGTTCACCCTCGACCTGTCCCGAGAGTCCCGCCAGGGCACCTGGCAGCTGCGGGTGCACAACTACATCTGGGTGGGCACCGGCGACCTCGACCGGTGGACGCTGACGCTGTAGGCGGCCTCACCGGGGCGGTGAGGTGGTGCTCCCCGCCACCGGATGGTCCACAGTGGACTGGATCGGGACGGGGCGGGGGCGGCCGGGAACGCCGGCGGGGGTCGCGGCTCGCGATCGACGCCCCCGCCGGCGCGGCGGCCCGGGGCGTCGATGTGACGAACCTATCGCCGCGCCCGGAGTGGTCGGGGCGCACGTGGGTACCCTTCGCTCGGTTGTGTGCCTGGCCGCCGTCGGAACTCCAGGCCGGACCGCTCCGACCGGTCCGAGCGAGGGGGAGGTGGACGCGCGTGGGTGTCGCACCCGAGGCGACTCCGTCCCAGGTCACTGACCTGCGGGAACTGGTGGACGCGCTGGCCGTGGTGGTCTGGCGGGCCGACGTCCGGACGCGTCGTTGCACATTCGTGTCCGCCCACGCCGAGCGACTGCTCGGCCACCCGGCGGACCGCTGGCTGGCCGAGCCGGACTTCCTCGGCTCGCTGATCCACCCCGACGACCGGGCCGAGGCCACCCGGCAGCGGTGGCGCGACGAGCCCGGGCGGGACGTGTTCGAGGTCGAGTACCGCGCGGTGACGGCCTCGGGCGACGTGCGCCGGTTGAAGGAGAAGCTGCACGTCCAGCGGGACGCCGGGGGCACGGCCAGGGCGGTGCTCGGCGCGATCAACGACGTCACCGCGCGGCACGCCGAGGCGGAGCGGCAGCGGTTCCTCGCCGAGTTCGACCGGGAGTCGCAGCGCCTGGACGACGCCGAGGAGCTGATGGCGCTGGCGACCCGCCTGCTCGGCGAGTACCTGCGGGTGGACCGGTGCGCCTACGCGCGGGCCGAGGCCGACGAGGACCACTTCGTGATGAGCGGCGACTACGCCACCGGGCTGCCGCCGCTGCCCGGCCGGTTCGCCATGGCCGAGTTCGGCCAGGGCGCGCTGCGGGCCATGCGCGCGGGTGAGCCGTGGGTGGTCGCGGACAGCGAGGACGACCCGCGGCTCGGACCGGACGACCTGGCCGCCTACCGGTTCACCGGCATCCGGGCGGTGATCTGCCTGCCGCTGCTGCGCGGCGGGCGGTTCGTCGCGGCGATGGCCGTGCACCAGGCGACCGTCCGGCACTGGACGCCGGAGGAGGTCGAGGTGGTGGCGGTGGTGGTCAACCGGTGCTGGGAGTCGTTGCAGCGCGTGCACGCGGACCGGGCGCTGCGCGACAGCGAGCAGCGGCACCGGCTGCTCGTGGAACGGGCCACCGAGGCGATCTGGGTGCTGGACCACGACCTGCGGTTCGTCGAGGTCAACCAGGCCGCGTGCGCACTGCTGGGGCACGACCGGGACGGCCTGGTCGGCCGTCCGGTGGGCGACGTGGTGGTGCCGGACGCGCTGGGCCGGTTGGCCCGGCTGACCACCGACCTGTCCGCCGCCCGCGTGGTCACCGAGGTGTGGGGCCTGCGCCGGGTCGACGGCACGGTGGTGGAGGTCGAGCTGAGCATCCAGGCCACGCCGACCGGCGTGCAGGCGATCGGGCGGGACGTCACCGAGCGGCAGCGCGCGCAGGCCGAGCGGGAGCGGCTGCTCCAGCGGGAGCACGAGATCGCGGAGGCGTTGCAGCGCAGCCTGCTGCCCCGCGAGCTGCCCGCGCTGGACCGGCTGGCGACCTCCGCGCGCTACCTGCCCGCGTCGACCCACGCGCAGATAGGCGGCGACTGGTACGAGGTGCTGACGCTGGAGGGCACCTCGGTCGCGCTGTCGGTGGGCGACGTCGTCGGCATGGGCCCGAAGGCCGCCGCGGTGATGGGGCAGCTGCGCAGCGCCCTGGCCGGGTACCTGCTCGACGGGCACTCCCCCGCCGCCGCCCTGGAGCGGCTGGACGCGTTCAGCGCCCGGGTCAACGGCGCGGCGGGCAGCACGTGCGCGTGCCTGACGTTCGACTGGAGCACCGGTCGGCTCCGCTGGGCCGTGGCCGGGCACCCGCCGCCGCTGGTGCTCGACGCGTCCGGGCAGCCCCGGCTGCTGTCCGGTGGGGTCGGCGCGGTGCTGGGCGCGCCGGGCCGGGCGCCGTACGTCGACCTGACCACCGAGCTGGAGCCGGGGGCGTCCGTGGTGCTCTACACCGACGGGCTGGTCGAACGGCGCGGAGCGGTGGTCGACCAGGGCCTGGAACGGCTGCTCGACACCGTCCGCGACGCCCACGACCTGTCGCCGCGGGCGCTCAGCGACGCCATCACCTCGGCGCTGCTGGCCGACGGGCAGGAGGACGACGTGGCGCTGGTCGTGGCCCGCCACCTGCCACCGCCGCTGCGCGACACCGTGCCGGCGCTGCCCGCCGAGCTGTCGGTGATGCGGCGTCGCGTCGCCGCGTGGGCCACCGCCGCCGGCCTGTCCGCCGACCTGCTGGACGACCTGCAACTGGCCCTCGGCGAGGCGGCGGCGAACGCCGTGGACCACGCGTACCCGCCGGGCGAGCCCGGTGACTTCACCTACGACGTGGCCACCACCGCCGGGGGCGTCCGCGTGGTGGTCCGCGACCGGGGCCGCTGGCGACCCGAGCCCGAGGACAAGGGCCACCGCGGGCGCGGCCTGCAGATCATCCGCACGATCGCCGAGCGGACGGAGTTCCACCGCACGGAGGACGGCACGACCGTCGAGTTCGACCTCGTGGACGCGCCGTCGTCCCCGCCGCCCGCCGTGGCCGTCACGGACCCGGCCCGGGATCGGGCGGAGGTGGCGAAGTCCGCGGACGACGCCCGGGTGCAGGTGCTGCGCCTGACCGGTGACGTGGACCTCGGCACGGTCGAGGACCTGCGCGCCACCCTGACCGCGCGCATCACCGCACCCGACCCGCGCCCGGTGGAGATCGACCTGAGCCAGGTGGGCTACCTGGGCAGCTCGGGCATCGCCCTGCTGCTGGAAGCCGCCGCCACCGCCACCCGCGCCCACCGCGCCCTGACCGTGCGCGCGGTCGAGGGCACCCCGCCCGCCCGGGTGCTGTCCCTGTCGGGCCTGCACGGCCTGACCACGGACGCGCTCGCCGTGCAGGTAGCGGCGCAGCGCACCGAGGCGGGGTAGGCGCGTCCCCGCATCGGGCGAGTCCGCGACACGGCGGGGGGAGCGGTGTGGCGGCCGGGCGGCACCCGGCCGAGACTCGGTCCGCGAGGTCCACCCCCTGCCGCCGGCGGCAGGGCCGCGGTCGGAGGCTTCCCATGCGCGTGCGGGCTTTCCTGTCGTTCGTCGGCGCCGTCGCCCTCGCCGCGGCGGTCGTCACGGCGCCCCGGGCCCTGGCGGACGATCGCGTCGTCGGCGGGGGTGACGCGACCCGGGTGTACACCTTCATGGCCTCGATCCAGTTCGAGGACGGCACCCACCACTGCGGCGGCACTCTGGTCGGCGGCCGTTGGGTGCTGACGGCGAGCCACTGCCTCGACCGCATGACCGCCGACGGGTTGCGGGTCCGCGTCGGCAGCAAGGACCGCACTCAGGGCGGTGTGCTCACCAAGGTCGAGAGGTTCACCCACCACGGCTCCCAGGACGTCGCCATGGTGAAGCCGGCGGACGAGGTGAAGTCCGGGCAGCTGAACGTGGTCCGGGTGCCGGCGACCGGCGCGACGGTGCGGCTGCTGGGCTGGGGCAGCCGGTGCGACGGCGGCTGCGGCGACCGCTGCCCGGCCACCCTGCAACAACTGGACAGCACGGTCGTGAAGGCCGACACCTGCAAGAACTGCTCCATCGACACCTCCTCCGAGTTCTGCGTCCAGCGCGAGGCGAAGGACGGCGGGGCGTGCGAGCGGGACAACGGCGGTCCCGCGATCGAGAACCCCGACGGGCAGTACTGGCGGCTCGACGGCGTGCTGAGCCGCGGCGCCAACCCGTGCAAACCGGGACCCGACGTGTACGTGAAGGTCGGCTCCGTCATCGACTGGGTGCGCAAGCAGATCTTCTCGTCCGCCGCCCACGCGGGCCCCGCGACCGGGCAGTGGCCCGACGGCGTGCGGTGGCCCTCAGCCACCCCCGCCCGGTGAGTCGACCGGTTCGCCGGTGATGGCCTGCATCTGCCGCTGCAGGATGTCCAGCAGCGGCACGTCGTCGTAGTTGCTCAGCACGACGCCGACCCAGTCCGTGTCCGGGTAGACGTCCCAGTTGGCGGCGCTGCCTGCGGTCGCGCCGCCGCGGCCGAAGACCCACTGGCGGCCGTTCAGCAGGTGCAGCGGGCCGGTGTAGCCGCGGAACGAGCCGGGAGCCGGGCCGGGGCCCTTCGCCCCGGTCAGCAGTTCCGCGTAGGGCCGGCTCAGCACCGTGCCGTCGCGCAGGGCGCGGGCGAACCGGACCAGGTCCGGCGCGGTGGCGAAGCCGTCGCCGGCGGCGTGGCCGATGAAGGCCCGGGCCGGGTTCCGACCCGCGATCTCCGGGCCCGGGCTGCCCTGGTCGAGGTTGCGCACGGCGTCCAGTCGGCTGCCGTCGGCCTGCCGCATGTACGAGTGCGCGATGTGCTCGTCGGTGAGCCACTGCTGCCTGGTGAAGAACCCCGAGCCGGTCATCCCGGCCCGCTTGAAGACGTGCTCGTGCACGTAGTCCCAGTACGTCAGGCCCGTCACGGCCTCCACGACCTGGGCGGCGATGGCCATGCCCGCGCCGGCGCCTGCGGTGTGGCCCTGGTCCCCGGACCCCGGCGGCACCACGAGCCGCGCCTGCCGCGTCCACCGCTCGTAGTGCTCGTGCACCTCCTCGCGGCTGTGGAAGACGCGCTGCCAGTCGGGCATCGGCGCGTCCAGCCCGGCGCTGTTGGTGAGCAGGTGGTGCAGCGTGACCTGCTCGGCCACGTCCGCGGGGAAGCCCGTCAGGTGCGCGCCGACCCGGTCCGACAGCGCGAGCCTGCCCTGCTGCACGAGTTGCAGCACGGCCACCGGGAGGAACGGCTGGATCGCCGAGCTGAGGTTGACCGCCGTCCCCTCGTGGTTGCGGATGCCCCTTTCCCTGTCGGCCAGGCCGTGCGCGCGCGACAGCACGATCCGGCCGTGGTGCGCGATCAGCACCACGCCGGAGAACCGGTCCTGCGCGGCCAACCCCGCCACGTACCGGTCGAAGGACCCGCCCGGTCGGGCGTCGGGCGGGACGCGGTCGCGGTCGGCCGGCGCCGGTTCGGCGTTGCCCCGGCCCGCGCCGGCCACCACCCCCAGACCGGCCGCGGCCAACCCGCCCCACCCGAGCAACCGCCGCCGGCCGATCCCACCGGTAAACCCTGCGTCCATGGTCACGTCGCCTTCCCCCATCGTCGGTGGCCGCCACCCGCGCCGCGGGGCGCCGTGGCTTCGGGCACCACTGAAGCGACCCGACCGTTGCGACGACGTATGCGGTTCCCGATACGCCCGCGATACACCCAACCCGACCGTCCGATATTCCACCCGGTCCGGCAAGAATCGCGCCGGTGACCGACCGGACCGCACTGTTCGGGATTTGCTACTCCGATCGAGTGGGCCAATCCCGTCCCCGTAACGGGTGATCGGATGACCTCGATAGCCTGGCGACCATTGATTTCCGGCCACAGGGCGACGAATGCTGCGAGGATTGCTCAGGGTTGCGCTGACGACGGCGCTGGTGGCCGTCGCGGTCGCCGACATCACCTCGGCCACCACGGTGTACCGCGACGCCGGGCGCGGTTGGCAATCACTCCTCCTGCTCGTGTTGCTCACGCTCTTCCTGTTGGCCGCGCACACGTGGGTGTTCCACACGGCTCCATTCCTGCGGAAACCGGTCGAGCGCTTCCCGTTCCACCAGGTCCCGGAAGGCCGCGCGGTCACCCTCCAGGAAGAAGCGCGCATGGCGCGCGACGTGTCCCTCGCCGAAGCGAAGATCTTCGCCGCGGCGATCACGATGCCGCAGCAATTCCGCCGCCGGGTCGTCGAGGAGTACACACCCGACCGGCGCACCCTGACGAAGGTCTGCACGGTCGACTTGCAGATCCCAGGAAAGCTGATGAAGGGCAACGGCTCGAAAGCCGTGCACGTGCCGGTCCTCATCAACCGGAAGGGCGAACTGCTCGACGATTTCCACATCTTCCACGCGAACAACGACGAGACCCAGTGGTTGTCCTACCGCCAGTACCTCAGCCTGGCCGCGAAGGTCCTGCACGTCCTGCTGCTGGCCGCGGAGAACCGCAAGATCACCGAGCCCCTGTCGGCGGCGGCCGACCGGGCCGAGCTGCTCGCGCTGCAGGGCATCGTCAAGCGGATCGACCGCCGCGCGCCCGCGCCGGTGGACTCCAGCGGGGTCGAGGCCATCGGCGGCCTGCGGGTCGCCCACCCCGTCGCGTTGAAGATGGCGGCGGTCTTCGTGCAGCAGCTCACCAGCAACTACCCGATCGTCGCGTCCATCGCGAACGTCGACCACGAGCCGCGCCACCGGTTCAAGTACCAGCTGACCCAGACACCGGACATCAAGTTCACCCCGGCCCGGTCCCGACGCCGCTGGTCGTTGCCCGGCTACGTGCGGCTGATCTTCGGCGCCCGACCGGTGACGCTCACCGTGGACATCGCCCAGGCGGCCACGGCCGAGAGCTACCACCTGCACGTCCACGCGCCGAACGACCTGTACCTGGCCGGGCAGGAGGCCGTCGGCCTGTCCGCGGCGCTCGCGCGGACCGCCGACGGCGCGCCGACACCGCCGCACTGCCGCTTCCGCCGCCGGCTCGGACAACCGCACGCGCACTTCTACTGCCGGTACATGCCCGTATTCCAGGACGGCGAACGGCCGACGCTCGTCTTCAAGTTCTTCGAAGTGCCGCCGGGGTCCGTCCTGCGGGCGACCATCACCGCGACCGCGACTTTCGCGATTCTCTGGCTGATCGGTTTCATCAGTTCCCGCTACGTGGAGTCCGACACCGACGCCCCCGCTTTCCTCCTGGCTTTCCCGGCCCTGGCCGCGACCTGGTTGGGATTCGACGCGCCGTCGCGCAAACTGCTGGAGGGGACCATGTCCGCCCGCGTGTGCCTGATCTTCACGGCCGTGCTGTCGTTGGCGGGCAGCGCTTTGTTCCTGTTGCACGAGAGCTTTCCGGACGACTTCGCCTGGCCGAAGCTCCCGGACGGGCGGTCGTTCCTCGGCGTGACCGACGTGTGGTGGGCCGTGGTCGTGGGTATCGCCTTCGTGAACGCGTTGCGCATCGGTTACCAGTGTTTGGTGCGCACCTGGGAGTACTCACACCTTCTGGCGAAGGAGGTCGAATGACCGACACGATCACCGTTTCGGCTGCTACGTTGAGGGGGTCGGGCCGGGCGACCGGGGTGATCCCGATCAGGCACCGGAGAGCCATTATGAGGAATGCTCGTCAACCTGGGGGGCGGCCGGCGTGAAGATGCCCGAGTTGTTCGGTGGGAGCACGGAGGGCGGCGCCGCCGCCGGCGGTTACTCCGGGTACTACGTCCCGGTGCACACCTGGACCACGACGCCCGGTGCGCAGCAGGTGTCCGTGGACGACCTGTTCGCCGCCCTGGACACCCTGGACGACGTGTTCTCCCTCAAGCCCGAGCAGTCCGCCCTCGACGGGATGTCGCACCCCTAGCGTCCCCGGCGGCACGACGGCAGGCCCTCTGCGGCTTGTCGGGAAGCCATAGAACGCGATCCCCGTTTTGTCGGGCCGCGACAAGCCCCGACCGAACGACCCCGCCATCCTGGAGCTCGAAGGCCGGAGCACAGCGGAGGTGGTCGTGGTCGGGGTCCAGGGCGTTGCAGCCCGGCGGTTCGCCGGTTCCGGTGCGGGTCGTCTCGCCGAGCACCTGCCCCGCCTGCGGGCCGAGCTGGAGGAGCAGCGGCGGTTCCGGGTGGAGCAGTTGGCCGGGTTGGACCGGGCGGGCCGTGAGGCGGACCAGGCGCGTCGTGAGGTCGCGGCCGCGGTGGCGGAGGCGGCACGGCAGGCGCTCGCCGACGTGGAGGCCGCGCTCGCGCTCGTCGAACTCGGCGGCTACGGGCGCTGCGTCGGTTGCCGGGACGACATCCCGTTGCGCCTCCTGCTGACCATTCCCGCGTCCCGGTGGTGCCTGGACTGCCGGCGGCACGGCGCACCCGGCCCGGAGCCGCACGTGGTCCCCCGCGGCCGACGCGCGACCCGTGGCACCTCGACCGGACGTCGGCACCACGGCACCCGGCGCACCGCCGCGCGCTGAACCGCCGTACCCGGGAGGTGGGTTGTGCTCAACGAGCGCGAGCAGGACGCCCTGCGCGAGATCGAGCGGAGGCTGGCCGCCGACGACCCGGACCTGGAGCGTTCCTTCGCGGCCCTCGACGACGTGCCCCGACCTTCAGGCCGACCCCGCGTCAGCTCGGTCGTGATCGCGGTCGCGGCCGGGCTCGCCCTGGTGATGCTGCCGGCCGGGTCACCGGTCGGCGCGGTGGCCTACGCGGTCTTCGGCGCGCTGGTGTGGGTGGTCCGCGACCTGCCGGACCACCCGACCCGCGACGAGCGGGGCAGGTGATCCGGGCGAACCCCGCGCGACCGTGCCCGATCCCCCGCCACCGCGATCCCTTGCCACCGCGGACCGCCGCCACCGGCGGTCGTCAGTCGCGCCGGACCACGAGCGAGCCGGCCGGGTCCAGCCCGTGCAGCCCGGACAGGGACAGGACCCGGTCGGGTGCCGAGCCCCCGGTCACCAGGACGGTCAGCGCCCGATCGGCTCGGGTGGCCGCCGCGGCGTCCAGGAGCAGCGCGATGCCCGAGCTGCTGAGGTAGCGCACGTCGGTGAGGTCGACCTCGACGGGGCGGTCACCGGCTCCGCCGACGCGGGAGAGCACGGACGCGCGCAACCGCTCCACGGCGGCGGTGTCCAGCTCACCGGTCAGCCGCACGCGGACGGTTCCCCCACCGGGTTCCGCGGGCGGGCCCGCGACCTCGGCACCGGTCGGCGCGGCGGGCGCGGGCCGGGGCGGGGTCGCCGCTTCCGGGACGAGGTGGAAGTCGACGGTGGTGCCGTCGTCGCGGTGGTCGAGGACGACGCGTTCGGCCAGGGCCCGGATGATCTGCATGCCGCGCCCGCGGTGACCGGGGTCGGCCGGCACGGGCCGCCACCGACCGCGGTCGCGCACGACGACGTTCACGCCGGTGGCGGTGGTGGTCAGCGCGTACTCCAGGTCGCCGGTCCCGTCGCCGTAGGCGTGGTCCACCACGTTGGCCGCCGCTTCACCCAGGGTGAGCTGCAGGTCGTCGAGCAGGTCCGCCGACAACCCGGCGGCACCCGCCCACGCGGCGACCTCGCGGCGCATGAGCGCCAGCGAGTCCGGTCGCGCGGGCAGGGTGGTGCGCAGCGGCGGGGGCAGGTGGCGGGCGACGACGAGCGCCACGTCGTCGCTCTGGCCGTCGGCGAGCAGGGCGTCGGTGACGGCGTCGGCCAGGGCGTTCGGCGGCGCGTCCCCCGCGTCGCGGACGACCGCGAGCAAGCGCGTCAGGCCCTCGTCCACGGGCGTGTCGTGGCGTTCCACCAGCCCATCGGTGTAGAGCACGACCGACGCGCCCACGGGGAGGTCGGCGGTGTGCTCGACGTAGCGGGCGCGTCCGGGCGTGCCGAGCACCGCTCCCCCGCCACCGGCGAGCAGCCTCGCGGACCCGGCGTCGGTGATCAGGGGAGGTGGGTGCCCGGCCGCCGCCCAGCGGACCGCTCCGGTGGCGTGGTCGAAGGTCAGGCAGGCGCAGGTGCTGCCGGTGGCGCCGTTGACCCGCTTGGAGAACAGGTCCAGGCGTTCCAGCGCCGCGACCGGGGGGTGCCCGTCGAGCAGGTAGCCGGCCAGGGCGGTGCGCAGCTGCCCCATCACCGCGGCCGCGGCCGGGCCCTTGCCCACCACGTCACCTACGCACAGCGCCACCGTGGTCGCGTCGAGCTCCAGCACGTCGTACCAGTCGCCGCCGATCTGGGCGTGCGTCGACGCCGGCAGGTAGCGGGCCGCGATCGCCAGCCGGTCCAGCGCGGGCAGCTCGCCGGGCAGCAGGCTGCGCTGCAGCGCCTCGGCGATCTCGTGCTCGCGGCGCAGCAGCAGTTCCCGCTCGGCCTCGGCGCGCTGCCGCTCGGTCACGTCACGACCGATCGCCTGCAACCCGGTCGGCGTGATCTGGATGCTCAGCTCCAGGGCGATCACGGTCCCGTCGCCGCGCCGCACCTGCCACACCTCGGTGACCACGCGCCCGGCCGCCGGATCGCCGTCCTGCCCCGGCCCGTCGGCGTCCCTGCCGGACACCACGACGTCCGCCAGGCTCGTGCCGATCAACTCCTCGCGGGTGCGGCCGAGCAACGCGCACGCGGCGGGGTTGACCTCGAGGAACTTCGAATCGCGGTCGAGGATCCAGATGGCGTCGGTGGCCTGCTCGACCAGCAGCCGGTGGCGCTGCTCGCTCTCGCGCAGCGCCCGGTCGGCGTGCACCCGCTGCAGCGACTCCCAGCACCGCCCCACGACCACGGAGACCAACTCGACCTCGGCGGGCGCCCACTGGCGCACCGACGCCTGGTGCACCGCCAGACCGGCGACGAACCGCCCGTCGCGCAGCAGGGGCACCGTCACCACGGCGCGGATGCCCGTCAGGCGGTAGGTCTCGCGGTCACCGTCGGTCAGCCTCGGGTCGCGCGCGGCGTCCGCCACGATCCACGGCCGCCCCGCCCGCATCGTCCGCACCGCGTCCTCGCCGAACGCCGACAACGCGAACCTGCCCCGCAACGACGGCAGGCCGGTGGCGTGGTCGCCGCTCATCACGAAGTGGTCCTCGTCGGCCTCCACGCGGGCGTAGGCGCACCGGTCCGCGGCCAGGTGCTCCCCCAGCAGCCGGGTGACCGTCGCCATGACCTCCTCCGCGTCACCCAGCCGCTGCAACCGCCCCTCCAGGTCGGCGAGGAAGCGGTCGTGCCGCTCCTCGTCCCGCCGCCGGGAGACGTCGGCCAGCATGCCGCGCGCCCGCACGGGCAGGCCGCGGTCGTCGCGCACGACCTTCCCCCGGCAGCGCAACCACACCGTCCGCCCGTCCGCGGCGGTGACGCGGAACTCCACCTCGAAGTAGTCCTGGGCGGCGCCGGTGCGCCAGGCGCGCCGGACCTCCCCGAGGTCGGCCGGGTCGAGCAGCTCCACCAGGCCGTCCACCCCGTCGAACCAGCGTTCGAGGGGGTAACCGAGCAGCACCTCGGCGTAGCGGGAGACGAAGGTGAAGCGCCGCGCCGCCACGTCCGCTTCCCACACGACCACGCCCAGGTCGTCGACCAGACCGGGCAGGTCCGCACTCCCCGACCCGGCGGCTCCGGCCGGCACCGCGCGCGCGCCCGACACGCTGTCCGCGGTCACTGAACGTCACCATTGTGATCCGGACGAACCGCGGTGCGCTGCGACCCGGTGGCGGAGTGGTCCAGGCGGGGACGGGGCCTTCTCACACCGCGTAACACTACTCGGGTCGGACGTCGTGGGCGCCTCGGGAGAACCGCGCTGCGGGGCTGCGGTCGCGGGTCGTCCCGGCCGGCCTCAGTCGACCGGGACGACCAGCACGTCGCACGGAGCGCCGCGCATCGCGTGCCGGCTCACGCTGCCGATGAGCGCGTGCCGCAGCCCGGCGCCCCGCTCGACCCCGACCACGACCAGGTCGGCACCGCGGCGGGCGGCCAGCGCCGACACGACCTCCTCGGGGCGCCCCGGCTCGACCAGCACCTCCGCCGGGGCCGGCGCCAGCTCCCCGGCGAACCGCTCGACCTCGGAACGCGCGACCGCCAGTTGACCGCGGCGCAGCCGGTCGACGGCGTGGTCGTCCGCGCCGTTGAGCCGCAGCAGGTTCTCCCCCAGCACGGTGACGGCGTGCAGCAGCGCGTAGCGCGGCGCCCGGGTCAACGCCACCCCCAGCCGCGCGGCCCGGAACGACCGGACCGACGCGTCGACCGCGACCAGCACCGCCGCGTAGTCCGCGCCGGTGAAGCCCTTCACCAGCAGCACCGGGACGGGGCTCACCTCCGCCACCAGCTCGGCGGTGGAGCCGAGGAAGACGTCCCGCAACCAGTGCGCGCCGTGCGCGCCGACCACGACGAGGTCCGCCCGCCGGCGCTCGGCCTCCGCCGCGACCCCCGGCCCGACCGGCCCGGTGACCAGGGCCGCGTCCGTCGGCACGGGCGCGTCCCGCGCCAGTCGACCCAGCGCCTCCTCGGCGGTGGCGGTCAACCGGGCGTCCAGCCCTCGCGGCACGACGTGCACGACGGTCACGCCCGCGCCGCGGCGGCCGGCGATCGCGAACGCCCGCCGCAGCGCCTCACCGGCGCCCGCCGAGAAATCGGTCGCCACCAGCACGCGCGTCCCCGTGGTCACGCGCCGCCCCCGCCGTCCGCCTCCCGCGACTCCCGCGCACGCCTGCGGTGGGCGGCACGGGCGATCGCGTGCCCGGCGACCGGCGAGGTGAGCACGACGAACGCGATGGCGAGCACCGCGAACGTGATGATCGTCGGGTCCTCGGTCGCGATCGAGGACGCCAGGACCGCGACCACCCCGGGCCCGGTGGCCAGGCCCTGGGCGTGCAGCTGCGCGTAGGTGTCCGACAGCCGGAGCACGCCCACGAGGCTGATCGTGAGCAGCACCAGGCCGATCAGCAGCAGCGCGCCGCCGAGTACGTCGAGCACGAGGGAGATCATCCGAACGGACCCCCGGAACCGAGGTAGCGGGCCGTCGCCACGGTCGCCACGAACGACAGCAGGGCGAGCGCGACGGCGGCGTCGAAGTAGTACGCCTGGCCCCGCAGGTAGCACAGCAGGGCCAGCAGGGAGATGACGATCACCGCGAGGAGGTCGAGCGCGACGACCCGCTGGAGCACGTCACGGGCGCGGACGAGCGCCACGCCACCGGCGACCAGCAGCAGCGTGACCCAGAACAGGGCGAGGACCACGACGACGGCGGGCACGGCGGTCAGGGGAAGACGCGGCGCTGCCGCCGCCGGTAGGAGTCGTGCTGGGCGGCGACCACGGCCGCGGGGTCGTGCGCGTCCAGGACGTGCAGCAGCATCCGGCCCCGCTCCTCGTCGATCTCGACCACCACGGTGTCGGGCACGAAGCCGACCCGGACGCCCCAGGCCGCGGCCGACGCCGGGCCGCTGCGCGGTATCGGCACCTCCACCAGCCCGGCCGCGGTCGGGCCCCGGCCGACCAGGCAGGCGGCGGTCTGCCACGTGCCGACCACCAGGTCGACCAGCGTCCCGCCGACCAGCGCCGGCACGCCGGCGAGCCTGCGCCCCAGCGGCGACGCCGGGCCCGGTGGGCGGATGCGCCGGGCCACCAGCACGAGCAGCGTCGCCAGCACCAGGCCGACGACCACGTCCCCCGGGCGCAGGCTCGTCAACGCCAGCAGGTAGACGGTGGTGAGCATGACGACGCGGAGCACCACTGCGCTCATTGCGACCTCCGTGGTCAGGGGTGGTGTGCGGCCAGCAGGACGTCGACCGCGTGGCTGCTGAGCAGGAGCAGCGGCTCGGGCCACAGCCCGCCGGCGAGCACCAGCAGGGCCAGGACCGCTGTGGACAACCGCTGCGGCAACGGGTTCGGCGCGCCGGTCACCGCGGTGTCCGGCCGCCAGAAGCGGCGCTGGTAGACCTGGAACAGGTAGACCAGCGAGAGGGCGCTGCCGGCCAGCAGCAGCACCACCAGGGCGGCGCTGCCGGCCGCGATCGCGGTGCGGAACAGCTCCAGCTTCCCGACGAACCCCGCCGCCGGCGGCACGCCCGCCACGCTCAGCGCGCCGACCGCGAACGCGCCCGCCACCAGCGCGCCCCGCACCCCGGAGGCCAGGAACAGCAACGCCTTGTTCAGCGAGTTGACCACGCTGTAGAGCACGGCGGCCACCAGCCCGACCGGACCGCCCACGCCCAGCGCCACCAGCACGTAGCCGACCTGCCCGATGGCGGAGTAGGCGAGCATCTCGGCCGCGTCGCCGCGGGCGACCGCCAGCACGCCGCCGTAGACGATCGACGCCGCGCCCAGCACCACCAGCGCGACGCCGGCGTGCCGCAACTGCTCGGGGAACAGGTCGACGCCGAAGCGCAGCAAGCCGTACGCGCCGATGTTGGCCACCGCTCCGCTGAGGACCGCGGCGACCGCGGGCCGCGCGCCGGCGTAGACCGTGGGCAGCCAGAAGTGGAAGGGGAACAGGCCGAGCTTGACGCTGAACGCGATGAAGAACCCGGCCGCGATCAACGTCGCCGCGTTGGGGTTCACCGCGAGCACCCGCGCGGCCACCTGGTCCATCGCCAGCGCGCCGGTGACCCGGTAGGCGCCGGCCACCGACAGCAGGAAGACGAACGACCCCAGCAGGTTGACCGCGGTGAACACCAGCGCGGCCCGCAGCTGCCGCCGCTTCCCGCCGTAGGCGCTGAGCGCGTAGGACGCCGTCATCGCCAGTTCGAAGAAGACGTAGAAGGAGAACACGTCGGCGGTGACGAACAGGCCGGTCAACCCGGCGCCGAGCAGCACCACCAGGCCCGGGAAGGTCCGCGACCGCACCCCGCCCACCGCCTCATGCGCCGCCGAGGCGAGCAGCACCAGCACCGACAGCAGCGCGAACGCCACGCCCAGGGCGTCCGCGCGCAGCACGATGCCCACGCCGGCGGGCCAGCCGCCGGTGACGACCTCCCGGCTGCCCTCGGCGAACACCTCGGCGGCCAGCAGGCCCAGCACCGCCAGGGTCGCCGCGAGCGAGGCGGCGGCGAGCCAGGCGACCACCCGCAGCCGCCCGTCCAGCGCCACGAGCACCGCGCCCGACACCCAGGGCACGAGGAGGGCGATCGACAGCAGCATCAGCGGGCACGCCCCCGTTCGGCCTGCCGCTCGCTCTCCTCGCGGGCCTCGGCCTCCTCGCGGTCGGCCTGCCGCTGCCGCTCCAACCCGGCCTCGTGCTCCGCCTCGGTCGCGGCCAGCTCGTCCTGCTCGGCGGTGCGGAAGACCACGATGGCGCGGTGCACCAGGGCGAGCAGCAGCGCCACCGTGGCCAGCCCGATGACCAGCGCGGTCAGCGCGAGCGCTTGGGGCAGCGGGTCGCTCACCGCGTCGCCGGGCGCCACCGCGATCGCCGCCCGGCCACGGGCCAGCCCGGCGGCGATGATCGTGACGACGGCGCTCTGCGAGATCAGCATGATGCCCGCGACCATGCGGATCAGGTCGCGCTTGAGCAGCAGGTAGGCGCCGGAGCCGAACAGCACGGCCGCGGCGAGGGCGAAGGCGAGGATCACCGCCCGCCCACCCCCAGCGGCCGTCCGAGCTGGTGCAGCAACGTCGTGAGCACGCCCACGACCAGCAGGAAAACCCCGATGTCGAGCAGCAGCGGGGTGAACAGCTCCAGCGTGCCGACCTTGACGACGTGCGCGCCGGGACCGGGGCGGTGGGTCACCGGCGGGTCGCCCAGCGCGAGGCCGAAGAACCCGCTCGCGAGCGCCAGGAGCAGGCCGCCGACGGCCAGCCGGGGTGCGTGGCGCAGCACCGGCAGCGCCGCCTCCGCGCCCTCCGCGCCCAGCGCCACGTAGATCAGCGCGACCGCCAGCGCGACGATCACCCCGGCGGCGAACCCGTCGCCCACCTCGGCGTAGCCCTTGGCGATCAGGGCGGCGGCGAACACCAGGCTCGGGCCGGGCAGCAGCCGGGCGACGACCCGGACCACCGCGTCCGGGCGGCCACTGCCCTCCTCCTCCGCGCTCACCACAGCCTCCCGCGCCGCATGAGGGTGGCCACGCCGACCACCGCGACCAGCAGCACCGTGATCTCGACCAGCGTGTCCAGGCCGCGGAAGTCGGCGACGATCACGGTGACCACGTCACCGCCGTGCGCGGCCGGGGTGAGCCGGACGTGCTCGGCGGACACGCTGTCCGCGGCCGGCTGCGACAGGAACCCCCACACCGAGGCGAAGACGGCGAGCCCGGCCACCCCGCCGGCCAGCGGGTCGCGCCACCGCTGCCGGGGCCGGGCCGGCGGGATCGGGTCGCGCTTCGGGTCCGGCCGGGGCATCCGGGCCAGCGCCGCGACGAAGACCAGGGTCAGCATGGTCTCGACCACCACGGCGACCAGCGCCACGTCCGGTGCGCCGACCAGCGCGTACACCGCGGCCAGCGCGAAGCCCACCACCGCCAGGGCCAGGGCGACGGCCACCCGGGACCGCGAACCGGCGATCGCCACGGTGGCGATGACGACCAGCGCCAGCAGCGGCAGGACCAGCCAGTCCGCGCCCGCCACCGCGCCGACGGCGTACGCGCCGGCCGTCGGCGTGGCGACGAAGGCCAGGCCGATCACCAGCCCGGCCGGCACCAGCACCGCGGCGATGCTCGACCGCAGGTCCCGCACCTCCCGGTCGTGCAGCGCGGCCGACAGCAGCCCCAACCCGTGCAGCGCCGCCTCGTAGGCCCGGCGCGGCCCCCACCGCTCCCCCGCCGCGGCCGCGGCGCGTGCCACCGGGTCCACCAGCCGCGGCAGCGCCAGCAGCAGCCCGCCCAGCACCCAGGCGGCCACGGCCATGAGGTTCTCCGGGCGGGCGTCGAGGTGGTAGCCGGGTGCGAGCACGACCTCCCGGCCGGAGGAGACACTCGCCGCGGCGCCGGCCAGCCGCGCGAACGGCGTCACGACCAGGCCGCCGAACACCGCCACGGCCGCCAGGACCACGACCGGGGCGACCAGCAGGCCCGACGTCCCGCCGACCTCGCCGCGCGGCGGGCCGAGGAACAGCGCCAGCCAGAAGCGCCCGATGTAGGCGACCGTCAGCGTCGCCGCCACGACGGCCAGCGCCGCGGTCAGCGGGCCGTGGCGCAGCGCCGCCGCGTAGAACAGCTCGTCCTTGAAGAACCCGATCGTCAGCGGCAGCGCGGCCAGCGTCGCCGCCGCCACCCCCGACGCCACCGCGAGGACCGGCGCGCGCCTGCCGAGCCCGCCCAGCCGGGACAGCCGGTCCTCGCCGGTGCTCATCGTCACCGTGCCGGCGGTCAGGAACAGGGCGCTCTTGGCGACCGCGTGCGCCATCACGTAGAACGCGGCGCCGCCGTTGCCCTCCGCCGCGCCCATCCCGTACATCATGACCAGGTAGCCGTACTGCGAGATCGTGGAGTAGGCGAGGACCTGCTTGAGCACGTCCTGCCGCAGCGCCAGCACCCCGCCCACCACCACCGACGCCGCCCCGACCACCAGCAGCCCGGTCAGCACCACGTCGCTGCGGGCCAGCAGCCGGTGCACGCGCCCGATCACCAGCACCCCGGCCGCGACCATCGCCGCCGAGTGCAGGTAGGCCGACACGGGCGTCGGCGCTGCCATCGCGCGCGGCAGCCAGAAGTGCAGCGGGACCTGCGCGCTCTTGGCCAGCGCGGCGACGGCCAGCAGCGCGGCCGCGAGCGTGGTCGTCGGCGAGGGCTCGACCAGGGACACGAGGTCGGGGATGGAGAACGTGCCGTAGGTGGCGTAGAGCAGCACCGCGCCGATCAGCATCGCCACGGCGGCGACCACCGTGACCAGCAGGGCCATCAGCGCGGCGGTCCGCGCGGCCCGTTCGGACCGGTCGAAGCCGATGAGGAAGTACGAGCACACCGCGGTCAGGTCGAAGAAGACGAACACCAGCACGAGGTCCTGCGCGGTGGCCAGCCCGACCATCGACGCGGCGAACAGCGCCATCCACGGCCAGAACCGCCACCGCTCCGCCGCCGGGCGGCGCTCGTGCTCCAGGTGCAGGGCGAGGTAGCGGGTGCCGTAGGCGAAGACCAGCGCGCCGACGCCGGTGGCCAGCAGCCCGTAGACCACGGCCAGGCCGTCCAGCGCGAAGCTCAGCCGCAGGTCCAGGGTCGGGGCCCACGGGAACGAGACCGTGCCGCCACCCGCGAGCCAGCCGATCAGGCACAGCGCGAACCCCGCGACCGCCGCCGCGCACGCCGTCCAGCCCTGCCGGTCCACGCCCGGTCGGGGGCGCTGCTCACCCTCACCGCGGGCTTCCGCACCACCGCGAGCGACGACCACGGGCAACTCCTCCGGCTGTCGGATAGCCCGCAACCTACGTGATCCCGAGCGGGTCCGCAGGCGTCGTGGACCCGCTCGGGTGGTGATCTCCTGTCGCAAGAGGACGGTCTCCGGCTCTACCAGCCCAGAGCTTTTTCGTCCACTTCAGACTGTCCAATTCGCTCGATCAGGTGGGTGATCCGCACGCCCCACCCGGGCCGGCGGACCGGGTCCGCGGAGCATCGGAGCCGGAGCGCTCCCGGCGGTCGGCGATCCCCGGGATTCGCCCACGCGGGCCGACCGGTCGGTTCGGGCGGGCGGATCGAGCACCCCGAGGTAGAACTCCGCGGATTCGGACCTACACTCGTCTTCATGCCGAATCTGCGGATCAGCGAGGCGGCCGAGCTGCTGGGCGTCAGCGACGACACGGTGCGCCGCTGGATCGACCAGGGCCGGTTGCGGTCGGTCGTGCTCGACAACGGGCGCAAGGCGATCGATGGCGCGGAGCTGGCCGCGTTCACCCAGCAGCTGGCCGAGTCGCCCGAGTTGGGTGCCACGGTCGCGGCCTCGGCGCGCAACCGCATGCGCGGAATCGTCACCCGGGTCGTCAAGGACGGCGTGATGGCGCAGGTCGACATGCAGGCGGGCCCGTTCCGGATCGTGTCGCTGATGAGCCGCGAGTCCGCGGACGAGCTCGGCCTCGAGGTCGGCAGCGTCGCCGTCGCCTCGATCAAGTCCACCCACGTCGTGGTCGAGATCGAAGGAGGCGTGACGAGGTGAGACGGCTGATCCCGGTGCTCGCGGCCCTGCTGGTGGCGGGGTGCGGTTCCCCGTCGACCGACGCCCCGGCGACCGGCGGCACGTCCGGCGTCACCGGTGACGTGACGGTGTTCGCCGCCGCGTCGCTGACCGAGGCGTTCACGCGGCTGGGCGAGGACTTCGAGGCGGCCCACCCCGGCGCGGCCGTCAGGTTCAACTTCGGCGGCAGCTCCGCCCTGGCCCGGCAGCTCAACCAGGGCGCGCCCGCCGACGTGTTCGCCTCCGCCGCGCCGGCGAACATGAGGCAGGTCATCGACACCGGCACGATCACCGCCACGCCGACGACGTTCGCCAGGAACAGCCTCCAGATCGCCGTGCCCAGGGGGAACCCGGGCGGGGTCGGCGGCCTGGCCGACTTCGGCGAGGCGGGGTTGAAGATCGCGCTGTGCGCGGAGCAGGTGCCGTGCGGCGCGGCGGCGGAGGAGGTGTTCGAGGCGGCCGGGATCACCCCCCGGCCGGACACGCTGGAGCAGGACGTGAAGGCCGTGCTGACCAAGGTGTCGCTGGGCGAGGTGGACGCGGCGCTGGTGTACCGCACGGACGTCAGGGCGGCGGGCGGCGCGGTCGAGGGCATCGACTTCCCGGAGTCCGGCGAGGCGGTCAACGACTACCCGATCGCACCGCTGGCCAAGGCGCCCAACGCCGCCGGGGCGGAGGCGTTCCTCGCCCACGTGCTGTCGGACCGGGGCCGCGCGGTGCTGGCCGAGGCCGGCTTCGCCGCGCCGTGAGCACCGAGCGCACGCCGCGGGGGCGGTTGCCCGTCGTCCTCGTGCTGCCCGCGCTGCTGGGGCTGGCGTTCCTGCTGCTCCCCCTGGTCGGGCTGCTGATCCGCACGCCCTGGGCCACCCTGCCCGACCGGCTGCTCAGCGCGGAGGTGGGCCGGGCGTTGCGGCTGTCCCTGGTCTGCGCGAGCCTGGCCACCGCGCTCTGCCTGCTGCTGGGCGTGCCGCTGGCGTGGGTGCTGGCGCGCGGCGACCTGCCCGGCCGCGGGGTGCTGCGCGCGCTGGTCACCGTGCCGCTGGTGCTGCCGCCGGTCGTCGGTGGTGTCGCGCTGCTGCTCGTCCTCGGCCGGCGCGGGCTGGTCGGGCAGCACCTGGACGCCTGGTTCGGCGTCTCGCTGCCGTTCACCACGGCCGGGGTCGTGCTGGCGGAGGCGTTCGTGGCCATGCCGTTCCTGGTCATCTCGGTGGAGGGCGCGCTGCGCGCCGCCGATCCCCGCTACGAGGAGGCCGCCGCCACCCTGGGCGCGTCGCGGTGGCACGCGTTCCGGCGGGTGACCCTGCCCTCGGTGCTGCCCGGGGTCGTGGCGGGGACCGTGCTGTGCTGGGCCCGCGCGCTCGGCGAGTTCGGGGCGACCATCACCTTCGCCGGCAACTTCCCGGGCGAGACCACGACCATGCCGCTGGCCGTGTACCTGGCGCTGGAGACCGACCCGGACGCGGCGATCGTGCTCAGCGTCGTGCTGCTCGCGGTGTCGGTCGGCGTGCTGGCCGGGCTGCGGGAGCGGTGGATCGGCGGGGCGACGTGACGCTGCACGCCGAGATCCGCGTCACCCGCGGGGCGTTCCGCCTCGACCTGGACCTGGACCTGGCACCGGGCGAGGTGGTCGCGCTGCTCGGGCCCAACGGCGCGGGCAAGACCACGGCGTTGCGCGCGTTGGCCGGGCTCGTCGGGGGCGCGGCCGTCCGGGTGGACGGGGCGACGTGGGACGGGCTGCCGCCGGAGGGGCGCCCGATCGGCGTGGTGTTCCAGGACCACCTGCTGTTCGCGCACCTGACCGCGCTGGACAACGTCGCCTTCGGCCCGCGCGCCCGCGGCACCGCGAAGGCGCGGGCCAACGCGATCGCCGCCGCCTGGCTGGAGCGGGTCGGCCTGGCCGGGTTCGCCGGCGTGAAGCCCCAGGCGCTGTCCGGCGGCCAGGCGCAGCGCGTCGCCCTGGCCCGCGCCCTGGCCACCGACCCGCGCCTGCTGCTGCTGGACGAGCCGCTGGCCGCGCTCGACGCGAGCACCCGCCTCAAGGTCCGCTCCGACCTCGGTCGCCACCTGCGCGACTACCCCGGTCACACGCTGCTGGTCACCCACGACCCGCTGGACGCGATGGTCCTCGCCGACCGGATCGTCATCCTGGAGCACGGCCGGGTCGTGCAGCAGGGCACGCCGGCCGAGGTCGCGCGCCGACCGCGCACCGACTACGTCGCCCACCTCGTCGGCCTGAACCTCTACCGCGGCACGGCCGACGGCACCGGGGTGGCGCTCGCGGGCGGCGGGCGGCTGACCGTCGCCGAGCCGGTGACCGGGGAGGTCCACGTGGCGTTCCCGCCGACGGCGGTGGGCCTGTACCCGGAGCGGCCCGCGGGCAGCCCGCGCAACACCTGGCCCGTCACCGTGGTCGGGATCGAGCAGCACGCCCACACCACCCGCGTCCGGCTCGACGGCACGCCGCCGGTGTCGGCCGACGTCACCACGGCGACCGTCGCCGAGTTGCGCCTCCGGCCGGGCGACGCGCTGTGGGCGGCGGTGAAGGCGACCGAGATTCACACCTACCCGAGCTGACGCCGTTCGGGTACCGTCGAACGCCGAGTGCATTCCGCGGTGCGGATTCGGCAATTCCAGCCGATTCGGCGGAAATCGCGACCGGCGGGCCGGTGAGCGCGCCACGTGGAATCGCGCGCGGTGATCCGATCACACGGGTGGCTTCCGGGAGGCGGATTAGTGTTCACCACCGAAGAATTGCGCATCCCGTCACAGGAGAATGCGGACCGGGGCGCGGACGCCGAACTGCTGCGCCGCTTCGCCGACTCGGCCGAGGAGCGCCTCCGGCACCACGCCGGGTTCCCGGTCAACCTGGACTTCGACTACGGCCCGCTCGCGCCGTTCCTGTCGCTGCACCTCAACAACGCGGGCAGCCCCGGTCAGACGAGCGAGTACCGGCTGGACACCAAGCCGTTCGAGCGGGCGGTGGTGGGGTTCTTCACCGAACTCGCCGGCGGGCGGCCGGACGAGGTGTTCGGCCACCTGTCGCACGGCGGGACGGAGGCGAACCTCTACGCGGTCTACGTGGCGCGCGAGCGGTACCCCGACGCGGTGCTGTTCGCCTCGCGGGAGGCGCACTACTCGGTGCCCAAGATCGCCCGGTTGCTCCGCGTGCCGCTCGTGGAGGTGGCGGTGGACGACGACGGCGCGATGGACCTCGGCGAACTGGGCCGCGAGATCGGGGACCGGGGAGCGCCGGCGATCGTCGTCGCCACCGTGGGCACCACCAGCCGCGGCGCGTACGACGACATCCCGGGCATCCGCCGGGCCGCGTCCGCCGCGGGCGTGGACGACGTGTTCGTGCACGCCGACGCGGCCTTCGGCGGGCCGCTGGCGGCGTTCGGGGACCCGCCGCGGCCGTGGGCGTTCCCCGACGGCGCGGACAGCGTGTCGGTCAGCGGGCACAAGATGATCGGCTCGCCGCTGCCCAGCAGCGTGGTGCTCGTGCGCGCGGCCGACGCGGACCGGGTCCGCACGCCCGGGGTGGCCGTGGGCAGCGACGACGACACCATCGGCGGCTCCCGGGACGCGCTGTCCCCGCTGCTGCTGTGGTACGCGCTGCGCGGGCTGGGCGGTGACGGGCTCGCGCGGCGGGCGCACCGGTGCCTGGAGGTGACCGGGCACGCGGTCCGACGCCTCGCCGAGGCGGGCCGCCACCCGACCCGCGCGCCCGGCGGCAACGTCGTGCTGTTCGACGCGCCCGACGAGCAGGTCATGCGCACCTGGAACCTGTTGGACGTGGACGGCCGCGCGCACCTGTCCGTCATGCCGCACCTCACCGCCGACGTGATCGACCGGATGTGCGCCGACCTGACGTGAGGGCGCGCGTCACCCGCCGTCGGAGAGGTGGGCCGCGGTCGTCTCCCGGATGAGCAGGGACAACGCGTCGTCGATGCCACCCTCGGCCGCGGCACGGCGTTGCCGCACGGCCCCGTTGCCGTGCCGCAGCACGCCGTGCAGCAGCGAACGGGTCCCGGCCAGGTCGCCGGTGGCGGTGAGGGCGGGCTCGACCCGCCGGAGCAGGCGTGCCGCCATCGCGTGCGGTGAGGTCGGCGCGCCGGTCCACGGGTCGATCGCCGGGCCGGCGAGACCGTGCCGGGCGGCCGTCCACAGCGCTTGGCCCAGGACGCCGTCGGCCGGCCGGTCGGCCTCCCGACCCGAGGCCAACTCGTCCAGCGCGGTCCGCACGAGGCCGCGCACCAGGGCCGCGTGGAGCACCGCCTCGTCCACCGACGGCACGGCGTCGGCGACGCGGACCTCGACCGTGGGCAGGTGGCCGGACAGGCGGGCCAGGCGCAGGCCGCCGTGGTCGCGGGGCAGCAGGCCGCACTCACCGAGGCGGGCCAGGTCGGCGTCGTGCTCCGCGAGCGAGCCGAACCACGGCGGGACGCCGGAGGCGGGCAGGCGGGTGTAGGCCACGGTCCGCCAACTCTGGAACCCGGTGTCCCGGCCGCGCCGGAAGGGCGAGTCGGCGGTGAGCGCCGACAGCGTCGGCAGCCACGGCCGCAGGTGGTTGAGCACGGCGACGGCCACCTCGCGGTCGGCGACGCCCACGTGGACGTGGCAACTGCAGAACTCCTGGTCGGACAGGACGAGCCCGTAGGCGTCGCCCATCCACCGGTAGTGGCCGTCCCGGTTGGGCGGTGCGGTCTCCGCGCCGAACACCGGTAACCCCACCGCCACCAGTTCCAGCCCCTCGGCCCGCGCCGCACGCCCGAGTGCCGCGCGGTGGCGGGTGAGCGCCTCGCGCACGGCGGTGAGCGTGGTGCAGACGCCGGTGCTCGCCTCGACCTCGGTGTCCCACAGCTCGCGCTCTACGCGGGCGCCCTCGGCCAGTTCGCCGGGCACGACCCGGTCCAGCACGGCCCGCGCGGCGCTCGCCGGCAACCCCGACCCGGGTTCCACGAGGAGGAACTCCTCCTCCACCCCCATCGTCACGCCGGAGCGGTCGGGTGGCGCCGTCGCGGATTCGACCGGCGGCGAATTCGGCGTGGTCGTCGTTCGGTCCATTCCAACTCCGCGGCTCGCAGGAATTCCCCTTGACCTGACCCGGTCGAACGTCGAGCCATTCTTCGGGTTTCCCGCGAGATGATTGCGTCAACCCCTCCGGGCACGGCGTGGTTCGAGTGCGGACGTCCGGTCGGAACGATTCCATGAACGATTCGGAGGGCCAGGAATGCCGGATGACGGGGAATCGGTGGTCGTGGTCGCGGACCGGTTCTGGGACGGGGTGTCGGACCACCCCGCCGGGCGGACCGGGGTCCTCGTGCGGGGAGGGCGCGTCGAGCGGGTCGGTCCCGGGCGGGCGGAGGGCGCGACGGTGATCGACCTGGGTGACCGCACGTTGGTGCCGGGCTTCATCGACTGCCACGTCCACGTCGTGTCCGAGTCGTCGCCGGACACCTCCGTCAGCGCGCTGGCCCTGGCCGCCCTGCCCGCGATGCGGACGTTGTTGGACAACGGATTCACCACCGTGCGCGACCTCGGGTGCGCGAACCCGGCGATCACCGTGGACCTCCGGGAGGCCCAGCGGGCCGGTGTCGTCGCCGGGCCGCGGCTGGTCGTGGCCCCCCGCATCATCTCCGGGCGCGGCGGCCACGGCGACAAGTCCGCCGGCCTGCCCGTCCGCTTCGGCGTGGAGCTGGGCGCGGTGGCCGACGGGGTCGACGAGGTGATCCGCGTCGTCCGCGAGGAGGCGCGCCAGGGCGCGGACTGGATCAAGTTCGCGGGCACGGGCGGCTTCAGCACCGAGCGCGACGACCCGGAGCGGGTCACCTACTCCGAGGAGGAGGTCCACGCCCTGGTGTCCACCGCCCGCGACCTCGGCAAGCCGACCGCCGTGCACGCGTTCACCGACGAGGGCGTCCGGTGGGCCGCGCTCGCCGGCGTCCGCTCCGTGGAGCACGCCTCGCTCGCCGGCCGCGCCGTGCTGGACCTGATGGCGGACAAGGGCACCTGGCTCGTGCCGACCCGGTTTGTGACCTTCGAGTTCCTGCGCCGCCTGGACGACGACGCGTTCTGGGCCGACAAGCCCGACCACCTGCGCAGCGGCATCCGGCGGCACGCGGACCGGTTGCGTGAGTGCGCCGGGAACCCCGCCGACTCCGACGTGCGGATCGCGTTCGGGTCCGACGCGAGCGTCCTGCCGCACCGCGACAACTGGCGCGAGTTCACCGCCATGGTGTCCACCGGCATCGGCACGCTGCGGGCGCTGCGCGCGGCGACCCGCGAAGCCGCCGCGCTGCTCGACCTCCCGGACCGCGGCGTGGTCCGCCCCGGGGCGGCGGCCGACCTCGTCGCCATGCCCGGCGACCCGTTCGACGACATCGGGTGCACCGGTGGCGTCGACTTCGTCATGCAGGGCGGTCGCGTGAAGCGGCACGACCGGGGCTGACCGCGGTTCGGCGCCCGGCGGCGAGCACGAGGTCCGCGCCGCGCCCCACGCCCCCCGCGCGGTGGATCGCGGCGCGCATCCGGTCCAGTTCGCGCCGCACCCCGGGGTCCGCGGCGACCCGGTCGACCACCGCCCGCAGGTCGTCGCCCTCGTGCAGGCGCACGCCCAGGCCCAGTTCCTGGACGCGGTCGGCGTTCGCCCCCTGCTCCGGTGTCCGCGGCACCGCGACCAGCGGGACGCCGCGGTGCAGCGCCTCCATCGTCGAGTTCATCCCCGCGTGCGTGACGAATGCCCGCGCCCGCCCCAGCACCGCCGGTTGCGGGAACCAGTCCCGGGCGTCCACGGTGTCGGGGACCGGGCCCGGGTCCGGCGCGTTCAGGGCGACCTGCCACGCGCCGTCGGCGAACGCCGCGACGCAGGCGCGGTGGAACGCCGGGTCGGTCAGGATCGAGCCGAGCGAGACGTAGAGCAGCGGCAGGTCGGGGTGCTTCGGCGACCACGGTTCGACGGTGCGGCGGCCCAGCAGGGGACCGAGGAAGTGGAACGTGCCGTCGAAGGTCTCCCCCGCGGGCTGGAACTCCCGGGGCACGAACACCAGGTTCACTTCCTCGGGCGCGTCGACCGTGCCGCGCGCGTCGAGCGGGACCCCGTGCCGTGCCGCGAACTCCGCGCAGTCGTCGGCGATCACGTGCAGCGAGTCGGGCATGGGCAGCGCGAACGACTCGTTGGACGCGAGGTGGGGCACGCACCGCACGGCCGGGATGGACAACTCCCGTGCCACGAGCCGCGCGGGCCAGTTCGTCGCGTCGTAGCAGACCACGTCGGGACGCCGGACCCGGCAGCGGTCGAGCAGGACCGGGTGGACCTCCCGCATCGCCGCGAAGTAGTGCCGGAACCAGGCCGCCACGACGTCCCCGCCGGCCGGGCGGAACGGCGGCAACCCCGGCAGCTCCACCCAGCCCGCCCCGGCCGCGGTGACCGCGCGGGCGTGCTCGGGCCCGGTCGCGTAGTCCACCCGGTGACCGCGCCGCACCAGCTCCTCGACCAGGGCCAGCGTCGGCGTGACGTGGCCGTGCCCGGTCAGCGTGACGAAGAGAACCTCCACCTGACCTCCTGAACCGGTCGCACCCCCGGCCGAGCCTGTCGGCCCCGGCCGGGTGGTCGCAACCGATTTCCCGGTTCAGGCGAACAGCGACAGGTCCGCGGCGTCGGCCAGGGCGCGGTAGCCCGCGTCGTTGCCGTGCAGGTGGTCGCCGCAGTGGAAGCCGTCCCGGATGCGAGCGGGGTGGGCCGGGTCGCGCCAGACGGCGTCGAAGTCCAGCACGGCGTCGAACTCGCCGCAGGTGCGGATCCACTCGTTCACCGCTCGACGCGCGCTCTCGGCCTCCCGGGTGTGGATCTCCGCGCCCTCGAAGGGCGCGATCGTGGTGGCGTGGACCCGCACGCCCCGTCGCCTGGCTCGCGCGACCAGGCGGCGGTGGCCCGCGATGACGTCGGCGACGGTCACCGGCGGGCCGGGGAACGCCCGCAGGAAGTCGCCCAGGGGACCGTCGTGCGGGGCGTGGGAGATGCCGAGGTCGTTGCCGCCCACCGAGATCACCACGTGGGCGAGGCCGGGTGTGGCGAGCACGTCGCGGTCGAAGCGGGCGAGCACGGCGGTGCCGATGCCGTCGGTGAGCAGCCGGTTGCCGCTGATGCCCTGGTTGCAGACGTAGCCGGGCAGGCCGTGCCGCACGAGGCGCTCGGCCAGCAGCTCCGGCCAGCTGTGGTGCGCGCCGGGGGTGGAGCCCGCGCCGTCCACGCGGGAGTCGCCGATCACGACGACGGCCCCGGCCGGGCGGTCGGGCAGCACCTCGACTGCGGACAGCAGCGCCCGCACCGGCAGGGGCTCTGCGCCCTCCGGCACGGCGGGTGCGGCGACGGCGTCGCCCGGGATCGCCCAGCCGGGGTCCGGGGCGGGGTCGTGGCAGGTGACGTGTTCCACGACCGTCGGCAGGTAGAGGCTGACGGACAGCTCGGCCAGGTCGGGCACGTCCAGGTCGACGGGATCGCTCACGACCGGCGCGCCCGCCGGCACGGTGACCGCGGCCGCGCCGGAGAAGGTCAGGGCGACCCCCGACCGCACCCCGCCGCCGGGCTCCGCGAAGCCGACCCGTGCCGCTCCGACGGTCAGGGGCGTGGTCCCGAACTCGTTGGTGAAGCGGATGCGCACCCGCCGCCCGCCGCCGCCGACGCGCACCACCTGGCGCAGCGTCACGTCGGTGAAGGGCGGGTGGCCGTCGAGCGAGCCGAGCCCGTCGTGCGCCGCTTGGGGCGCGGCCGCCCAGGTCCGCACCCAGTTGTCGGTGTTGTCCATCTACTGCCTCCGTCGTCCGCGGTGGATGCGCGGACACTGCGCCGACCACCTCACACGGCGCTGACACGGAGCTGACGCGCACCGGCGTCAGCCGACGAACCGCTCGATCCTCGACAGTTGCAACGCGGGCCACTCCCGGGCCGTCTCCCGCTCGTCCCGCTCGTCGACCTGGTCGCTGCCGTCCCACACCGAGGAGGCGACGACCACGCTGCCGGCCCGGATCGCCATGGCCGTGACCCCGTCGCCCTCGAAGGACAGGCCCTCGTCGCCCCACCCGGGCGAGCGCTCCCGGACACCGGGAACCCCTTCCCGCCGGACGCGGTCGCGGAGGTCGGCCACCAGCCCGTCCCAGCCGGCTTCCGCCGCGTCCTCGTCGTCGTAGGCGACGACGTCGGACAGGACGCGGAAGAACACGTTCTCCGACAGCTCCAGCACGACCATGCCCACCCCGTGCGCGTGCTCGCAGGCCCAGCCGTCGCCTTCCGCGCGCCACTTCCGGCACTGCTCCCGCAACGCCGTGCCGGTCGGCACGGACCGACCGTCCTGGTCGGAGCCCGGCACGGGCAGGGGGCCGGTGAGCCCGTCGTGCGCGACGAAGCCGGGCAGGTCACCCGCGGTGGGAGCGCCGCGTCGAGGTCCGCGGCGTCGAGGGTCGGGTCGGGCCACAGCAGGCACGGCCAGGGCGAGCACCACGACGACCAGGACCCCGCGCATCACGGCGGCCACGGTAGGGCGGCGGCGCCGGGACCGGTCGCGCCCCGGTGCCGGCGGTCGAGCGTCACCGGGCGGACAGCTCCTCCGCCAGCGCACGGGCCCGCGGTGATGAGATGCGGTGGTACAGGACGAGCGCCCGGCGCAACGACGCCCTGCCCGACGCCGTGCCGCCCGCGCTGCGGCCCAACCCCTCCCAGCACTCCGCCTCCTCGTGCCGGGCCGCGAGGGACCGGGCGAGGTGCAGGCCCTCGGTGAACCGCTCCCGCGCGGTGGCCCGGTCGCCGTCGTCCAGGGCCAGGTGGCCGAGGCTGATCAGCGCGCGGGCCTGGCCGTGGCGGTCGCCCAGCTCGCGGTGCAGCCGCAGCGACCGGGCCTGGCTCGCCGCGGCGGCCTCGCGCTCGCCGCGCAGCCGCTGGACCTCGCCCAGGCAGTTCAGCGCGCCGGCCTCGCCGTGCCGGTTGCCGAGTTCCCGGTACAGCGCCAGCGCCCGCAACTGCCCGGCCATGGCCGCCGGCAGGTCGCCGAGCCGGCGGCGCACGTCGCCGAGGTAGTTGAGGGCGTTCGCCTCGCCGTGGCGGTTGCCGAACTCGCGGAACAGGGTCAGCGCCTCGGTGAGGGCCGCCGACGCGGCCTCGTGGTCGTCCAGGATGCGCAGCGCCTCGCCCTGCGAGGTGAGGACGTTGGCCTCGCCGATCCGGTCGCCGAGGGCGCGGAACGAGGCCAGGGCCCCCGCCTGGCTCGCGATGGCCGCCGGGTAGTCGCCGGTGAGCCGCTGCACGTCGCCGAGGTAGTTCGACGCGCCCGCCTCGCCGTGCCGGTCGCCCAGCTCGCGGTACAGCTCCAGCGCCCGGCGCAGGTTCGCCGCCGACGCCGGGTACTCGCCCGTGCGGCGCTGCACGAACCCCAGGTCGGTGAGCACGTCCGCTTCGCCGAGGGCGTCGCCGAGATCCCGGAACAGGTCCAGCGCCCCCCGCAGGCTGATCACCGACGCCGGCAGTTCGCCCATCAGCCGCTGCACCTCGCCCAGCCGGTGCAGGGCCTTCGCCTCGGCCGACCGGTCGCCGACCCGGCGCGCCTCGGCGACGGCCAGGTCCTGCAACGCCCGGTCCTGGTGCCAGTACCCGAAGGTGCGCAGGAACCCGTGCGTCGCGGCGACGATCTCGACCGCGTCGCCCGAGCGGCCGTGCCGGGCCGCGTGGTCCGCGACGACCTGGAGGTTCACCCGCTCCGCGGCCATCCAGTCGACCGCCGCGCCCCGGTCGGCGAACCGGCGCGCCGGCGTCGGACCCCGGTCCGGGCCGCCGTCCGGACCACCGTCCGGGCCGCCGTCCGGGCCGCGCCGGCGTCGGGCCAGGTGGCGGTCGGCGGCGCGAGCCGTGACGACGTAGTACCGCAGCAGGCGCCCGACGGCCGCCTCCCGGTCGGTCGCGTCGTCGGCCAGGGCCAGCCCCCGCGCGTGCGCCTTGATCAGGTCGTGGAACGAGTACCGCCCGCGGGTCACCTCCTCCACGAGGTGGCAGGAGAACAGCGAGTCCAGGATCCGCCGGGACGCCGGCACGTCGAGGTCGCCCAGGGCCGCGGCGGCGTGGGTGTCGAAGTCGCCGCCCGGGTGCAGGCCGAGCCGGCGGAACAGCCGCCGCTGGTCCGCGGTCAGGTCCCGGTAGGAGAGGTCGAAGGCGGTGGCGACCGAGTCGTCCTCGGCGTACATCGCCTCCAACCCGCCCGGCACCGCGTCCAGCTCGTCCAGCAGGTGCCGGGGCGTCCACGCCCGGTGGTGCTTGAGGTGGCCCGCCATCAGGCTGATCGCCAGGGGCAGGTACCCGCAGGAGCGCACGATGCCGGTGACGCTGTCGTCCGCGTCGACCCCGGCGAGCTGCTGGAACAACCTCTCGGCCTCCTGGGCCCCCAACACGCCGAGCGTCACCGGCAACGCGTCGTAGAGCAGGGTGAGCCGGCGCCGGCTGGTCAGCAGCACGAGGTTGCCCGGCCCGCCCGGCAGCAGCGGTTTGACCTGCGCGCTGCTCGTGGCGTCGTCGAACAGCAGCAGCAGCCGCTTGTCGGCCGAGCGGTCGCGCCACAGCGCCGCCCGCGCGTCCGGGCCGGGCGGGATCTGCTGCGGCGCGACGCCCATCACGACCAGCAGGGTGTAGAGCGCGTCGGAGGGGTCCACCGGCTGGTGCCCCGGCGTGTGGCCGTAGAGCCGCAGGAAGATCTGGCCGTCCGGGAAGCGGGGAGCCAGCTGGTGGGCGATGTGCACGGCGAAGGCCGTTTTCCCCACGCCCGCCATGCCGTCGATCACGATGATCCTGACGACGTTGCCGGCGGCGTTGCCGGACGCGCCGTCGAGGACCCGTTGGAACTCGGCCTGGCGGCCCGTGAACGAGGTGACGTCGCCGGGCAGCGTGCGGACCGCCGCGTCCGGCAGGTCGACCGAGCCGTAGATGCTGACGCCGCCGTGGATGACGCCGACCTGCACCACCTGGCCGGCCGATCCGGCGTTGTTGCGGTACTCCACGCTTCCCGTCGAGTCGGACGGCAGAATCGACATCGGTCGCGGCCTCCCCTGCTCCCCCGGCGCCTCACCCCGCGTTCGGCGCCGCCTTGCGTCACGGTTCCCCGACGTCCTCCGCGGCCCACTCCAGGTGGAATTCACGCAGGAATTCCTCCAATACCCGGTGCCGCCGTTCGGCGACCACGCGAGCGGTTTCCGTGTTCATCCTGTCCTTGAGCAGGAGGAGTTTCTCGGCGAAGTGGTCGATCACCGTTCCCTGACGATTCAGGTAGTCCCGGTGGGTCGCGTGGAACTGCGGTCGGGAATCGGGGTCGTGCATCACCTGGCCCACGTAACCGCCGTAGGCGAACGTCCGCCCGATGCCGATCGCGCCCAGCGCGTCGAGGCGGTCGGCGTCCTGGACCACCCTGCCCTCGACCGTGGCCATCGGGGTCGGCGTGCCGGCGCCCTTGAACGACATGTTCGCGATGATCTCGGCGACGGCGCCGGCCCTGATCCGGCTCTCCCCGATCGCGGTCAGCCACTCGAACGCGATCAGCGGCCCCTTCTCGTGGTCGCCGCCGTTCAGCTTGTAGTCCGAGATGTCGTGCAGCAGCGCGGCCAACTCGGTGACGTGGAGGTCGGCGCCTTCCCGGCGCGCCAGCGCGAGCGCGAGCCGGCGCACCCGGTGCGCGTGCCACCAATCGTGCCCGGACGATTCGGCGAACAACTCGTTGCGCACGAATTGCGCCGTCTTCTCCACGATCAGCGCGTCGTTCATTCCCTGCTCCCTGTGGTCGCACGAGGAATTCGGGCACCCAAGATGACGGCGCACCCCTACCCCGGCCTTCTCTGGTCCGACGAGCACTCGGACCCTAGCAGGCCGATCCACGACCGGTTGCGCTTTCGACCGAGCCATTAACACCTGTCCGGGGGAATTTCTCGACGACCGGCCCGCGGAACCGGTGGGTGCGCGGATCATCCCAAGTCGGGTGGGATAATGATTTATCACCCGTTCGAGCGGAGGCACGTGCCGGTCTGTGGCGAGCATAAGGTCGGCGACAAAGCCGTGGTCCGCCTGATTGCGGTCGACAATGGCCGGCGCACCGTGCCGATGGCCGCCGGTCCCCTGCCACCGGGAAACACCCGCAAGGGTGACGCCGATCGTCACCGCGATCGGGTCGGTCCGCGGGCCGACGGTCGACCGCGCGGCGTGCGCCGACCACCCGGGCGAGCTCGGACCACCGCCGGACAATCATGTGCTCGCCGGACGCGGGGCGAACGTGACGGCGGAGGTCCGCACGAGCCGCCCGCAAGACCCCCGCACCACCACCCGAGTCCCGGCGTGCCCGATTGGATCAGGAGGGGTCGGCCAGGCGCGGCCAGAGGCAGGCCAGGGTGGCGGCTCCGGCCAGCAGCACGTCGACCAACACCCGTTCGTCGCTGTCGTGCCACCGGTCCTCCGGCAGACCCGTGCCGAAGAAGACCACCGGCGCGTCCAGGCTCCGCGCCAGCAGCTCGGCCGGTCCGCCACCGGCGTTGCCCATCCGACCGGGCGCGGTCCCGAACCCGTCCCGCACCGCGGCCGCGAGCGCGTCGACCGCCGGGAGGTCGTCCGGCGTCCGGTACGGCTCCTGGCCGTTCTCCTCGGCCACGGTCAGCTCGTAGCGGACCTTGTCGCCCATGGTCTCCGCCACCCAGGCCCGCAACCGCGCGGCCACGGCGGCCACCGTCTGGTCCGGCACCGTGCGGATGCTCAGGTCGGCACTGGCGACCGCCGGGATGGCGGCCCTGGGCACCCCGACCGGGTCACCCGCGACCACGGTGAGCACCTCGGCCGCCGGTCGCGCCCACAGCCGCTCCAGCACCGTGTAGCCGACCTCGCCGCCCACGGTCCGGGTGTCGGACCGGGCCAGCCAGTCCTCCTCGGTGAACGGCAGCGCGGCGAGGTCGGCCCGCAGGCGCTCGGACGGCTCGGCCACGTCGTCGTAGAACCCCGGCAGGGCCACCCGCCCCTTGTCGTCGTGCAACCGCCCGAGCAGCTTGCACAGCTCCTCGACGGGGTTCGGGGCGGGCCCGGACACCGCGCCGCTGTGCACGTCCCGCAGCGGCCCGTACACCTCGATGTGCGCGTTGAGCTGCCCCCGCACGCTGGTGCAGATCGCCGGGTGGTCGGCCCGCCACAGCAGCGTGTCGGAGAAGACGACCAGGTCGGCGTCGAGCCGGTCGCGGTGGTCCTCGATCAGCGCGGCGAAGTGCGGCGACCCGGCCTCCTCCTCCCCCTCGACCAGGAACTTCAGGTTCACCGCCGGCGCCGTGCGGCCGGTCGCGGCCAGGTGCGCCCGCACCCCCCAGACGTGCGCCAGCACCTGCCCCTTGGCGTCGGACGCGCCCCGCCCGTAGAGGCGCTCGTCGCGCAACGCCGGCTCGAACGGCGGTGTCTCCTCCCACTGCTCGTCCTTCGCCGCGCGCACGTCGTGGTGGCTGTAGACCAGGACCGTCGGCGCCTCCGGTTCCGCGCACCACTGCGCGAAGACCGCGGGCGCGCCGCCCGCGTCCCACACCTCCACGGTGGGGAACCCGGTCTCCCGGAGTGCCGCGGCGAGCCAGTTCGCCGACCGGACCAGGTCGATCCCGTGCTCGGGCACGCCGGCGACCGAGCGCACGCGCACCCAGCCGATCAACTCCTCGACGATCCGGTCACGGTGCCCGTTCAGGTAGTCGTGCACCTCTTCCGCCCGCACCGCGCCACTCGTCATCGGGTCCTCCTCCTCGGGAGACCTCCGACTACCCGGACGCGGGTCGTCCATGCGCGCACCGGCCCGTGGCCCGGCCGGCCGACCGCCGGCGTGCCGGGGCTCGACGGGGTGGTCAGGCGCCCGTCCTCCGGGGCGAGGTCCTCGCGCAGGCCGCGCCACGACGGGTGGCGCAGGCGGTGGTCGCCGGTCCACTGGCGGAACTCGACCTCGCCGACGAGGACCGGGTCGACCCAGTGGGCGTCGCGGGCGAACTCGCGGGGCACCGGCGTGCCGAACGGGCTGGTGCGGCGTTCGAGGCCGGCCGGCAGGCGACGCAGGTCGACCAGCGCCCGGGCGGAGAAGCCGGTGCCGACGTGTCCTGTGCAGACCAGCCGGTGTCGCCGTGCGCGCCGAGGAGCAGCGAGCCCAGCGTGCCGGAACGGCGGCCCGGCCCGGTTTCCAGCCGCCGCTCACGGCCTCCTGGTTGCGGCGCAGCGGTGTCTTGACCCGTGACGGCGACCGCCGGCCCCGCTCGTAGCGGGAGGTGGCGCGCTTGCTGACGATGCCTTCCAGCTCGTGCTGCCCGGCGACGCGCCGGATCGTCGCCGGCTCCGCGTCCGGGAAGCTCGGCGGCACCTGGATCGCGTGCTCACCGGGCAGCGCCAGCGCGGTGAGCAGCGCCCGCCGTTCGGCGTGGGGCAGGTGCCACACCGGCCGGTCGTCCAGGTGCAGGAGGTCGAACACGTAGTACGCGACCGGCGGCACGCGCAGGGCCCGCACGCCGGCCGAGGTGCGCGTGCGCCGCTGCGACAACTGGAAGCCGGGCCGCTGGTCCGGGCCGAGCGCCACGATCTCCCCGTCGAGCACGGCCGTGCGGCCGCGCAGCACGTCGGACAGCACCCGCAGCTGCGGGAAGCGGTCGGTGAGGTCGAGGTGGTCGCGGCTGAGCACCCGCACGTCACGGCCCCGGGAGTACGCGACGCCGCGGTAGCCGTCCCACTCGAACTCGACCGCCCACCTCTCCCCCGTCGGCCACCTCCCGCCGCGGGCGGCGTTCATCGTCACCGGGAATCCGCTCGACCGCGACCCGAGCACCCCCGGTGCGACGACCGCTCCAACCGGTTTCGGGGGTGGGGTGCGGGGTAGCCGGGCCGTGGGTCCGAGGTGCCACGACGAGCGCCCTCGACCCGTGGGACCAACCGCCGGTCGGACAGCGCGCCGGCACCACCCGATGGGGTGGCCGGGCGCGTCGTGACGACCCCGGCCGCCTCGTCGTCCCCTGCGGGTGTCGCGAGCGTCGGTGTTGCGAGCGTCAGGGCTGGGACGGGCCCATCAGCTCACCGCTGCGGACCAGGTACTCGGCGACCGAGGTCAGCTTGGTGTTCGTGTCCTGGCTCGCCCGCACCAGCACGGCGAACGCCTGGTCGCCGGTGATCCGGAGGCGTTCGATCAGGATGCCCTTGGCCTGGCCGATCAGGTCCCGGGTGCCCATCGCCCGGGACAGGTCCTCGATCTTCAGGGCGTCCGCCATCGCCACCGCGGCGTGCGCCGCGAACAGGGACCCGATCTGCTCGGACTGCTCGGTGAACGCGTGCGCCTCGGTCGAGTACAGGTTCAGCGCCCCCAGGTCGTCCTCGGTCACGTAGAGCTGGAACGACAGCATGCTGCCCACGCCCAGCTCGGCGGCGCGGACGGCGAACCCGGGCCACCGGTGCTCCCGCGCCATGTCCGGCAGCGACACCGTGCGCCGGTCGTACAGCGCGTCCAGGCACGGCCCCTGCGCGAGGTCGATCTGCACCTGGTCGACCCGTCCCACCAGCTCGTCGCTGCCCGCCACCGTGCGCATCGACCTGCCCTCCCGCACCACCGACACGCCCGCGTGCCGCGCGCCGGGCACGGTGTCCACGGCGGTCTTCACGATCCCACCGAGGGTGTCGACGACGTTGTCCTGCTGCTGCAGGTAACGCGCCAGGTCACCCAGGCGCGAGGCGAGCTCGGCCAGGTCCTCCCCCGCGAGGGCGCTACCGGACCACTCCTCGCGCGGATTGCGCCCCTCGCCCACACCCACCGCAGCCTCCAGTACCGGGATCGGCCCGCGCCGGGTCGGCGCGCAGTACGGAGAGTTGCCCGATCCGGTCCCGCGCATGCCACGCCGACCTTGGAATCCGGTCCCGACGCCGACCGCCCCGACCCGGTCGAACGTCGCTCGACATGATCCGGCGCACCGCGGGTCGATCACGGCGGCCCCGCGGCGCACCCGCCGCCCGACCGCCGGCACCGAGCGACGCCGGCCGGGCCCGCACGCCGACGACCGCGGGTCGGGCGCGACGATGGGACCCCGACGACGGACCCGGAGGCACCCATGGCCGATTCGCTCCCCGCACCGCGGACGTCCACCCTCGTGGTCGACGACGGCACGGAGATCGCCTTCCACCGGTGGGCGGCCGACGGCGGCGCGGCGAACGGCGTTCCCGTGGTGCTGCACCACGGGTTCAGCGCCAACACCCTCGCCGAGTGGGCCGGGCAGGGGGTGGTGGCCGCCCTGACCGCCGCCGGCCGCGACGTCGTCGGGGTCGACGCCCGCGGTCACGGGTCGTCGGGGAAGTCGCCCGACCCGGCCCGGTACGGCGAGCCGCGGATGGCGCGGGACCTGCGGGCCGTCATCGCCGCCCTCGGCGCCCCCGCCGTGGACCTCGTCGGCTACTCGATGGGCGCGGTGGTCGCGCTGCTCACCGCGGCCGAGGAGCCGGCCGTGCGCCGGTTGGTCGTCGGCGGGGTCGGCGCGGGGGTGGTCGAGGTCGGCGGGGTGGACACCAGGGTGCTGCCCAACGACGTGCTGGCCGAGGCGCTGCTGTCCGACGACCCCGGCCCCCTGCCGCCGGAGGTCGCGGGGCTGCGCGCGTTCGCCGAAGCGGTGGGCTCCGACCTCCGCTCGCTGGCGGCGCAGGCGCGTTCCGCCCACCAGGGCGGGATCGACCTCGCGGCCGTCACCGCCCGGACGCTCGTGATCGCGGGCGACGACGACCCGCTCGCCCGACGTCCGCACGTCCTCGCCGACGCGATCCCCGGCGCCCGGCTCCTCGTGGTGGCAGGCGACCACGGCACCACGATCGGCAACCCCGACTTCACCACCGCCCTGGTCGCCTTCCTGGGGGTTGCGCCCGGCAATTGAGACGCCACTCGCTGTTAGCGCTAACGAACTCCGGGTACCCGGTCAGCGGTCTTGTCGGAGATGAACGCGCTGCGCTACGGTGCGTGCTGGGAACGCTCCCAATCGTGCTGACCCGGCACTCGCGACGACCAGGACGCACCCTGCTCGCAAGGAGGCGAGGCATGGCTCCACGTGCGCGCAAGGAACCCGGGTCGCTGTCGTTCCGCCGCAGACCTGGTTCGGTCGCGCCCTCGACCGCCGCCCAGCGCGTCTAGGAACACCTCCGCTCGACCACCGCGATGCACGTCGACCGCCATCGACGCGGCATTCCGCCGCCTCATCTTTGTTAGCGATAACAAGGCGATTGCCTTGCATTCCCGTGAGAGGAACACCATGCGAGATCCCCTCGCGACCAGGAAGAGCGCCGTCCCCCGCTCGCGACCGCGGGCGGTGTGGGTGGTGGTGTTGTCGGTCCTCGGCGTCCTGCTCCCGGTGCCCGCCGCGTCGGCCGCCTCGGTCGACCCCAACGCCTGGTACGTGCTCGTCAACCGCAACAGCGGCAAGGCGCTCGACGTCTACGGCCGCGCCACCACCGAGAACGCCCGGATCTCCCAGTACACCCGCAACGACGGTGCCTGGCAGCAGTGGCGGTTCGTCGACTCCGGCGGCGGCTACTACCGCGTCGAGTCCCGGCACAGCGGCAAGGTCCTGACGTTCCCGTCCACCGCCGACGGCGTCGGGCTGGTGCAGGCCACCGACGCCGGCCGCGCGGGCCAGCAGTTCCGGTTGGCCGACTCCTCCGGCGGTTACGCCCGGCTGCTCAACCGGGCGGGCGGCAAGGCCGTCGACGTGCAGAACTCCTCCACCGCCGACGGCGCGCGGCTCGTCCAGGCCCCCGACACCGGCGGCGCGAACCAGCAGTGGCAACTGGTCCGGCTCGGGGTCGACACCACACCGCCGACCGCACCGGCCGATCCCCGCACCTCGAACCTGACCTGCACCGGGGTGACGCTGTCCTGGTCGGCGTCCACGGACGACGTCGCGGTCGCGTTCTACGACATCTACCACGACGGGCAGCTCATGACCTCGGTGCCCGGCACGGCGGTGACGGCCGACCTGACCGTCACGCCGGGCGCGACCTGGGGCCTGTACGTCAACGCCCGCGACGCGGCGGGCAACGTCTCACAGGCCAGCCCCACGGTCACCGTCACCGTGCCGCAGTGCCAGGCCGACACCCAGCCGCCGACCACGCCCACCGGCGTGACGGCGACCGCGTCCGGCACCACCGTCACCGTGCGCTGGTCGCCCTCCACCGACAACGTGGCCGTCACCGGCTACGAGGTCCTGCGCGACGGCGTCCAGGTCGGCTCCACCAGCGGCGCGACCGCGACGACGTTCACCGACAGCGGCCTGGCCGCGAACACCCGCTACCAGTACCAGGTGCGGGCGCGCGACGCGCAGGCCAACCGCTCGACGCCGAGCACCGCCGTCGCGGTCACCACCGGGGGCTCCTGCGCCACGGCGCTGTGCTCGGTCACCAGGGTCACCACCGAGACCGACCTGCCCTGGGGCCTGACCACCCTGCCCGACGGCCAGGTGCTCTTCGGCCGCCGCGACACGTTCGAGGTCGTCCGCCTCGACCCGGCGACCGGCGCGAAGACCAGCCTCGGGCGCGTGCCGGGCGCGGCGGGCACCGACGGCGAGGGCGGGGTCCTGGGCCTCGCCGTGGCCCCCGACTTCACCGCCGACCCGTGGCTGTACGTCATGCACACCACCACGACCGACAACCGCGTGGTGCGCATCCGCTACACCGGCGGCACGCTCACCGGCAGCCCGGAGGTGCTGCTCACCGGCATCCCGCGCAACAAGTACCACAACGGCGGCCGGCTGCGGTTCGGCCCGGACGGCAAGCTCTACGTCGCCACCGGCGACGGCCAGAACGGCGCGTGGGCGCAGGACCGCGCCAACCTCGCGGGCAAGGTGCTGCGCATCAACCGCGACGGCGGCGTCCCCTCGGACAACCCGTTCGGCACGCCGGTGTGGAGCTACGGCCACCGCAACCCCCAGGGCCTGGCCTTCGACTCGCAGGGCCGGTTGTGGGAGCAGGAGTTCGGCAACTCGGTCATGGACGAGACGAACCTGATCGTGCGCGGCGGCAACTACGGCTGGCCGAGCTGCGAGGGCACCACGGGCAGCTGCGGCGAGGCGGGGTTCATCGCGCCGAAGCGCACCTACCCGGTGGCCGAGGGCTCGTGCAGCGGCATCGCCGTGGTCCGCGACGCCCTCTACATCGCGTGCCTGCGCGGCGCGCGGCTGTACCGGGCGGAGATCTCCGGCGACGGCCTGACCAACGTCCAGCAGTACCTCAACGGCACCTACGGCCGGCTGCGGACCGTGGAGCCGTCGGCCGACGGCGGCCTGTGGCTGACCACCAGCAACTACGGCGACAAGGACAGCATCGCCAACAACAGCAACGAGAGCATCTTCAAGGTCCAATTAGGACGGTGAGCTCGTCGTGGGGCGGGGCGACCGCTCCGCCCCACGCGGTCCCGACCACGAAACGGAGTCCCCATGACCCACCGCAGGACACCGCGCCGCCGCACGAGGACGCTCGCGGCCGTGACGATCGCCATCGCGGGCGCCGTGGCGCCCGGCGCGGTCGCCGACGCCGCGCCGGCCTCGCCGTGCACCCCGGGCGCGACCTACGGGCCGCCGTTGCCGACCACCTCGGTCACCGCCCAGCTCGTCCGGGGCGGGTTCAACTTCCTCGAGGGCCCGACCTGGGACCAGCGGACCGGCACCCTGCTGCTGTCGAACATGCAGAACCCCACGGGCCCGCAGGGGGTGCAGCCGTCGTCGGTGCTGCGCTTCACGCCACCGTCCACCTTCGACACCTTCATCGCGAACTCCGGCAGCAACGGCCTCGCGATCACCCCCGACGGCACGCGGGTGCTGGCCGCGACGCACGACAACCGCACCGTCTCCGCCTACAGCCTGGCCGACCGCGGCCGAACCACCGTCGCGGCGAACTACCAGGGACGGGCGTTCAACTCGCCCAACGACCTGACCATCGGGCGCGACGGCAGCACCTACTTCACCGACCCCAACTTCCAGCGCGGCAACCGCGCCGACGAGCAGGGCGGCCGGACCAGCGTCTTCCGCGTGCGCGACGGCGTGGTCACCCTGGTCGACAACACCCTGTCGCAGCCCAACGGCATCGTCCTGTCGCCCGACGGCACGACGCTGTACGTGGGCGCGGGTGGCAACAACACGATCGTGAAGTACACCGTCGCCACCGACGGCACCCCGGGCAACCGCACGACGTTCGCCGGCATCCGGACGCCCGACGGCGCGACGGTCGACTGCGCCGGCAACCTGTACTGGGCCTCCTACGACGAGGGCCTGGTGCACGTCTTCTCCCCGTCGGGCCAACAGCTCGGCACCATCTCCGCCGGCCGCAACGTCACCAACGCGGCGTTCGGCGGCCCGGACGGGCGGACGCTCTACCTGACCTCCGGGGTGTCCGGCAACTTCGGCCTCTACCAGGTGCGCCTGAACGTGCCCGGCAACCCGTACTGAGGCGCGTGGTCCCCCGTCCGGCGGAGGCGCTGCCGGACGGGGGGCCGCTTCGGTGCCGGTTACCGGCTCAGGAGCACGCCGCGCCGTTCAAGGCGGACGAGCCGGAGGGCGGCGTCGATCCGCGGTACTTCGCGTCGTCCCCGACGGTGACCGTGCCGCCGGTCGGCAGCGATCCTGCCCACCGGCGCCGCCCACCGCACTCCGGGTGAGGACGGACCGGTGTCCGGGACGTCCCGCACTCGCATCGCGGGTCCTCGCAGCTCCGGTGCCGAACGGGCCGACTGCCACCCGGGAACGTTCCCGGACAACAGCGGTCGACAATCCCGAAACGGGCGCCACTTCGAGTCAACCGGTCCTACCCGCTCCGTCAACGAAGGGGAATGCGGAAAATCCGGTGCCGCTTTCAGCTCACCGACGGCATCAGGCCGGGCGGGAGCGCTGCCGGAGCGCGTGGCCCGGTCACGTCAACGGCGGCCGCACGCTTTCCCGGCACACCAGGGTCGGCGTCGAGGTCCGGCGCGGTCCGACGACCGCGGTGCCGTCGATCTGCGCCATCAACAGCGCGAGGGCGTCGCGCGCGACGGCGTCGAAATCAGGGCGGACCGTCGTCAGCGGCGGGATGAAGTAGGCGGCTTCCGGCACGTCGTCGAAACCCACGACGCTCACGTCGTGCGGCACCCGCTTGCCGCGCTCGCTCATCGCCCGCAGGATGCCCAGCGCCAGGTGGTCGTTGGCCGCGAAGATCGCCGTCACCTCCGGCATCCGCGCCAGCACCTGGCCCGCCCGGTACCCGGACGCGGCGCTCCAGTCGGCCGGCACGATCGGCGGCACCTCCGCGCCGGCCGCCTCCAGCGCCGACCGCCAGCCCTCGATCCGGCCCGCGCTGTCGAACCAGTCCGGCGGGCCGGACACGTGCCACACCGTCCGGTGACCCGCCTCCAGCAGGTGCCGGGTCGCCGCGACCGCCCCGGCCACCTGGTCGACGGTCGCCGTCGGGGTGGGGCGGCGCGAGTCGCCGTCGACCATCACCAGCGGCACGTCGGGGGGCACGGTGTCCGCCGCGTCGTGCGCCGAGGTGGTCGGCGCGATCACCACGATGCCCGCCACCCGCTGGTCGCGGTGCCGCTCCAACGCCTTGGTGATCGACTCGCGGTCCAGCACGTTCGCCCGGTGCGTGGTCACCACGAACCCCGCCTCCGCCGCCACCTGCTCGAACGCGGCCAGCAGCGAGGAGGGGCCGCACAGCGTCGTGTTCTGGGCGACCACGCCGATCAGCTGCGACCGGCCGGTGACCAGCGCGCGGGCGACCCGGTTCGGGCGGTACCCCAGCTCGTCGATCGCCGCCTGGACCCGCAGGCGCGTGCGCTCCTGCACGTACGGGTGGCCGTTGAGCACCCGCGACACGGTCTGGTGCGACACGCCGGCCAGTCGCGCGACGTCCGCCATGGCGGGCGCACCGGATGTCCTGTTCCCCACTAGCGTCCCCATCCGCGCGGCACCCGCGCACGCGGGCGTCGCGGCAACCACTCGGCCAGTGGGTGGTCGTCCGCAACCGAAAGTTTCGACATGGCTGCCGATCGACGGTGACCAGCAAGTCAATGTAGCCAAGTCCCTTTTGGTCAGTCAACGCGGCCGTGCGCTAAATGTTCCGCCGAACTTTTTAGCAGCGGTCGATCGTTGACAGGGATTTCTGTTATCGCTAACACTGTCGGCAACATCCTGTTCACACCGCCGACCCCCCGATCTCACCTCGCGCTGACTGCCCTTGCGCGCACGGTGACATGTTAACGATCACACTCGTCCGTCCGTCGTGCCGGAGGAGTGCCGTGCCCTTTGCCGGCCTCCTCCGGTACTGACGCTCACCCCGAAAGATTTCGGGCGCGCTTCCGGTCCCCACCCTGTCCCGAGTTCTCGAGGAGAACCACGTGCACCGACAACGCCCACAGCGGCCGGGACGGCTCAGAGCCGTCGTCCTCACCGCCCTGCTCGCGGCCGGCCTCGCGGTGGCCCCGGCGGCATCGGCCGCCGGGCCGAACCTGATCACCAACCCCGGCTTCGAGGCCGGGCTGTCCGGGTGGACCGTCAACAACGGCAACGCCACGGACTCCGCGACCCTGTCCCCCACCGGCGACGCCCACGCCGGGTCCGGCGCGGTGCTGGTGACCGACCGCAGGACCACCGGTTCCGGGCCGGCGCAGGACCTCGCCGGCAAGGTGGCCGCCGGGAAGACCTACACGGTCACGGCGTGGGTGAAGTACGAGAACCCGGCGAGCCCGGCGACCAAGCAGTTCTTCGTGACCATGCACTACGGCGGGTCGACCTACACCAACCTGGGCACCGGCACCGTGCCGCGCGGCCAGTGGGGGCTGGTGCAGGGCACGTTCACGATCCCGGCCGGGCAGTCCGTGACGACGCCGCGCCTGTTCGTCGAGACGCCGTGGACGGCCGACCCGGCGGCGGCGCCGGCGACGCACCTGATGGACTTCAAGGTCGACGACGTCACCCTCCGGGAGTTCGTCCCGTCGACCACCATCGAGGTGCTGGGCAAGAACCCCGGCGAGGGCAACCCGCTGATCTCCCACAAGTTCGGCGCGGACGGCGACGCGTTCGTGCACGACGGCCGGGTCTACCTGTACCTGACCAACGACACCCAGGTGTACCGCCCGGGTCCGGACGGCACCTCGCCGACCAACACCTACGGCGGCATCAACACGATCACCGTCATCTCCTCCGACGACCTGGTCAACTGGACCGACCACGGCGAGATCCCGGTGGCCGGGCCCGACGGCCTGGCGAAGTACGCCTCGCAGTCGTGGGCGCCCGCGGTCCAGAGCCGCGTGGTCGACGGCAAGGAGAAGTTCTTCCTGTACTTCGCCAACAACGGCGCGGCCACCGGCGTCCTGGTCGGCGACTCGCCGCTCGGGCCGTGGCGCGACGAGCGCGGCAGCCTGCTGGTCACCGCCCAGACGCCCGGCGCGTCCGACGGCCGCAACTGGCTGTTCGACCCGGGTGTGTTCGTCGACGACGACGGCCAGGGCTACCTGTACTTCGGCGGTGGCGGCAACGACAACTCCAACTCCGCCGAGAACACCAACCACCCGAAGTCGACGCGCGTGATCCGGCTCGGCGACGACATGATCAGCACGGTGGGCGCGGCCGAGACGATCGACGCGCCGCTGGTGTTCGAGGCGGGCCACGTCTTCAAGCGCCAGGGCAAGTACTACTACTCCTACTCGTCCAACTTCGGCTTCGGCGGCCCGATCGACCCGAACGGCCCGCCGACCGGCGCGATCGCCTACCTCATGGCCGACGACCCGATGGGGCCGTGGACGCCGCGGAACTACGCCGGGGTGATCTTCAAGAACCCGGGCACCTACTTCGGCGCGGGCGGCAACAACCACCAGTCGGTCTTCGAGCTGAACGGCGAGTTCTACTTCACCTACCACGCCCAGACGCTGAACCGGCGCATCACCGGCGGTGCCACGCAGGGCTTCCGCAGCCCGCACCTGGCGAAGCTGGAGTTCAACGCCGACGGCACGGTCAAGGAGGTGATCGGCGACTTCGCCGGTGTGGAGCAGATCCGCCACCTCGACCCGTACCGGGTGGTCGAGGCGGAGACGATCGCGTGGCAGCAGGGACTGGCCACCAAGCGCCTCAACGCGCCGAACGACGTGCCGCGGCTCGCGCTGCACGACGTGGACGACGGTGACTGGACGTCGTTGTCGTCGGTCGACTTCGGCAGCGGCGCGAACGGGGTGTCGGCGCGCGTCAAGCCGCTCGTGGCCGGCGGCGGCATCCAGGTCCGCCTGGACGACCGCGTGGGTCCCGTGGTCGCCACCATCCCGGTGGACGGGCCGGTCGGCGAGTGGACCGAGGTGGGGACGGCCCTGCGCGGCGTGTCCGGCGTGCACGACGTGTACTTCACGTTCACCGGTCCGCAGGGCGGCGACCTGGTGGAGGTCGACAGCTGGCGCTTCACCAGGCCGTCGCTGCGGGTCACGGGCACCGCGGACACCCGGTGCGCGGGGCCGAACGCCAAGCTGACCGTGCACGTGACCAACGGTGAGCGCGGGCCGGTGGACGTGGTGGTGGAGACGCCGTTCGGCACCAAGTCGTTCGACGACGTGGAGGCGGGCAAGACCCGGTTCCACCCCTTCAACACCCGGCAGAGCGCCCTGGCCGCGGGCTCGGCGAAGGTGACGGCGAAGGCCGTGGTCGACGGGAGCGAGGTGTCGACGGAGCTCTCGGTGCCGTACGACGCGCTCACGTGCCGCTGACCTGACGGGTGGGGCGAGGCGGCCCGGGGCTCCCCCGGGCCGCCTCGTCGCGTCAGGCGGTGGTGCAGGCCGAGCCGTTGAGGGAGAACGACGTCGGCTTGGCGGTGTTGCCGGTGTGGCTCGCCTGGAAGCCGATGCCGATCGAGGCGTTCGGCGCGATCACCGGGTTGTACGCGACGTTGCGCGCCGTCACCTGCCCGGACGTGGGCGAGTAGGTGGCGCTCCAGCCGGACGTGATCGTCTGCCCGCCGGGCAGGGTGAAGACCAGCGACCAGCCGTTGACGGCGGTGGCGCCGGTGTTGGTGATCGTGATGGTCTCGGTCAGGCCGTTGTTCCAGGCGTTGACGGCACTGGAGACGCGGCAGGCGCCGGACGGCGGCGGTGTGGTCGTGGTGGTCGTCGTCGTTGTGGTGGTGGTCGTGGTGGTGGTCGTCGTGGACGTGGTCGTGGTGGTGGTGGTGGTGGAGGTCGGGTCACCGGGCCGGTCGAGGCCGAAGAACGCGACGGCCTGGGCGGCCATGCCCGTGGACGGCAGGCTGTGCCCCGCGCCCTGGATGCTGTACGCCTCCACCAGCGTGGTGCCCGAGGCGTTGTTGTAGCGGCGGCGGTTCCAGCCGGGCTGCGGGGTGTCGGTCGACGTCGGCGTCTGGCTCAGGCCGAACACGTCGGTCCACTGCTCGACCTCCTCCTGCAGCAACGCGTACGGCACGAGGGTGTCGGCGGTGCCGTGCCAGAGCTGCACCCGCGGGCGCGTGCCGGTGAACCCGGGGTTGACCTGCCGCACGGCGTCGCCCCACTGCTGCGGGGTGCGGTTCGCGCCGCCACCGCCGGTGCACTTGCTGCTGCCGGGCGGGTAGTCGGCGGCGTTGGCGAAGCAGTTGAACGGCACGCCCATGAACGCCGCACCGGCCTTGAACACGTCCGGGTAGAGGGCGAGCATGTGGTTGGTCATCATGCCGCCGGACGAGGAGCCGGTGGCGAAGACCCGGTTCGGGTCGCCGCCGTAGCGCTGCTCCACGTACGTCACCATCGACACGATCGACACCGGGTCGCTGCCGCCGCCGCGCCGCTTGGCCGCGTCGGACCAGGTGTCGAAGCACTTGCCGAACCCGGCCTCCTGCTGGGCGCTCGGGTAGATCACGACGAACCCGTACCGGTCGGCCAGCGACGCGAACTCGCTGCTCGAGTAGAAGCCGGGGCCCGACCCGCCGCAGCCGTGCATGGCCACCACGATCCCGGGGTTGGCCGGGCGCGAGTCCGGCACGTAGACGTGCATCCGCATCCCGCCGGGGTTGCTGCCGAAGTTGGTGACCTCCGTCAGCGACGCGGCGGACGCGGGCGTGGGCGAGGCGGTGACGAGGCCCGCCACGAGCAGCGACGCCGCCGCGGCGAGCAACAGGCTCGGTTTGGCCTTCATGCGCTCGACTCCTTTGTGTCGCGCAGGGTCGGATCGGCCGGGCGCTCCGGTGGCCGACCTCCGACATGTGACACTTAGGTTGTCGACAGAGCCAATAACTGTCAATCGACCGTCTCGACAGCCGCGGGTGCTCCTTTCGGACCCCCGTTACAGTCGGTGCCGACCGCCCCCGACCCGCAGCGGAGCCGCCGTGACCAGCCCGTACGACATCGAGGAGATCTTCCCGGAGGACGGCGTCCGGCTACCTCGGCGGCAGCACGGCAACTCGCCGCAGGGGCTCACCGTGACCCTGCTGGCCGACTACACGCTGCGGAACAGGGCGTGGCTGCCGTCGGCGGCGATCGTCGCGCTGCTCGCCGAGGCGGGGGTGAGCCAGGCGGGGGCGCGGGCCACCATCAGCAGGCTCGCCCGCCGGGGCGTGCTGGAGGGCAGCAGGCAGGGCCGCAACAGCTCCTACCGGCTCACCGCGGCCGCCGCCCTGAACCTGGCCGCCGGCGGTCGCTGGCTGGTCGCCGCCGCGGCCGACGACCGGCCGTGGGACCGGTGGTGGACGCTGATCGCCTTCTCGCTGCCGCAGGAGGAGGTCGCCCGGCGGCGCGAGCTGCGCAACCGGCTGCGCTGGCTGGGGTGCGCACCGTTGTACGACGGCCTGTGGATCTCGCCCCACGACGTGACCGCCAAGGCCCGGTCACAGCTCGCCGACCTCGCCGGGGGCGCCATGACGGTCTTCCGGGCGCGCCACGTCGAGCTGGGCGCGAACGCCGGCCGCGATCCCCTCGACGCCTGGGACACGGCCGCGATCGCCGGGCACTACGAGGCGTTCATCCGGCGCTGGAGCCCGCTGCTGCCCGACATCGGCGGCTCCCGGATCACCGGCGTGGAAGCCGTCCGGGCCCGCACCGAGGTCATGGACACCTACCGCCGCCTGCCCATCCTGGACCCGCGCCTGCCGCTGGCCCTGCTCCCGCCCACCTGGCCGCGCGAACGGGCGCGCGGCCTGTTCGCCGCCGTCTACGACGGCCTCGCCGGTCCCGCCCAGGAGCACGTCCGGGCGGTCGCGAGCCGCTTCACGACCGAGCCGCTCACCGACGTGCGGGCGCACACGGTCGCCGACGTGCTGCGGGGCCTCCAGGGCGCGGAGGCCATCACCGAACCGAGCCGCTGACCGGCGCGGCGGCCGGCGCGCGGTCACCGCGCCGGCGGGTGCGGCGAGCCCCTCACCTGCGACGTCGCCCGCCGTCCTGATGACCCCGGGCGGGTGACCTATCCTTCCGGTCGGGCGACGGGCCGTGCGCGCACTCGGTGCTCTCGTGACGTCGTACGGCGCGATCGGTGAGCGGAGGGTGTTCGGTGGCGGGTTCCGACGGGGACTGGGCCGAGGTGTTCGCGGCGGACGACGGTGTCGGCCCGGACCTCGCCGCCGTGGACTGGGCGGCGACCCCGCTCGGCACGCCGGACGGCTGGCCGCAGAGCCTGCGGACGGCGGTGAGCATCACGCTGGCCTCGCGCTTCTCGATGTGGATGGCGTGGGGTCCGGACCTGACGTTCTTCTGCAACGACGCCTACCGGCGCGACACGCTGGGCCGCAAGTACCCGTGGGCGCTCGGCCGCCCGGCGCGCGAGGTGTGGGCGGAGATCTGGGGCGACATCGGACCCCGCATCGACACCGTGCTGGCGACGGGCCGGGCGACCTGGGACGAGGCGTTGCTGCTGATCCTGGAGCGCTCCGGCTACCCCGAGGAGACCTACCACACGTTCTCCTACAGCCCGTTGCGCGGCGACGACGGCGTGGTGGTCGGCATGCTGTGCGTGGTCAGCGAGGACACCGAGCGGGTCATCGGCGAGCGCCGGATGGCCACGCTGCGCGACCTCGGCTCCGACCCGAGCGTGGTGCGCACCGAGGAGGAGACGCTGGGCTTCTCCTGCCGCCAGCTCGAGCGCAACCTCCGCGACCTGCCGTTCAGCCTGTTCTACCTGTTCGACGACGACGGCACGGCGCGGCTGGCCGGGGCGACCGGCATCACCACCCCGCACCCGGCCGCGCCGGCGGTGCTGCCCCCCGACGACGAGGGCGCCACGTGGCCGGGCAAGCGCCTGGCGAGCGGCGAGGCGGTGCTGGTGGACCTGGCCGACCCGGCGTTCGGCGAGCTGCCGACCGGTGACTGGCCGGCTCCGCCCGCGCAGGCGCTCGTCGCACCGCTCCAGCAGCAGGGCGGCAGCCCCTACGGCTTCGTGGTCGCCGGCCTGAACCGCTACCGGCCGCTGGACGACGGCTACCGCGGCTTCGTGGAGCTGGTCGCCGGGCACGTGGCGGCGGGCGTGGCGTCCGCGCGGAGCTACCAGGCCCAGCAGCGGCGGGCCGAGGAGCTGGCCGAGCTGGACCGCGCCAAGACCGCGTTCTTCTCCAACATCAGCCACGAGTTCCGCACGCCGCTGACGCTGATCATGGGACCGGTGCAGGAGCTGCGGGACCGCTTCGCCGACGACGAGCCGGTCCGCGAGGAGCTGGCGGCCGTGCACCGCAACGGCCTGCGGCTGGGCAAGCTGGTCAACACGCTGCTGGACTTCTCGCGCATCGAGGCCGGGCGGATGCAGGCCCGGTACGAGCCGGTGGACCTGGCCGCGTTCACCGGCGAGCTGGCCAGCGTGTTCCGCTCGGCCGTGGAACGCGCCGGGCTGGCGTTCGAGGTGGACTGCCCGCCGCTGGCCGCACCCGTGCACGTCGACCGGTCGATGTGGGAGAAGGTCGTCCTCAACCTGCTCAGCAACGCCCTGAAGTTCACGTTCCACGGCACGATCCGGGTCGCCGTGCGGGACGACGGCGACCACGCCGCCATCACCGTGTCCGACACGGGCATCGGCGTGCCGGAGAGCGAGATGCCCCGCTTGTTCGAGCGGTTCCACCGCATCGACAACGCCCGCGCCCGCTCCAACGAGGGCAGCGGCATCGGCCTGGCCCTGGTCCGCGAGCTGGTCGGCCTGCACGGCGGCACGATCACCGCCCGCAGCGAGGTGGGCGCGGGCACGGAGTTCACCATCCGGCTGCCGTTCGGCCACGCCCACCTGCCCGCCGACTCGGTGACCGACACCGCGGGCGCGGACGTGGTCAGCTCCACCGCCGACCCGTTCGTGCAGGAGGCGATGCGCTGGCTGCCCGGCGCGACGGGCGGCGGCGACCTCGCCGTGGTGGCGGCCATCCCGCCCTCGGACGGGCGGCAGGCGTCGGGCCGGGTGCTGGTGGCCGACGACAACGCCGACATGCGCGACTACCTGCGCCGGCTGCTCGCGCCGCACTACCAGGTGATCACGGTGAACGACGGCCGGGCCGCGCTGGACGCGGTGCGGGCCACGCCGCCGGACCTGGTCGTCAGCGACGTGATGATGCCCCGCATGGACGGGTTGGAGCTGGTCGCCGTGCTGCGCGCCGACCCGCGCACCGCCGGCGTGCCGGTGCTGCTGCTGTCCGCCCGCGCCGGCCAGGAGGCGTCGATCGAGGGCCTGGAGGCGGGCGCGGACGACTACCTGGTCAAGCCGTTCTCCGCGGCCGAGCTGCTGGCCCGCGTGCGGGCGAACGTGGAGCTGGCCCGGCTGCGCAACCACCACACCGCCTGGCGGACCGCGCTGATCGACTCGCTCCAGGAGGGGTTCTTCGTCATCGACGAGGACGGCGCCGTGGTCGAGATCAACGCCACCTTCGCCCAGCTCCTCGGCTACGGGCCGGAGGGCCTGCCCTACACCCCGCTGCACCCGTGGTGGCCCTCGCTGGAGGAGGACCCGGAGGCGCACCGCCGCACCGGCGAGGTGTTCGCCCAGCTCATGGAGCACGGGTCGGGCACCGAGGTGCTGCCCGTGACGCACCGCGACGGGCACCGCCTGTGGGTGGCGGCCTCGTTCAACCGCGTGACCGACCCGGAGAGCGGGCGGCACGTGACGGTCGGCACGATCCGCGACGTCACCGCCGAGCACTACGCCGTGCAGCGCAGCACCGCGCTCGCCGCGGTGAACCTCCAGCTCTCCCGCGCCGAGACCACGCCCGCCGCGCTGCGCGGGGTGCTGGAGGAGCTGCGGGGCCTGTGGAACGCCCGCCGCGTCCTCGGCGTGCTGTTCCGGCCGGGCGGCGAGCCGGACCTGGTGTGCGTCGGCGAGCCCACCACGTGGGCCGAGCTGTCCCCGCGGACGCGCGAGTCGCTCGACGCGCTGCGCACCGGCCCGTTGCTGTCCCCCGTCGCGCAGGGGTCGGGAGCGGTGTCCGTGACGCTGGAGCACCCGCTGGGCGTGCTCGTGGTCCGCGTCGAGCCGCAGGGGCGGCCCACGCTGTCCACCGAGGACCTGACGCTGCTGGCCCTGCTGGCCGGGCACCTCGGCCAGGGCCTGCACCGGATGCACCAGATCGACCAGCAGCGGGAGACCGCGCTGGCCCTGCAACGCGCCATCCTCGGCCCGGCCCGGCTGCCCGACGGCTTCGCGGTCCGCTACGAGCCGGCGAGCCGCCCGCTGAAGGTCGGCGGCGACTGGTACGACACGTTCGCGCTGCCCGACGGGCGCACGGCGGTCGTCGTGGGCGACTGCGTCGGCCACGGCCTCGAAGCCGCCACCGTCATGGGCCAGCTGCGCAGCGCCTGCCGGGCGCTGCTGCTCCAGGAGCTGAGCCCGGCCCGCACGCTCACCGCGCTGGACCGGTTCGGCGCGACCCTCCCCGGCGCGATCTGCACCACCTTGTTCTGCGCCGTGCTCGACACCGCGACCGGCGAGCTCGTGTACTCCAGCGCGGGCCACCCGCCGGGCATCCTGGTCCTGCCCGACGGTGCCAGCCGGATGCTCGACCAGGGCCGCGGCCTGCCGCTGGCGGTGCGGCCGGACCGGGAGCGCCCCGAGGCGACCATCTCCGTGCCGGCCCGCGCCACGCTGCTGCTCTACACCGACGGCCTGGTCGAGCGCCGCCGCCGGCCCATCACCGACGGCATCGACGCCGCCGCCTCCGCGATGCAGGACGCGCGGGACGTCCCGGTGGACGAGCTGGCCAGCCGCGTCATGGCCGACCTCGCGCCGCCCAACGGCTACGAGGACGACGTCGCGCTGCTGGTCTACCGCCACCCCGCGCCGCTGGACGTCACCTTCTCCGCCGCGCCCGGCGAGCTGGCGCCGGTGCGCCACACGCTGCGGGCCTGGCTGGACAGCTGCGACATCACCGCGCAGCAGACGTTCGACATCCTGGTCGCCGCCGGCGAGGCGTGCACCAACGCCGTCGAGCACGGCCACCGCGACCACCCCGGCCGGCCGATCCGGCTGCGGGCGACCGCCCTGCCCGACGAGGTGCGCCTCGTCGTCACCGACACCGGCGCGTGGCGGGCGCCGGAACCCGTGTCGGACGGGCGGCGGGGTCGCGGGCTGCACGTGATGCGCGGCCTGGTCGACAGCGTCACCGTCCTGCCCGGCGCGACCGGCACCACCGTCGAGATGCACACGAGGATCGTCCCGTGACCCCTGCGCTGACCATCACCACCACGTCCCGGCCCGACGGTTCGCGCGTCCTGGCGGTCGTCGGCGAGATCGACATGAGCAACAACGACGTGTTCGCCGCCGCGGTGGCGAAGGAGGTGACCGCGGGCGGGCCGTTGGTGGTCGACCTGACCGCGGTCGAGTACCTGGACAGCAGCGCGTTGCACTCCTTGTTCGCCTACGCCGACGACATCACGGTGCGCACCGGACCGCTGCTGCGGCCCGTGCTCGCCGTCTCCGGGCTCGCCCAGCTGACCACCGTGGAAGAAGTGCCCTGACCCGTGGTGCCCTGACCCGCGGAGTCCCGATCCGCGGAGTCCTGGCCGTGGCGCGCCGTTCGGGCGAGCGGCGCGCCACGGGTCACCGGGACCGGCTCAACCGCGCAGCGCCCACTGCTGGTTCGGCTGCCCGGTGCACGTCCACAGCACCAGCTTGGTGCCGTTGGCGGTGCCCAGGTTGTAGGCGTCCAGGCAGAGGCCCGACTGCACGCTGGTGATCGTGCCGTTGGCGTTGACGTTCCACTGCTGGTTGGTGTCGCCGTGGCAGTCCCAGGTCACGACCTGGGTGCCGTTGGTCGTGCCGCGGCCGTAGGCGTCCAGGCACTTGGTGCCGAGGACCACGAGCTGCTTGGCCGAGTTGAGCGTCCACGACTGGTTGGCCTGGCCGTGGCAGTCCCACAGCTGCAGCTGCGTGCCGTTGGTGGTCGACGACCCCGGCACGTCGAGGCAGCGGCCCGAGGGCACGCCGACGATCTGCCTGCCCTGCGAGGCGATCGGGTCGCCGATGCTGCCGGGGACGGAGCGCAGCGCGCTGTACCAGGTCGCGGCCATCTTGTCGTAGCCCGTGGCGGTGGGGTGCACGCCGTCGATCAGGTCGGCCGTGGTCAGGGCGGAGTGCATGTCGACCAGGCGCACGCGCTTGCCCGCGTTCACCTTGCCCTGCACGATGCCGGGGATCGCGGCGTTGAAGGTGCGGGCCGCGGCCTCCTGGCCGGAGTTGGCCAGCGGGATGATCGTCGCGACGAACACGTCGGCGTTCGGCGCGGTGGCGGTGATGCGGTCGATCAGCGTCGACAGCCGGCCGGGCGCGCCCGACACGTTGTAGTTCTGCAGGATGTCGTTCGTGCCGATGTGCAGCAGCACGGTGCGGGGGGTGGTGTTGCGCAGCCAGGTGACGATGTTGGCGTCGATCTGGTCGATGCGCCAGCCGGGGTGGCCCTCGTGGTCGTGGTCGCCGAGCGAGCCGGGGCCGTTGAACTGCGAGCCGACGAAGTCGGTGCGGTAGTTGCCGGCGGCGAGGCGCTGCCACAGGCCGATCCGGTAGCCGCCCGGCACCTGGGTCCCCTCGGTGATGGAGTCGCCCAGCGGCATGACCCGCACCCCGCCGTTGGACTCGGCGGCGGCGGGGCCCGCGGGCAGCAGCGCGGCGGTGACCAGCGCCGCGGCGCAGGCGGCGAGTAGTCGGAGGCGTGGTCGCATGGTGTTCTCCTGGGGTTGAACCGTGAACCGGCACCTCGTGCCGGGTGCTCGCGTGGCGGCCGCGCTAGGCGCTCTGCCGCCGCCACTGCTGGTTGGCGCCGCCGGTGCAGGTCCACTGCACGAGCTGCGCGCCGTCGGTGGTGGCGGCGTCGAGCACGTCCAGGCACTTGCCGCTGTGCCGGGCGACCAGGCGCGCGTAACCGCCGCCGGCGTCCTCGACGCGCCACCGCTGGTTGGCGCCGCCGTTGCACGTCCACTGCACGACCCGGACGCCGTCCCCGGTGGCCGACGCGCCGCCGTAGACGTCCAGGCACTTGCCGCTGCCGGCGTTGACCACCTCGTTGAGGCCGCCGCCGACGTCGCGCACCCGCCAGCGCTGGTTGGCCTGGCCGTTGGGCGCCCACTGCACCACGGTGCCGCCGTCGGCCGCGGAGGCGTTGTAGACGTCGGCGACCTTGCCGCTGTGCCGGGCGGTGAAGGTCTCCGCGGTGGGCACGGGCACGGTCGTGCGCGGGGTGAGCCGGTACAGGCCGGCTCCGTGGGCGGGCAGGGAGCGCGACAGCGTGCCGCTCACCGTGCCGAGGTCCGCGCCGGACCACAGGTCGACCACCGCGGCGGAGCCGATCCCGAGGTCGGCCAGCGGAGCGGACACCGTGGCGGTGGCGGAGCCCCGGTTGAACAGGGCGAGGTACTTGTCCTGGTTGCCCGGCGCGTTGGCGGTCCACGCCGTCTGCGTGCCCGAGAAGAGCTGCCGGTTGTCGGTGCTGTGCTGGTCGACCGCGAGCACGGCCGCGTTGGTCATCAGCGCCAGCTCCGACGCGCGGTTCTGGGTCAGGTCGCCACCCCACATCAGCGGGGAGCGGGTGATCGACCACAACGTCATCAGGGTGCGCTGCTCGTCGGGGGTGAGGTTGGAGTAGCGGGGCGCGCCCACCGGTCCCTGCTGGGACAACCGGCCGATCGGGATCATGTCGGGGTCGGGCCACGCGCCGGGCTTGCGGTACGGCGTCCACGCGTTCAACCGCTCGAAGAGGGCGTCCAGCGAGGACCAGTTGTCCCACAGGTCGTTGACGACCCGCCACATGTTGGCGTTCGCGGCGACGTGCGCGCCGTTGCCGGTGGACGTCGGGCCGGGCGAGAGGCTCAGGACCATCGGTCGGCCGCTGCGCTGGATCGCGAGCTTGTAGCCCTCGACCTCGGCCTGCCGGTAGGTGGGCGCGGCGATGTCGTCGACCTTGACGTAGTCGACGCCCCACGAGGCCAGCAGCCGGAACTGGGCGTCCAGGTAGGACTGGGCGCACGGGTTGGCCATGTCCAGGCCCCAGTTGAGGTTGAGCCAGGCGGCGGTGGTGTTGTTGGCGATCCGGCTCGCCCGGCAGCTCGTGCCCGGCACCGGGAGGTCGTCGGCGACGACCTGGCGGGGGATGCCGCGCATCAGGTGCACGCCGAACTTGAGGCCGGCGCCGTGGATGTAGTCGGCGAGGGGCTTGAACCCGTTCGTGCCGGCGGCGGAGGGGAAGCGGGTGGTGTCGGGCAGGAGCAGGCCGCCGGCGTCGGTGCGCAGCCTGGGCTGGAAGTCGGCGTCCTGGTTGGGGCTGCCGGTGCCGCGTCCGGGGTAGTACCAGGCCCAGTCGACCACGACGTACTGCCACCCGTGCTGCTTGAGGTTGTCGCGCATGTAGTCGGCGTTGGCCTTGACCTGGGCCTCGGTGACGGTCCAGTTGAACGAGTCGTAGCTGTTCCACCCCAGCGGCGGGGTCGTCGCCACCCCGTTGTCCCACGCCGAGGCCGGTTCCGGCGATCCGGCGGTCACGGTCGCGGCCGAGAGCGCGACGGCGGCGAGCAGCGCGCCCGCTCGCCTCGGTAACGGTGTCCGGGCTCCACGCACCGTGCCTCCTGCTCGTCGTCGAGGGAGCGCTGCCGCCGACCGCGCGGATTGTTCGCGTTCACATGGGAAGCGAGATACCGGCGATCTGCGGGTCCGAGTGTGGTGTCGACAACCTGATGGTGTCAAGGAAAGCCCGTAGTTAGCGCTCACAATTGAGACGGGCGGATGACCGGCAGCACCGGTCACCCGCCCGGTCCCTCAGCCGCGCACGGCCCACTGCTGGTTCGCGCCGCCGTGGCACGACCAGAGCTGGATCAGGGTGCCGTTCGCGGTCCCGTTGCCGGCGGCGTCGAGGCACAGCCCGGACTGCACGCCGGTGATGGAGCCGTTGGCGTTGACGTTCCACTGCTGGTTCGCCTGGCCGTTGCAGTCCCAGACGATCGCCGCGGTGCCGTTCGCGGTCCCCTGACCGCTGGCGTCCAGGCACTTGGTGCCATTCACCACGAGCTGCTTGCCCGCGGTGTAGGTCCAGCGCTGGTTGGCGCCGCCGGTGCAGTCCCACAGCCGGGCCTGCGCGCCGTTCGCGGCGCCGGCGGGCACCTCGAAGCAGCGGCCGGACTGGCCGCCCACCAGCATCGCGTTCTGCGGTCCGCCCGTGCCGCCGCCGCCCGGCCCGGCGTTGGCCATCACCGCCTGCGCACCGGCCGGCCAGTTGTTGTTGGTGACGGTGACGTTGCCGGACACGACGTTGCCGCGGTCGCCGTTGGTGATGTTGGTGCTGCCGTTGGTCGACCAGTTGTTGGTCAGCGTCCAGTTGCCCATGTTCTCGCCGCCCCAGTAGTTCGCGGTGGCCCACGTGCCGGTGGCGGAGAAGACGTTGCCCGTGGCGGAGTAGTACTTCGAGCCCTCGTCGAAGTAGAGGCCGAAGTAGCCGTTGGTCCGCAGGCAGTGGTTGCCGCTGATCGACGCGCCCGGGTTCCACGCCAGCGTGTAGATGCAGCCGCCGTCGTTCATCTGCTGCATCACGTCGTGGATGTAGTTGTCGAGCAGCCGGTTGTTGGACGCGGTGGTGGGCGTGGTGTAGCGGGGCTGGTAGTTGTACAGGCCGCGGTTGGCGTAGTGGTTGCTGCCGCCCGCGTCGTTCGCGCCCCAGCCGTAGCCGAGGGACATGCCCGAGTACGGCATGTTGTAGACCTCGTTGTTGGCCACGGTGGCGGTGCTGACGTAGGTGTTGAGGACCGAGACGTTGCCGCGGTACTCGATGCCGAGGTCGTGGATGCGGTTGTGGCTGATGGTGATGTTCCGGTTGACCATCCGCTGGTCGGCCGGGTGGTGGGCGTCGGCGCGCACACCGCCGACCACGATGCCGCCCGCCGAGCCGCGGGCGATCTCCGACCGGGTCACGGTGATGTTGCTCGCGCCCAGGCCGACGCCGCTCGCGTGGGCGTTGGCGTCGTTGCCGATGCCGATGGCCGTCTGCCCGAGGTTGACGAACTGCGAGTCGCTGAACGCGATGGTGTCGGCGGCGGAGACCTGCACGGCCGCGGGCATCTGGGACCAGTGCGGCCGCGCGGCCTCGAACTGCGCGCACCCGTTCTGGCACGAGGTGATCCGGTCGGCGGGCCAGTTCCAGGTGCCCGCCAGGTACGCGCCGGTCTGCTGGTCGGCGTAGCCCTGGTTGCCGCTGGGGCCGAGCCAGCTCGTGCCGGTGAAGGTGATGCCGCTGAACGAGATGTGGTGCGCCGGCGCGTCGTAGGTGCCGCCGACGTCGACGAGCGACTGGAGCACCGGCAGCTCCACGGCGGCGGTGCTCATGCTCTGGCCGGCCAACGGGATGTAGGACAGCGCGCCCGTGCCCGGGTTGAGGTACCACTCCCCCGGCGAGTCCAGGAACTCGTAGGCGTTGGCCAGGTAGAGCGGTCCCGCGCGGTGCGGGGCGGCCAACGTGTCGTAGCCGAACGTGTTGTTGTTCCACGCGGGCTGCTGCATCGTCAGGAAGTTGCCGCTGATGCTCTGCACCGGCGAGTACCGGTCGGTGAAGGAGTTGACGCTCTCCACCTCGACCCGGCTCTGGTTGGCCAGGTTGTTCAGGTAGTTCAGGGCGGTGTTGGAGAACCGCATGCCCGTGCCGGTGAACGTGAAGTCGGCCCGGTTGACCTGGGTGCGGGCGCGGGTGGCGATCGCGCCGTTGACGTAGAGCTGCCGGGAGTCGGTGCCGGCGGGGACGGTCGCCCGCCAGATGTTCTTCGCGGAGTCGACCAGCGACCACCCGGTGACGGCCCTGGCACCGCTGATGACCGGGCGCGCGTTGGGCGCCGCCTGCCACAGCACGCGGTAGCCGTTGGTGCCGGAGTCGGCCGCGGTCAGCCGCAGGGGTTCGGCGAGCCGGTACACGCCGTCGGCCAGCTGCACGACGAGGTCGCCGGACATCCCGGCGTTCTGCGACCGCACCGCGGTCTGCGCGGCGGTCAGGGAGCACGGCTGCGTGGCGGTGCACGCGGTGCCGGTGCCGGAGGGGGACGCGTAGAGGGTGGTGGTGGCGGCCTGCGCGGGAGCGGCCAGGGCGACGGCCGCGGGTGCGGCCAGCAGCGCGGCGGCGAGGGCCGACACCGCCCTCCGCACCGCGCGGGACGGGGACGCGAACAAGGGACCTCCTGGGGGTGTGCGTGCGCGAGGTCCGGTCGGGTCGTCCGGTGCGCACGTCGTTGTGGCACGACAGGTTCGGCCGATGGTCGGGGTGAGGTGGGGGTGAGGCAGGGGGTTGACGGGTGGCTGTGCGAGCCGGGCCGGATGACGGCGCACGGGTGGTGGGGCGCGGAGTGGTGAGGTGCGGGGTGGTGAGGTGCGGGGTGGTGAGGTGCGGGGTGTCCGCGGGCGGGTGGCGGCTCACCCGCCCGCGAGCGAGGCCCCGCGCGGGTCGAGCGGTCGGCGGTCGGGTGCCGCAGGGGTCGGTCAGCGGGCGGTCGGTCAGCGGGCGGTCGGTCAGCGGGCGGTCGGTCAGCGGGCGGCAGGTCAGGGGCGGCAGGTCAGGGGCAGCAGGTCAGCGGGTGGCAGGTGGTTCGGCGGTGACGGCGGCGGGCGGCTGGCGCGGGTCGGGTGCGGTGGCCGGGGTGTGCACCACGGCCAGCAGGCGCTGGCCGGCGCGTTCCGGCCGCACGTGCGGGCCGTCCGGCGGCGCGGGCGGCAGCAGCGGGCCCGACGCGGCGATCGCCTCCTCGTCCACGCGGATGCCCAGCCCCGGCGCGTCGCCCAGGACGAACGCGCCGTCCTCCACGTGCAGGTCCAGCGTCAGCCCCGCCGGCGGCTGGAGGTCCTGCAACTCGCTGACCAGGTGGTTGGGCACGGCGGTCGCGGCGTGCAGCAGGCCGACCGGTGTGGTGCCGATCGGGCTCACCGGCAGGTCGTGGGCGTGGGCGAGGGCCGAGACGCGCAGGAAGTGCGTGACGCCCCAGCCCGCGGCCGCCTGCACGACGTCGACCGCGCCCGCCGCGACCAGCGGCCGGTACTGCTCCAGGCCGGTCAGGTTCTCCCCGGACGCCACCGACGCCCGGACGCCCCGCCCCACGGCCGCGTGCCCCTCCGCGTCCCAGCGCCGGACGGGCTCCTCGACCCAGATCAGGTCGAGCGTGCGCTCCAGCTCGCCGACGTGGCGGACCGCCTGCTTGCGGCTCAACGACTCGTTGACGTCGAGCATCAGCCCCGGCCGCGCCCCGCGCCCGGCGGCGGTGAGCACGTCGCGCACCAGGATGAGGCGGTCCCGGTCCCGCTCCACGTCGAGGCCGCCCTTGATCTTGGCCGCCCGCAGCCCGTGCCGGGCGTACGTCTCGTACACCGCGACCAGCTCGTCGTCGCCCAGCTCGATGTCCAACCCCGAGGCGTAGGCGGGCACGCGCCGGTCGCGCCCGCCCAGCAGCCGCCACAGCGGCTCGCCGACGGCCTGGGCCTTGATGTCCCACAGCGCGGTGTCGAGGGCGCCGATCGTGCCGAACACCGCGCCGGCGTGGCCCGCCTTGAACGTCCGGCGCAGCATCCGGTCGTACAGGGCGGTGACGGCACGCGGGTCCTCGCCCTCGATCGCGGCGAAGACCGCCTCGACCTCCACGTGCGACCCGATCCCGACGCCGGTGATGCCCACGTCGGTGTGCACGAGGACGATCGGCACCCGGATGAGGCCGTCGGCGAAGACGCCGTTGGCGTCGCCCACCGGGCGCCCCCAGTCCTGGGCGGTCGTGAGGGTCCGATAACCGGTGATGCGCATATCAGCCCTTCGTGGCTCCGGCCGTGACGCCGTCGGCGATCCGGCGTTGCAGGAACAGGTAGACGACCAGGACGGGCACCGCCGCGACGAGCACGCCGGAGGCGAAGACGGGGATGTCGCCCGAGTACTGCCCCCGCAGCGAGGTGACGCCGACCATGAGCGTGCGGTGGTCGGCCGACGGCATCACCAGCAGGGAGATCAGCACGTCGTTCCAGCAGAACAGCGCGTCGAGGACGCCGACCGACAGCAGCGCCGGCGCGCCCATCGGCAGCATGATCCGCCAGTACGCGCCCAGCGTGGTGCTGCCGTCGACGCGGGCCGCGTCCACGACCTCCGCGGGCACGGTCGCGTAGTAGCTCGTCATCAGGAAGACGGTGAAGGGCAGGAACTGCGCCACGTAGGCGAGCACCAGGCCCGGGTAGGTGTCGACGAGGCCCGCGTCGGCCAGCACCCTGGTCAGCGGCACCATGATCACCTGGAAGGGGATGAACAGCGCCGCCAGGCAGCCCAGGTACAGCGCCGACGAGCCGCGGAACCGCAGGCGGGCCAGCGCGAACCCCGCCATCGACCCGAACAGCAGCAGCAGCGCGACCGAGCACGCCACGACGACGACCGAGTTCAGGAAGTACCGGGACAGGCCGACGCCGTTCCACGCCGCCGCGAGGTTCCCCCAGTGCGGGGAGGTGGTCGGCGAGAAGCGGTCCAGGACGTACTCGCGCCGCGTCTTCAGGGCGACGTTGGCGGTGAACAGCAGGGGGTACACCGTCGCCAGCGCCAACCCGGCCATCGGCACCGCGACGACCCACCGCGACGACCACCGGCCGGCCATCAGCCCTCCCGCCCCGCGCGCCGCAGCACGCCGATCTGGGCCAGCCCCACCAGCAGCATGATCAGGAACAGCGCCGTGGCCGCGGCCGAGGCGAGCGCCGGCTGGTCGAACTGCCCCTGCTGCACCCAGATGTAGAACTCGGGCAGGTAGGTCGACGCCTCCGGCCCGCCGCCGGTCATCACGAACACCAGGCCGAACATCGAGGTCAGCAGGCCGATCATGGTGGTGACGAAGACGAACTGGATCGTGCGGGTCAGGCCGGGCACGATCACGTGCCGGATGGTCTGCCCCAGGGACGCGCCGTCCACCCGGGCCGCGTCCAGCAGCGAGGGGTCCAGCGCGGCGAACCCGGCCAGGAACACCACCAGCGCCATGCCGAACGTCGCCCAGACGTGCACGCCGACGACCGCGAAGATCGCCACGTCCGGGTCGCCGAGCCAGTCCACCGGCCCGAGGCCGACCACGCCGAGCAGGTCGTTCAGCGGCCCGTCGTATCCGAGCAGCAGGGTGAAGATCGCGCCCACGATCACCGGCGAGAGCACCGCCGGGAAGAAGTAGACCGCCCGGTAGACCCGGTGGCCGGGCACGCGCAGGTGGATGAACGTGGCCAGCAGCCCCGGCACCGCCACCGCGACCGGGAGCAGCAGCACGAGCAGGCCCACGTTGCCCAGCGCCCGGCGGAACAGCGGGTCGGCGAGCAGGGTCGCGTAGTTGTCCAGCCCGACCGGCGTGCCGTTGCGGTCGCCGTCGCCGGTGAACGAGAAGTTCACCCCCAGCGCCAGCGGCCACAGGCGCAGCGCCACGACGATCAGCGCGGTCGGCGCCAGCAGGACGACCGGTGCCAGTCGCTCGCCCAGCGGTCCGCGGCGGCGTCGGCGGCGGCGGCGGGCCGGCGGTGCGGATCGCCCCTCGGGGGGCGCGATCCCGGGCGGGCGCAACGAGGACGTGGGGGGCGCGGGCGGCACGGGTCAGCTCGCCGCGTCGGAAGCGGCCAGCTGCGCCACGGCGTCGTCCACGGTGACCGAGCCGCTGAGCAACTGCTGCGACAGCCGGCCCATCAGGTCGACCGTCTTGCTGGACAGGGCGACGTGCAGCGCCGGCTTGCCGGTCTTGGTGCCGGCGGCGATCGCGGTGACGGCGGGGCCGCCGCCGGAGACGTCGACCGAGGTGTCCGAGACGATCGCGCCGGCGTCGGCGTAGAAGGTCTGGAGGGCGTCGGTCGACGTCAGGGACCGCACGAGGTCGGCGGCGAGCTCCGGGTCCCGGGTCCACTTGGTGACCGCGTAGCCGATGCCGCCGTCGTAGGGCAGGCTCGGCGTCGCGGCCGGGTCCACCACCGGTGCCGTCATGACGCCGACGTCCTCGGGCGGCAGGAACTCGGCGAAGTCCTTCCAGTGGCCGACGTCCGACATCAGGCCGATGACGTGGGCGGCCCTGCCCGACTGGAAGACCGCGAACGCGTCGTTGAACATCGCGGTCGAGTTGGCGCCGTCGTTGTTCAGCCCGGCCGCGTCGACCTGCCGCCACAGCTCGAAGATCCGCTTCACGCGCGGCGAGGTCCAGTCCCGCTGCCCCGCGATCCACGCGTCGTACTCCTCGGGCGTGAGCACGGCCGACCCCATGGCGGACAGGAAGAACTGGATGCCGATGCCCTCCTTGTTGCCCACGGCGAGGCACTTCGCACCGGCCTTGGCGACGATGGCGCGGCAGTCCTCGAGGAACTCGTCCCACGTCCGGGCGGGCGCCTCGGGGTCGAGCCCGGCCCGCCGGTAGAGGGCCTTGTCGTAGTACAGCGGGTGGCCCTGCAGCGTCACGGGGGCCGCGTAGGTCTTGCCCGCCTGCGTGAAGGCGTCCCAACCGGCCAACCGCTGCCGGTCGCCCGCGAGGTGGTCGTCCAGCGGCAGCAGCGAGTCCACGCGGTCGCGGAGCCGGCCGCCGCCGTTGAACAGCACGACGTCCGGGCCCTTGCCGGCCTGGATGGCCGCGCCGAGCAGGGTGTAGTACTGGTCGAACGGCTGGGCCACGAACTCGACCTCGACGTCGGGGTGGCTCCTGGCGAAGTCGGCCTTCGCCCGGTCGACGTAGGCGGTCGCGCTCGCGTCGCCGGACTTCCAGTCCCAGACCACGAGCCTGCCGTCCGAACCGCCGGACGATCCCGACACCGAGGCGCTCCCGCAACCGGCGCTCAACGCCAGCACGAGGGCCAGGGCAGCGGACCGCGGTGTGCGCTGCTTCATCGCTGCTCGCTTCTCCAGGGGCCACGACTGCGGCTCACCATACCGATCCGCGCGCCACAGGGGAACGATGAGTATTACTTACTTGATCAACTCTCCGGTGCTTCCCCACCGGCATCACGGCGAACTCGGTGCTGTGCAACGGTGTCATCGAAGCTCCCGACCGGATTCCCTTGACGGCGCAGCCGTTCGAACGCTGTCATGAGTAGCCAGAAAGTGGCGTTATGAGTCAGACTTATCGATGAGGACCGCGATCGGCTTCGGAGAACGGGAGTCCACGGTGGGCACACGACGGGTCACGTTGGCCGACGTGGCCAAGGTGGTCGGTGTCTCCCAGACGACCGTGTCGCTGGTGCTGTCGGGCCGCGGGCGGGACCTGCGGATCTCCGAGGAGGTGCAGCGCCGGGTCCTCGAAGCGGCGGCGGAGATGGAGTACCGCCGCAACCGCGTCCCCTTCGGGCGGCGCGGGGCCCGGACGCGCACGATCGCGCTGGTGTCCGATTCGGTCGTCAGCTCGCGGCTGGCAGGCGACCTGGTCAAGGGGGCGCTCGGCGCGGCCCGCCGGCACGGCGTGACGCTGCTGTTCGGCGAGTCCGAGGGCGACGTCGGCTTCGAGCGCTCGCTGATCGAGGCGATGCGCGACCACCCCGTCGACGGCATCGTGCTGGCCGCGGCGCACACCAGGGCGATGGGCATCCCGCCCGGTCTGACCGGGGGTCCCGCCGTGCTGCTCAACGTGCTGCCGCCCGAGCCGGCACCGCTGCCCTGCGTCCTGGCGGACGAGGTGGAGGGCGGGCGCACGGCCGCGCGGGTGCTCCTCGACGCGGGCCACGGCGAGGGCATCCACCTCATCGGCGCGGACCCGACCGGCGTCGACGTGCCGCCGGGGCGGATCGCCGCGCTGGACCGGCTCACCGGCATCCACCAGGAGCTGGCGGAGGCGGGCGTCGCCGTGGCGAGCGGGCACCCGTGCCGGTGGTGGCTGCCCGAGCACGGCTTCCGGGCGACCCGGGAGCTGTTGGACCGGCACCGGCCCCGGGCGTTGATCTGCCTGGACGACCGGCTCGCGTTCGGCGCCTACCAGGCGTTGCAGGACGCGGGCCTCGCCGTGCCCGACGACGTCTCGGTCGTGTCGTTCGACGACCACCCCGTCGCCTCGTGGCTGCGCCCCGGCCTCACCACCGTGGCGCTGCCGCACCACGACCTCGGTGCCAAGGCCGTCGACCTCCTGCTCGCCGAAGCCGCGCAGCACGGCACCGGCCGCGGTGCGGTCCACCGCGTGCCGATGCCCGTCCGCTCCCGCGGTTCCGTGGCCCCGCCGCGGTGACCGGGGCGTGGACCCCGCCCGTGGGGGTCGAGGTCCACGCCGCGGTCGGGGTCGGTCAGAACTGCGAGATGAACCGCCAGGCCTCGCCCTTGGTCCAGGTCCGCACGCCGCTCTCGGCGTAGGTGCCGTCGACCGGGCCGGGCATGTGGCCGTTGTCGAACGCCGCCCACTGCACCGGGTAACCCGCCCGGCACGAGTACGTCGTCGTCACGTGCGACATGCTGCCGCCGGCGGGCTCACGCGGGCTCTGGGCCGCGCAGCCGTTGTTGGCGACGAACTTGTCCCGCAGCGACCGGCCCATCGAGATGTTGAGCACGTTGTCGGTGATGCCGTGCAGGCCGAAGTACGCGATCGGCTGCGTGCCGCCGCTGCACCCGCTCAACTGGGCCCCCGAGTAGACGATCACCGCCCGGAACACGGTGGCCCGCGCGCAGGCCAGCGCGTAGCTCATGCCGCCGCCGTAGCTGAACCCCATGGAGAAGCGCAGCTTCGGGTCGACGCACAGGTCGCCCTCGATCCGCCGGATCATGTCGTCGGTGAAGGTGACGTCCTCGCCGCCGGAGTTGGCCCAGCCGTTGCCCAAACCCTGCGGCGCGACGAGGATCGCGCTGTTGTTGGACTGCTCCTGCATCCCGTAGTAGGACCAGGCGGTCCCGCTCGTGCCGCCGGAGGCGACGTCGTTCATCGTGCCGCCCCGCCAGTGGAACGCGAAGATCAGCCGGTACGGCCGGTTGCTGTCGTAGCCGTCGGGGATGCGCAGGATGAAGCTGCGGCTCTTGCCGCCGCTCTGGATCGTCTGCGTGCCGCTGCGCAGCGTCGGGGCCTTGCCGCAGCCGGTGCCCGGGCCGGGACCCGGGTCGCCGCCGCCGGACACCTTGGCGAGCTGCCACTGCTGGTTCGTGCCGCCGTGGTCGGTGTACTGCACGACGTTGGCGTTGTCCCCGGTGGACGCGCCCTGCACCTCGACGGCCTTGCCGCTGTGCCGGGCGATCAGCCGCACGGCGCCGCTGTCGGAGTCCGCCAACCGGAACTGCTGGTTGGTGCCGCCGTGGTCGGTCCACTGCTGGATCGCCGCGCCGTCGGCGGTGGACGAGCCGGGCACGTCGAGGACCTTCCCCGACTGCCGGGACCTGATCCGGTAGTAGCCGTCGCCGGAGTCGACGAACTGCCACTGCTGGTTGGTCCCGTCGTGGCGCGTCCACTGGGTGACGCGCGCGCCGTCGTTCGTCGCCGAGTTGTAGAGGTCCAGGGCCTTGCCGCTGTTGCGGTTGACCAGGACGTACCACGCGGTGGTGTCGACCGTCGCCGCGGCCGCCGGTGTCGTGCCGACCGCGGTGACCGTGCCGGCCGCGAGCAGCACGGCCGCCACGGCGGTCGTCACGGGCCGTCGTCGGGTCTGTCGGGAGGCGGTCGCCTCGCCGGTGGTTCTCATCGGAGCGCTCCTTCGGTTCAGGGCAGGGTCCACCGCTGGTTGGTGCCGCCGTGGCAGGTCCAGAGGATCAGCTGGGTGCCGTCGGCGGAGCTGCCGCCGTTGGCGTCGAGGCACTTGCCCGACTGCGCGTTCACCAGCGAGCCGTTCGCGCCGGGTGCCCAGTTCTGGGCGGCCCCGCCGGTGCACGTCCACAACCGGACCGCCGCGCCGTTGGCGGTGCCGGAGGCGTCGAGGCACTTGTCCAGTGCCCGCAAGGTCGTCCCGCTCACCGCCCAGCGCTGGTTGGCGCCGCCGTTGCACGTCCACAGCTGCACCTTCGCGCCATCGGCCGAACCGCCGCCGTTGACGTCCACGCACTTGCCCGAGGACCCGACGATGGGACCGGTGCGCGGGGTCGTGCCGCCCAGCTCCCTGATGCGGACGTTGCGGAACGACACCTCGTCGCCGTCACCACGGTTCTCCAGGCCGACGTGCCCGGAGACCAGCGACCGCGCCGGGTCGGTGTTGGTGAAGTCGTTGACCAGCGCGCCGTTGAGGAACACCCGCAGCCGCTCGCCCTCCACGAGCAGCTCGAACGTGTTCCACTCGCCCGGCGGGTTGAGCGCCGCGTCGCGGGCGGCGAGGTCGGCGGCCTTGACGCCGTTGATCGCGCCGGTGGTCCGGTCGTCGGTCCCGGTGGCGTCGATCTGGACCTCGTAGCCGTTGGCCGCGGCCGAGTTCGGGTCGCTGCTCGGCGGGAAGCCCACGAAGACGCCGGACTCGTCGTCGCCGGCCACGCGCCAGTCCAGCTTCAGGGAGTACGAGCGGTACTCCCGCGCGCTGTGCCAGAGCAGGCCGGGGCCGCCGAACGAGGTCAACGTGCCGTCGCCGCTGGTGAAACCGCCCGGTCCGGCCTGCGACCAGCCGGCGGTCGAGCCGTTGTAGAGCGCGGTGTAGCCGTTCTCCGGTCGGCAGTCGGCCTTGGCGCGGCCGGCCGCGTACCGGATGCCCCCGAGCACCACCGCCCGGAAACCGGGTTCGGCGTAGCTCGCCTGGCTGTGGCCGCTGCCGGTGTAGAACGAGCGCCCGCCGCCGACGGTCTTGCACCACGTGTGCGGGTGGTCGCCGCCCATCGTGCCGCCGGAGTAGCTCGACTCGTCCAGCGAGGCCAGCACGCGGGCGGTGGAGCGGACGCTGCCGCGGAAGTTGTACCACTCGTCGGTCCGGGTCCAGGTCGCCCCGAGGTGCGCGGTGGCCGCGTGCGCCCGGTCCTCCACCCGGATCGTGGCCTGCTGGATCGCCGGGTGGGAGGTGAAGTAGGTGCCGACCAGCTCGCCGTAGAACGGCCAGTCGTACTCGGTGTCGGACGCCGAGTGCACGCCGACGTAGCCGCCACCGCCCCGGACGTAGGACTCGAACGCGGTCTGCTGGGTCGCGTTCAGCACGTCACCGGTCGTGTTGAGGAACACCACCGCCTCGAAGCGGGCGAGGTTGGTCGCGGTGAACTGGGCGGAGTCCTCGGTGGCGGTGACCGTGAAGTTGTTCGCCGCGCCGAGGTCCCGGACCAGCTGGGTGCCCGCGCCGATCGAGTCGTGGCGGAAGGCCGCGGTCTTGGAGAACACCAGCACGTCGTAGGGCTGGTCGGCCGCCGCGGCCCGCGGGCCGGAGCCCAGCGCGGTGACGGTGAGCGCGGTCGCGGCCGCGGCGACCACGCGTCGGGTGAGGGAGCGCTTCATCTCGGACCGTCCTCGCCGGGCCTGGGTTCGGGGATATTGGGGGTCGGGGTGGGTGCGCCCGGGGTGGGCTTGCCGCCGGTCATGGCAGGGTCCACCGCTGGTTGGTGCCGCCGTGGCAGGTCCAGACGATCAGCTGGGTGCCGTCGGCGGAGCTGCCGCCGTTGGCGTCGAGGCACTTGCCCGACTGGGAGCTGACGAGCGAGCCGTTCGCGCCGGGCGCCCAGTTCTGGGAGGCACCGCCGGTGCACGTCCACAGCCGCACCACGCTGCCGTCGCCGGTGCCCGAGGCGTCCAGGCACTTGTCCAGCGCCCGCAAGGTCGTCCCGCTCACCGCCCAGCGCTGGTTGGCACCACCGTTGCACGTCCACAGCTGCACCTTCGCCCCGTCGGCCGAACTGCCGCCGTTGACGTCCACGCACTTGCCCGAGGACCCGACGATCGGCCCGGACCGGGTGCCGGTCGCCGTGCCGAAGGTGTACGCGTCGACGTCGAAGAGGGTGCCGCTGCCGCCGGCGAAGGTCAGGTACAGCGTCACCGTGCCCGTCGGGACGGTGGACAGCGCGGCGGACACGTCGGTGAACGTCTCCCAGCCGCCGGTCACCGGCACGGTCGCCGTGCCCAGCACCGGGCCCGTCGGCGAGCCGGTCCGCACGGACAGCGTGCCGCCCGCACCGGCGGAGGACACCCGCGCGGTGAACCGGTTCGTCCCGCCGAGCGCGTACGGCTCGAACGCGATCCAGTCGCCGTTCTGGATGTCGCCGACGGTCCGGCCGCCCTCCGCAGTCGCCTTGTCGTAGAGCCCGGTGCCGGACTGCGCCGAGTAGTGCTCGGCCTGGCGGTGCCGCGGCTGGAGCACGTGCTGGGTGTGCGTGGTCACCGGCGGCTGGCCGTTCGAGCCCAGGTCGGTGTACTCCGCGTCGAACACCGCGAACAGGTTCGCCGCCGTGTCGTGCTCGCCGTCGACCGGGATCTGCATGGTGCCCGAGCACCCGGTGCGCGTGCTGATCGGGTGGCCGTGGCTGTCGTGGCCGAGCACGTAGCTCAGCTTCACCCGGGCGCAGTCGACCGCACCGTCCTCCTGGTCGGTCACCGTGATCGTGTACGGCACCGAGTCGCCGAAGGCGAACAGCGAGCCGTTGGCCGGCGTGTCGATCCGGACCACCGGCGCGGTGTTGCCGACCGAGATGCCCACGGTGGCCGAACCGGTGCGGCCACCGGGGTCGGTCACCGTGAGCGTGGCGGTGTACTGGCCGTTGGCGGTGTAGGTGTGGGTGGGGTTCGCCGCCGCGGACGTGCCGCCGTCGCCGAAGTCCCACGAGTAGGTCAGCGCGCCGCCCTCGGGGTCGGAGGAGCCGGCCGAGGAGAAGGTCACCGACAGCGGCGCGCTGCCGGACGTGCGGTCGACGGCGGCCCGCGCGGTCGGTGCCCTGTTGCCGGCCGGGTTGTACTCGATGCGGTACAGCGCGCTGCTGGCGTCACCGCTGCCCCAGCCCGTGCCGTAGTCCAGCACGTACAGCGCGCCGTCCGGGCCGAAGGCGGCGTCCATGACCTGCGTGCCGCGCCACGGGAAGTCGCTGACCTGGCCGGGCGAGCCGTCGGCGTTGACGTCGATCGTCTTGATCCAGCGCCGGCCGAACTCGGTCGCGAACACGTGCCCGTCCAGCGCCGCCGGGAACTTCACCGACGACGGGTTGGCCGGGTCGTAGCGGTACACCGGCGCGCTCATCGGGGACTCCGAACCGCAGCCGAACGCGGCGAAGGAGCAGTTGTCGTACTTGATCCACGCGGCCCGTGCGGCGGGCAGCGTGGTCAGGCCGGTGTTGCGCGGCGAGTTGTTGACCGGCGCGGCGCAGTTGAACCGGCTGCCGGACGGGCCGGAGGGGAACGCGTAGTCGACGTAGGCCTCGGCGGAGGTGTTCGAGCCGACGCAGTAGGGCCAGCCGAAGTTGCCGGCGGCGGTGATCCGGTTGAACTCCACCAGGCCGGCCGGGCCGCGGGTGGAGCTGCTCGTGCCCGCGTCGGGGCCGTACTCGCCGAGGTAGATCGTGCCGGTCGCCTTGTCCACGTTGAAGCGGAACGGGTTGCGCAGGCCCATCGCGTAGATCTCCGGCCGCGTCCCGGCCGTGCCGACCGGGAACAGGTTGCCGGGCGGGATCGAGTAGGACCCGTCGGCGTTCACCTTGATCCGCAGCACCTTGCCGCGCAGGTCGTTGGTGTTGCCGGCGCTGCGCTGGGCGTCGTAGGCGGGGTTGCGGTCGGTCCGCTCGTCGATCGGGGTGTAGCCGGCCGAGTCGAACGGGTTCGAGTCGTCGCCGGTCGACAGGTACAGGTTGCCGGCCGCGTCGAAGTCGATGTCACCACCGACGTGGCAGCACATGCCCCGGTCGGTGCCGACCTCCAGCACCGTGACCTGGCTGGCGAGGTTGAGCGTGTAGTCGGCGTTCAGGGTGAACCGGGCCAGCCGGTTGACGCCCTTCCACGTCGAGAAGTTGGTCCCGGTGGCGGGCGCGTCGCCGCCCGGCGTGCTCAGCGGGGGCGCGTAGAACAGGTAGACGAACCGGTTGGTGGCGAACCCCGGGTCGACCCCGATGCCCTGCAGGCCCTCCTCGTCGTGGGAGTAGACCGGCACGGTGCCGATCACGCTCGTGACGCCCTCGGCGGTGGTGCGGCGCAGCGTCCCGTTGCGGGAGGTGTGCAGCACCGAGCGGTCCGGCAGCACCGCGAGCGTCATCGGCTCGCCGACCTCGGCGACCCCGCGGGCCAGCTCGACCTGCTGGAAGTCGTTCGGGTTGACCGCGTGCGCGGCGGCGGGCGGCGCGGAGCCGACCGCGGTCACCGCCACGCCGGCGGCCACCAGGAGGACGGCGCTCATCGCCGCCCGGAGTCGGTGTCTCATGGCAGGCTCACACCCTTCGAGCGGGTTCGGGGTACTTCGACGCGGGGCGCGCGACGCGGCGACGACGAGGTGCGGTGCACGGGGGCGGGAATGCTGGGAATCGCTGGAGGAAGTCCTCAGTGGAGGGCCTTCGGCGAGCATCCGGGCCTTTTCGGCACCGTAACGGCGGCGACACGTGGCGTCAATGTCCGGAATTGCTAAAATTGTTAGCGCTAACCCGCTGGGCCGAATGAGCTAATTCCGCCGATCCAGCGGTTACGTCCCGCCGTCGAATGTGGATTCGACCAGGTCAGCGCACGCGTGATGATGTTATCGCTCACACCGACCGTTCGCCGCCGATTGACGGTCGGGTTCACCGGTGGCTACCTTGCCCACGGGCCTCGGCGCGTCGACGATGACGTCCACTTTGGAGGGTCACATGCCTGATCTGCCACGACGGCGGCTGATGAAGATCGGCGCCGTGGGCGCCGGGACCGCGCTGGCGTCGGGGGGTTGGACCGCCTCGGCCCGGGCCGGGTCGGCCGCGCCTCCCGAGGTCCGCGCCGTCGACGACCTGGCGCTCTGGTACGACGGGCCGGCCGGCTCGGACTGGTTGCGCGCGCTGCCGGTCGGCAACGGCCGCCTCGGCGCGATGGTGTTCGGCAACGCCGACACGGAGCGGTTGCAGCTCAACGAGGACACCGTCTGGGCGGGCGGTCCGCACGACTACACCAACACGCGCGGCGCGGCGAACCTGGCCGAGATCCGGCGGCTGGTCTTCGCCAACCAGTGGACGCAGGCCCAGTCGCTCATCGACCAGGCCATGCTCGGCAACCCGGCGGGCCAACTGGCCTACCAGACGGTCGGCGACCTGCGGCTCGCCTTCCCCTCACCGGGGACGGTGTCGGGCTACCAGCGGTGGCTCGACCTGACCACCGCCACGACGGCGGTCACCTACACCGCGAACAACGTCCGGTACCGGCGCGAGGTGATCGCCAGCGCGCCGGACCAGGTGATCGCCGTGCGGCTGACGGCCGAGACCCCGGGCTCGATCACGTTCACCGCCTCGTTCAGCACGCCCCAGCGGGCGACGGCGTCGAGCCCGGACGGCACCACGATCGCCCTGGACGGCCGGTCGGGCGACCAGCGCGGCATCGCGGGCTCGGTCCGCTTCCTCGTGCTGGCCAAGGTCGTGGCCGAGGGCGGGACGACGAGCAGCTCGGGCGGCACGCTGCGGGTCTCCAACGCGACCAGCGCCACGCTGCTGATCTCGATCGGCACCAGCTACGTCGACTACCGCAACGTGGCCGGCGACTACCAGGGCATCGCCCGCGGCCGCCTCAACGCCGCCCAGGGCACGTCCTACGACGTGCTGCGCGCCCGGCACGTGGCCGACCACCAGAGGCTGTTCGGCCGCGTCACCCTCGACCTGGGCCGGACCCCGGCGGCGGACCAGCCGACCGACGTGCGGATCGCGCAGCACAACGGCGTCGCGGACCCGCAGTTCTCCGCGCTGCTGTTCCAGTACGGCCGGTACCTGCTGCTGTCGTCGTCGCGGCCGGGCACGCAGCCGGCGAACCTCCAGGGCATCTGGAACGACCAGCTCGCGCCGTCGTGGGACTCGAAGTACACGATCAACGCGAACCTGCCGATGAACTACTGGCCGGCGGACACGACGAACCTCGGCGAGTGCTACGAGCCGGTGTTCCGGATGATCGACGACCTGACCGTCACCGGAGCGCGCACCGCGAAGGCCCAGTACAACGCGGGGGGCTGGGTCACCCACCACAACACCGACGGCTGGCGGGGCTCCTCCGTGGTCGACGGCGCGCTGTGGGGGATGTGGCAGACCGGCGGCGCGTGGCTGGCCACCATGATCTGGGACCACTACCTGTTCACCGGCGACGTGGCGTTCCTGCGCTCCTACTACCCCGCGCTGAAGGGCGCCGCCCAGTTCTTCCTCGACACCCTCGTGGAGGAACCGACGCTGAAGTGGCTGGTCACCAACCCGTCGAACTCGCCGGAACTGCCCCACCACGCCAACGCCAGCGTGTGCGCCGGTCCCACGATGGACATGCAGATCCTGCGCGACCTGTTCGAGGGCTGCGCCCGCGCCTCGGAGGTGCTGGGCGTGGACGACGACTTCCGCGGCCGGGTCCGGGCGACGAGCCAGCGGCTCGCGCCGACGCGGGTCGGCTCGCGCGGCAACGTCATGGAGTGGCTGTACGACTGGGTCGAGACCGAGCCGAACCACCGGCACGTCTCCCACCTGTACGGCCTGCACCCGAGCAACCAGATCACCAAGCGGGGCACGCCCCAGCTGTTCGAGGCCGCCCGCCGGACCCTGCAGCTGCGCGGTGACGCCGGCACCGGCTGGTCCCTGGCGTGGAAGATCAACTACTGGGCGCGGATGGAGGAGGGCGGCCGGGCGCACGACCTGATCCGCTCCCTGGTGACGCCCGACCGCCTCGCGCCCAACATGTTCGACCTGCACCCGCCGTTCCAGATCGACGGCAACTTCGGTGCGACCTCCGGCGTGGCCGAGATGCTGCTGCACAGCCACAACGGCGAGCTGCACCTGCTGCCCGCGCTGCCGCCCGCCTGGCCGAGCGGCCGGGTCGCGGGACTGCGCGGCCGGGGCGGGTACGCGGTCGGTGCGGTGTGGAGCGGCGGTTACGCCACGGAGTTGTCCGTCACCCCGGACCGGGACGGCCCGGTGCGGGTGCGCAGCCGGGTGTTCACCGGGACCTACGAGCTGCGCGACGCGACCAGCGGCGCGGTCATCACGCCCGAGCGGGTCGAGGCCGACCTGGTCCGGTTCACCGGGCAGGCGGGCCACACCTACCGGGTGACCTCGCAGGGCCCGCCGCCGCTGGTCGAGCCGGGCGTGTACTACCAGCTCGTGGCCCAGCACAGCGGCAAGCGCGCCGACGTCAACGGCGCGTCCACCACCGCCGGCGCGGCCCTGGTCCAGTGGTCGGCCACCACCGGCCTCAACCAGCAGTTCGACTTCCTGCCCAGCGGCGACCACTACCGCGTCCGGGCCAGGCACAGCGGCCTGGTGCTCCAGGTCTCCGGCACCGCGAGCGGGGCCGACATCACCCAGCAGCGCGACGCCGGCACGCCCAACCAGCTGTGGCGGTTGGTCGACCACGGCGGCGGCGTGGTGAGCCTGGTCAACCAGCAGAGCGGCCTCGCGATGGACGTGTGGTCGGCCTCCACCGCCGACGGCGCGCGCATCTCGCAGTGGGCGCTGACCGGTGCGACGAACCAGCGATTCCAACTCCGGAGGGCCTGACGCAGCTTCGATAAGTAATACACATAGGCGACCCCTCGCTGCTCTCGGGGACCCGGCCGGATGTAAGCTGTCCGGACGGTGTTGGCCGTCGTGCTCGTGCAGGCGACCCGTCACGGAGGAGCGGCGTTGACGGATGGCGCAGTGGTGCCGGGGGTCGAGGCGGACGCGTCGGCCGGGCAGCCCGGCACCGCCGGGTCGACGGGTCCCTACCGGCCCGGCTACGAGCTGGTGGCCGAGCAGATCCTCCAGCTGATCGCCGAGCTGGAGCTGCGGCCCGGCGACCGGATGCCGACCGAGAACGAGCTGGCCACGCGGATGGGCACCAGCCGCACGGTGGTGCGCGAGGCGGTCAAGATCCTGTCCGCGATCGGCCGGGTGCGGGCGCAGAAGGGCCGCGGGCTCTACGTGGCCGACGACGAGGGCATGCTGGGCTCGGCCCGGTGGGGCGGGTTCTTCCTGCCGACCAACCTCGACCACGTCTACATGCTGTTCGAGTTCCGCCGCGTGCAGGAGACGGCGGCCAGCCGGCTGGCCGCCATCCACGCGACCCCGGCCGAGCTGCGCGCCATCGGCGCCGCCGCCGAGGCGTGCCGCGAGGGGCACCTGACCGGCGAGGCCGCGCTGTTCGACCGCGGTGACGAGGACTTCCACCTCGCCGTGGCGGCGGCCTCGCACAACCAGTTCTTCGTCGCCGCCGTGCGCGAGGCCCGCCGGTTGCAGCGCCAGTCGAGCACCATCGGGCTGCGGGGCACCATCGGCGGGCACGCCGCCGAGGCGGTCGAGGAGCACCTCGCCATCTACCAGGCCATCCGCGACGGCGACCCGGAAGCCGCCGCGCAGGCCGCCGCCGTCCACCTGGACAACACCCTGCAGGACTACCGCAGCGAGATCCAGCGTCGCCTGTTCGGCTGATGCCCGGCCCGCGCGCGGCTGGACCGTCCGCGCGGATGTGTGCTACAAATCGCAGTGACGACCCTCGTCCAGGTACGACACACGACGGTTCGTCGCCCTCGACCGCCGGTTCGCGGCGGTCGCCCCGGGACCTCTCGCACCGGGTCCCGGGCTGCCTGGAATCCGAACCCGGGCCGGCGCGGTGTCGCGCGCCGCGCCGGCTCGCCCGGGTGCGCTGTCCGCCGCCACGCCGCCATGGCTACGGCGGCGTGATGAGCTACTCGCCGGCGTGCGCGCGGGTGACCGCGTTCCGCACCGTCGCCGCCATCGCCGCGCCCGGTGAGATCAGCGGGTGCGCCGGCGGCACGCAGCCCGTGGCGTACCTCGGCATCCACGGCATCTCGGACGACATCGGCGCCGGGGATCGCTGCGGGGACAGGTGCGACCGCCAACGGCACGGCCGTGATCGTGCGGACCTGCCACGCCGGCGCCAACCAGCGCTGGGCCCGGGCCTGACCACCGGACCGCACCCGCCGCGCCGGTCGGGCGGCCAGGGCGGTCCCGACAGCTCCCCGGGCTCCGACAGCTCCCGGGGCTCCGGCAGCTCCGCGGTTCAGCCGCCGGTTCCCCGCACCGGTCGCAGGGGCGTGCCCAGCCCGACCGGCACCGCCGCCCACGCCGCGACCACGTGGTCGCGCAGGGAGTCCCGCGTAGCCGCGCCCGCCGCCGCCCACGCCTCCTGGGCCCGGTGGAACACGGCGACCAGGACGTCCAGCGCCAGCAGCACCGGCAGCTCGTCCGGCAGGTCGAAGCGCTCCCGCAGCACGGCCACGGCGGCCCGGGTGGTGCGGTCGCAGAAGTAGAGGCCGTCCGCCTCGATCGACGGGTTGCGCTCGGCCAGCCGGCGCGAGGTCAGCACCCGGCCCGGCCAGTCCGGGTCGGCCATCCCGTCCAGCACGCCCAGCAGCACGCCGAGCAGGAAGTCCGCCAGCCCCTCCCCCGCGGGCTCCGCCTCGCCCAGCTCCCGCAGGAACCGCGTCCACAGGTCGTGCAGCGGCGCGTTGGCCAACTCCTCCTTGCCGGCGAACGTGCGGAAGAACGTGCGCTTCGAGACCTCGACCGCGGCGCACAGCTCGTCCAACGTCGTCTCGGCGAACCCGCGCTCGGCGAACAGGCGCAGCCCGGTGGCCAGCAACGCCTCACGGGTGCGCCGCTTCTTGCGCTCGCGCAGCGGCAGGTGGGTCTCGGGCACGGCGGGGACGCTCATCGGGGACAGCCTAACCCACAGGCCACTGATACGCTTCTGCCACTGAGTGGCACTTTGCGCCACCACAACCGGGAAGGGCCGCCATGCGCGCACTGCTCGTCGACCGCTCCGCCCCCGCCGGCCTGCGCCTCGGCCGGGCGCCCGACCCCGTGCCCGCCCCGGACCAGGCGCTCGTCCGGGTCACCGCGACCTCGCTGAACTCCGGCGAGGTCAAGGGCCTGGTCCCCGGCTCACCCGACGGCGCGGTCCTCGGTTGGGACGCGGCGGGCGTGGTCGAGCGCGCCGCCGCCGACGGCTCCGGACCCGCCGAGGGCACGCCGGTGGTCACCCTCGCCCCCGCGGGCGGCTGGGCCGAGCTGCGCGCCGTGCCCACCGACCTGCTGGGCGTCGTGCCGGCGGACGCGGACGCCGGGGCCATGAGCACCATCCCGGTGGCGGGGCTGAGCGCCCTGCGCGGCCTGCACCGGCTGGGCCCGGTCCTCGGCAGGAGGGTGCTCGTCACCGGGGCCACCGGCGGGGTCGGCCGCTACGCCGTGCAGCTGGCCCACCGAGCGGGGGCGCACGTCGTCGCCACCACCGGCGACCCCGACCGCCACGGCGAGCGGTTGCGCGCGCTGGGCGCGGACGAGGTGGTCGCCGACCCCCGGGAACTCGCCGACCCGGTCCACGGCGCCCTCGACGTCGTCGGCGGGCCGCACCTGGTCGCGGCACACGCCCGGTTGGCCGCGCACGGCACGGTCGTCTCGGTCGGCCGCTCCTCCGGCGAGCCGGCCGTGTTCCCGCCCGGAGCCCTCGAGGGCACGGGCGGGCACGACCGCTCCCTGGTCACCTTCTTCCTGCTGGACTGCCCGGACCTCGGGCCGGACCTGACCTGGCTGGCGGACCGGGTGCACGCGGGCGCGCTGGACCCGAACGTGTCCTGGCGCGGCAGCTGGCGCGACGCCGAGGACGCCGTCCGGGCCCTGGTGGAACGGCGGCTGCACGGCAAGGCGGTGCTGGAGCTGGACTGACGCGCCGGTCAGTCGCTCCCCGGCTCGTCGAGCGGCCCGTGGTCGAACCAGTCGAACCACGCGGTGCCCTCGGTGACGTACAGGCCGATCACCCGGCCCGTGAAGCCGGTGGCGACCTCCGTGGACAGGTACCTGCCGTCCAGCTCGGCCAGCGGCTCGGGGTCGTCACCCGCGTGGAAGGCGATGAAGTCCGGCCCGGCCACGTGCAGGCCGGACCGCCGCTCCTGCCCCGCCGACCACTTCCGGGCCGCCCGGGTGGTGATCACCAGCCGCACCGGGCCGGGCGGCACGGCGCGGGTGGCCACGACCTGGCGCAGCGGTCCGATCCGGGCGACGACGCGGGCCTGCCCGTCGGCCACCTCCAGGTCGTAGTGGTGCCCCTCGTCCAGTCGGACCGTCACGCCGGCGCGACCGGCGGCGGGGTCCAGCAGGACGTCGGTGCGGCTCTCCGGGTGCTGCTGGCGCCGGCCGAGGAACGTGCAGCCCGGCTCGTCCAGCGTGGGACCGGTGGCGTGCAGGGCGAGCCACCCCGGCCGCTCGGTCAACGACCACGCGCCGTCCGGGCGCGACCGCGGCGAGATCCACTGCGGCGCGAGCGCGGGTCCGTCGAAGTCGTCCCGCCGCGGCGCGGGTTCCCGCGGGCCGGCTCCGGGCGGCGCCTGCTCCCGCTCCCGCACCGGGCCGACGACCGGCCAGCCGTCCTCCCACCGCACGGGGGTGAGGAACGTTTCCCGGCCCAGGACGTGGAACTTGGGGCTGTACCCGACCGGGCGGGTGGCCAGCAGCACCATCCACCAGTCCCCGTCCGGGGTGGTGACCAGGTCGGCGTGACCGGTGCTCTGGATGGGGCTGCTCGTGCTGCGGTGCGACAGGACGGGGTTGGCCGGGGCCGACTCCCACGGCCCGCGCGGCGAGCGGGCGCGGGCCACCGCCACGGTGTGGCCGCGCTCGGTGCCGCCCTCGGCGATCAGCAGGTACCACCAGTCGCCGACGCGGTACAGGTGGGGCGCCTCCGGCCACTGCAACCCGGTGCCCTCCCACGCGGGCACCGGTCCCTCCAGCACCTTCCCCGCCGCGGGGTCGACGCGGGCGACCTGCACGCCGTTGAACGTCGGCCCGTGCGCACCGGCGAAGGCGCACCAGCAGTTGCCGTCCTCGTCCCAGGCCAGGTCGGGGTCGATGCCGGGCAGGTCCAGCCACACCGGGTCCGACCAGGGCCCTTCGGGCCGCTCGGCGGTGACGGTGAAGTTGCCGCCGTGCGAGACGTTCGTGGTGATGACCCAGAACCGGCCGTCGTGGTGCCGGATCGTGGGCGCGTAGATGCCGTCGGAGGCCATCGCGTCGGCCGGCAGCGGCAACTGGGACGGGCGGTCCAGCACGTTGCCGACCTGCCGCCAGTTCACCAGGTCGCGGCTGTGGAAGATCGGCACGCCCGGGAAGTACTCGAAGCTGGAGCACACCAGGTAGTAGTCCTCGCCGACCCGGCACACGCTGGGGTCGGGGTGGAACCCGGGGATCACGGGGTTGTCGTAGTGGGACGCCTCGGGCTTCGGTGCAGTCATCGTTTTCCTTGTCGTGCGGGGTTCTCAGCCCTTGAAGGCGCCTTCGAGGATGCCGGCGACCATGCGCCGGCCGACCAGGACGAACAGCAGGACCAGGGGGATGGTGGCCAGGAACGAGCCGGACATGGCCAGGCCGAGGTCGACGTCGTAGCTGTTCTGCAGCGCTTTGATGGCGATCTGCGCGGTGTAGCGCTCGGGCGACTTGAGCACGATGAACGGCCACAGGAAGTCGTTCCACGCCGTGACGAACCCGAACAGGCCCAGCACGAACGCCGCCGGCCGCACGATCGGGAACGCGATGCGCCAGAACACCTGCCACGTCGACGCGCCGTCGATCCGGGCGGCCTGCATCAGCTCGTCGCTGATGGTCGCGGTGATGTGCTGGCGCATCCAGAAGATGCCGAACGCGCTGGCCAGGCCGGGCACGATCAGCGCCTGCAACGTGTCGACCCAGCCCAGCTCCGACATGATCATGTACTGCGGGATGACGGACAGCTGCGTCGGCACGGTCATGGTGAGCACGACGACCAGGAACAGCGCGTTGCGGCCGCGGAAGCGCAGCTTGGCGAAGGCGAACCCGGCCAGCGCGCACAGCACGGCCTGGCCCACGCCGATCGCGGTGGCCACGGCCAGGCTGTTCAGCAGCGCCTGCACGAACGGCACGGTGTCGAGCACCAGGTCCACGAGGTGGAAGAAGTTGCCGCCGGGCACGATCTCGGGCGGCATCTTCGTCGCGGTGGCCGTGTCGGTCGTGGCGACGATGAACATCCAGTACAGCGGGAACAGGCACGCGGCCGTCGCCGCGCACAGCAGCAGGTAGGTGTACCAGCGGACCCGGCCGGGGCGCCGTCCGCGCGGCGCGGTGCTCGTCATCGGTCCGCCTTGATCCGGGTCGACAGCAGGTAGTTGATCGCCGCGATCACCACGACCATCACGAACAGGGCCACCCCGACCGCCGAGCCGTAGCCGAACTCGAACTGCCCGAAGCCCTGCTCGTAGAGGAACAGCGTCAACGTCTGGCACTGCCGCACCGCGCCGCAGGTCAGCGGCGCGCCCGAGGCGATCAGCAGCGGTTCGGTGAAGATCTGGAGCCCGCCGATGGTCGAGGTGACGACGGTGAAGATGATCACCGGTCGCAGCGAGGGGATCGTGATGTGCCGGAACCGCTGCCACGGTCCCGCGCCGTCGATGGCCGCCGCCTCGAACACCGAGCGGGGCACGGCCTGCAACGAGGCGAGGTAGAGCAGGGTGGTGTAGCCGAACCACCGCCACGTCACCATGGTCGCGATGAGCAGGTGGCTGCCCCAGGTGGACTGCACGAAGTCCACCGGCTGCACGCCGACCAGCCCGAGCAGCCAGTTCAGCAGCCCGTAGTCCCGGTCGAACAGCTGCGCGAACACGATCGCCGTGGCCGCCACCGACGTGATGTACGGGACCAGCACCGACATCCGGAAGAACAGCGCGAACCGCAGCCGCGCGTGGTTGAGCACGTGCGCCAGCACCAGCGCCAGCAGCAGCTGCGGCACGGTCGACAGCGCCCAGATGCTCACCGTGTTCCCGGCGGCGTTCCAGAACCGGGGGTCGCCGAGCATCCGGGTGAAGTTGTCCACCCCGATGAACACCTGGTCGCCGATCGGGTTCCAGTCGAACAGGGCGACGTAGAACGTGAAGGCGAACGGGAACAGCCCGAACACCCCGAAGATGACGAAGAAGGGTGCGACGTAGGCGTAGGGCGACAGGCGGTCGACGAGCCCCCGGCCCTTCGGCGTGGCCGGGGGCGGCAGCGCGGCCGACGGTGCCGGGGTGAGCGTGGCGGTCACGGTGGTCACTCGCCGATGGCGGTCTTGATGTTGCGCACCGCGTCGTCCCACGCGGTGGCCGGGTTGCCGCCGCTCTGCTCGACGTTGGTGATGGCGTTGAGGAACTCCTGGCCGATGGCGGCGCTGTCGGGGCCGATGTAGAACGGCTTGAGGCCCAGCAGCGAGTCGGTGTAGATCTTGCCGGTCGGCGCGTCGGCGAAGAACGGGTCCTTGGCGTCGGCGAGCTTGGCGTCCTGGTACACCGAGGGGGTCGAGGGCAGCGCGCCGACGCGGGCGAAGTGCTCCAGCTGCCCCTGCGGCGACTGCATCTCCTTGATGTAGTTCCAGGCCGCCTGCGGGTTCTTCGCGCGCTTGGGGATGGCCAGGTAGCTGCCGCCCCAGTTGCCCGAGCCGCCGGGGATCTTCGCGATGTCCCACTTGCCCTTGGTGTCGGGCGCGGTGCTGCGGATGCTGTTGAGCATCCACGACGGGGCGGACACGGCGGCGTACTGGCCCTGCGCCATGCCGGCGCTCCAGGCGCTCTCGAACGAGGACTGCCCGGCCGTGATCCCGGCGGTGGCGGCCTTGATGCCGAGGTCGAACGCGGCCTTCACCTGCGGGTTGGTGCTGTAGACCAGCTTGCGGTCGGCGCTGTAGTACTTCTCCGAGACCTGGTTGACCGCCTGGTAGAACACGCTGGTCGCCGCGTTGTCGGTGAACGCCTTGCCGGTGGCCTGCTTGTAGCGCTTGCCGGTCTCGATGAACGCGTCCCAGGTCGGCCACAGCGCGCTGACGGCCTCGCGGTCGGTCGGCAGCCCGGCGGCGGCGAACAGGTCGGTCCGGTACGCCACGGCCATGCCGCCGACGTCGGTGGGCACGCCCAGCACCTCGCCGTCCTTGGCGACGCTCTGCTTCCACACCCAATCCAGGTAGTCGCCCTTGATGTCGTCCGCGCCCAGCGTGCGCAGGTCGACGAAGTTCTGGGGCTGCTCCACGAACTGCGGCAGGTTGTCGCCCTGGATCAGCACCAGGTCCGGCACCTTGCCGCCCGCCAGCGCGGTGGTCAGCGACTGGGCGGTCTCGGTCGACGTGCCGACCTCGGTCAGCTTGATCTGGACGTCCGGGTGCTTCGCCTGGTAGGCGTCCACGGTCAGCTTCTGGTTGATGGCGGAGAACGACCAGAAGTCGAACGACTTGTCATCGCCTCCCCCGCCGCCGCCTCCCGTGCCCGGCGTGCAGGCGGTGAGCAGGGCCAGGACCGCGGCGGCGAGCAGGGGCGAGCGGAGTTTCACGACGCTTCTCCAGGGTGTGCGAGAACAGGCGGCATCGCCGCGCGGCGGCTGGGCGCCGCGGGCCGGCGATCGCGTGAACCGGGTCGAGTGCCCACCGCACCGTGCGGCCGAAAGTTTCGCTCTCAACTCCGATTGTTAGCGCTCACGACAGTAAGCTGTGTCACAGGGGCCGTCAAGAACCCTTGCACCGCGCGGTTTCCGCGACTCCGACCTCCCGCAGTGAGCGTTTCTCCGGATCACTTTGTGAACGCGAAATATCTAAGGTGTCGGAATCGGTTCGGAATCCAGGCGGACCCGCCCCGCCGGAGCTTCGGGGTGCCGCAGCCGCTTCGGTCCTGAGTGGACGGTCCCGGCCGACCGGTGGTCGCGGGCCGGGCGCCCGCGACCACCGCACGCCGGTCAGGCGGTGAACTGCCACCAGTTCACGTTGAACAGGTAGCCGCTGCCACCGGTGAACCGCAGGTACAGGTCGTGGGTGCCGGTCGCGCCGCTGATCGGGCAGGACACCGTGGTCCAGGTCTGCCAGCCGCCGGTGCCGGACACGCCGCAGCGGCCCACCACCGTGCCGTTCGGGCCGTCCAACCGGACCTCGACCGTGCCGCCGGACCCGGCCGAGGCGACCCGCGCGCTGAACGACCGCGCGCCCGAGCCGAACGCCGCGCCCTTCACCTTGACGTAGTCGCCGTTCTCGATCCAGCCGATGTTCATCCCGCCCTCGGACGCCGGCTCGGTCTCGATGCCCGAGCCCCAGGCGATGGTCTCGGCCTCCTGCCGGGCGAACGGGTTGAGCGTGCCCACCTGCGGTGCGCCACCGGTGGTCATGTTGATCGTCGGGATCGTGCCGTCGGCGTTGTAGGTGAACTTCTCCACGGCCACCGACCTGGTGAAACCACCGCCGCCGGGCAGCGCGCCGTTGTGGTAGAAGAAGTAGGAACCGCCCTTGAAGTCCACGATCCCGGCGTGGTTGGTGAAGCTGCCGCCCTGGGTCGGCATGACCGTGCCGCGGTAGGTCCACGGCCCGGTGGGGCTGGGCGCGGTGGAGTAGGCGATGAACTCCGAGCAGCACTTCGCCGCGAACACGTTGTAGTACAGGCCGTTGCGCTTGTAGACCCAGGGGCCTTCCTCGTACAGGGTGGGCCGGTTGGCGTCACCGGACCGCGAGCCGAAGCCCGCCGTGGTGAGCGGCACCTGCGTGGGGCTGCCCGAGAACGAGGTCATGTCGGCGTTGAGCCGCACGTACCACAGGTTCGGGTTGCCCCAGTACAGGTACGCCTGGCCGTTGTCGTCGATGAACACGGTCGGGTCGATCTCGCCGTTCTCCACCAGCGGCCGGCCGATCGCGTCGCGGAACGGGCCGGTGGGGCTGTCGGCGACGCCCACCCCGATCGCCATCCGCCCGGTGGCCCGGTTGACCACCGGCACGTACCAGTAGAACTTGCCGTTGCGCTCGATCGCCTGGCCCGCCCACGCGTCCTGCTTGGCCCAGGAGAACGTGGCCAGGTTCATCGGCGAGCCGTGGTCGGTCCAGTTCACCATGTCGTCGGAGGACCAGACGCGCCACTCCTTCATGGTGAACCAGGTGGAGTTGTCCTCGTCGTGCCCGGTGTAGAGGTACACGCGTCCGTTGTGGACCAACGGGGCCGGGTCGGCGGTGTAGATGTGCTGGACGATCGGGTTGTCGGCCCTGGCCGCGGCGGGTGCGAGCACCAGGGCGCAGAGCAGCGCGGTGAGCAGGGCGGCCGCCCGCCGCGGGATGGCCGGGAACGGTTTCATGGGTGAACCTCCGGGTGGGGACCTCGGTTGGCCCGCTGCTCTCACCCGGTCGGTGAGAGCCGGTCGCGGTGGTCGAACCAGTCGAACGCCGCGACCCCGCGGGTGACGTACATGCCGACGACCCGCCCGGGGAGGCCGTCCGCGCAACCGGGCGACAGGTACCGCCCGCTCAGCTCGGCCAGGGGCGCGGGGTCGTCGTCCACGTGGAAGGCGATGGTGTCCGGGCCGGCGGGGTCGACACCCGTCGGCTCGTCGGTCGGCCGCACGGACGACGGCGGCACCAGCTCGGTGGTGCGGGTGAGGACGGTGAGCGTGACCGGGCCTGGGTCGACCGCCCGGCTCGCCACGACCTGGCGCACCGGGCCGATCCTCGCCACCACGTCGACCCGGCCCGCCACGACCTCGAAGTCGTAGTGGTGCGCCTCGTCGCACCGGATGCTGACCCCGGCCCGCGCCGCGCCGGGCTCCAGGCGCACCGACACCCGCGAGTCGGCGTGCCGCAGGCGCTTCCCGAGGAACGTGCAGCCGGGCCGGTCGAGGGTGTCGCCGGTGGCGCGCAGGGTCAGCCAGCCGGGGCGTTCGGTCAACGACCACGAGTCGTCGGGGCGCTCGCGCGGGGTGATCCAGCAGGGGGCGAGGGTCGACCCGTCGAAGTCCTCCCGCGCCGGCTGGGGCGGCGGGTGGCCCGTCGTCGCGCTTCCCCCGCCGACGACGGGCCACCCCTCCTCCCAGCGCACCGGCGACAGGACCGCCTCCTGCCCCGGCCGACCGGCTCCCGGCAGCACCAGCCGCCAGTCGCCCTCCGGCGTGCCGACCAGGTCGACGCGGCCGGAGCCCGGTAACGCGCCACCGGTGGCCGGCGCGCGTTCGAACGGCCCGCGCGGGCTGCGGGCGCGGGCGACGACGAGCCCGTCCCCCCGGGCGGCGAGCAGGTACCACCAGTCGCCGACGCGGTGCAGGCGCGGCGGCGCGCAGCCGTCCGGGCCGTGGTCGGTCCACGCCCGCCACGGCCCCTCCACCACCGCCCCGGTGGCCGGGTCGAGGCGCGCCACCAGGCCGTCAGGCGTGGCGCACCAGCAGCCGCCGTCCTCGTCCCACGCCACGTCGACCGCGCCACCGGGCACGTCGAGCCACACCGGGTCCGACCACGGCCCCCGCGGGTCGTCGGCCGTGACCAGGAAGGCCCGGCCCGCCGACGCGTTGGTCGCCACGACGTGGAACCGCCCGCCGTGGTGGCGGATGGCGGGCGCGTGGATGCCGCGGGAGGCGGACGCGTCGGCGGGCAGCCGCACCTGCTCCGGCCGGGCGAGGACGTTGCCGATCTGCCGCCAGCCGAGCAGGTCGCGGCTGTGGAAGAGCGGCACCGCCGGGAAGTACTCGAAGCTCGAGCACACCAGGTAGTAGTCCTCACCGACCCGGCACGCGCTGGGGTCGGGGAGCGACCCGCCGGTCACGGTCGCGTGGCAGGTGGGCACGGTGCTCCTCCCCCGGTGTCGGGCCGGTGGTGTCGGGCCGGTGGTGTCGGGTCGCGCGGTCGGTCAGGCGCGGGTCCACTTCTGGTTGTTCTGCCCGTTGCAGGTCCACAGGATCAGCGTCGAGCCGTTCGCGGTGGCCGCCTGGTTGACGTCCAGGCACAGGCCGGCGCGGGCGTTGCGGACGGACCCGTCGGAGGTCAGCGTCCACTTCTGGTTGTCCTGGCCGTTGCAGGTCCAGATGATCACCCGGGTGCCGTTGGTCGTGCCCTGGTTGTAGGCGTCGAGGCACTTGTCGCCGAAGACCCGGATCTCGCCGTTGCCCCACGTCGTCCACAGCTGGTTGGCCGCGGTGTGGCAGTCCCAGATGAGCGTCGCCGTGCCGGGTGCGGTGCCCGCGTTGTCCACGTCCACGCAGCGGCCGGAACCGGTGCCGCGCAGGCGCGAGGTCGTGGCGGGCGACGGGGAGCCGCCCGAGACCCGGAAGACCGCCGAGCCGTGCGCGGGCACGCTCGCCGAGATCTGGCCGCCGCTGCCGGACGTGGCGCCGGTCCACAGGTCGGTGAGGGTGAACGAGGTGCCGGTCAGGCCGACCTGCGCGGCGGTGGTGGCGATGGTGGCGGTGCCGCCGCCCCGGTTGATCAGGCCGACGGCCACGGAGCCGTCCGCCAGGGGCTTGGCGAAGACCTCGGCGTCACCGTCGTCGCGCACCCGCCTGCCGCCCGCGCCCAACCGGTCCTGGTTGACCGCGATCAGGCGCGGGTTGCGCAGCACCGCGCTGATGTCGGACGACATGGTGCGGATGTCGTTGCCCGCCATGAGCGGTGCGGCCAGCAGCGCCCACAGGGCGAAGTGGGTGCGCGACTCGGTGAGGGTCAGCCCGGGGCGGCCGACGACGAGCATGTCCGGGTCGTTCCAGTTGCCCGGACCGGTCTGGGCCGCCAGCGGCGCGGTGACGTCCAGGACGTTGCCCACGCCCATCGGGTAGCTGTTGGTGTTGCCGTTCTGCCAGATGTCGAGCAGGTCCTCGGTGGTCCGCCACAGGTCGGCCACCTCGCCCCAGTCGTACTTGTCGCCGGTGATCGCGTGGAAGCTGTTGGGGTTGATGCTGTAGACGATCGGGCGGCCGGTGGCGCGCAGCGCGTCGCGCATGATCGTGAACCGGGCGACCTGCTCGTCCCGCGTGCCGCTGCCCGAGCACCAGTCGTACTTGAGGTAGTCCACGCCCCACGAGGCGAACGACCGGGCGTCCTGCGCCTCGTGGCCCTTGCTGCCGGTGGCCCCGGGGTGCGCGCCCGTGCCCTGGGCGCAGGTCTTCTCGTTGGGCGCCTGGTAGATGCCGAACTTCAGGCCCTTGCCGTGGATGTAGTCGCCGAGCGCCTTCATGCCGCTGGGGAACTTCGTCGGGTGGGCGCGCAGGTTGCCCGCGCTGTCGCGGTTCGGGTCGAACCAGCAGTCGTCGACCACGACGTACTGGTAGCCGGCGTCGCGCATGCCGGAGGACGCCATCGCGTCGGCGGCCTGCCGGACCTGCCCCTCGGTGATGCCGCAGCCGAAGCTGTTCCAGCTGTTCCAGCCCATCGGCGGGGTGAGGGCCGGGCTGCCGGGCGCGGCCTCGGCGACGAGCGCGGTGGGCGCCGCGGTGAGCACGCCCAGCGCCGTGAGGGCCGCCGTGGCGAGGTGGAGGAGTCGTCCGCGTTGACGGGTGGGCATCATCGCCTCTTTCAGCTTCACGGGTCGGTGCGTCGGCGGCAGGGGTGTCCGGTGCACGGGCGTGCGAGAGCCGTCCGGCGGCCGGGTGCGCCACCGGACAGCGAGCGGGTCGGCAGGCGGTCAGCGCCGCCGGGTGCGGGTCGCCACGGCTCTTCGGCGCACCGCGCGGGGCCGGCGGAAGGCCGCGATCGGTGCCACTGGGCTTCGTCGCATCGGATTCCCCACGTCATCGTCGACGGCGATCACGGCGACGCTCGGCGGGAGCGGGCGGGATGACGCCCGGAGCGCCGGCGGCCTTCGTTGTCACGCCAATGTAGCCAGGGCGCCGAAGCGAGGTCAAAGCTAAAACTGTGAGCGCTAACTTTAGCAACGACGTGCGGAACCTCGCGCCCGGCTCGGCGCAGCCTGCGGTGATTCGTGCTGCTAAAAGCTCTCCGGCGCGGGATTACGCCGTTCGGTCCCTTGAACCAACCCGCTTTGTCGTTTCGTCTTGTGAGCGTGAACAACAGCCGGGAGGTCGAGCCGGCGCGAGGGCGCGGACACGGGTTTGACCGATTCACCGGGCTTGACGGACATGGGCACGCGGTGCACGGCGGGAGCACCCCGGGCACGCCTGCGCCGCTCCGCCGCCGCGAACAGCACCTCCACCGCCCGCACGCCCAGCTCGTGGTGCGGCAGGGCGACGGTGGTCAGCCGGGGCCGCATCCACGAGGCGATCGGGTGGTCGTCGAACGACACCACCGACACGTCGTCCGGCACCGACAGCCCGACCTCGGCGAGCGCCTGGTAGGCGCCGAACGCGAGCCGGTCGTTGAGGCAGACGAGGGCCTTCGGCCGGTGGTGGCGCAGGATGCGCCGGGTCGTCTCGTAGCCGTTCTCCGGCATCCACTTCGGGCACTGGTGCGCGCTCACGACGGACACGCCCGCGCCCTCGAACACCTGGCGCATGCCGATCAGGCGCTCCCGGGCGGCGATGCTGTTCGGCGGCACGTCGTCGAGCCCGGGCCCGGCGCCGACCAGGTGGACGCCCTCCCGGTGCCCCGCCTCGACCAGGACGCGCGCCGCGGCCCGACCCGCCTCCACCTCGTCCGGCAGCACCGCGGGCACGGGCGAGTAGGCCGCGGGCAGCGCGTTGAGCAGGACGGCCGGACCGTGGTCCAACCCCTCCGGCACGGCGACCTTGCGGGTGTACATGGCCGCGAAGATGATCCCGTCGACCCGTCGGTCGTGCATCGCCTCGACCAGCGCGCGCTCGACGTCCGGGTCACCGCCGCTCTCGCCGCAGAACAGCATGAAGCCCCGCCGGTGCGCGGCCTCCATCGCGCCCTTGATCATGTTCCCGGCCAGCAGCGAGGACGCCACGGTGTCGGACACGAAGCCGATCGTCTGGGTGTGCCCGGTGCGCAGCCCCACCGAGAGGGTGTTGCGCCGGTAGCCCAGCTCCTGGGCGGTCGACCGCACGCGCTGCTGCACCTCGTCGGAGATGCGCAGTTCCGCGCCGCGACCGGCCAGCACGAGCGACACGGTCGTGGTCGAGACACCGGTCGCCTTGGCCACGTCGGCCAGCGTGATGCGTCGTCGCCCCACCGGGATCCTCCGTCCCCAAGGGACGCACCGACCCCGGAACCCGGACGGCGACGTCCCGAAACCCTGGGAAGCTAACACGATTTAGCTCACGAGAGGGAGGCTCTTGTCCCGTCCACGACGCTTCGGTCCACACGCGATCGCCGCCGCCGCGCTGGCCGCGTCGCTGCTCGCCGGCTGCGCGGCGCCGGGCCCGGACCGGGCGACCGCGGCCGGCACGTCGACGGCCGTGACGTCCGAACCGGGGTGCGGCCCGGGACCGGTGGTGCTGCGCGCCCGCTTCGAGACCGGCTTCCCCCTGGCGAAGGCCCTCGCGGACGAGTTCACCCGGCAGCACCCGGCCGTGACGTGGGACGTGCGCGAGGAGCAGTTCGCCGTGCTGACGCAGAACGCGCCCCGCCTGCTGGCCGACGACCCGCCGGACCTCGTCCGGCTGCCGCAGGTGTCCGACCTGGTGCGCGACGGCCTGCTGCGCGACCTCGACGGCTACGCGGCGTGGTTCGGCTGGGACCGCTGGCCGCCCGGGCAGCTGCGGCCGATGCGCGTCGACCCGGGCGGACGGCCGCGCGGGTCCGGCCCGCTGTACGCGACGGGCTTCTCGACAAGCGTGACCGGGGTGTTCTACAACAAGGACCTGGCGGCGCGGATCGGGTTCCGCGAGCCCGCCACGCTGGCCGAGTGGGACGACGCCCTGGCGCGGGCGAAGGCCGCGGGCATCACGCCGCTGGCGGGGTTCAACTCGGGCGCGGTGGGCGGTCTCGCGTTCCCCCTCCAGAGCCTCATGGCCGCCTACGGCTCCCCGTCGGAGATCGACGCGTGGACCTTCCAGCGGCCGGGGGCGCGGATCGACACGCCGGCGAACGCGGAGGCCGTGCGGCACCTGTGGCGGTGGCTGCGGGCCGGGTACTTCGACGCCGACCTCAACGCCACCGACTACGCGCGGATGCTCGACCGGTTCACCTCCGGCCGGGCGCTGTTCCTGGTCGACGGCGACTGGGAGTCCGCGACGCTGGACCGGCGGATGCCCGGCCGGGTGGGCTTCTTCCTGGTGCCGCCGGTGCGGGCGGGCGACCCGCGCGCGGCGATGTCGGGCCCGCCGACGTTCGGCGTCCCGGCCCGCGCGGCGCACCCCGACTGCGCCGCCGCCTTCCTCGACTGGGCGGTCACCGACCCGGTGGCGCGCGAGACCACCGTGCGGGTGGGCGGCGCGCTCCCCCTCGGACCCGTCGGCGCTCCCGTGCCGCCGGTCGAGCCGGGGTCGGTCACGGCCGCCACCCTCGCCGCCGCCGAGCAGGTCGTCGCGAACGGCACGGGCATGGACTTCGTGGCCAACGCCACCGGCGCGATCCTGGCGGAGAGCTGGACGCCGCGCCTGCAGGAGCTGGCGGCGGGTGAACGGGGACCGGACGACCTGCTGGGCCGGGTCCAGGCCGACTACACCCGCCAGATCGGCGGGTGAGCCGCGGTGGCGCGGTGGGTCGGCTGGCTGTTCGCGCTGCCCGCCCTGCTGGTGTACGCGGTGTTCGTGCTGCGGCCGTTGGCGTCGACCGTCCAGTTCTCGCTGTACCGCTGGGACGGCACCGGGCCCGCCACCTGGGTGGGCCTGGGCAACTACGTCGCCGTGCTGACCGACCCGGACCTGCTCGGCGCGCTCGGCCACGCCCTGGTGCTGGTCGCCTTCTTCACCGGCGTGCCGATCCCGTTGGGCCTGCTGGCCGCCGCGGTGCTCCGGCGCGCGGCGGCCGGCGGACCGGTGCGGGCGCTGCTGCTCGTGCCGCAGGCCGTGCCGCTGGTGGCGGCCGGGTTCGCGTGGAGCCTGCTGCTGTCGTCCACGGGGGTGGTGAACCGGCTGCTCGACGCGGTGGGGCTGGGCGGGTCGGCCCGGGCGTGGTTCGGCGACTCGGCCACCGCGCTGGGTGCGGTGGGCGTCGTCGGGGCCTGGGTCTTGCTGGGCCTGTGCACGACGCTGCTGCTGGCGGGTGCGGAGCGCGTCGACCCGGCGCTGTACGAGGCGGCGCGGTTGGACGGCGCGGGCGCGTGGCGGGAGTTGCGCGCGGTCACGGTGCCGGGCGTGCGGCGCGAGCTGGGCGTGTGCGCGGTCGTGACGTCCACCGCGGCGCTGGCGAGCTTCGACGTCGTCTACGCGACCACGCGGGGCGGGCCGGGCAACGCCACGACCGTGCCCGGCCTGGAGGTGTTCACGCTGGCGTTCGCGCGGCGCGAGGTGGGCCTGGCCTCGGCGTTGGCGGTCGTGCTCGTGGCGCTGGTCCTGGTCGTGGTGGCGCCCGTGCTGCGGTGGTCGCGGTGAGGACCGGGCGGCGGGAGCGGGTCGCGGGGCGGGCGGTCCTGGCGGCGCTGGTCGTCGTGACGCTCGTGCCGCTGGCCGAGTTGTTCGTCACCGCGCTGCACCCGTCCGGCACCTATCCGCCGGGGCTCACCTGGCCCGACGAACCGCAGTGGTCGAACTTCGCCACGGCGTTCCGGTCGGCGCGCGTGGCGCGGCTGCTCGGGTCGAGCGCGTTGGTCGCGCTCGCCGCGGTCCCCCTGACCCTCGCCCTGGCCGCGCCCGCGGGCTACGCGCTCGGCCACCTGCGGTTCCCCGGTGACCGCGCGGTGTCCGGGCTGTTCGCCGCGGGCTTGGTGCTGCCGCTGGAAGCCGTCGTGACACCGCTGTACCGCCAGGTGCGGGACCTCGGCCTGCTCGGCACGCGGTCGGGGCTGGTGGCGGTGCTGGTCGCGGTGCACCTGCCGGTCGCGGTGCTCTGGCTGCGCGCGCACTTCGCCGGGGCGCCGCCGGAGCTGTCGGACAGCGCGCGGTTGGACGGCGCCGGGCCCTGGCAGGTGTTCCGGTTGGTCCACCTGCCCCTGGCCCGCCCGGCGACGTCGGCCTTGGCGGTCCTGCTGCTCGTGTGGACGTGGAACCACTTCCTGCTGTCGGTCGTGCTGGTGGACGACCCGGAGCGGCGCACGGCGGCGGGGGCGCTCGGCGCGTTCCAGGGCCGCTGGGGCACCGACGTCCCGCTGCTGTGCGCCGGGTCGCTGCTGCTCGTCGCACCCCTGCTGGTGGTGGTCGCGCTGCTGCACCGCCGGGTGGCCGGCTTCGCGGCGATCGTCCGTCCGACGGCCCGATCGCGCTAAAATTGTTTGCGTTAACTTTAGCGCGCCGACCCGCATCGCCCTTCGGCCGAACCGCGCCCACCCAGCCGTACGAAACATTTGCGTTACGTCTTGACCCAGCGTGTGCCATCGTTCACAGTCTGAGGCACGACGGACACCCGCAGCGACGGCCACCGCGACCCGCCGGTGAAGCGCATTTCGCCGGGCCTTTTCGGGTTCGCAATTGTTAGCGTTAACAATTGCGCAGAACCCCGGTCGGCGGCGGGTTCCGGTCAGCGACCCGCCACCGCGGAAACCAAGGCACGCGGTGTTCGATCCGTGAGGACACGAGATGAACCATTCGCCCCGGGCGGCCATTCGGCCGACGCCTCCGCGTCGGCCGAGAACAACGGCGTTCCTGCTCGTCGCGGGACTCGTCACCACCATGATGACGGTCGCGTTCAGCGGCCAGGCCCTGGCGGGCACGACGCTGGGCGCGTCGGCCGCCGAGAAGGGCCGCTACTTCGGCACCGCCGTCGCGGCGGGCAAGCTCGGCGACTCGACCTACGTGAACATCCTGAACCGGGAGTTCACCATGGTCACGGCCGAGAACGAGATGAAGATGGACGCCACCGAGCCGAACCAGAACCAGTTCTCGTTCACCAACGGCGACCGGATCGTCAACCACGCCACCAGCCGCGGGATGCGGGTGCGCGGCCACACGCTGGCCTGGCACTCCCAGCAGCCCGGCTGGATGCAGCGCATGGAGGGCTCGGCGCTGCGCTCCGCCCTGGTCAACCACATCACCCGGGTCGCGTCCTACTACAAGGGCAAGGTCTACGCCTGGGACGTGGTGAACGAGGCGTTCGCCGACGGCAGCAGCGGTGGCCGGCGCGACTCGAACCTCCAGCGGACCGGCAACGACTGGATCGAGGTCGCGTTCCGCACGGCCCGTGCCGCCGACCCGGGCGCGAAGCTGTGCTACAACGACTACAACACCGACGGCGTCAACGCCAAGAGCACCGGTGTCTACAACATGGTGCGGGACTTCAAGGCGCGGGGCGTGCCGATCGACTGCGTGGGCTTCCAGTCCCACCTGACCAACTCCGCGCCCTCGGACTACCAGGCCAACCTCCAGCGCTTCGCCGACCTCGGCGTCGACGTCCAGATCACCGAACTCGACATCTCCGGCTCCAACCAGGCCAACGCCTACGCCACCGTCACCCGCGCCTGCCTCGCCGTCGCCCGCTGCACCGGCATCACCGTCTGGGGCATCCGCGACAGCGACTCCTGGCGCACCGGCCAAAACCCCCTCCTCTTCGACAGCAGCGGCAACAAGAAAGCCGCCTACACCTCCGTCCTCAACGCGCTCAACGAGGGCTCGAACCCGCCGTCCGGGATCATCGACACGACCGCCTGGTACGTGCTGGTGAACCGCAACAGCGGCAAGGCGTTGGACGTCTACAACCTGGCCACCAACGACGGCGCGCGGATCACGCAGTGGACGCGCAACGACGGCAGTCAGCAGCAGTGGCAGTTCGTGGACTCCGGCGGCGGCTACTACCGGGTCAAGTCGCGGTTGTCGGGCAAGGTGCTCGACGTCTACAACTTCTCCACCGCCGACGGCGGCTCGATCGTGCAGTGGACCGACGGCAACGGCAGCAACCAGCAGTTCCGCGCGGTCGACGCGAACGGGTACGTCCGCCTGGTCAACCGCAACAGCGGCAAGGCGGTGGAGGTGCAGGGTGCGTCCACCGCCGACGGCGGCAACATCGTCCAGTACACCGACTGGGGCGGCGCCAACCAGCAGTGGCAGCTGCTGCGCGTCGGCTGACCGGTTCCCCGCCACCGGGCGGCGGGCCGACGGCCCGCCGCCCGCACCTCGCCGCCACCCCAGCCGGGAGGAGCACGCCCATGGCCGGCTCCGGCCGACCGTCGCGCACCACCGCCACCGCGTCCACGCAGGACCGCCCGGTCGTGCGCCGCGGTGACGACCGCGCCCAGGTGGACGCCTCCCGGTGACCGGAGCCCCGCCACCGGTGCGGGGCTCCGCCCGTCTTCCCGACGCCGCCCGACGCGGCGGGTTAGGAGCAGTCATGTCCGTCCCCGATGAACTCCCGCGGCGCTCCGCGCGCAGACGTCGCCGGTTGGCCGCGGTGCTGGCCGCGGTCGTGCTCGGAGGTGTCATGGTCGTCTTCGGCTCGGCGACCAGCTCGGCGGCCACCGTCGACACCACCGCGTGGTACGTGCTGGTCAACCGCAACAGCGGCAAGGCACTCGACGTCTACAACCTGGCCACCAACGACGGCGCGCGCATCACCCAGTGGACGCGCAACGACGGCAACCAGCAGCAGTGGCAGTTCGTCGACTCCGGCGGCGGCTACTACCGGCTCAAGTCCCGCCTGTCCGGCAAGGTGCTCGACGTCTACAACCTCTCCACCGCCGACGGCGCGAACATCGTGCAGTGGACCGACGGCAACGGCGTCAACCAGCAGTTCCGGCTGGCCGACTCCGACGGCGGCTACGTGCGGCTGATCAACCGCAACAGCAACAAGGCCGTCGAGGTGCAGAACGCCGTCACCACCGACGGCGGCAACATCGTCCAGTACACCGACTGGGGCGGGACCAACCAGCAGTGGCAGCTCGTCCGGGTGGGCGGCGGCACGAACCCCACCACGACGACCACCACCACGTCGCAGCAACCGTCCGGCCAGTACACCAACCCGGTCGTGTGGCAGGACTTCGCCGACGTCGAGGTGATCCGGGTCGGCGAGGTGTACTACATGACCGCCTCGACCATGCACTACTCGCCCGGCGCGCCGATCCTGCGGTCCTACGACCTGGTGAACTGGGAGTTCGCGGGCCACTCGGTGCCGTCGCTGGACTTCGGCACGAAGTACGACCTGACCAACGGGCAGCGGGCCTACGTCAACGGCATCTGGGCGTCCACGCTGCAGTACCGGCCGAGCAACCGCACGTACTACTGGGCCGGCTGCATCGACTTCAACGACACCTACATCTACACCGCCACCAGCGTCGAGGGCCCGTGGAACCGGCACGCCCAGATCGACAACTGCTACTACGACGCCGGCATGCTCATCGACGACAACGACACGATGTACGTGGCGTACGGCAACAGCACGATCAGCGTCGCCCAGCTGTCCGCCGACGGCCGCAGCCAGGTCCGCACCCAGCAGGTGTTCCAGACCCCGTCGAACGTCGGCACGCTCGAGGGGGCGCGGTTCTACAAGCGCAACGGCAGCTACTACATCTGGCTGACCCGACCGGCCAACGGCCAGTACGTCCTCAAGGCCAGCAGCCCGTTCGGCCCGTACACGATGCGCCAGGTGCTGCTCGACCTCCCGGGGCCCATCTCCGGCGGAGGCGTGCCGCACCAGGGCGGGCTCGTGCAGACGCAGAACGGCGGCTGGTACTACATGTCGTTCGTGGACGCCTACCCCGGTGGCCGCGTGCCGGCGCTCGCGCCGATCACCTGGACCTCCGACGGCTGGCCGACCCTCCAGACCGTCAACGGCCGGTGGGGCGTGAACTATCCCTCGCCGCTGCCGACGCGGCCGGTCAAGCCGCTCACGGGTGCCGACACGTTCGCCGGCACGACCCTCGGCCCGCAGTGGGAGTGGAACCACGACCCGGACACCAGCCGGTACTCGGTCAACAACGGGCTGACGCTGCAGACGGCCACGGTCACCAACGACCTCTACGCCGCCCGCAACACCCTCACCCACCGCATCCAGGGGCCGACCTCCACCGCCACCGTCGAGCTGGACTACAGCGCCATGCGCGACGGCGACCGGTCCGGCCTGGCCATGCTGCGCCAGTCGTCGGCGTGGATCGGCGTGCGGCGCGACAACGGCCAGACCCGGGTGGTGATGACCAACGGCCTGGCGATGGACGGGAGCTGGCGCACCACCAGCACCGGCACGGAGGTCGCGAGCGCCGCCGTCAGCGGCGGCCGGATCTGGCTGCGGGCCAACGCCGACATCCAACCCGGCTCCAACCGCGTCGCCCGCTTCTCCTACAGCACCGACGGGGTCAACTTCACCCCGTTCGGCCAGAACCTCACGCTCAACAACACCTGGCAGTTCTTCATGGGCTACCGCTTCGGCATCTTCAACTACGCCACCCAGGCGCTGGGCGGCGCCGTGACGGTCCGCAAGTTCGACCTGACGACGCCCTGACCCGGGGTGGACGACGGTGAACCCCATGCGGCGAACAGCCGCAGGGGGTTCACCCTTTCGCCCGCAGAACGCACCGGAAGAATCGCGCGGCACCCTCGAAATTTGCGAAAATTGTTTCGAATTTCTTCGCAATAACCGCAGCGCGCCAGGCCGGTGACCACCCCTCCGACACGTCCCGGTCGAACCGGTTAACCACCGGTCTGACCTGCACTTTCCACGCCGACTCCTGATCGATTCCGATACCGGCCGTCGGTGTTCATGCATGTAAACCAGGGCGATCGAGCGGGCCAAGGGGAGCCTTGATTGCCCTAACTGTTTCGGCTAATACTGCTTAACGTTTCGATACCTACGGCGGGCGTCCCGGGAAGCGGGACACCCGTTCGGGCGGGACACCGACCCGCCATCCCCCGACCCGATCCACCCGCCCTGCCGCGGGTGCTCCCCAGAAAGCGCCAAACATGACGCTGACAGCGAAGTCAGTCTCACGAGTCGCACTCGTGTCGACCCTGGTGGCCGCCGCCGCGGGAGCCGCGCTCCTCGTGGCGTCCCCGGCCAGCGGCGCCGCCTCCACGCTCGCCGCCGCGGCGCAGCAGAGCGGCCGCTACTTCGGCACGGCGGTGGCCGCGAACAAGCTCGGCGACTCGACCTACGTGAACATCCTGAACCGCGAGTTCGACATGGTCACGGCCGAGAACGAGATGAAGATGGACGCCACCGAGCCGAACCAGAACCAGTTCTCGTTCAGCAACGGCGACCGGATCGTCAACCACGCCCGCAACCAGGGCAAGCGGGTGCGCGGCCACGCCCTGGCCTGGCACTCCCAGCAGCCCGGCTGGATGCAGAACATGTCCGGCACCTCCCTGCGCAACGCGATGCTGAACCACGTCACCCAGGTGGCCACGTACTACAAGGGCAAGATCTACGCCTGGGACGTGGTGAACGAGGCGTTCGCCGACGGCAGCAGCGGCGGCAGGCGCGACTCGAACCTCCAGCGGACCGGCAACGACTGGATCGAGGCCGCGTTCCGCGCCGCGCGGGCGGCCGACCCGGGCGCGAAGCTCTGCTACAACGACTACAACACCGACAACTGGTCGGCCGCCAAGACCCAGGGCGTGTACCGGATGGTGCAGGACTTCAAGTCCCGGGGCGTGCCGATCGACTGCGTCGGCTTCCAGGCGCACTTCAACAGCGGCAACCCCGTGCCGTCCAACTACCACACCACGCTGTCCAACTTCGCCGCGCTCGGCGTCGACGTGCAGATCACCGAGCTGGACATCGAGGGGTCGGGCTCCAGCCAGGCCCAGCAGTACCAGGGCGTCGTCCAGGCGTGCCTGGCCGTGAGCCGCTGCACCGGCATCACCGTCTGGGGCATCCGCGACAGCGACTCGTGGCGCGCCTCGGGCACGCCGCTGCTGTTCGACGGCTCGGGCAACAAGAAGGCCGCCTACACCTCGGTCCTCAACGCGCTGAACAACGCCTCGACCTCGAACCCGACGTCCACCACCACCACCACGACCGACCCGACCGGTCCGACCACCACGACCACGCAGAACCCGGACCCGGGCGGCTGCACCGCCACCTACTCCGAGGGTCAGAAGTGGAGTGACCGCTTCAACGGCCAGGTCACGGTCTCGGGCACGAACAACTGGATCGTCACGGTGACCGTCAGCTCGCCGCAGAAGATCATCGCCACCTGGAACACCACCGCCTCCTGGGACAGCAGCGGCAACGTGATGACCGCCCGCCCCAACGGCAACGGCAACGTCTTCGGCTTCACCATCATGCACAACGGCAACTGGAGCTGGCCCAGCCTCTCCTGCCGGGTCGGCTGAACCGACGCGGGGGGAGAGCCCGGCCGGGTCCTCCCCCCGCGCGGGCGCCCCTCCGGGTGGGCGCACCCACCAGTGGAAGGAACAACCCCATGCGCAGGAACGACTCCCGCGCGGCGCGGTCGGCCGCGGTGGTGGCCGCCGCGGCGCTCGTCGCGACGAGCGCCGCGCTGATCGCGTCGCAGCCCGCGTCGGCGGCGGCCGGTTGCCGGGTCGACTACGCGATCGCCTCGCAGTGGCCGGGCGGGTTCGGCGCGAACGTGGTCGTGACCAACCTCGGCGACGCCGTGACCGGGTGGCGGCTCACGTGGTCCTTCGCCGGCGACGAGCGGATCACGCAGTCGTGGAACGGCTCGCACACCCAGTCCGGGGCCCAGGTCACGGCGGTCAACGCGGCCTGGAACGGCGCGATCGCCACGGGCGCGACGGTGTCGTTCGGCTTCAACGCCACGTCCGGCGTCCAGCCGACCACACCGTCGACGTTCGCCCTCAACGGCACCGTGTGCACCGGCTCGACGACCACGACAACGACCACCACCACAGGTACCACCACCACGACGACCAGCACGACAACGACCACCACGACGACCACGCCGCAGCCCGGCCGGCCCATGATCGAGAACAACTACCCGGTCACCCGGGAAGGGGCTTACGGCGACAAGCGCTTCACCGTGTTCCGCCCGTCGAACCCCCAGGCGGTCGACCGGGCGCTGCCCGTGCTGGCCTTCGGCAACGGCGCGTGCGCGCACACGGACAACAGCGAGGTCACGCGCATCCTGACGTTCATCGCGTCCAAGGGCTTCGTCGTGGTGGACACCGGTTCGGCCGACGGCTCGGCCAACGGCGTGCCGAGCGGGTCGCCCATCCCCTCGCTGCTCACGGACGCGATCAGCTGGGCCGAGCGGGAGCAGAACCGCTCCGGGGCACCGCTGCGCCAGCGCCTCGACCTGCTGAAGGTGGCCACCGCCGGCCACTCGTGCGGCGGGCTGGAGGCCCTGGTCGCCGCCCAGGACCGCCGGGTGTCCGGTGTCGTGTCCCTCAACAGCGGGTTCTTCGCCGACGGCTCGTTCGGCTACCCGCGCTCGGAGCTGTCCAAGCTGCACACCCCGGCGCTGTTCATGGACGGCGGGTCCTCCGACATCGCCTACGCGAACAACCAGGCCAACTACGACCTGGCGACCGTGCCGGCGGTGCTGGCCCGCCACCCGCAGGCCGGGCACACCGGCTTCATCACGGGCAGCCAGCTGACCGACGGCATGACGACGGTGGTGCAGTTCCTCGACATGGTGCTCAACGCCAACCCGACGGCGCGCGCGTACGTCCTGAGCCCGTCCGGGCTCGCGTTCAAGGCACCGTGGACGGTCGCCACCAAGAACTTCTGACCATCGCACGAGGGGTAACGGCCGGCACCGGCACGCGTGGAGTCCAGCGCGTGCCGGTGTCGGCCGTTCGGCGTTCCCGCGCAATCCGGACATCTCGCACAGTGCTAAAAATGTTAGCGTTAACTTCAGCAACATCGATTACGAAGCGGTCGCGAACTCCGTCCTCGACCACATCCAAAGTGGCAATTGGGAACGTTCCCTGATTGCGGTAGTCCGAACAGCGCAATATGCGGACCAACCTCGCCGCACAGCCTTGTGAACGTGAACATTTCGATGCCACACTCCTGCTCGGCACCGCCCGACCGGGCTCCTCCCCGTCCCGCCGCCGCGGGGTGCGCCACGCGCGAACGCACGCTCCGCACCGACCTCGCCGGGTGTCGCCCGATCGTCCTGCCCACCACCCGGGGCACCCCGGGTGACCTCCGAAAGTGTGGAACATGAACCTGACAGCGAAGTCAGCGTCACGAGCCGCGCTCGTGTCGACCGCCGTGGCGGCCACGCTCGGCGCGACGTTGATCATGGCCTCCTCGGCGAGCGCGGCGACCACCCTCGGCGCCGCCGCCGCGCAGACCGGCCGCTACTTCGGCACCGCCGTCGCGGCGGGCAAGCTCGGCGACTCGACCTACGTGAACATCCTGAACCGCGAGTTCGACATGGTCACGGCCGAGAACGAGATGAAGTGGGACGCGACCGAGCCCAACCGCGGCCAGTTCAACTACACCAACGGCGACCGCATCCTGAACCACGCGCTGAACAACGGCAAGCGCGTCCGCGGCCACGCCCTGCTCTGGTACCAGCAGCAACCGGGCTGGGCCCAGAACTTGAGCGGCACGGACCTGCGCAACGCCATGATGAACCACGTCACCCAGGTCGCCACCCACTACAAGGGCAAGGTCTACGCCTGGGACGTGGTGAACGAGGCGTTCGCCGACGGCAGCAGCGGCGGCCGGCGGGACTCGAACCTCCAGCGGACCGGCAACGACTGGATCGAGGCCGCGTTCCGCGCCGCGCGGGCGGCCGACCCGGGCGCGAAGCTCTGCTACAACGACTACAACACCGACGGCGTGAACCCGAAGTCGACCGGCATCTACAACATGGTGCGCGACTTCAAGTCCCGCGGTGTGCCGATCGACTGCGTGGGCTTCCAGTCCCACCTCACCAACTCCGCGCCCTCGGACTACCAGGCCAACCTCCAGCGCTTCGCCGACCTCGGCGTCGACGTCCAGATCACCGAACTCGACATCTCCGGCTCCAACCAGGCCAACGCCTACGCCACCGTCACCCGCGCCTGCCTCGCCGTCACCCGCTGCACCGGCATCACCGTCTGGGGCATCCGCGACAGCGACTCCTGGCGCACCGGCCAAAACCCCCTCCTCTTCGACAGCAGCGGCAACAAGAAAGCCGCCTACACCTCCGTCCTCAACGCGCTCAACGCCGGCGGCACCACGGTTCCCGGCGGGACCACCACCACGACCACCACGACCACGACGACGACCACCACCACCACCACGACCACCACGAGCGATCCCGTCCCGAGCGGCTGCACGGCTTCGGTGTCGCTCAACTCGTGGAACGGCGGTTTCGTGGCCACGATCAAGGTCACGGCCGGGTCCACCGCCCTGCGCGGCTGGCGGGTCACCACCACGTTGCCCTCGGGCACGACCGTCACCGGCTCGTGGAGCGCGAACCGCAGCGGTGACACCGGCACCGTGAACTGGACCAACGTCGACTACAACGGCAGCGTCCCGGCCGGCCAGTCCACCGAGTTCGGCTTCCAGGGCACCGGCAGCGGCGCGGGCCTCAACCCCACCTGTGCCGGGAGCTGACCCGATGCGCAACGTCAAGAGCAAGCTCGTCGCCGTCGTCGCGGCGGTGGTGCCGCTGATCGCCGCCGCGGCCCTGGCCGTCCTCGCGCCGCCCGCGAACGCGGCCTCGCTGACCCGGGTCACGGGCTTCGGCACGAACCCGACCGGCCTGAACATGTACGTCTACGCCCCCGACCGGGTGGCCACCCGCCCGGCGCTGCTGGTCATGGTGCACTTCTGCGGCGGTTCCGCGAGCGCCGTGCACAACGGCAACGGCCACGACTACGTGACCGCGGCCGACCGCTACGGGTACGTGATCGTGTACCCGGAGGCGACCCGGGACGGCCACTGCTTCGACGTGTCCACCCCCAACGCGCTGCGCCGCGACGGCGGCGGCGACTCGACGGGGATCATGTCGATGGTGGCGTACGCGCGGCAGCGCTACAACGTCGACCCGGCCCGCATCGTCGTGGCGGGCTTCTCGTCCGGCGCGATGATGACCAACGTGCTGGCGGCCCAGTACCCGGACGTGTTCAGCGCGGGCGCGGCCTACTCCGGCGTCCCGGCGGGCTGCTTCGCCACCACCAACGGGTCGCTGTGGAACAGCCAGTGCTCGGGCGGGACGGTGCTGAAGACGCCGCAGCAGTGGGGCGACCAGGCACGCGCCATGTACCCCGGCTACACCGGGCCGTACCCGCGGATGCAGTTCTGGCACGGCACGACCGACACCACGCTCGCCTACCCGAACTTCGGCGAGGAGCTGGACCAGTGGACCAACCTCCACGGGGTCAGCCGCACGCCGTCCGCCACGGACTATCCGCAGTCGAGCTGGACCCGCACCCGGTACGGCAACGCCGTGGAGGGCATCAGCATCCAGGGCACCGGCCACACGTTGCCGCAACCCGGGATGCTGGCGTACTCGATCGGCTTCCTCGGCCTGGACCGCCCGCCCGCGACGACGACCACGACGACCAGCACCACGTCCACCACGACGAGCACCACGACGACCAGCACCACGAGCACGACCACCACGACGACGAGCACGACCACGACCACGCCGGTCCCCTCCGGCGGGTGCAAGGTCACCGCGGTGGTCAACGCCTGGAACAACGGCCTGACCGAGACGGTCACGATCACCAACAACGCCGGCACCCCGGTGAGCGGCTGGCAGCTCCGGTTCACCCTGCCCGGCGGGCAGGCCATCACCGGCGGCTGGAGCGCCTCCTACTCCCCCGCGACCGGCGAGGTGACGGCGCGCAACGTCGACTACAACGCGCAGATCCCGGCGAACGGCTCGGTGCAGATCGGCTTCCAGGCCACCCACACCGGCAACAGCGCCCCCGCCACCGGGTTCGCGCTCAACGGCGTGCCGTGCGCGTCGGCGTGACGAGCCCGTTCCCCCGACTGGAGGTTCCGTGATCAGCACGAGCAAGCGGCTCGGGGCGGTGGCGGCGGCACTGGCGTCCGTCACCGCGCTGACCGTCGTCCTCTCCCCGGCCGCCTCGGCCGCCGCGCCCCTGCGCGACCTGGCCGCGGCCAAGGGGCGGTACTTCGGCAACGCGATGACCGCGGGCGACTTCAACGACTCGGCGTACCGGGCGTTGAGCGCACGCGAGGCGGGCGTCGTCACGCCCGGCAACGAGATGAAGTGGGACGCGACCGAGCCCAACCGGGGCAGCTTCACGTTCACGCGCGGCGACCAGGTCGTCGCCGGCGCGGTCGCGGCCAACCAGAAGGTCCGCGGCCACACGCTGGTCTGGCACAGCCAGACGCCGTCGTGGGCGCAGAACCTGCCTGCGGCGGAGCTGCGCTCGGCGATGGTGAACCACATCAACACCGTCATGGGCCACTACAAGGGCAAGGTGTTCGCCTGGGACGTGGTCAACGAGGCGTTCGCCGAGGACGGCACGCGGCGGCAGTCGTTCTGGCAGCAGAAGCTCGGTGACGGGTTCATCGCCGAGGCGTTCCGCGCCGCCCGCGCCGCCGACCCCGGCGTGAAGCTCTACTACAACGACTACAACACCGACGGCATCGGCGCGAAGAGCGACGGCGTCTACAACCTGGTCAAGGCGTTCAAGCAGCAGGGCGTGCCGATCGACGGCGTCGGGTTCCAGGCGCACATGATCGTCGGCCAGGTGCCGTCGTCGTTGCGGCAGAACCTCCAGCGGTTCGCCGACCTGGGCGTCGACGTGGCGATCACCGAGCTGGACATTCGGATGAAGACCCCGGCCGACAGCGGCAAGCTGGCGCAGCAGGCGCGGGACTACGCCGCCGTGGTGGACGCGTGCCTGGCCGTGGCGCGGTGCGTCGGCATCACGACGTGGGGGTTGAGCGACAACCACTCGTGGATACCCGGCGTGTTCCCCGGTGAGGGCGCGGCGCTGCCGTTCGACGGGAACCTCCAGCCCAAGCCGGCGTACAACGCCATGAGCACGGCTTTCGGTGCCGGCGGCCCGACGACGACCACCACGACCACCACCACGACCACCACGACGACGACCACCACCAACGGTCCGCTCCCGACGGGCTGCTCCGCCGCGTACCGGGTCACCGGGCAGTGGCAGGGCGGGTTCCAGGCCGAGATCACGGTGAGCGCCGGCGCGGCGGCCATCAGCGGGTGGGCGGTCTCCTGGACGTTCGCCGACGGGCAGGCCGTCAGCTCCTCGTGGAACGCGGTGCTGACCGCGCAGGGCCCGTCCGTGACGGCCCGCAACACGTCGTACAACGGCGCGATCGCGGCCGGGTCGAGCACGACGTTCGGCTTCGTCGGCACCTCGACCGGCCGGAACTCCTCGCCCACGCTCACCTGCGCCACCACGTGAGCGGCCACCCGACCGAAGGGACGACGATGTTCCACCAGCACGCGGACCGCGCCGCGCCCCGGCGCAGGTCCCTGATCGCCTCCACCGCCGCGGCGCTCCTGCTCCTGCTGGGCGCGGGTGGCGTCGCCCTCGGCGGCACGCCGACCGGCCAGGTGGGCGCCGCCGCCGCGACCGCCGGGTGCGGCAAGGCCCCGACGCTGACCAGCGGCACGCACACGATCACCAGCGCCGGCCTGAACCGGTCCTACATCCTGCGGTTGCCGGCCAACTACGACCAGAACCGGCAGTACCGGCTGTTCGTGGGCTTCCACTGGCTCGGCGGCACCGCGGGCAACGTCGACTCGGGCGGCACGGACGGCTACAACTGGTCCTACTACGGGCTGCGGAAACTGGCCGACGCGGCGAACAACAACACGATCTTCGTCGCGCCGCAGGGCATCGACAACGGCTGGGCGAACTCCGGCGGTCGCGACCTGACGTTCGTCGACGACCTGGTGCGGCTGCTGCAGTCGGGGCTGTGCATCGACACCGCGCAGCAGTTCGCGGGCGGCTTCAGCTACGGCGGCGCGATGTCGTACGCGGTCGCCTGCGCCCGCGCCACCGTGTTCCGCGCGGTGGTGGTCTACTCGGGCGGGCAGCTCAGCGGGTGCAACGGCGGCACGCAGCCCATCGCGTACATGGGGGTGCACGGCATCGGCGACACGGTGCTCAACATCTCCCAGGGGCGCGGCATGCGCGACACCTTCGTGCGCAACAACGGCTGCACGGCCCAGAACCCGCCGGAGCCCCGCGCGGGCAGCCTGACCCACGTGGTCACGAACTACAGCGGCTGCCGGGCCGGGTTCCCGGTCGTGTGGGCGGCGTTCGACGGCGGTCACACGCCCGGTCCGATCGACGGGTGCACCTGCGACGGCTACCGGACGTGGACGTCGGCCGAGGTGTGGAAGTTCATCACCCAGTTCGAGGGCAGCGGTCCCACCTCGACCACGACAACCACCAGCACGACAACGACCACGACCACCACGACGACGACCACTTCGGTGCCCGGTGGCTCGACGTGCCGCGTCACCGACGCGATCAACGCGTGGAACTCCGGGCTGACGTCCAGCATCACCGTGACGAACACCGGGTCGACGCCGGTCGCGGGCTGGTCGCTGGTGTTCGCGCTGCCGGACGGCCAGACCATCACGTCGGGCTGGAACGCGACCTTCGCGCCGGCGTCGGGCCAGGTGACCGCCAGGAACGTCTCCTACAACGGTGACATCGCCCCGAACGCCTCGGTGACCATCGGCTTCCAGGCCAACCACACCGGCAACACCGGCGCACCGCGGTCGTTCACCCTGAACGGCAACCCCTGCACCACCGCCTGACCAGCGGGGCTGCCGCCACGACGGCCGGCGGCAGCCCCACCGCGGGTTCATCGCACCGGACCCGCGGGCCACCACCCCCCCTTGTCCGCCGCCGAACCACCGCACCACCCACCGCCGGCCGCGCCACCACCGCGTGCGCGGCACCGATGACAGGAGTTCCATGTCGTCCTCACCGCTGAGCCGACGCAGGCTGCTGCAAGCCGCGGGCGTCGCCGCTGTCGCGAGCACCGTGCCCTCGGTGTTCTCCGGGGTCGCCCAGGCGGCCTCGGTGCCGCCCGTCCGCGGCGACATCGGCGTGTCCGCGCAACCGTTCGACCTCGGCCAGGTCCGCCTCACCGCCGGCCGCTGGATGGACAACCAGAACCGCACGCTGTCCTACCTGAAGTTCGTGGACCCCGAGCGCCTCCTCTACAACTTCCGGATGAACCACCGCCTGTCCACCAACGGCGCCGCGGCGCTCGGTGGTTGGGAGGCGCCGAACTTCCCCTTCCGCACCCACAGCCAGGGGCACTTCCTCAGCGCGTGGGCGCAGGCGTGGGCGGTCACGGGCGACACCACGTGCCGCGACCGGGCCAACTACGTGGTCGCCGAGCTGGCCAAGTGCCAGGCCAACAACGCGGCGGCGGGCTTCACCACCGGTTACCTGTCCGGTTTCCCCGAGTCGGACTTCGACGCGCTGGAGGCCGGCACCCCGAAGGCGGTGTCGTACTACTCGCTGCACAAGACCCTGGCCGGCCTGCTGGACGTCTGGCGGCACGTCGGCAGCACGCAGGCGCGGGACGTGCTGCTGCGGTTGGCGGGCTGGGTGGACTGGCGCACGGCCCGGTTGTCCTACAGCCAGATGCAGCGGGTGCTGGGCACCGAGTTCGGCGGCATGAACGCCGTCCTGACCGACCTCTACCAGCAGACCGGCGACGCCCGCTGGCTCACCGCCGCCCAGCGGTTCGACCACGCCTCGGTGTTCGACCCGCTGGCCGCCAACCGCGACCAGCTCAACGGGTTGCACGCCAACACCCAGGTGCCGAAGTGGGTCGGCGCGGCACGCGAGTACAAGGCCACCGGCACGACCCGCTACCGCGACATCGCGTCCAACGCCTGGAACCTCACCGTGGCCGCGCACACCTACGTGATCGGCGGCAACAGCCAGGCCGAGCACTTCCGCGCGCCCAACGCCATCGCCGCCTACCTCAACACCGACACGGCCGAGGCGTGCAACACCTACAACATGCTCAAGCTGACCCGCGAGCTGTGGCTGCTCAACCCCGACAACGCGGCCTACTTCGACTACTACGAGCGCGCCCTGCTCAACCACCTGATCGGCCAGCAGAACCCGGCCGACCCGCACGGCCACATCTGCTACTTCACGGGCCTCAACCCGGGGCACCGGCGCGGCAACACCGGGCCTGCGTGGGGCGGCGGCAACTGGAGCACCGACTACACCACGTTCTGGTGCTGCCAGGGCACCGCGCTGGAGACCAACACCAAGCTGTCCGACTCGATCTACTTCCGCAATGGCACCACGCTGACCGTGAACCTCTACACCCCGTCGGTGCTGACGTGGTCGGAGCGCAACATCACGGTCACCCAGGCCACCACCTACCCGGCGTCCGACACCACCACCCTGACGGTGACCGGCAGCGTGGACGGGTCGTGGACGATGCGCCTGCGCATCCCCGCCTGGGCCACCGGCGCGACGGTGAGCGTGAACGGCGTCGCGCAGGGCATCGCCACCACCCCGGGCACCTACGCCTCGCTGACCCGGACGTGGGCCTCGGGTGACGTGGTGACGCTGCGCCTGCCCATGCGGGTGGTCGTGCAGCCGTCCAACGACAACCCGTCCGTCGCCGCGATCACGTACGGCCCGGCCGTCCTGGCGGGCAACTACGGCAGCACGGCGCTGTCCTCGCTGCCGACGCTCGACGTCTCCTCCATCACCCGCACCAGCACCTCGGCGCTCGCGTTCACGGCGAAGGCCAACGGGGCGACGGTCAACCTGGGGCCGTTCCACGACGCCCACGGCTACAACTACACGGTCTACTGGAACACCACGGGCGGCGGCACCGGGGGCGGCAGCTACCGCCTGGTCAACGCGGCCAGCGGCCTGGTGCTGGGCATCCGGGACATGTCGACGGCCGACGGCGGCCTGGCCCTGCAGTGGGGCGACACCGGCACCGCCGACCACAACTGGGAGATGATCACCGACGGGGCCGACGTGCGGCTGCGCAACCTCAACAGCGGCAAGGTGCTCGGCGTCGAGAACATGTCGACCGCCGACAACGCGCGCGTCCTGCAGTGGAGCGACAACGGCACCGCCGACCACCGCTGGAGGCTGATCGACAACGGCGACGGGACCTACAAGATCCGCAACGCCAACAGCGGCAAGCTGCTCGGCATCCTCAACGGCTCCACCGCCCAGGGCGCGCAGGCGGTCCAGGACTCCGACAACGGCTCCGCCGACAACCGCTGGAGGCTGGTCCGCAACGCATAACGCCGTCACGGCGACCGCGGACACCCCGGCGGTACGGGCCGGGGGCGGTCTGCGACCGACCGCCCCCGGTCCCCCGACCGACCGACCCGGCGCCGCACCGGTGTGGCCTGGTCCACCCCCGGTGCGGCGCCGGGTCGACCACCGGCGCGCGGTCACGGCTCGCCCGGACGGCCCGGTGCGCTACCGTCACAGGTCGAGGGTGTTCAACAGCGCAGCACCCCGATCGACCTCCGCGACCGCGCGGGGCCAGGACCGCCGAGGGGTGCGTGGTGGCAGGCGATCCGGACGTTCGCGCCGCGCGCCCAGCCGGTCCACCAGCAGCGGGGACGCGCCGCCACCGCCGGGGTCTCGGCGGCGGGTCGCCGACCGAGCCAGTGAAGGTGGCCGAGATGCGCGAATCGGGCTTCGTGGACCGGGTGGGGGGCCTGGGCCTCCACGACCACGTGTGCTGGCGGTACACCGCACGTCACGAGTTCCACCACAGCGCCCGGGAGTTCCTGGTCGACGGCCTGCGCCGCGGCCTCCAGGTCTGGTACGTCGCCACCGGCGCCACCGCCGACCTGGCCGCCGACCTGCGCGGTGGCGACGCGCTCGACGCGGGGCTGCGCACCGGCGCGGCCCGCGTCGTGTCGCTGGACGACACCTACCCGGTCGGCACCGCCGTCGAGCCGGCCGCCCAGGTCCGCGCCTACGCCGACGCCACCGGGGCGGCGCTGGCGGCCGGGTTCGCCGGCCTGCGCGTGGCCGCCGACTGCACGCCGCTCGTGCGCACGCCGGAGCAGCTCGACGCGTTCGCCCGGTACGAGCACCTGATCGACCGCTACATGGTCGAGCGGCCGTTCTCCGCCCTGTGCGCCTACTCCGCCACCGAGGTGGACGAGGAGGCGTTCCCGCAGGTCGCCTGCATGCACCCCGGCGCCAACGACGCGTCGCCGGGCTTCCGGCTGCACGCGGCGGCCGACCACGTCACCGCCCTCGGCGGGGAGCTGGACCCCGCCAACGAGGACCTGTTCGCCCTCGCGCTGGAGCGGTCGGACCCGCGCCCGCGCGACGGGCGGTGGGTGGTCGACGCCCGCGCGGTGGAGTTCCTCGACCACCGCGCCCTGATCCGGCTGTCCGCGCACGCCGCAGAACTGGGCGCGGCCGTCGTGCTGCGCACCTCGTGGTCCGGCGCGGCCACGCTGGTCGAGCTGCTCGGCCTGCCCGACATCAGCGTGGAGAGTGCCGCGTGACCCTCACCGACGTCCCGCCACTGGGTTCCTTCGTTCACCCGGCCGTGTTCTACGGCTCCGACGAGGAGTACCTGCGCCTGCTGGTGCCGTTCGTCCTCGAAGGGCTGGCGCAGGGCCAGCCGGCGGCCGCGGCGGTCCCGGGCGAACGGCTGCGGCTGCTGCGCGAGGGCCTGGGCGCGCACGCCGACGACGTGCTGCTGCTGGACATGGAGGTCGAGGGCCGCAACCCGGGCCGGATCATCCCGGCGGTGCTGCGCCGCTTCGCCGACGCCCACCCGGGCACGCACGTGCGCATCATCGGTGAACCGATCTGGGCCGGCCGCACGGACACCGAGTACCCGGCGTGCGCCCAGCACGAGGCGCTGATCAACCTGGCCTTCGCCGGGCGCGACCTGACCATCGCGTGCCCCTACGACACCGCCGCCCTGGCCGACCACGTGCTGGCCGACGCCCTGGCCACGCACCCCGTGGTGTGGGAGGCGACCGGGCGCTGCGACAGCGACCACTACGCCCCCGCCGCCGTGGTCGACCGGCACAACAGCGCCATCACGCCGTCCTCCGGCGCCTTCGTGCTGCCGATCGACGCGACCACCGGCATCCGCGCGGCGCGCCGGGCGGCCACCGCCGAGGCGCAGCGCCACGGACTGACCGCCGAGCAGGTCGCCACCGTCGCGCTGATCACCACGGAGCTGGTGACCAACAGCCTCCGGCACACCGACGGCGGCTGCCGGCTGACCGTGTGGCGCGACGCGGACCACCTGGTCTGCACCGTCGAGGACACCGGTCGGCTGACCGACCCGCTGGCGGGCCGCCGCCCCGTGCGGCCGGACCGGCCGGGCGGGCGCGGGCTGCTGGTGGTCAACTCGCTGGCCGACCTCGTCCGCACGCACACCACCCCGCACGGCACCACCGTGCACGCCTTCGTGCGCCTGGCCGGGTGATCCACCTCATTGTCCACAGTGGACGGCCCGGGGACGTGGCCGACGCGCCACGAACAGGTGAACAGTGCGCGGCGCGAGCGCCCGGCGGGGCGACCCGCGCATCCGGTTGATTGTGCCGGGTGCCACCGGGCACGTACGGTGGTGCCCGGTGAGTCTTCCACCGGGTTCCGCCGCAGAGCGACGATACGGGTTGAGCAGCAGCTCGGTTGCCGGTTCTCGTGGTCGACGAGAGGCATCCCATGCTCCAGACGAACAGCACGGACGACCTGGTGACGGTCCGGACCACCGAGCGGCGGGGCGTGCCGGTCGTCGCGGTGACGGGCGAGGTCGACTCCACGACCGCGTGGCCGATGCGCAGCGGCCTGCTCGACGAACTCGACCGAGGCCCGCGCCGGCTGGTCGTGGACCTGTCCGGGGTGCGCTTCATCGGCTCCACCGGGCTCCGGGTGCTGGTGGAGGCGATCGACCGCGCGCAGGCCCGCGGCACGGCCTTCGCCGTCGCGGCCGGTCACCGAGCCGTGCTGATGCCGATGCGGATCACTGAGCTGGACCGGGAGGTGGCGGTGCGGCCGACGGTCGAGGACGCGGTGGCCGCCGTGCTGGCGCCCTGAGGGGCCGTCAGCCCAGGTCGCCGGGCGACTTGCAGTCGATCTCGGCCCAGACGGTCTTGCCGTCCTCGTGGCGCTCGACGCCCCACCGCGAGCCGCAGTTCTGTACGAGCAGCATGCCGCGCCCGCGGTCGGTGCTCAGCCGCGACCGGCCGACGACGACCTCGCCGGGTGCCGCGTCGTCGACTTCGACGCGCACGGTGCTCGGGTGGGCCGAGCGGTACACGCGCAGCCGCCGCGGCGCCTCGCCGTGGTCGTAGGCGTTGGCGACCAACTCGGTCACCACGAGCAGGCAGTCGCCCAGCTCGTCCTCGGTCAGGTCCGTCAGGGCGCTGCCCATCCACCGCCTGACCTGAACCAAGGGTGGGACCTCCTCGGTGAGGTCCAGTGCCAGCGGTCTCGGACCGCTCTCTTCCCGGTCGAGCATTTCGCGCGCCTCATGTCCTCCAGCCGGAGACGTCGGACAGCGCGAAGGTACCCGCATCCTCGGTCCGTCAACCTGTACCGCGATGCGCACCATACCGCCCGGCCCGCTCACCACGGACAACATCATCGGGGCGGCATGCGAAATCCCCCGTGAGGGTCAGGTCCGCCGGACGGCCGGGCCCTGCCCCCGGCCGATCCCCCGTCACGTCGCGTCACGTCACGTCACGCCGCGTCGCCGAGGCGGTGGGCGGTGTCCTCGTCGAAGTCGTCCAGGAAGTCGTGCAGGACCTCGGCGAGGTGGTCGAGCGACCGCGTCGCGTACAGGACCGGTTGGTAGCCCGCCGCCTGGTAGGAGGTCCGCGCGATGGCGGCGACGTCCCACGGGCGGATCTCGGCGCGGTGCAGCTGCCGCAGTTCGCCGTACGACGACAGCAGCGCCGCCCCGTACGCCTTGACCTCGCGGCCCTCCCGGGCGACGCCGTACTCCAGGCTGAACCAGTAGACGTGGCTGAGGAGGGTGAGCGCGGGCTCACCGTCCACTCGGCACGCGGCCGCGCCGAACGCCCGGTACAGGTCGGCGAACCGCGGTGAGGACAGGTGCGTGCCGTGGCCGAACACGTCGTGCAGCACGTCGGGTTCGGGCGTGTAGAGCGGCACGGCGGGGTGGCGGACGTACTGCACGGCGTGGAAGTAGCCCCGCGCCAGCGCGCCGAGGAACCGCTTGTCCGGCACCAGGCCCGGCGCGAGGGTGAAGCGGAACCCGGTCAGCTCGTGCAGCCGGTCCCCGACCTCGGCGTGCTGCGGCACGTGGTCGTCGGGGACGGGCGCGGCGTCGCGCAGCTCCAGCACCGCCCGGCAGACCCGGCCGTCCTGCACCGCGCACAGCGCCGCGTGCACGCGCCGCCACGTGGCGTGCTCCTGCTCGGTGTAGGCCACCGGCGGCGACGGGTCGCCCACCTCGTGGCCCTCGGCCAGCGCCACGATGGCGTCGCGCCGCCGCACGTAGGCCGCGTCGCTGAGCCCGGGGTGCGCCTCGGGGGGACCGAGCCGCCCGTCCGGGGCCACCGGGACGCGCATCGGTCGCGCCTGGGTGTTCGTCGTCATGCACGGTCGGCTTCCCGCCCGGGACGGCCTCACGCCTGTCACACTTCGGTTGGACACGTGTGGGTGACCTGCTCACCCGCAGTGCACAGTTGATCTCGTGTCGCGAACCTCTATGCCAAGCCGGCCGGCAACGGACAGAATGGGTGTCGTGATGGAAGCCGACTCGCCAAGCCCCGCACCGACCACCACCGTCGCCGAGGACGCGGTGATCGTCCGCATCGTCGGGGACGTTGACATGGCAAACAGCGATGACCTGCGGGAACACTGCGTCGACCTGCTCGACGACGGTGCGGACGCCCTCGTGCTCGACCTGTCGGAGGTGTCCTTCTTCGCCTCCTCCGGCATCGCGGCGCTGGGCCACATCCGGACGCACAACGCCTCGCTGCGGCAGAGACCGGTGCACGTGGTGGCCAGCCGTTCCGTCCGGCGTTCCCTGCAGGTCACGGCGATGGACAAGCTCCTGCCGCTGCACGACACCCTGGACGACGCCCTGACCGCCGTGCGGGCCGCCGCCAACTGACCGACGGCGACCGGGCCGATCGGGTGTGACCACGCGCCGCCGGGCCGGCACCACGCGGCCGACCGGTCGACGTGGGCCGGCGCCGGCGCGCCCGACCCCTCTCGCGCACCACGCGAAGTGCCCCGCCGCCACCGGCTCCCTCCCGGGACGGGTGGTATGGTCGGGCCGGAGAGAACCGTTCGCGAGGAGATCTCGACGTGGCAGGTGAAGACGACATCTCCGGGTGAGACCCGGATGTGCGAGGCCGCAGGCGTTGCCGCCGCGGCCCGCTGAGTCGTCCCCTTCCCACCGGGCACCGCGCTGCCCACCCCGCACCCGAGGTCCCTTCGCCATGTCCGACCACTGCGTCGTCGTGTCCGCCCTGTCCTTCTCCTGGCCCGACGACACCCCCGTCTTCACCGACCTGTCCTTCACCGTCCCCCCGGGCCGCACCGGGCTCGTCGCGCCCAACGGCGCGGGCAAGAGCACGCTCCTCAAGCTGATCGCCGGCGAGCTGCGCCCGACCGCGGGCAACGTCGCGGTCGACGGCGTCCTCGGCTACCTGCCCCAGGACCTGCCCCTCACCGGTGAGCCGACGGTCGCCGAGGTGCTCGGCATCGCCCCGGTGCTGCGCGCGCTGGAGGCCGTCGAGTCCGGTGACGTCGCCGAGGAGCACTTCACCACCATCGGCAACGACTGGGACGTCGAGGAGCGCACCCGCGCCCAGCTCGACCGGCTCGGCCTGGGCCACCTCGCGCTCGACCGCCGCCTGGGCACGCTCAGCGGCGGCCAGGTGGTGTCGCTCGGCCTCGCCGCCCAGCTGCTGCGGCGGCCGGACGTGCTGCTGCTGGACGAGCCGACCAACAACCTCGACCTGGACGCCCGCCACCGGCTGCACGAGGTGCTCGACGACTGGTCCGGCTGCCTGCTGGTGGTCAGCCACGACCGGGCCCTGCTGGACCGCGTGGACCGCATCGCCGAGGTCGACGCCGGCGAGGTGCGCTACCACGGCGGCAACTTCACCGAGTACCGGCGGGCGGTCGCGGCGGCGCAGGAGGTCGCCGAGAAGAACGTCCGCACCGTCGAGCAGGAGCTCAAGCGCGAGAAGCGGGAGATGCAGCAGGCGCGGGAACGGGCGCAGCGCCGCGCGGGCACCGCGGCGCGCAACCTCGGCAACGCCGGCCTGCCCCGGATCTTCGCCGGGACGATGAAGCGCAACGCGCAGGAGTCCGCGGGCAGGGCGAGCGGGACGCACGCGGCACGCGTCGGCGCGGCAAAGGCCAGGCTGGACGAGGCCGAGCGGGCGTTGCGCGACGAGCAGAAGATCGTCCTGGAGCTGCCGCGCACGGCCGTGCCCGCCGGGCGCACGCTGTTCCTCGGCGAACGCCTCCGCGCCGGTTACGACGGGCGAGAGCTGTTCGCGGGCGAGGGCGCGGACCTGGTGATCCGCGGGCCCGAGCGGATCGCGCTCACCGGGCCCAACGGCGTCGGCAAGTCCACGCTGCTGCGGATCGTGCACGGCGACCTGGCGCCCCGGGCCGGCGTGGTGAAGCGGGCCGACGGGCGGATCGCCCACCTGTCCCAGCGGCTCGACCTGCTGGACGACGGCCGCACGGTCGCCGAGAACCTGGCGGCGTTCGCGCCGGCGATGCCGCCCGCGGAGCGGATGAACCTGCTCGCCCGCTTCCTGTTCCGCGGCTCCCGGGCGCACCTGCCGGTCGGCGCGCTGTCCGGCGGCGAACGGCTGCGCGCCACGCTGGCCTGCGTCCTGTTCGCCGAACCGGCACCGCAACTGCTGCTGCTGGACGAGCCGACCAACAACCTCGACCTGGTCGGCACCGAGCAGCTGGAACGCGCGCTCAACGCCTACCAGGGCGCGTTCGTGGTGGTCAGCCACGACGAGCGGTTCCTGGCCGAGATCGGCGTCGACCGCAGGCTGCGGCTCGACAACGGCCGGTTGGTGGAGGCGCCCGAGCCCACCGCGGCCGGCTGAGCGGGGACGACGACCGTGGTGGAAGCAGCTCTGCTCGCGCACGACCTCGTGCGCGTCCTGGGTGGTCGGCGGGTGCTCGACGGGGTGTCGCTCACCGCGGCGCCCGGCCGGCGGATCGGCCTGATCGGCGAGAACGGCACGGGCAAGTCCACGTTGCTGCGGTTGCTGGCGGGCGTGGACGTGCCCGACGGCGGGCACGTCACGCGCCCGCCGGACCTGGGCTACCTGCACCAGGAGATGCCGTTCGCGCCGGGGGCCGCGGTGGCGGACGTGCTGGACGACGCGCTGGCCGGCGCGCGCGAGGACCTCGCCGAGCTGGACCGGCTCGCCGGCCTGCTGACGTCCTCGCCGCAGGACGCCCACCTCCTCGCCGCGTACGCCGAGCGCCTGGAACGGGCGCAGCGGCACGACGCCTGGGACGCCGACCGGCGCGCGGGGATCGTCCTGGCCGGGCTGGGCCTGGGCGACCTGGCCCGCGACCGCGCCCTGGCGTCCCTGTCCGGCGGGCAGCGCACGCGGCTCGCGCTGGCGGCGCTGGTGGTGCGCCGGCCGTCCGCGCTGCTGCTGGACGAGCCGACCAACCACCTGGACGACGACGCCGCGGCCTTCCTGGAGGAGCAGTTGCGCGGCCTCCCGGGGACCGTGGTGGTGGCGAGCCACGACCGGGCGTTCCTCGACGCGGTGTGCACGGACGTGGTCGACCTCGACCCCGCGCCGGACGGCCCGGTGCGCCACGGCGGCAACTACAGCGCGTACCTGGCGGAGAAGCACGCTCAGCGGCGGCGGTGGCGGGAGCGCCACGCCGAGGAGCAGGAGGAGCTGGCGGCGCTGCGCGAGGTTCTGGGCGTGGTGGCGCACCGGGGCGCACCCCTGCGCGAGAAGCGCGACAACGAGAAGATGGGCTACGGGCACCGGGCCGGCCGGGCGCAGAACCAGGTCGCCCGCCGCGTGCGGAGCACCGCGCGCCGGCTGGAGGAGCTGGAACGCCGGCAGCTGCCCGCACCGCCCGTGCCGCTGCGCTTCCGGCCGGATGCGTTGGCGGACCAGGCTCCCGACGACATCGTGGTGTCCCTTCGGGACGTTCGGGTGCCCGGTCGGCTCGCGGTCGACCGGCTGGACGTGCCCGCCGCGGCGCGGCTGCTCGTCACCGGGCCGAACGGGGCCGGGAAGTCCACGCTGCTGCTCGTGCTGGCGGGACGGCTCGGAGCCGACGGGGTGCGGCGCCCACCCGGGCTGCGGGTGGGACTGCTGGGTCAGGACACGCGCTTCGACCGTCCCGAGCGCACCGCGCGGGAGGTCTACGCGTCGGCGCTGGGCCCGGCACGGGCGGACGCCGTTCCGCTGCCGTCGCTGGGGTTGCTGCACCGGTGGGACCTGGGCAAGCCGGTCGGCGCGCTGTCGGTCGGGCAGCGGCGGCGGCTCGCCCTGGCGCTGGTCGTGGCGGACCCGCCGGAGCTGCTGCTGCTCGACGAGCCGACCAACCACCTCTCCCCCGCGTTGTGCGACGAGCTGGAGGACGCCCTGGGCCCGGGTCCGGGCGCGATCGTGCTGGCGAGCCACGACCGCCGGCTGCGCTCGCGGTGGCGGGGTGCGCGGGTGCGCGTGGACGGCGGAACCGTGCTGGTGGACGGGCCGGACCTGACGGGCTAGGCAGTTGGGCGTAGTGCGCCAACCGTCGTGGGAGCGCTGTCTTCAGCCTCGCGAGAGCGCTCTCACGACTCTCTTCGCCGACCACGACCACCACCGGTTCCGGCGGCAGCGGGTGGAGCGCCTACGGCGAGATCCAGGCCGAGCAGGCCGCGTCCCGGTCCGGTGGCACGATCGAGTCCACATCGGACAGCGGTGGCGGCCAGGACGTCGGCGGGTTGGAGAACGGCGACCGGTTGCGCTTCCCCGGTGTCCGCTTCGGCTCCACCGCGGCGACGCGGTTCACCGCGCGGGTGGCGTCGGGTGCGGGCGGGCCGGCTGGCTCGTGGAGGTGCGGCTGGACAGCCCGACCGCCACGCCGGTCGGCGGCTTCGCCATCGGCAACACCGGCGGCCGGCAGTCGTGGCGGGCGGTGCCGACGAACATGACCGGCACGCACGACGTGCACGTCACCTTCACCGGCGGCCGGCCGGCCGAGTTCGTCGGCGTCAACCGGCTGAAGTTCGCGCGGGACCCCGGTGGGCCGCGGTCGTCAACGACGACGCCGCGGCCCGCCGGCCTCTAGGGGTGCATCCGGGCACCCTTGAGCACCTTGTCGACCGCGTTGCGCGGACCGTGCACGCCGATGCCCACCAGGTCGAGGGCGTCCCCCGGCACCGCGCGCACCGCGGCGCGGTTGGCCACGTCGTCGCCGGTCGCGAACAGGTCCGAGGTGAACACCGCGAGCGCCACGCCCCGGGTCACCGCCCGGGCGTGCGCGGTGGTCAGGACTTCCTTGCCCCCGGCCAGCACGAGCACCGGTTGGCCGAGCATCGCCAGGTAGCGGGTGCCGTCGGCGTCCTCGTACGGTTCGCCGACCGCCTCGGGGACGGCCGCGGTGAGGCCGCTCGCCAGGAAGGCCGTCACGTTGAGCGCCTGCCACGGCGCCAGGTCGTCGCGGAGCAGCACGGCGAACTTCGTCTCGAATCGTTCCACCCGGACACCGTCGCCCACCGGTGTCGGCGCCGTCTTGTACGTTCTTGACGTGGGCACCCTCGACGTGGGCACCGACATCTCCGCGTGGCGGCCCGCCGTGCCGGGCATCGAGGAGGTGCTGCACGCGCGCTTCACCGACCACGCCTACCCGGCGCACACGCACGACGCCTGGACGCTGCTGCTCGTCGACACCGGCACGGTGACCTACGGGCTGGACCACCGCGAGCACGGCGCGCCGCCCGCGTCGGTCACCCTGCTGCCGCCGCACGTGCCGCACGACGGCCGCAACGCGACCCCGGAGGGGTTCCGCAAGCGCGTGCTGTACCTCGACACGTCGGTGCTGGGGCCGGAGCTGGTCGGCGCGGCGGTCGACCGCCCGGCGTTCGCCGACCCGGCCCTGCGGCTGCGCGTGCACCAGCTGCACGGCGTGCTGCGGGGCGGGGACGAGTGGGAGGCCGAGTCGCGGCTGGCCCTGATCGGCGACCGGTTGCGCGCCCACCTCACCCGGGCGCCGGCACCGGCGGCCGCGGGCTCCGGCCCGGCGCGGGCGCTGCGCGAGCTGCTGGACGCCCACGTGACCGACGGCCTGACCCTGGCCGACGCCGCCACGCTCCTGTCCGCCACCCCGGAAGGGCTGGTCAGGGCGTTCACGAGGGAGTTCGGCCTGCCGCCGCACCGCTACCTGACGGGCCGCCGCGTCGACCTGGCCCGCCGCCTGCTGCTGTCGGGCGAACCACCGGCCCGCGTCGCCCCGGCCGTCGGCTTCTACGACCAGTCCCACCTGACCAGGCACTTCCGCCGCATGCTCGGCACCGCCCCGGGTGCCTACGCCCGTTCGGGCGCCGCCCGCCGGGCGTCCTGACGACAGCCCCGCCCGCGACGCGCGCGCCGGGAGAACGTCACCCGGTCAGGTGACAGACGGCACGCGGGGTCGACGCGGATCGGGGACGCTGGACCGGGGGGCGCAGCAGGGGGGACGCAGCAGGGAGGTCCACGATGTTCATCCCGGTGACCGGCATCCCGGTCGACGACCAGGACAAGGCCCTGGCCTTCTACACCGACGTGCTCGGCTTCGTGAAGAAGGCCGACATCCCGGTCGACGGTGCCAAGTGGCTGACCGTCGTCTCGCCCGACGCGCCCGACGGCGTCGAGCTGCTGCTCGAACCGGACGGCAACGCGGGCATCCTCATCGACGGCCAGCCGGCGGCCCGGGTCTACAAGAGGACGCTGCACGACGCCGGCCTGCCGTTCACCATGCTGGGCAGCACGGACCTGCGGGCGGACTACGAGCGGTTGCGGGGGCGCGGGGTGCGGTTCACCCAGGAACCGACGAAGACGGACTTCGGGGCGCAGGCGGTCTTCGACGACACCTGCGGCAACCTCATCGTGCTCGTCCAGCGCGACTGACCGGCGCGACCGGCCACCGTCAGCCCTCGCCGCCCACGATGTCGTCGATGAACCGCTCGGCGTAGTCGCGCAGCTTGACGTTGTCGCGCTGGGACCGCTCGACCAGCATCTCGAACGCCTGGTCCGCGGGCACCCGGTGCACGGCCATGACGATGCCCTTGGCCTGGTCGATGACCGCCCGGGAGGTCAACGCCTGGCGCAGCTGCGCCACCTGCTCCCGCGCCCGCAGGTGCCCGCGGGCGTGGCGCAGCGCGGTCTCCACGGCCGTGGTGTACAGCTCCAGCACGGCCGCGTCGAGCTCGCGGAACCCGTCGTCGCGCTCGCTGTAGAGGTTGAGCGAACCGGGCGTGTCCTCCTCCACGCACAGCGGTGAGGACAGGTAGCCCGCCACGCCGAACCCCGCCACCTCCGCGCCGAACGCGGGCCACCGGTCGAGCAGCTCCGCCGGCACCACGTGCACGACCTCGCCGGTCCGGGCGGCGTGCAGGCACGGCCCCTCCCCCGCCCGGTACTGGGCCAGGTCGATCTCCAGCGCCTCCCGCCGCGTCGCGGCACCGGTCACGGGGCCGTCGTCGGACAGCAGGGTCACGCTCACCAGGTCAGCGCCCGGGATCGCGTCGGCCGCCTGCCGGCAGATCCGGTCGAGGATGACTTCCAGGTCCTCCTCCGCGTCCACCATCTCGGACAGTCCCCGGACCGCGCCGGTGACGTCGTGCAACCGCCTGACCAGCCGTCCGGTGACGTGCTCGTCCGACGAGGCCCGCTGCCCGCCGCCCATCGCCACCTCGCCTCCTCCGGAGCCCGCCTCCACCGGCTCGCCCGGCCGTCACCTGCTTATCGTGCCCACTCCGCCGGGTCCTCACACCCGGTCCGGGCGGTCACGCGGCGGTTTCCGGGACCCAGTCCTGGCCCGTGTCGCGGGTGAGCAGCGCCACCACGTCCTCGATCCGCCCCCGCAGCTGGAACGCCTGCCGCTGGCGGACCGCGCCGTTGCCGTGCTGGAGCACCTTGGTGAGCAGCGCGTTGACCGCGCGCAGCTCCCCGGTCCGGCGCAGCGCCGGCCGCACGTGGCGCACGAGCCGGCGCAGCAGCTCGACGGCGGGGACGCGGCGGCCGGTGAACAGGTCGACGCCGTCGCCGGTGATGCCGTCGTGGGCGGCCCGCCAGTAGGCCGCGCGCAGCGCCTCGTCGGTGACCGGCAGGGCCCGCCCGCCCCGGCGGATCGCCCCGAGGGCGGTCATCACCAGGCCGCGGACCAGGGCGGCGAGCAGCACCGACTCGTCCACCGTGGCCGGCACGTCGCTGACCCGCACCTCGACGGTCGGCAGGTGCTCCGAGGGCCGCACGTCCCAGTAGACCATCGCCCGGTCGAGCAGCGCCCCGGTGTCGACCATCATGTCGACCACGGCGTCGTAGTGCTCCGCGGACGTGAAGTAGGGCGGCGCGCCCGAGCACGGCCACCGCCCGGTCAGCACCGAGCGCCAGCTGGCGTAGCCGGTGTCGACGCCCTGGTGGACGGGCGAGTTGGCGGTGAGGGCGAGCAGGACGGGCAGCCACGGCCGCAGGTGGTTGCACACCTGCACGGCGGTCTCCCGGTCGGGCACGGCGACGTGCACGTGGCAGCCGCACACCCCGTGCTCGGCGGCGAGCAGGCCGTAGTCCTCGCCGATGCGCCGGTAGCGGTCGGTGTCGTTGATCGGCTGACCGGTCGGGCCGGTCAGCGGGACGCCCACGGCGAGCAGCCGCGCCCCCGCCTGGAGGGCCGCCGCCCCGGCCACCGACCGCGCGGCCAGCAGGTGCCCGCGCGCCTCGCGCACGGTGCGGCAGACGGGCGTGTTGCTCTCCACCTGCACGCGGGTCAGCTCGGGCTGGAGGTCGCCGCCCAGCCGCGTGGCCAGGTCGACGACCTCGCGGGCGACCGGGACGGGCGCGCCGCCGGTCGGGTCGACGACCAGGAACTCCTCCTCGACGCCCAGGGTCGGCACGTCGGCGTCGGACGGGACCGGGAGATCAGCGTTGATCATGGTTTCCCCATCGTTCGGGTGGTGACCGCGCGCGGCGCGCCGTCGCCACGGGCGGGCCGACGGCTCCCGCACGGAGGCGACCGCGCACGGTGTCGGCACGCTGCTTGACCGACGAGTCCCGCCCGGCGGTCCGCGAACCACCCGGAGGGGTCACCGGGAATACCACGCACGAGTGATGGCAAACCGGGGCTTCACCAGGTGGTTCCACCGCCGCGGCAGGGGTACTCGACCCGTACGTCAAACAGTCGGCGACACGCAGCGCGCGGTCGGCCAGCACGTCGGTCGACGAGCGCTTCGAACCCACTGGGACCCGCCATGGACATCACGCCCAACCCGGATCGCGGCGCCATCGTCACCTACCTGAACCCGGACGTGCTCGACCCGACCGCGTTCCTGCGCGGTGTCGTCGTCGGGGACCACGTGGTCGACCCGCAGACGTCGCACGCGTGGGTCCCGGTCCTGCTGCCCGACTGCACGATGTGCGTGCTGGACGCGCGGAACATCATCGAGGTGCACCCGCCGGGCGGCGCGTGACCGGCGCTCAGCGCGCGTCCTCCTCCTGCCACCGGTGCACGCCGGCGGCCTGCGCGTAGGACAGGTGGCCGCCCAGCGCGCCGCCCGCGCTGAGCGCCGTGAGCCCCGCCAGCAGCCAGGCGCGGGTGGACCACACGCCGCGGCACCGGGTCGAGGCGAGGAAGCAGCCGGCGGCCAGGACGTTCCCGGCGGCGTGCAGCAGCCCCACCCGCCGCTGGCGGACGTCCAGGTGGGCGAAGTCGGCCAGGCCGAGCAGCACGGTCGGCGGCGTCGCGGCCAGGCCGACCTTCACCAGCTGCCGCGCGGCGGCGTGCCGCCCGCCCAGGTCGAGCACGGCGGAGCACACCCAGGCCCCGATCGGCAGCGTCACCACGAGCGGGTGCACGGGGTGGCCGAGCCACTCCCCGCGCAGCAGCCGGTCGACCTCGCCCCGGCCGACGACCCGCCGCACCGCCCGTGCCACCGCCCCCGAAGGGCCGTCGAGGGCGTCGAGGGACTCGGCGGCGTGCAACGTCCGGCGCAGGTTCATGCGGCCCGAGTACCCGGCGTCGCGGTGGTGAACCGCGCGCCGCGCCGGCGTGCTCACCGCGGGTCGCGATCGGTGAAGGCGACGAGCCCGGCGCGGGCCCGGAACGGCTCCAGGTCGGCCCGTTGCCGCGCGGCTCGCTCGATCAGGTGGTCGAAGTCGACGTCGGGCAGGCGCGCCGCGAGGCCCGCGAGGTCGCGCAGCGTCGCCCAGAGCTGCTTCTTGCCGTCGATGCCCATCGCGAGGAATTCCAGCTCCTCGAACCGGCTCAGCGGCGAGTACGACAGCAGCCTGCCGTTGGGCTTGAGCCTGCCGACGCGCTCGCCGACGAGCGCGAGGCCGGTCTTGACCGGGTCGGTGCGCACGCCGAGGCGGCGCATCACGTCGCGGAACGCCTCGACGTCCTCGGCGATCGCCGTCGCGACCCCGGCCAGCACCTCCCCGAGGTCGGTGCCGCGGTTGTTGCGGCTCGCGCGGCGGGCCAGCTCGCGCCACGCCACGCCCATCGCGAGCTGGTCCCTCAGGTAGATGCCCAGGAAGTCGTCCACGGCGACGAGGTACCCGGCAGGCGTCGGGCGAACCCGGGTGGGTGCCCGGACGCGCCGGACGGGTTCGGACCCCCGGCCTATGCTGGCGCCGTGGCGCAGGAAGGGCTTCAGGAGCGGGGACCGCGGCAGGAGGGACCGGGGGCGCCGTTGCGGGCCGACGCCGCCCGCAACCGCGAGCGGGTGCTGGAGGTGGCCCGCGCCCGGTTGGCGGCCGGTGACGACTCGCTCCAGCTCAACGCCATCGCCAAGCTCGCCGGGGTGGGCGTCGGCACGGTCTACCGCCACTTCCCGACCCGGCACGCGCTGCTCGAAGCCCTCGTCGCCGAGCGCTTCGCGCTCCTGGTGGAGCAGGCACGGGCCGCGGCCGCGCGGGACGACCCGGCCGACGGCGTGCGCCTCCTGCTGCGGCACACGCTCGGGATGATCGCCGTGGACCCCGGCCTGGCGGCGGTGCTGGAGTCGGCCGACCGGGGCGGGGAGCCGACGGCCGCGCTGAAGGCGGACCTGGACCGGGCGGTCGCGCGGCTGCTCGACCGGGCCGTGGCGGCGGGGGTCGTCCGGCCCGACGTGCGCGCCGACGACATCCGGCACCTGGTGTGCGGCGTGCAGCACGCGCTGCGCACCGGCGGCGAGGACCCGCGCCGGGTCGAGCTGTACCTGGACGTGCTGTTCGGGGGTCTGCGGCCCACCGCGTGAGACGAGAAACCGGATACCTATCCGCTTCTGCTACGGTGGCAGCAAGTGGATAGGTATCCGGTTCATTGACGGGCGGTGTGCGGTGGTGCGTTCAGCGGTGGTCACGGCGGGGACGGGCGGTATCGGGCTGGAGACGGCGGTGGGGTTGGCCGAGGCCGGCTTCCGCGTCACGGTGGTCGGGCGCAACCCCGATCGCGGCGCGGCGGCGGTGGAGCGGATCACCGCGGCGGCGCCGGAGCGCCCCGCCCGCTTCCTGGCGGCCGACCTGTCCTCCCTCGGGGAGGTGCGCGCCCTGGCCGACCGGATCGCGGCGGACGGGCCGCTCGCGGTGCTGGTCAACAACGTCGGGGCGATGTTCCCCGAGCGGCGGGACAACGTCGACGGGGTCGAGGCGAGCTTCGCGGTCAACCACCTGTCGCCGTACCTGCTCACCGAACTGCTGCTGCCCTCGCTGGAGGCGGGCGCGCCGAGCCGCGTCGTCGCCGTGACGTCGGGCGCGATCCGGGTGGCCAAGCGCTCGTTCGGCGCCGTCGAGCCGACCGGCGGCTACTACGGCTTCCACTGGTACGGCCGGGCCAAGCTCCTCCACCTCGCCTACGCGCTCGACCTGGCCCGGCGGTTGGACGGCACGGGCATCTCGGTGTTCGCCGCGGACCCCGGCGGCGCGGCGACGGACATGACCGACGGGACCATGCGCGACCCGCGCATCGTCACCCCCGGCCTGCGCCTGCTCTGGCCGCTGGTGCGCCGCACGTTCGACCGCGCCACCTCCGGATCGGCCGCCGCGGCGGCGAGGTCGTCGATCGCCGCGGCCACCGACCCGTCGCTGGACGGCCGGACGGGCGTGGTCCTCGGGCCGGACGCCCGGCCGGTGCGCCCGTTCCACGTGGCCACCGACCCCCGGGTGGTCGAGGCGGTCCGCGGGTTCAGCGAGCGGTGGGCGCCCACCACCGCGGTGGTACGCCGGGACGAGGGCGTGCAACCCGGGGTGTAGGCCGGTCGACAACCCCGGAGGGACGACTCGCGGCCGTCCCCGTTCCTACGCTGCCCGCACCTTGTCGGAAGAGCGAAGGGAATCCGGGATGCACACCGTTGAAGTGCTTGCCGCCGCCAGTGCCTACACGATCACCCCCGGCCGGATCGCCGCGTCGGCGGGCGGGGTGGTCGGCCTGCTCGGCGTGGTGGTCGGCGGGGTGGCCCTGGCCCGTCCCGGGAGCCGGGTCGGGGTCGCCTCCGGCGGACTCGGCGCCGCCGCGGCGCTGGTCGCGGGCGTGGTCGGGGTCGTCCTCGGCGTGGTCGTCGTGACCACTTCGGACGGTGGGATCGGGACGGGCAACGGGCGCGGCGGCGCGTACGTGGCCCTGGTCGTGGGCGCGGCCGCGCTGGTGCTCGGCGGGCTCGCGCTGGCGCGCTCGCGTCGCGTGCGGGCCTGACACCGCGTCAGGACCGGGTGAGCCAGCCCGGCACGGCGAGGCCCGACTCGTAGGCCAGGACCACCAGCTGGGCCCGGTCGCGCACCCCCGTCTTGGTCATGACGCGGCTGACGTGGGTCTTCGCCGTGGCCGGGCTCAGCACCAGCCGGGCCGCGATCTCGTCGTTGGACAGACCGGCGGCGACCAGTGCCATCACCTCGCGCTCGCGCTCGGTGAGCACGGCCAGCCGCGGGCCGGGGTCGGGATGCGCGACCCGGCCGGCGAACTCGGCGATCAGGCGTCGGGTGACGGACGGCGCGAGGAGCGCGTCACCGCGCGCCACCACCCGCACCGCGTGGATCAGCTCGGCCGGCTCGGTGTCCTTGACCAGGAAGCCGCTCGCGCCGGCCCGCAGCGCGCCGTAGACGTACTCGTCCAGGTCGAACGTGGTCAGGATGATCACCCGGACGCCGGTGCCCGCGGTGATCTCCCGGGTGGCGACCAGGCCGTCCGAGCCGGGCATCCGGATGTCCACGAGGGCGACGTCCGGGCTCAGGTCGCGGGCGAGCCGCACGGCCGCGGCGCCGTCGGCCGCCTCGCCCACCACCTCGATGCCGTCCTCACCGTCCAGGATGGACCGGAAGCCGGCGCGCACGAGGGTCTGGTCGTCGGCCAGCAGCAGGCGGATCACGCCGGCACCCGGTCCGCGCGCAGCGGCAGGCGGGCGAGCACCCGGAAGCCACCGCCGGGGTTCGGGCCCGCGGTCAGCGAGCCGCCCAGCGCCCGCGCCCGTTCCCGCATGCCGAGGATGCCGTTGCCGGGCGCGCCCGGCACGCCCGTGCCGTCGTCCTCGACCTCCACCAGCACCTCCCCGTCCGCGGACCGGACCCGGACCACGACGGCGGTCGCGCCCGCGTGCCGGGTCACGTTGGTCAGGGCCTCCTGGACGATCCGGAACGCGGCCCGGCCGACCTCGGGTGGCAGCGGCCCGGTCTCGGCGAGGTCGACGCGGATGTCCAACCCGGACCGACCGGCGTCGGTGACGAGGTCGCCGAGGCGGTCCAACCCCGGTGCCGCGCCCTCCTGCCGCAGGGCGTCGAGCGCGGCGCGCAGCTCGTGCAACGCCTCCTTGCCGGCCTGCTTGATCGCGGCGAGGGCCTGCTCGGAGCGGTCCGGGTCCGGGCGGTGCAGCGCGGCGGACGCCTGCACGGTGATCAGCGACAGGTGGTGGCCCAGCGCGTCGTGCAGCTCGCGGGCGATGCGCAGGCGTTCCTCGGTGGCGCGCCGCCGGGCCTCCTCCTCCATCCGCCGCTCGGCGGCGAGGGCGTGGGCGCGGGCCTCGGCCAGGTAGGCGCGGCGGTTGCGCGTCACGCCGACCACCACCGCGACGAGCCAACCGGCGTGCAGGAACGTCGCCCCGTTGTCGGCCCTGTCGTAGCTGTCGGCGAACGCGAAGGCGAGCACGGACGCGACGCCGAGCCCGATGGCGACGGCGAGGTGGCCCTCGTCCACCGCGGTGTAGAGCGCCACGACGAAGACGACCATGATCGGGCCGGGTTGGTGCAGCAGCACCCCGTAGGCGCCAACCGCGACCAGCGCCACCACACCGACCGCCACGGGGTGGCGGCGACGGGCGCACAACGCGGCGGAGGAGACCAGCACGGCGAGCAGCGCGGCCCACTCGGCGGGCGCGTCGAGGCCGTGCGACTGCACCAGGAGGCCGAGGAGGGCGATCAGCCCGGCGACCGGCGGCACGGCGGCGCCCACCACCCGGCCGCGCCACCCAGACATGCGCCGAAGCCTAACCCCCGGCCCGTGAGCGGGGGTCAGGCTTCGGCGGTGGCGGGGTTCCGGTGCTCGCGTCAGTGGACGCGCCTGCGGCCGTAGAACCCGGCGGCCAGGCTCACACCCACGGCGGCGAGCACGACCTGGATGATCACTTCGATCCAGTCGATGCCGCGGGTGTCGCCGACGCCGATCGCGTTGGCGATGAAGGTGCCGATGATCGCGGCGACGATGCCGACGACGATGGTGAGCCAGATCGGGATGTTCTGCTTACCGGGCGCGACGAGTCGACCCAGAGCACCGATGATCAGGCCCACGATGAGCGCGCTGACGATGCCGGCTACAGTCACGTTCACTCCTTAGAGTCAAGTGACCTTCAGGTACCCGATCACCGCTCGGATCACACACGGACCACACAATTTTCCGGGAGCGGTCCCAGACAGCTCGGGCGGGACGGCTCAGGCGGCGCAGAACTCGTTGCCCTCCGGGTCCCGCATGACCCACCAGTGCCCGACCGGGCCCTCGTCGTGCTCGCGGACGCGGGTGGCGCCCAGCCCCTCCAGCCGGGTCACCAGCGCGTCGAGCCCGCCGGGCTCGCTGTGGACGTCGACGTGCAGCCGGTTCTTGCCCGCCTTGGCCTCGGGCACGTCCTGGAACAGCACCCGCCGCCCCCGCCCGACCCCGCTGACCGGGTCGAACGGGTCGTCGGGGTGCCGGATGCCCGCGTACCCGCGGAAGTACTTCCGCCCGTTGTGCTCGACCACCGCGTCCTCGCCGATGCGCCCGGCGGCCAGCAACTGCTCGATGAGCGCCCCGGGGTCCTCCACCACGTACTCCAGGGCGGCGGCCCAGAAGTCCGCGAGCGCGGGTGCGTTCGTGCTGTCGACGACCAACTTCCAGCTCAGTGCCATGTAACCGGTTATATCGGTTACAACTCGCCGACCGCAAACCGGCGCACGGGGAGCGCTCGACCGATCACGGTGCGCGACCCGCCGGGCCCGGGAACGACGAAGGCCGGCCCGGGGAGACCCGGACCGGCCCGTCGTCGGTCAGCCGGTCAGCTGCTGACGGAGGCGGAGAAGTTGTCGACCGCCAGGCCCACGCCGCCGTTCCACGGCTCGAAACCGGCCTGGATGCTGGTCAGGTACCAGGACGTCGTGATCGCGCCGCGGTTGCGGACGTCGTTGACGAAGTCCAGCACGCTGAACGACCACGAGTTGATCGGCGACGGTGCGACGTAGGAGATCACGTTGTTCGAGCCGTTGCTGCCGCGCCAGACCTGCCACGTGCGACCGCCGACGGTGGCGTTGCCCACCGCGCTGCCGATCGGCTGGATCGAGCCCTGGCGGTTGAACCAGATCATGATCTCCATCTGGTTGACGCCGTTGGTCTTGGGCGTCGGGTCCAACCAGATGTCGTAGGAGGCGTTGTACGTGCCGCCCACGTAGGTGTAGCTGATCGAGGAGGACGCGCTGCGGATCCGGCTGACCTGCATCGGCAGGGTGGTGCCCGGCGAGCAGTTCGAGTAGTGGCAGCCGAAGAACACCGAGGGGTACGACAACGGCGCGCCGTTGGTCGGGGCCGAGCCCGCCTGCTGGGTGATGCGGAAACCGGTCGAGGTGACGTTGATGCACTGGGTGGCCGAACTGCCCCAACGGTTGTTCTGCACCACGTAGCGGCCCTGGATCGTGGTCGATCCGTACTGGTCGCAGATCGTGGTGTCGGCCTGGGCGGCCGGTCCGGCGGCGACGATCGCGCCGGCGGCCATCAGACCTGCCAGCACGAAGGCACGGACGGTGCTTCGCATGGAACTCCTTCCGAAGGGTCCACGACGGCGGGGATCTCCTGGGAGCGCTCCCAGGGTAACCCGGAATTCCTCCGCCCGCATACGACGAACCGGTGATGGCTCGGCGAGGTGACCGATCCTCACGTGCTCCGGTCAGGCGAGCCCCTGCGGGAACGCCAGCACGCGGTCCGGGTCGTAGCGACGCGCGACCCGGCGCAGCCGGGGCAGGTTGTCGCCGTAGTAGGCCGTCGCCCAGTCCGGCATGTCGGGGTCGATGTAGTTGACGTACCCGGTGCCGTGGCCGATGCCGTCGCGCAGGTCGGCCAGGATGCGGCGCGCCTCGGCCTCGCTCACCCCGACCACGTCGACGTACGCCTGCGCGCTGGCGATCGCCCGCCGGTGCGGGAACGCGGTCGCGTCCGGCCGCACCCGCCCGATCGCGCCGCCGAACGTGTCGAACTGCGCGCGCCCCGTGCGCCGGCCGTCCAGCAGCGCGACCACCCGGGCCGGGTCGACCGGCCGGTGCAGCATCCGGGACGAGGCCACGAACGGCGAGCCGTCGTCGGGTTGGCACGCGGGCAGGCAGCCGGCGAAGAACCGCATCGCGGTGCCGTAGTCCATCGGCAGCACGGTCCGCTCGGTCATCGCCACCTTCGCGGCCAACCGGTCGAGGTGGCGGTCCAGCTCGCGCCCCGGTCCGATCCAGCTGCCGATGACGACGGCGGGCGGCGGGCCGCCCGCGCCCACGTTGCACGCCGACCACAGGCCGTCCGGGGAGCCGGCGATCCACTCCTGCCACGCGCCGAGCACGTCGGTCGCCGCGCCCGCCGGGAACCGGAGCACGAACGCGGTCACGTCCGGCGCGGGCGCGGTGGCGAAGGTGAACGACGTGACGACGCCGAAGTTGCCGCCGCCACCGCCGCGCAGCGCCCAGAACAGGTCCGGTTCGGTGCCCGCGTCGGTCCGGCGCACCCGGCTGCCCGGCGTCACGACACGCGCGGCGCGCAGGTGGTCGCACGTCAGCCCGTACGCGCGGCCCACCACGCTGATCCCGCCGCCCAGCGCGAGCCCGGCGATGCCGACCGTGGGGCACGACCCGGCGGGCAGCAGCCGACCCGCCCGCGCCAGCCCGTCGTACAGGTCGATCATCCGCGCGCCCGCGCCGACCTCGACCCGGCCGCCGTCGCCGACCCGGATCGCGCTCATCGCCGACACGTCCACCACGAGGCCGTCCTCGGGCACGGAGTAGCCGGCGTAGCTGTGCCCGCCGCTGCGCGCGGCGACCGGGACGCGCTCCCGCGCCGCGAACTCCAGGCACCGGGCGACGTCGGACTCGTCGGCGCACAGCGCGACGGCCGCGGGCCGGCGGTGCGCGTACACCGTGTTGTACGGCCGGCGTGCGGTGTCGTAGTCGGCGTCGCCGGGCAGGACCAGCCTGCCGGTGAGGCCGCGGCGCAGCCGGTCCCAGTCCCGCTCCCACGCCCCCAGCGCGACGAGCCCGGTTGCCTGCATGAACGTCCTGCGCTTGATCTCCATGAGCACTACCCCCCGCCCATGGTCCTCCCCTCGTCCGACGGGGCACTCCGCCGATCGGGCGAGTTCAGGCCCGCGGCGCGGCGGCGAGCAGGGTGAGCGCGGCGCGGCGGCCGTGGTCGCCGGCGTCGGCCGGGCCGTGGTGCGTGGCGACGACGGTCGCGCCCTCGACCAGCATGAGCAGTTGCCGGCCGAGCAGGGCCGGGTCGGCCGCCCCGGCGCGTTCGGCGATGCCGGTGAACAGGTCCAGGTAGCGCCGGAGGTGGCGCGAGGTGATGGCGCGCACCGGCTCGACGTGGTGCTGGGCGGCGGCGTTGAGCATCGCGCAGCCGCGGAACCGGGGCCCGTCGTACCAGCTCTGGAAGGCGTCGAAGACCGCGGTGAGCTGGTCGGCGGGCTCGGGCCCGGCGGCGTCGACGGCCTCGGCCAGCCATCGCGTCAACCGGTCGCTGCGCGCCTCCAGCACCGCCTCCACCAGTCCGTCCTTCGTGCCGAAGTGCCGGTAGAGCGTCTCCTTGGACACGCCGAGGCGCGCGCACAGCTCGGCGACCCCGATGCCGTCCAGGCCGCGTTCGTACAGCACGGGGGTGGCCGCGTCGACGATGGCGGCACGGGTGCGCGCCGGGTCGATGGTGGAGCCCTTGGCGACCGGCATGCCACAGATGGTACCGATCGGTTCGGCCACCTGTTACCGTGCGAGTTCGTACCGATCGGTTCGATCTCGCCGGGGGCACCATGTGGCAGGCGGCGCGGCTCGCGCTCGGCACGGCGTCCGCGCTCGGCCTGGCCAGGTTCGCCTACGGCCTGCTGCTGCCCGCCATGCGCGACGACCTGGGCTGGTCGTTGGCCGCGGCCGGGGCGATGAGCACCGCCAACGGGCTCGGCTACCTGGTGGGCGCGCTGGTGACGGCGGCCGTCGTGCGCCGCTGGGGCGTCACCGCCGCGTTCCGCGCCGGCATGGCGGGCACCGCCGCCTCGCTGGCCGCCACGGCGGTCAGCGGCGACTTCGCGGTGCTGCTGGCCGTGCGCGCGGTGGCCGGTGCGACGGGCGCGGTCGTGTTCGTCACCGGCGGGGTGATCGCCTCGCGCCTGGCCACCCGGCTCGGGTCCGGCACGCCGGTCACGGTGTACTTCGCCGGAGCGGGGCTCGGCATCGCGTTCGGCGGGGTGGTGATCCCGGTGCTCGGCGACGCCTGGCGGGTCGCGTGGGTGGTCCTGGGCGTCGCTGCCGGCGTGGCGACCCTGGTGAGCTGGACCGCCGCGCGCGACGGCGGCGCGGTCGCCACCGGCACGGCCGGGCGGGCGCGCGTCCGGCCGCTGTGGCGTGCCGCCGTCGCCTACCTGATGTTCGCGGTCGGCTACATCACCTACATCACGTTCCTGTCGGCCTACCTGCGCGACCGCGCCGCCCCCACCGGGCAGGTCGTGCTGACCTGGGCGGCGCTGGGCCTGGCCGTGGTGGCGGCGCCGGCGCTGTGGAGCCGCCCGATCGGCCACTGGCCGGGCGCCCGCGCGCTCGCCGTGCTGCTGGTCGTGCTCGGCGGCGGCGCGGGGCTCGCGCTGGTGTCCCCCGCGCCCGTCGCGGTCCTCGCTTCCGCGCTCGTCTACGGGGCCACGTTCATGGGCGTGCCGGCCGCGATCACGGCGTTGATCCGCACCACCGTCCCGGCCGTCGACTGGACCGCGACGCTGGCCGCGTTCACCACGGTGTTCGCGGCCGGGCAGACGGCCGGGCCGTGGCTGGCGGGCCTCGTCGCCGACCGCACGTCGACCGACGCGACCCTGGTCTGGACGGCGGTGTTGTGCGCGGCGGCGGCGGTGGTCGCCGCACCGTTCGGCCGGCGCGCGCCGGCCGGAGCACCGGGGCGGGCGCGCGGTCGCGGGTGACCCTGCGCTGTCCTCTGTGGACAGTTCGGGACCCGATCGGCGGCGACGGGCCACGCGAATGGCCGTGCCGAGGTGATCGATCCCGGTGGCACGATCGGCGCAGTGGTCGACCACCCGGGGGTTTCGTGATGAGTTCCGACGTCCTGACCGCCATCGCCGCCCTCGGGCCGCGGCTGGGCGCCGCCGCCGCCCGCGCCGACGAGGAGCGCCGGTTGGCCGACGAGACCGTGGCCGCGTTGCGCGACGCGGGCACCTTCCGCGTCGCCCGGCCCGCGCGGTACGGCGGCGGTGAGGCGTCGATCCGCACGCACCTGGAGGTGTCGTCGGAGGTCGCCTCGCTCGACGGCGGCGCGGGCTGGTCCACGGCGCTGTGGAACGGCGCGAGCTGGATCACCGGCCTGTACCCCGAGCAGGCCCAGGAGGAGGTGTGGGGCGACGACCCGGACGCCCTCGTCAGCGGCACGCTCGCGCCCACCGGCACGGCGCGGCCGGAGCCGGGCGGCTACCGGCTCAGCGGCTCGTGGTCCTACGCCTCGGGCATCGGGCACGCCTCGTGGGGCCTGGCGGCGGCCGACCTCGACCAGGGCCCGGCGTGGCTGCTGGTGCCGCGCGAGGACTTCGAGGTCGTGGACGAGTGGCACGTGGCCGGGATGCGGTCGACGGGCAGCAACCGCTTCGTGGTGCGCGACGCGTTCGTGCCCGACCACCGCGTGCTGTGGCTGAACCGGATGGTCGACGGGGCCAACGTCACGCCCGACCGGGCCGTCACCCACCGCGCCGCGTTCGTGCCCTCGCTCGCCGTGATGCTCGCCGGTCCGCTGCTCGGCCTGGGCCGGGCGGCGTTGCGGCACGTGGTCGACTCCGCGCCGGCCAAGGGCATCGCCTACACCGGGTTCACCGCGCAGAGCGACTCCACGGCGTTCCAACTGCTGGTTGCGGAGGCCGCCTCCACCCTCGACAGCGCCGAGCTGCACGCCTTCCGCGCCGCCGACGCGCTCGACCGGCACGCCGCCGAGACCTACTACCCGCCCGAGCTGTTCCGCGCCCGCTGCCGCGCCGACGCCTCGGTGGCGGCCCGCCACGTGACCACCGCCCTGGAGTCGCTGATGTACGCGCACGGCTCCCGGGGCTTCGCCGACGCCAGCCCGCTGCAACGCGTCTGGCGCGACGCGAACGTGGCCGCCCGGCACGGCATGCTGCTGCCCCAGGTCAACCTGGAGCTGTACGGCGCGGCCCTGGTGGGCGCGCCGAACGCCCTCAGCCCGCTGGTGTGACCACCCGGATCACGTGCTTGCCGCGCACGCCGCCCGCTTCCAGCGCTCGGTGCGCCTCGGCGACCTCCGCCAGCGGGTGCACCCGGTCCACCACCGGCCGCACCGCGCCGCGCTCCACCAGCGCGGTCAGGTCGGCGAACAGCTCGGACCGGGGGTTGCCGCTGAAGAACCGGACCCGGCGCGGGCCGAACGCGGTCGAGGCGAGGAGGTAGCCGATGTCCGCCGCGGAGCGGAACGCGATGCCGACCATGCGGCCGCCCGGCGCGAGCAGCCGCCGGTACGCGGCGGGCCGGCTGCCGTGCGCGTCCAGCACGACGTCGAAGCGGCCGAGCCGGGCCGGGTCGGTCCGGTAGTCCACCGCCTCGTCCGCGCCCAGCCCGCGCACGAAGTCCAGCGCACCCGCGTTCGCCAACGCGGTCACGTGCGCGCCCCGGGCCTTGCCCAGCTGGACGGCGACGCTGCCCACTCCCCCGCTCGCGCCGCGCACCAGCAGCCGCTCGCCGGGCCGCAACCGGGCCCGGTCGCGCAGCGCGGTGATCGCGGTCGTCCCGACGGCGGGCAGCGCGGCGGCGGCCACCAGGTCCAGGCCGGCCGGGCTGGGCGCGAGTTGGCGCGGGCGCACGGCGACGTACTCGGCGGCGCTGCCGAACCGGCCGCGCGGCAACCCTCCCCACACGGGCGTGCCGGGCGCGAACCCCGGCCCGGACACGACCTCGCCGGCGAAGTCGATGCCCACCCGCTTCGGGAAACCGTTGCCCAGCAACACCTTGAGCCGCCCGGACCGGCCCACCACCTCACCCCCGTTGACGCTGACCGCGTGCACGCGCACCAACACCTCCCCCGGTCCGACCACGGGTTCGGGCACCTCGCCCTCGTACAGCACGTCGGGCGGCCCGTACCGGTCGAACAGCGCTGCGCGCATCCCTCACCTCACACCTAAGTGGAAGACCCGTTCCACTTGGACGCTAACACGCCAGCCGGAAGGTGCCTTCCACTTGAGCTAAAGTGAGAGGCGTGCCGGGTGAGCCGACTCAGTTGCGCGCCGACGCGCGGGAGAACCGCGACCGCATCGTGGCCGCGGCGCGCGAGGCGTTCGCCGCCGAGGGGCTGGACGTCCCGATGACCGCGATCGCCCGCCGCGCCGGGGTGGGCGTGGCGACGCTCTACCGCCGGTTCCCCACCAAGGAGGCGCTGGTCCGCGAGGCGTTCGCGGAGCAGCTCGCGGCCTGCACCGGCGCGGTGCACCGGGCGGCGGAGGACCCGGACCCGTGGCGCGGCTTCCGCCGGGTGGTGGAGCAGCTGTGCGAGATGCAGGCCCGGGACCGGGGGTTCAGCGCCGCGGTCCTCACCGCGTTCCCCGACGCGGTGTCCGTGGACGAGGTGCGCGCGGAGGCCGAGGGGGTGTTCGCGGGCGTGGTGGAGCGCGCCAAGGCGGCCGGGGCGCTGCGACCCGACTTCAGCACCGACGACCTGGCCCTCGTGCTGATGGCCAACAACGGCCTGGTCGCCGACTCGACTGACGCGGCGGTGGCCGCCTCGCGCCGCCTGGTCGCCTACTTCCTCCAGGCGTTCCGGGCGCGCGACCCGCTGCCGCCGCCGGTGCGCCTCGGGCTGCGCGACGCGCTCGACCGACCACCCCGTCAGTCCTTTTAGGACGGACGACGACCACGCGGTGGCGCAACAGTTTCGCCACGCTTGTGGCGCGGTGCGCCGCACCGCTACAACTGGTCGGGCGGCGAGTCGGTTCGACGGGGGGAACGCCCATGCGCCCGATCAAGCTCTGGTTGCCCGCCTTGACGGCGGCGGCACTGGTCGTGCCGGTCACGCCGCCCGCTCAGGCCCAACCGGCGCCCGACGCGCCGGCGGCCGGCTGGTCGGTCGGCGCGGCCGGGCTGACGTGGACCGCGCCCGCCCCCGTGCCCGCGGGCGACGCGGCGATCGAGTTCTGGGACGGCGACCGGCTGCTGGGGGTGCCGCGCCCGTCGGCCGACCTGCGGACCTACACGCTCGACGGCGTGGGCATCGACGACGCCGACGGGCTCCAGGTGCGGGCCTCGGGCCGGCGGTTGGACGTCGAGGAGCCCGCGCCCCCGGCGACCGCGGTCGACGCGACACCGCCCGCGGCACTGCCCGCGGCGGAGTTCGACCCCGGCAGGCCGGGCCCGTTCGCCACCGCCACGGGCGAGTACGAACTGCCCCCGATCACCGTGCCCGGCTACGCCGTGCCGCTGGAGGTGCGGGCCGTCGTGGTGGCGCCCACCGGCGCCCCGGGCCGCCGCCCGCTGGCGCTGTTCCTGCACGGCAGGCACATCACCTGCCACAACGGGACGCAGGCGCTGCTGGAGTGGCCCTGCCCGGCGGGCTTCGAACCGGTGCCCAGCCACCGCGGCTACCTCCCGGCGCAGCGGCTGCTCGCCTCGCAGGGCTACGTGACGGTCTCCATCGCGGCCAACGCCGTCAACGCCCAGGACACGCTGGACGTCGAGTCGGGCGCGGGCGCCCGGTCGGCGCTGGTGCGCGCCCACCTGGCCAGGTGGGCGGACTGGGCGGGCCCGGGCCGCGCCACCGCGCCCGACGTCGTGCGCGCCGCGCCCGCGGCGGACCTGGGCAACGTGGTCCTCGTCGGGCACTCCCGCGGCGGCGAGGGCGTCAACCGGGCCGCGCTGGACAGCCTCTCCCCGCCGCCCCCGGGCAGCGGCTACGACGGCCCGGTGCGCTGGGCGGTCAAGGGCCAGCTGCTCATCGGGCCGACGGTGTTCGGCCACAACCCCGCGCCGGACGTGCCGTCGGTGGCGATCCTGCCCGGCTGCGACGGCGACGTGTCCGACCTGCAAGGCCAGTTGACCGTGGACGCGACGCGCGGCGTGAGCCGGGGAACCGCCCTGCACAGCGCGCTGTACTTCGTCGGCGCGAACCACAACTACTTCAACACCGAGTGGACGCCCGGCCAGGCGCAGGCGCCGGCGGCCGACGACTTCCCCGCCTCGTGGACCGACGCGGTGTGCTCGCCCGGGACCGCCACCCGCCTCACGGCGGCGCAGCAGCAGACCGCCGGCGCGACCTACACCGCCGCGGCGGCGCGGCTGTTCGTCACGGGCGACCGGCGGGTGCTGCCGCTGTTGGACGGCACGGGCGTCCGCGCCCCCTCGGCCGACCCGGCGCGCGTGCTCGCCCACGCCGTCGGCGGCGCCCGCACCCCGTTCGTCGCGCCCGACGGGGCGACGACGGCGGGCGGGTCCGCGCGGGTGTGCGCCCAGGTCTCGGCCGACCCGGCGACGTCGTGCGCCGACCCGGCCGCCACCCGCCCGTCACCGCACTTCACCCGGTTCAACCGCGTGGTGCCCGAGTCCGGCCGGTTCGCCCTGGACCTGCGGTGGACCGCCGACGGCCAGGCCGCGACCGCGCGCCCGGGCGCACCGGTGTCCCTGGTGGGCGCGCGGCACTTGGCGCTGCGGGTCGCCGTGCCGCCGAACACCACCGCCACCCGCTTCGACGTGGCCGTCACGGACGCGGCCGGGCGCCGCGCGTCGCTGGGGTCGGTGGCGCTGGACGGCCTCCCGGCCACCGACCGGCTGTCCGCCCGCTGGGCGCAGGAGGTGCGCGTGCCGCTGCCCGCGCACGGGCTGGACCTGCGCCGCGTCGCCGAGCTGGAGCTCGTGCCGCACGGCGGCGCCGGGCAGGCGTGGCTCATCGACGCGCACGGCTGGTCGCCCGGCCTGCCGGACCCGCGCCCGGTGGCGCTGCCGCGCGTCGACGTGGGCTCGCTGACCGTCGAGGAGGGCGACTCCGGCACGCGGACCGTCCGCTTCCCGGTCTCGGTCACCGGCCGGGGCGCGGGCTCCCTGCGGCTGTACGTGCAGGACGAGGACGGCCGCGCCTACACCGAGCGGCTGGTGACCGTCGAGCCGGGGCAGACCGCGGTCGAGCTGCCCGTGGAGGTCACCGGCAACACCCGCTGGAGCAACGGCGCGAAGCGCCCGGTGCTGGCCAAGGCCGTGAGCGGCGTGGTGGTCGGGCACTACTCGGACCGGCTCACCGTGCCGAACGACGACCCGGAGCCGACGATCACCGCCACGCCCGTCGTGGACGAGGTCGCCGAGGGCGGCACGCTGACCTGGCGGGTGGCGCTGTCCTCGCCCGCGGACTCGAACCTCACGGTGGCGGGCCGGGTGGCCGCCCCGGACGGCGCGGAGCTGTCCACCACCGACGTGGACGAGCAGTGGTTCCGCCAGCGCGTCTCCCGCGAGGAACCGCTGCCCCCGCGGCCGCTGTCGACCACGGGCGTGCAGGTGACCGCCTACTTCTTCCGCGGTGAGGTGACCAAGGAGGTGTTCGTGCTGACGGCGGCGGACGCGGAGGTCGAGCCGCTGGAACGGGTCCGGTTCGACCTGGCGACGCTGACACCGGGCGCACCGCGCACGCCGATCACCGGTTCGGTGGTCGACGTGCCGCCGGCCGGGCCGTGACCGGGGCCTACCCCTGCTCCTGCTCGACCCGCCGGTTCCACTCGCCCTTGGACGACTGCCAGCCGTCCTCGTCCGCGCCGAGCCGCCAGTAACCCGAGATCGACATCTGCTCGCGCGGCACGCCCCGCTCCAGCTTGAGGTGGCCGCGCAGGTCCTTGACCATGCCGGCCTCCCCGTGGACGAACACCTGCACCACGCCCTCGGGGAACGCCAGCTCCCGCACCGCGTCGACCACCCGCCGCCCGCGCGGGCCGCCGGCGCGGTGCAGCCACCGCAGGTCCACCCGGCCCGCGGACCGGACCGACTGCTCGTCCTCCGGTCCGTCGACCTCGACGAACACCTCCGCCCGCGCGCCGGCGGGCAACGCCTCCAGGGCCGCGGCGATGGCGGGCCACGCGCTCTCGTCGCCCGCCATCAGGTGCCAGTCGACGTCCGGGTCCGGCGCGTACCCGCCGCCGGGGCCGGCGAAGTGCAGCACGTCACCCGGCTGGGCCTTGGCCGCCCACGGACCCGCCACGCCGACGTCGCCGTGCGTGACGAAGTCCAGCCACAGCTCACCGGCCTCGGCGTCCCACCTGCGCACGGTGTACGTGCGGGTGCGGGGCCACTGGTCGCGGGGCATGGTGGCGCGGATCGCGCCGAGGTCGAACGGCTCCGGGTAGAGCACGTCCTCCAGCGGGAACGCCAGCTTGACGTAGCTGTCGGTGTAGGGGCCGACGGCGAACCCCGCGAGCCCGTCACCGCCGAGCACCACGCGGACCAGCTGCGGCGCGATCCGCTCGGTGCGCAGCACGCGGCCGCTCCTGCCCCGTGATCGTTCGGCCATGTCGGGTACTCCTCGGTGATTCCATCGGCGCAACCACCTCACCGTACGTGGCGTGCCGGGCGGTGGGGCGCGGGGACGCCCCACCGCCCGGTCGGTCAGCGCACGCTCCACTCCCGGGCCAGCTCCGCGGCCAGCCGGAGGTTGGCCGCCGCGCCGTCCTCGGTGCGCCGCCCGTAACCGCACGCGGCGGCGACGCCCGCCACCGGCGCCCCCAACGCCTCGGCGGTCAGGCGCAACGCCTCCCGGGTCTCCTCCGGGTGCTCCTCGGCGACCACGCCCGCGATGACCTCGACGCCCCGCCGCAGGTGCCGCAGGTCGTCGTAGAAGGCGGGGTCGGTGGGCGGGGCGCCCGCACCGCAGGCCACCGGCAGGTGCACGGTCGGCATCGGCACGTGCCGCGCCGCCAGCGCGTCGGCCAGCGCGTTGAGGAACCGCACCGCCGGCCGCAGGTCGGTCGGCGTGAACACCGGCACGTGCTCCAGGTCGCCGTAGCACAGGTGCAGCACCCACCGGGTGCGCGGCGCGACGGCCAGCACCTCGGCGACCTGGGTGGTGAGGTCGCGCGTCAGCGCCGCCCACGCCTCGGGCGGGGTGAGGTGGTAGGCCACCAGCACGGTGGGCGTCTCCAGCTGCAACTGCACCCGGTCGCCCCACCGGGCGACGAGTTCGGTCACCTCGTGCAGCACGGCCGCCTGCATGGTGGGCAGCCACTCGCGCGCCGCGTCGAGCGAGCCGAACGCGAACGCGGCGAGGTCCAGCGCGTTGGGGATGCCCACCTGCACGCGCGGCGGTTCCCCCGTCGCGGTGAGGCCCAGGCGGTCCAGCGCCTCGAAGGCCGCCCGCGCCTGCTCGACGCGGGCGAGGCCCACCTCCTCCGAGCACAACTTCTCGCCGGGGCGGACGCGGTAGTACGGCATGTCGTCGTAACCGCGGCTCTCACCACCCCGCACCTGTTCGAGGGACGACACGGTGGACAGGTGGTGCGTGAGCCAGTCGATGATCCAGCGCGGGTCGCGGTCGGACGGCAGCGCGGTCAGCTCCGCGTCGCCCCGGTGGCCCAGGACCCACGCCATGGCGGTGACCGGGTCGTCGCACAGCGGGCGCGGGAGCGAGCCTACGAGGTGGACGGGCATCGGGTGCGGGTCGAGCTCTCGGAGGGGGGTCTGCGTCGGTGCGTGTGCGGTCATGAGTGATGCTCTGCTTTCGAACGTGGAAGATCGTGGACTGCCGGGAGTGCCGCAGGATCTCCGCGGCCCGACTTCCCGGTGTCGAGGCCATCGTGATCGAGCCGGGCGGCCACGTCCACTTAGGATGATCAACTCAAGCCGACCGTGAACGCCGTCCACGCGATCGTGTGACCCCGGTGCGCGCTGAGCGAAGGCGCGGTGGAAACGAGAACCATCCTCATGAGCGATCGGCGCGGACCGGGCCGGGACGCGGGGCGGCGGTCGGACCACTAGGCTCCCCGCATGGCGAGGTACTTCGACGTGCACCCGGTCAACCCGCAGCGCCGGGCCATCGACCAGGCGGTGCGGCTGCTCGAGGCCGACGGCCTCATCGCCTACCCGACCGACTCCTGCTACGCGCTGGGCTGCCGGCTCGGGAACAAGGCGGGACTGGACCGCATCCGGCAGATCCGCCACCTCGACGACCGCCACCACTTCACCCTGATGTGCCGCGACTTCGCCCAGCTCGGGCAGTTCGTGCACGTGGACAACGCGGTGTTCCGCGCGATCAAGGCCGCCACGCCGGGCAGCTACACGTTCATCCTCCCGGCGACCACGGAGGTGCCGCGCCGGATGATGCACGCGAAGAAGAAGACGGTGGGCGCGCGCATCCCCGACCACCCGGTGGCACAGGCCCTGCTGGCCGAGCTGGGCGAGCCGCTGCTGTCGAGCACGCTGCTGCTGCCCGACCAGGAGGAGCCGCTGATCAACGGCTGGGACATCAAGGAGCGGCTGGACCACGTGGTCGACGCCGTGCTGGACGCGGGCGACTGCGGCACCGTGCCCACCACCGTCGTGGACTTCTCGCAGGGCGAGCCGGAGGTCCTGCGGCACGGCGCGGGCGACGTGTCCCGCTTCGAGTAGGCGCTCCCACCGGATCGGCACCACCTGGTCGGCTCCACGGGATCGGCACCGCCGGATCGGCCCACGGGATCGGCCCAGCGGATCGGCCCACGGGATCGGCACCGTTGCGCCGCTCAGGGGTATGGGAGCGTTCCCAGAGCCGGTAGGTTCCCGCTGCCCCCTCAGCGCAGAAGGAGCCACCCGTGCGGAAACGGTTGTCCACGGCGGTCCTCGCCGCCCTGCTGTCGGTCGTCGCCCTCCCGGTCGCCGACGCCGCCGCCCCCGACCGAGCCGATCACCGGCTGAAGACCTGCGCCCGTCCCGGCCTGCTGTTCTGCGAGGACTTCCAGCTCGTGCCCACCGGTGCGGGCACGAGCCTGAAGTGGGGCGTCGACACCCGCGACGGCTCGCTGGAGGTCGAGCGCGACCGGCGCGGGCAGAAGGCGCTGCACGTGCGGACCGTCGGCAACGGCCGGGCGTTCCTCAAGGTGGACGACTTCGCCGCGCCGGGGAACAGCTTCTACGGCCGGGTGCGGCTGCGCGTCGCGGCGTTCCCCGACGCGCCGGACTGGGCGCACTACACGCTGGTCGAGGCCACGGGCGTCGGCCCGGAGGTCGTGCGACCGCTGGGCGGCCAGTACGTGCCCACGCTCGACAAGGCCCTGTGGGGCGTCGGCGCGGACGGCGGCCCGACCGGCGACTGGACCAACTGGCGCGAGTCCGCGCCGTCCGAGGCGGGCGCGTGGCAGTGCGTCGAGTGGCACATGGACGCCTCGGACAACCGGATCACGCTGTGGTTCGACGGCGTGCCGAAGCCGGACCTGACCGTGTCCACCCGGGTGCACGGCGGCAACCCGGTCGACTTCCTGTTCCCGCGGTTCGACACGGTCAAGCTGGGCTGGCAGCTCTACCAGCCCAACGACGCGACCCACGACCTGTGGCTGGACGACATCGCCCTGGGCGCGCAGCGCATCGGCTGCTAGGCGAACGGGGACGGGCCCGACCGCGGGCCCGTCCCCGCCCCGGCGTCGGTCACGTTCCCTGCGGCAGACGGGGCTCGGGCCTGTCGTTCTCACCGCCGGTGAGGTAGACGACGTTGACCCACACGTTGGACGCACCCGGGACGTCCGTCAGCGCCCACCACGTGTTCGGGTACCTCCGCCCCCGGAGTCCCACACCGTCTCCCGGTAGCCCTGGCCCCGGTTCTTCTGGCAGTGGAAGTACCTCTTCGGTCCCGCCGTCAGCGTCCCCCTGCTCGTCTTCGTGCCGTCCCCCTTGATGCTGTAGGCGGGGGTTGTCTTCCACACGTCCTTCAAGGCCTTCTTCGTCGGGTGGTTCCGCACGGTGCGGGCGGCGTTGAGCCGGTCCTCGTCAGCCCCCGCCGGTGCCGCGGAACCGGTACCCGCCACCACGGGCAGCCCCGCCGCCATCGCGACTCCGGTCGTCACGACCTTGCGCAGAACGGGCACCTTCCGTCCTTCCCGATGATGGACCCCGACGGCCCGGGGTCTTCGCCGACAAGTGCAGTCGGCCCGGCGCCGGCGTGGAAGGCGAGAACGGACGCATCACCCGATCCGGCTCCGCGACGCCGAGTGCCGACCCGTGACGCCCGACGCGCTCACCGAGGTGTTCTCCGGCCTCTGCTGCTACAAGGACAACCCGAGGTGGTTGCGGTGAGCCGCCGACACCCTCGCGGGGTGGCGGTGGGCCGACGGCGCGGACCGCGCGGTCGGCGAGCCCACCTCCGACACCCGAATCCCGTTGCGCTGCAACGACTTCTCCGACCGGACCACGACGACCGGCGAGCAGTGGCGGGAGCTGTGGCGGGAGCTGTGGCGGCGCGGCGTCGAAGTCGCGCCGATCGTGCGGACCTCGGCTCGGCACTGGAAGTGGGTGCGGGCGTGCCTCGGCACGGACCCGGGCCGGTGGCGTCCCGGCCGGTCGACGCGTTCCTCCTGGACGGCGTCGTGCCGCGCGACCGGGAGTGCCGGGGGGGGTGACCGCGGTCCCCTGACCACCGGAGAACCAGGCCCCGGAAAACCGGGCGCGGGACGGGCGGTGGCGCTGTTAGCGTGACCGCCGTGCCCACGTCGCCCTCGGTCATGTCGCCCCGCCACGCGGGGCGGCCGACGCTGCACGGATGACGTCCGAGGCCCCCGTCCCAGGGGGTCTCCGGCCGGCTCGGGCCCCCGCACCAGGAGGTTCCGATGTCGCGCTACTACGTCACCACCGCCATCCCCTACGTCAACGCGCGCCCGCACCTGGGGTTCGCCCTGGAGCTCGTGCAGGCCGACGTGCTGGCCCGGCACCACCGCCTGCTGGGCGACCGGGTGCGGTTCCTCACCGGCACGGACGACAACTCGCTGAAGAACGTCCTGGCGGCACGCGCGGCGGGCCTGCCGACCGCCGAGCTGGTCGACCGCAACGCGGCGGCGTTCGCGGCCCTGCGCGAGCCGCTGGCGCTGTCGTCCACCGACTTCATCCGCACCAGCCGCGACGCCAGGCACCGCGTCGGCGTGGAACGGCTCTGGCGGGCCTGCGCCGACGCGGGCGACCTGTACCGCCGGCACTACGAGGGCCTCTACTGCCTGGGGTGCGAGCAGTTCTGCGCCCCGGCCGACCTGGTCGACGGCAGGTGCCCGGAGCACGACGTCGAGCCCGGGGTCGTCGCCGAGGAGAACTGGTTCTTCCGCCTGTCCCGCCACGCCGACCGGCTGCGCGAACTGATCGCGGGCGGCGTGGTCCGGATCGAGCCCGCCGCCCGGCGCAACGAGGTGCTGGCCTTCCTCGCCACCGGCCTGCACGACTTCTCGGCCTCCCGGTCGCGCGCCCGCGCCCACGGCTGGGGCATCCCCGTGCCGGGCGACCCGGACCAGGTCGTCTCCGTCTGGTGGGACGCGCTGGTCAACTACGTCTCCAGCCTGGGTTACGGCGGTGAGGGCTCGAACCACCGCCGCTGGTGGGTCGGGGGCGACCGGCGGGTGCACGTGATCGGCAAGGGCGTGCTGCGGTTCCACGCCGTGCAGTGGCTCGCGATGCTGCTGTCGGCGGGCGAGCCGCTGCCGACCGACATCCTGGTGCACGACTACCTCACCACCGACGGGCGCAAGATCAGCAAGTCGGCGGGTGCGACGGCCGACCCGGTGGCGCTGGTCGACCGGTACGGCGTGGACGCGGTGCGGTGGTGGCTGCTGCGGGACGTGCCGCGCGTGGGCGACACCGACTTCACCGAGGCACGGCTGGTGGCCCGGGCGAACGAGGACCTGGCCAACGGCCTGGGCAACCTGGTCAACCGGGTGGCCGTGGTGGTCCACCGCTACCGCGACGGCCGCCCGCCCGCGACGACCCCGGGTGCCGGGCCGTTGCGGGAGGCGTGCCAGGACGCGCCGGAGCTCGTGCGCGCCGCCCTCGCCGAGTTCGACTTCCGGCGGGCGACGGCGGCGGTATGGCGGATCGTGGAGGAGGCGAACCGGCACGTGGAGCGGGTGCGGCCGTGGGACCTGGCGCGGGCCGAGCGGGACGGCGACGCGGAGGCGGGTCGGCAGCTGGACGCGGCGATCGCCGCGCTGCTGGAGGCGTGCCGGTGCCTGGCCACGCACCTGACGCCGTTCCTGCCGACGCTGGCCGCGCGGATCTCCGAGCAGTGCGTGGCGCTGTCGGGCCCGCTGCCCGCGCCCCGGCCGCTGTTCCCGAGGCTGTGAGCGCCGCGGACCCGCCGGGTGGCACCCCGGCGGGTCCGCCGTCCGGCTACCGCGGCAGGTAGGCGCGGTGCGAGCGGGAGAACTCGAAGTTGTTGTAGCGGTCCCAGTTGATCGACCACGTCATCAGGCCGCGCAGGTTCGGGTAGACCGCCTTCGGCTTGTACGGGCCGCAGTTCGCGCCCTTCATCAGGCAGTCGAGCGCCCGCTGCACCTCGGTCACCGACGTGAACCCGTTGCCGGCGTTGATGCTCGCCGGCAGGCCGATCGCCACCTGGTCCTGCCGCAGGCCGGGGAACACCTTCGTCGCGTCACCGCGCACCGGGAACCCCGCCAGCACCATGTCCGCCATCGACACGTGGAAGTCCATCCCACCCATCGTGTGGTACTGGTTGTCCAGGCCCATGATCGGGCCGGAGTTGTAGTGCTGGACGTGCAGCAGGGTCAGGTCGTCGCGCAGCGCGTGGATGACCGGCAGGTACGCGCCGGCCCGGGGGTCCGCGCCGCTGCCGCCGCCGTAGAACTGGTAGCCGACCTGCACGAAGAACGTCTCCGGGGCCATGGTGAGCACGAACTTCGCGCCGTAGCGGGCCTTGAGCGTCTTCAGCGCCTGGATGAGGTTGACGATCACCGGCGTGGTGGGCGCGCGGAAGTCGGTGTCGTTCGCGTTGAGCGACAGCGAGTGGCCCTCGAAGTCGACGTCGAGCCCGTCGAGGCCGTACTTGTCGATGATCGCCGAGGCGGAGCGGACGAACGCGTCGCGGGCGGCCGTGGTGGACAGCTGCACCTGGCCGTTCGCGCCGCCGATCGAGATCAGCACCTTCTTGCCCTTGGCCTGCTTGTCGCGGATGCCCGCGATGAACTCGGCCTCGGACTCGACGTTCGGGCACTCGGCGACGGGGCACTGGGCGAAGCGCAGCTCGCCGGAGGTGGCGGAGGTCGGTTCGGCGAAGGACAGGTTGATGATGTCCCAGTCGTCGGAGACGTCCTTCATCCGGATGTAGCCGGAGCCGTTGGCGAAGCTGGCGTGCAGGTAGCCGACCAGGACCCGCTTCGGCAGGCCGGTGGGCGGCGCCGTCGTGGTGGTCGTCGTGGTCGTGGTCGACCCGGTGGTCGTGGTCGTCGTGGTGGTGGAGGTCGTGGTGGTGGTCGTGGAGGTGGTCGTCGTCGTGATCGGCGCACCGGCGCACGACGCCCCGTTGATCTTGCAGTTGGCCGGGCTCGCGGTGCCGGTGGCGTTGAAGCCGAAGGTCACGGACGCGCCCGGCGCGACGGTGGCGTTGTAGTCGCGGTGGGTGAACGCGTAGTGCCCGCCCGAGTTCGTCTGCAACGCGTCCCAGTAGGCGCCGACCGTCGTCCCGGCGGGCAGGTCGAACTCGACCTTCCACCCGGAGACGGCCGCGCTGGTGTCGTTCTTGATCGTGAACTGCGCCGTGTAGCCGGTGTCCCAGCTCGACGTCTTGGCGAACGTCGCCGTGACGGACGCGGCGTAGGCGGGCGTGAGGCCGACCGCCGCGGCGGCCACCACCAACGCCCCCACCGCCGCCACCCGGGCGAACAGGACCCTGCGCGACATTCGTCTCCTCCCAGCGGTGGCGGCCTCCAGGTGGAGAAATTGGACTAGACCACCATCACTCTGTCAAGAGCGGGTCGGAAGTGGTTAAACCGAACGGCGCAGCGGGTACCTCGAACGGGCGTTCGAGGAAGGGAGAGGCACGTGGACCGCAATCCGGAGAAGGACCCGGACGACTGGACGACCGGCGACGAGCCGATGACCGGCCCCCAGGAGTCCTACCTGCACACGTTGGCGCAGGAAGCGGGCGAGGAGGTGCCGGACGGGCTCACCAAGGTCGAGGCGTCGCAGCTGATCGACCGGTTGCAGGAGAAGACCGGCCGAGGCCGGTGACGGGGCGGGCGCGGCACGGGTGTGCCGCGCCCCGACCGGCCGTGTCCGGCCCGGTCCGCCGACGCCGGACAACGGGACGCGTTGTCCGGAAATCGTCCGGGTGATCGACGCCGGGCGCGAAAGCACTCCTGTCGGGGGAGGTCGCCGGTTACCGTGCGCTGGTGCAGATCCCCTGGCGGGCCGCGCCGCGCGCGGCCCTGTCGAGTCCGTTGACGCTGCTGGTCAGCGTGGTCACCGCGCTGCTGCTGAGCTTCGTGGTGGCCGCCGCGGTGATGCACTCGGCCGCCTCCGGCAGCGCCGCGCTCGCCTATCAGCAGGACCGGCTGTGCAAGCAGGCGCTGCACCCGTCGCTGGAGTCCACCGCGGGCGCGCCGCACGAGCACATCGCCGAGGGCATCAAGGCGATCACCGACGCCATGGGTGACACGCCCATGCTCATCGGCATGTACACCCGGGAGAAGCGGACCGACTTCGGCGGCGGGCAGACCTACGCCAAGTTCGGCTACCGCCCCGGGGCCATGGACCACCTCAAGGTCCTCCAGGGCGGTTCCAGAGACGGCCTGTGGGTGCCGCAGAGCATCGCCGCCACCACCGACCTGCGGCTGGGCGAGCGCGGCCTGGGCGGTCGGCTGCCACCGGTCACCGCCGTGTACGCCGACGTCACCGACCCGCTGCCCGACTGGTGGTGCTCGGAGCGCGCCTTCGTCGTGCCCAACGCGCTCGACCGCGACGAGCTGGCCACCGCCGTCGTGTGGCTGCCCAGCGCCGAGTCGTTCTACGACCTGCCGGCCGAGGTCACCGGGCCCACGGACGTGACCGTGCGCTTCCCCGCCGACGAACCGCGCACGGTGGACGAGGCCCGCGCGCTGCTCGCCGGGGGCACCGCCCGCGTCGCGCCGATCCGGGAGGGGTTCAACCGGGTCGTGTCGCCGCTGGTCCTGCCGGTCGAGAACGCCGCGCAGACCGTCGTCAACGTGCGCTCGGCCGTGCTGCCCCTGACCCTGATCAGCCTGCTCGTCGGCCTGGCGGGCGTCGCCACGGTGACCGTGCAGTGGGTGCAGCGCCGCCAGTCGGAGCTGCGGCTGCTGTGGGTGCGCGGCGCGGGACCCGTCGCGCTCGGCGGCCGGGGCGTGCTGGAGCTGGGTCTGCCGCTCGTGCTCGGCGGCGCGGCCGGGTTCGGCACGGCGAGGCTGCTGCTGCCCGGCTACGCGCCGTCGGACGTGCTGCCGCCGGGGACCACCACCGCGGCGGCCCTGGCCGTGGTGGTGGTCGTGGCCGCGAGCCTCGCGGTCGCCTGGGCCACCGCCGCGCTGCGCGCCCACCGGGTGTTCCAGGTCGCGGGCCGCGGCAACCGGCTGCGGAAGGTGCTGACCGCGCTGCCGTGGGAACTGGCCACCGCCGCCCTCTCGGTGTGGGCGTGGAACCGGGTGCAGCACAGCGGCCTGGCCACCACGACCAAGATCGGCGGGCTGCCGCGCATCGACGCCGCCGCGCTGGCGTTCCCGCTGCTCGTCGTGCTGACCGCGGCACTGCTGGCGGCCCGGTCGGGCCGCTGGGCGCTGGCCGCCTCGCACCGGGCGCGGCTGTGGTCCCGGCCGGTCGCGCAACTGGCGATCCGGCGGCTCGCGGCGGCCGCGGGCCCGGTGACCGGCGTGCTGCTGGTCGGCGCGCTGGCCGTGGGCACGATGGCGGTCGGCACCGCCATCGCGGGGTCGCAGCGCACCGCGCTGGAGGTCAAGTCCGGCATGTTCACCGGCGCGAACAGCTACGCCCAGGTCTCGTCCAAGGTGACCGAGCTGCCTCCGGCCCTGCGCGGCGACTCCACCATCGTCGGCTACGTCGAGCAGTACGGCCGCAGGGCGCTCGTCGTGGACCCGAGGACGTTCCGCGACGGCGCGGTGCCGTTCGGGATCGACCCCGCGCTGCTGGCCGAGCCGCTGCGGGTCGGCGACGCGCCGCGCCGCGAGGTGCGGTTGCCCGGCCTGCCGGCGATCGAGCCGGACGCGTGGGTGCCGTCGTTCCCGAAGCTCGGCACGTCCGGCTGGGTCGTGCCGGTCGACCGCATCGCCGACCGCGACGACGTCGGCTCCTGGTACGTGTGGTCGCGCAAGCCCCTGGCCGAGCTGACCGGGGCCCTGTCGGCGGCGGGCGTGAAGCTGTCGCGCAACGTCGACGAGAAGGAGAAGGCGGTGCAGGGCCTGCCGTTCCTGACGATCCGGTGGACGTTCGGGTTCGTCACGGCGCTGGGCGCGGTGCTGGCGGTGGTGGCGTCGATCGCGCTGCTGCTGGCGGTGGAGGTCCGGCGGCGGCAGAACGCGCTGTCGGGGGCGTTCAGCTCCCGGATGGGCCTGGGACCGGGCGCGATGCTGCGCAGCCACCTGCTGGAACTGGGCGCGGTGGCCGGCTCCGCGGTGGTCGTCGGCCTGGTCGCGGGCGCGGTGAGCAGCGGTTTCACCGTGCCGAAGCTCGACCCCGCGCCGCGGTTGACGCCGGCGCCGCAGGTGCCCGACGTCGTGCCGCTGCTGGCGACGACCGCGGCGGGGAGCGTGCTGGTGGTGCTGGTGGCGGCGTGGGTCGCGGTGCGCTCCGCGCGCTCGGCGAAGATCGGGGAGCTGATCCGTGGTTGAGCACGTGTTGCGGCTGCGCGGGGTGGGGGTGGAGTACCGCACGCCGGCCGGCGCGGTCACCGCCGTGTCGGACGTGTCGCTGGACGTGCCGGCGACCGGGTTGACGGTCCTGGCCGGTCCGTCCGGGTCGGGCAAGTCGACGTTGCTGCGGGTGCTGAGCCTGGTGGAGCGGCCCACGCGCGGTGGCGTGGAGCTGCGCGGCCGGGGCACGGCCCGGCTGTCGTCGCGGGCGCGGCGGGCGCTGCGGCGGCGTGACGTCGCGCTGGTGTTCCAGAACCCCGCGGACAACCTGATCGGCCACCTCGACGTGGGCGACAACCTGCGCGCGGCGGCCCAGGCGGCGGGCCGGTCCGTGCGGGTGGACGAGGTGCTGGAGCGGCTCGGGCTGCCGGGCACGGCCGGCTGGAAGGTGTCGGCGATGTCGGGCGGGCAGCAGCAGCGGCTGTCGTTCGGCTGCGCGCTGGCGCGGCAGGCGGGCGTCGTGCTGGCCGACGAGCCGACCTCGCAACTGGACGCGGCGTCGGCCGACCTGGTGCTGGAGACGCTGGCCGACCTCGCGCGGCGGGGCGTGCCGGTCGTGGTGGCCTCGCACGACCCGCGGCTCATCGCGTTGGCCGACACGAGGTTCGACCTGCGGAACGGGGTGCTGGTGGCATGACGGCGTTGCGGGCGACGGGGGTCGAGCGGACGTTCCGGCACGCGAGCGGGCCGGTGCCCGTGCTGCGCGGGGTGGACCTGGAGGTGGCGGCCGGCGAGCTGGTGACGCTGTCCGGGCCGTCCGGGTCGGGCAAGAGCGCGCTGCTGGCCGTGCTGGCGGGGTTCGACCGGGCCGACGCGGGGACCGTCGAGCTGGCGGGCGAGGTGCTGACGTCACCGCCGCCGTGGAAGGTGTGCGCGCTGCTGCCGCAGGCGCTCGGGTTGGCCGGGGAGTTGACGCTGGCGGAGAACGTGGCGCTGCCGATCCGGCTCGGCCGCGCCGGGGGTTCGCTCGACCGGGTGACCGAGCTGCTGGAGGAGCTGGGCGTCGGCGAGCTGGCCGACCGGTACCCGGGCGAGGTGTCGTTCGGGCAGCAGCAGCGGGCGGCGCTCGCGCGGGCCGTGATCGGCGAGCCGCGCGTGCTGCTGGCCGACGAGCCGACCGCGCACCTCGACCAGCGCACCGGGCCGACGGCGGTTCACGTGCTGCGCCGGGCGGCGGACGCGGGGGCGGCGGTGCTGGTCGCCACGCACCACGACGAGGTGCACCGGGCGGCGGACCGCACGTTGGTGCTCGACCGCGGGCGGATCTCCGTAGGATAGGGGTCGATGTCGCGCCGACTGCTGTCCGTTGCCCTGATCTTCCCGCTGATCGCCCTGTCGCTGCTGGTCAGCGACTCGCCGTACCCGGCCATGCCGGGGCCGGGGCGCGACGCGCCGCGGGCCCTCGTGGCGCTCGGCGACAGCACCATGGCGGGCGAGGGCGCGGGGTCCTACGAGCCGGGCACCGACGGCGAGAACGGCAACTGGTGCCACCGCTCGACCAAGGCGTCGGTGCACCGGACGCACGTCGACGGCGTGGACCGGGTGTTCAACCTGGCCTGCTCGGGCGCGAACGCCGAGCAGGTCGGCCTCACCGACCAGGTGCGCAACACCGAGGGCTCGCAGGCCAGGCGGTTGGCGGCGATCGCGCGCGAGTACCGGGTGTCGGTGGTCGTGGTGGCGGTGGGCGCGAACGACGACCCGCGGTTCGCCGACGTGCTCGGCGCGTGCCTGCGGGCGTGGATCGAGCGCCGGACCGACTGCGCGAAGGGCATGGCCGACGAGTGGAGGGCCCGGGTCGAGCGGATGACGCCGAAGGTGGAGCGCGCGCTGCGCGACGTCCGCCAGGTGTTGCAGGAGGAGGGCTACACACCCCGCTCGTACACGCTGGTGCTCCAGTCCTACGCCGCGCCGGTCGCGCCGGGCCTGCCGTTCGAGCTGCAGAACCTGGCCGGGTGCCCGCTGCGCACCGGTGACCTGGAGTGGGTCCGCGACCGGGCGGTCGAGCAGCTCTCGGGCGGCCTGCGGACGGCGGCGAAGGAGGCCGGGGCCCGGTTCCTCGACCTGGCCAAGGCCGGGGAGAAGCGCGAGGCGTGCACGGGCGGTGACCGCGCCGACCGCGAGTGGTTCACCCGGTTGACCGTGGACTTCGACGGCCTGCGGGACGAGACCCGGGCGCGGCACGCGTTGCAGGAGTCGTTCCACCCCAACGACCGGGGCTACGAGCAGTTCGGCCGGTGCATGTCGGAGTTCCTGACCACGACCGCGCGGGAGGGTTCGTGCGTCGCCGGCGCCGACGGCAACCTCACCGCGGTGGTCGCGAAGGACTGACCGGTGCGGCCGGGAGGCGTGGCGGCGCTGGCCGCGAGCAAGGCCGCGTTCGCCGTGCTGCTGGGTTCGCTGCCCGGGGCGGCGCTGCACGAGCGCCCGGGTGTGCGCTGGGTGGACACCGGGGTCGCCGACAGCGTGTTCAACGGCCGGTACGAGGGCGGCACGGAGTCGGTCGGTCCGGTGCTCGACCACTTCCGGGCGCGGCGGCTGCCGCTCCACTGGGAGGTCGGCCTGGGCGCGGGCCGCGCCGAGGACCTCGTCCGGCACGGCCTGCGCCACGTCGAGGACGAGCCGGGGATGTGGCTGGATCTGGACCGGCCGCTCCCGGACGCGCCCGCGGTGCCCGGTCTGTCGATCCGGCCCGTGGTGGACGCGGCCGGCGTGCGCGACTGGGTGGACGTGTGGGGGTGCGGCGGCCCGCCGGAGACGACCGAGCGCTGGCACGGGGTGTACTCGGCGCTGCCGTTCGGGCCGACGGGCCCGTTGCGCATGGTCGTGGGCTACCTGGACGGGCGTCCCGCGGCGACGGCGTACGCGTTCCTGGCCGGCGGGGTGGCGGCCGTGCACTACGTGGTCACGCTGCCCGAGTGGCGTGGCCGGGGCATCGGCACGGCGATGACGGCGGCGGCGCTGCGGGAGGCCGCCGGCTGCCGGGTCGCGGTCCTCACCGCCTCGCCGTCGGGCATCGGCGTCTACCGGCGGCTCGGGTTCCGGGAGTGCTGCGTGGTGAGCACCTACGAGTGGCTGCCGGAGCTCACGTGAGCAGGGCGGCGATCTCAACCCCGGTCCAGAACGGGGTGGCGCGGGCGAGGTAGCGGGCGATCCACTCGGCGGGCCGGCCGTGCGCCTCCGCCAGGCCGGAGGCGAGCACGGCGAGGTAGGCCGCCGACGGCTTGGTGTGCGCGACGTCGGCGGAGGACCACGGGGCGGTGAACGTCAGCGCCGGGTGCCCGTCGTGCCCGCCGAGGTGGAGCAGGGTCTCGTAGCGGCCCGGTCCCAGCGCGTGCCTGCCGGCGGCCACCGCGGTGGTGAGGTCGAGGTCCACGCCCGGGTCGCGGTACATCTCCTGGGCGGCGACGTCGGCGAACTGCCCGGCCGTGACGAGGTAGGCGCGGGCGGCGACGGCACCGGGCAGGTCCGGGTCGTAGAACGCCCGGCCGCCCAGCCAGACGGGCGACTCGGTGGCGAAGTAGATCCCGCCCGGCACCTCCACCGGCCGGGTCTCGCGCGGCGGGTCCCGGTCGCGGCAGCCCGGGTGGCCGCGCGTCGCGCCGACCGGCGTGCCGCCCGCGAGGTAGCGGGCGAACCGGTCGGCGTGCATGTTCGACCCGTAGCTGACGTACCAGACCAGATCGCCGTCCGCCGGGCTCACAGGCACAGGCGGCACGGCCGGGCCGTGGGGTGCTCGGCCTCCAGCTCCCCGCGCGCGCCGACGAGCTTGACGTAGCTGCCGACCCACGTGGCGCCCCGGGCGGGCGTGCCGTTGATCGTGCCGCAGGAGGCGCGGTGCAGGACGAGGTTGGCCGGGTTCAGGCTGCGCTCGGCGTTGATGACGTACTGGTCCTGGTGGAGCGCCAACCAGTGCTCGTACGCGCCGCTGTCCTCCGTGAACCTCTGCATCGCGCCATCATGCGCCGCCGTGCCGCCACCGGCTGTCCGCCATCCGGTGCCACTCGTCCTCCAGGATCGCGTAGACCAGCTCCTCGCCCCACGCGCCCTTGAAGAACTCGCCGTGCCGGAAGTGGGCCTCGCGGCGCATGCCGAGCCGTTCCATGACGCGCCAGGACGGTTCGTTGAACGCGTCGCAGGACGCGATGATCCGGTGCAGGCCGAGGTGGGTGAAGCCCAGGTCGAGCATGGCGGCGGCGGCCTCGGTGGCGTAGCCCCTGCCGTGGTGGTCGGGGTGCAGGATGTACCCGACCTCGCCCTGCCGGTGCTCCTCGCTGAGCCACTTGAGCACGGCCTCGCCGACGACCGCGCCGTCCGCCTCCACGGCCAGCGCCAGGTGGTCGCCCTGCTTCTCCGGCCAGGTGACCGAGGTCTTGAGCCGGAGGCTCTCGGCGGTCTGCTCGGGGGTGCGGGCCTCGCCGTACAGGTAGCGCACCACGTCGGGCCGCGACATCCACGAGTGCAGCACCGCGTGGTCGTCGGGGGTGAACGGGCGCAGGGTCAGGCGTCGGGTGCGGACGGGGTAGTCGGGCTTGGTCACACCGGTCAATCTACGAAACGGACGGGCCGCCGTCGTCGGGGTTTCCGCGGCGGGAGCGGGTCGCGCCGCTCCCGCCGCCGTGCCGGTGGCCCGGGCGGGGCTAGAGGTCGGCCAGGGCGGTGATCGGGGATTCGACGCAGTCCGCGACGAACCGCAGGAAACCGCCCGCCGTGCCGCCGTCGCACACCCGGTGGTCGAAGGCGAGCGTCAGCTGGGCGACCTTGCGCACGGCCAGCTGCCCGTCCACGGCCCACGGTCGGTCCATGATGCGGCCGATGCCGAGGATCGCGGCCTCCGGGTGGTTGATGATGGCGGCCGAGCCGTCGACGCCGAACACGCCGTAGTTGTTGACCGTGAACGTCCCGCCGGTCAGGTCGGCCGGGGTGAGCCTGCCCTCGCGGGCCGCGGTGGTGCGGGCGGCCAGGGCGGCGGCGAGTTCGGCGGTGGTGAGGGACTGCGCGTCCCGCACCACGGGCACCACCAGGCCGCGGTCGGTCTGGGCGGCGAAGCCGAGGTGGACCTGGTCGAGGACCACGATCTCGTCGCCCTCGACGCGGGAGTTCAGCTCGGGGAACTTCTTCAGGCCCAGCACGGTGAACCGGGCGAGGAGCGCGAGCAGGGAGACCGACGGCAGCGCGGCGCGCGCGGCGAGGAAGTCGGTGGCGTCCACGTCGACCCACACGGTGGCTTCGGGGATCTCCCGCCGCGAGGCCACGAGCTTCGCCGCGACCGTGCCGCGCAGGCCGCGGAGGGGGATGCGGCGGCCACCGGTCGGTGCCGGCGCGTCCTGGCCCGGTCCCGCTCGGTCCGGTCCTGCTTGGTTCGGCACAGCTTGGTCCGGCACGGCTTGGCCGGTGGTGGGCGCGGTGCGGGCGGCCAGTTCGCGCTCCACGTCGGCGCGGCGGATGACGCCGCCCGGGCCGGTGCCGGTGATCCGGTCCAGCGCCAGGCCGTTCTCCCGCGCCAACTGCCGCACCAACGGCGAGATCACCGCGGGCGCGGCGGCCGGAACCGGTCCGGCGGCCGAGCCGTTCGCCGCCGAAGCGCCGTTCGCCGCCGGCGAGCCGTTCACCGGGGTCCTGAGCGTGGAACTCGGGGGTCCCGAACGTACGACACGGGGGTCGTGGACGTGGGACGCGCGGCGGCGGCGGCGCGGGGTGGTGGAGGTGCCGTAGCCGATCAGGACGTTGCCCGAGTACTCCGACGACTCCGGCAGCGGCTCCGGCTCCGGCTCCCCCACCGTCAGCAGCACCGAACCGACGGCCAGCCGCTCCCCCGGCTCGCCGAACCGCGCGCTCACCACGCCCTCGAACGGGCACGGGACCTCGACCACGGCCTTCGCCGTCTCCACCTCGACCACCGGCTGGTCGATCGACACGTGGTCGCCGACGGACACCAGCCAGGTGACGATCTCGCCCTCGGTCAGCCCTTCGCCCAGGTCGGGCAACCTGAAGTCAGGCACCGTAGCTCCCCACGACCCGGTCGTCCCACTGCAGCCGGGCGATCGCGTCCAGGATGCGGTCCACGCTCGGCAGGTGGTGCTCCTCCAGCTTCGGCGGCGGGTAGGGGATGTCGAACCCGGTCACCCGCAGCACCGGCGCGTGCAGGTGGTGGAAGCACCGCTCGGTCACCCGCGCCACGACCTCCGCGCCGTACCCGCCGAACCCGGACGCCTCGTGCACGACCACCGCCCGCCCGGTCTTCACCACCGACGCGCACACGGTCTCGTCGTCGAACGGCGACAGCGACCGCAGGTCCACCACCTCGACGTCCCAGCCCTCCTCCCGCGCCGCCTCGGCGGTCTCCAGCGCGGTCGCGACCATCGGCCCGTACGCGATGAGCGTGACGTCCCGCCCCGGCCGCCGCACCAGCGCCCGGTCGAACCCGACCGGCGCCCCGGACTCCAACGCGCCCTTCGACCAGTACCGCCGCTTCGGCTCCAGGAAGATCACCGGGTCCGGCGAGGCGATCGAGTCGCGCAGCAGCCGGTAGGCGTCGTCGGGCGTGCCGGGCGTGACGACCCGCAGCCCGGGCGTGTGCGTGTAGTACGCCTCCGACGAGTCGCAGTGGTGCTCGACGCCGCCGATGCCGCCGCCGTACGGCACCCGGATCACCACCGGCAGTCCCACCCGGCCCCTGGTGCGGTTGCGCAGCTTGGCCAGGTGGCTGGTGATCTGCTCGAACGCCGGGTAGGCGAACGCGTCGAACTGCATCTCCACCACGGGGCGCAGGCCGTTCATCGCCATGCCGATGGCGGTGCCGACGATGCCGGACTCGGCCAGCGGCGTGTCGAACACCCGCTGCTCGCCGAACCGCGCGGCCAGGCCGTCGGTCACCCGGAACACCCCGCCGAGCGCGCCGACGTCCTCGCCGAACACCAGCACGGTCGGGTCTTCGGCCAGCGCGTCGCCCAACGCCCGGTTCAGCGCGCCGGCCAGGGACACCTGCGTCGTCATGCCAGCTCCTCCCGCAGCACCGCCGCCTGCTCGCGCAGGTGGCGCGGGGTGGTCGCGTAGACGTGCTCGAACAGCTCGTCGGGCGAGGGCACGACGTCGGTGTTCAGCTTCGCCCGCACGGACGCGGCGAAGTCCTCCGCCTCGGCCGCCACCGCCGCGCGCCGCGCCTGGTCGAGCAGCCCCCGGGAGGTCAGGTACGCCTCCAGCCGGTCGACGGGGTCGCGGTCCAGCCACGACGCCACCTCGTCGGACGTGCGGTAGCGGGTGGCGTCGTCGGCGTTGGTGTGCGCCTCGATGCGGTAGGTCAGCGCCTCGATCAACGTGGGGCCGCCCGACTCCAGCGCCTCGCGCACCACCGCGTACACGGCGGCCACGTCGTTGCCGTCGACCAGCACGGACGGCACGCCGTAGCCGATGCCCTTGTGCGCCAACGACGGCGCGGCGCTCTGCTTGGACATCGGCACGCTGATCGCGTAACCGTTGTTCTGCACCAGGAACACCACCGGCGCCTTCCACACGCCGGCGAAGTTGAGCGCCTCGTGGGTGTCGCCCTCGGAGGTCGCGCCGTCGCCCAGCAGCACGAGCGCCGCGGTGTCCTCGCCCTTGAGCCGCGCCGCGTGCGCGAAGCCGACGGCGTGCAGCGTGTTGGTGGCCAGCGGCGTGCACTGCGGGCCGACGCGGTGCTCGTAGGGGTCGTAGCCGAGGTGCCAACCGCCTTGCAGGAGGGTCAGCGTCTCGGCCGGGTCGACGCCGCGGGTGACCAGGGCGACCGAGTCGCGGTAGGTCGGGAACAGCCAGTCGGTGGGGCGCAGCGCGAGCACCGAACCGACCTCGCACGCCTCCTGGCCGCGGGAGGAGGGGTACACCGCGAGCCTGCCCTGCTTGGTCAGGGCGGTGGCCTGGGTGTCGAAGCGGCGGCCGACGACCATCCGGCGGTGCAGCTCGACCAGCACGTCGTCGTCGGGCATGGACAGCGGCGAGTCGTCCACCGGCGTGCCGTCCTTGCGCAGCAGCGACAGCGGTTCGTCACCGGGCAGCAACGTCCGCTCGGGCGCGCGGGTGCGGGCCATGGGCTCCTCCGGGTGTCTCAAGGGGCGAGATGGAGGGCATGGTCCGGCTCACACCGGCCAAAGTTCCAGATCCGGGTCCGGAATCCGGACGAATGGCCGCGCCGGCGGGTTAGGGTCGACCACATGACGGCACGGGCTGGACGTTCGGCACCGCTGGACGCGCTGGACCGGCGCATCGTGGAGGAGCTGCGCGCGGACGGGCGGATGTCGATGCGGTCGCTGGCCGAGAAGCTGCACATCTCGCGGGCCGGCGCGTACTCGCGGGTGGAGCGGCTGCACCGCGACGGCGTGATCACGGGGTACGCGGCGGTGGTCGACCCGGAGCGCTACGGCTTCGGCATCTCCGCCTACGTCTACCTCAAGATCAGCCAGCACTCGTGGAAGGCGGTGCGGCAGCGGGTCATGGAGATCCCCGAGGTCTGGCACGGCGCGCTGGTGTCCGGCGACTACGACCTGGTGCTGCTGGTGCGCGCGCCCGACGCCCACAGCCTGCGCGACCTGGTGCTGTCGCGGTTGCAGACGATGCCGGACGTGACGTCCAGCCACACCGTGCTCGTGCTCGACGAGCTGCCCCCCGGCGGTGAGGACCGGGACGGTCACCACCCGAAGTTCTGAGTCCAGTAGATGCCGTAGGACCCGCCGCGCGCCATGCCGACGCCCAGCGCCTTGAGCTTGCAGTTGAGGATGTTGGCGCGGTGGCCGGGCGAGTCCATCCAGCCCTTGACCACGGCCTCGGGGGTGCGCTGGCCGGCGGCGATGTTCTCCGCGCCGGGCGCGGGGTAGCCGGCGGCCTTCACCCGGTCCACGAAGCTGCGACCGTCCTTGGAGACGTGGTCGAAGTAGTTCTGCGCGGCCATGTCGGCGCTGTGCGCGCGGGCGGCGGCGGCCAGCCGGTCGTCGGCGGCCAGCGCGGGGCAGCCGTTGGCGGCGCGTTCGCCGTTGGTCAGCTCGACCACCTTCGCCTCGGCCAACTCGACGTCCGTCCGGGTGGGGGTGGCGGGCGGTGCGGGCGGTTCGGCCCGAACTTGCGTCTGCCGCGGTGGTTCGGTGGTGGTCGTGGCCCCGTTCGTCGTGGCCTCGTTCGTGGTGGTCGTGGCGGGCGGCGGCTCGGGCGTCGTCGTCGTGCCGGTCGCGGACGGCGTGGTGCCGGGTGGCGTGGTCGCGGCGGTCGGCGCGATGGCCCCGGGCTGGGTGGTGGTGCGCATCGCGGCCGTCGCGCTCGCCGCGATCAGGGCCATGCCGTCCGGGTGCTCGCACCCGGCCAGGGCCAGCCCGGCGAGAATGGCGGCAACGGGCAGCACGGCGTTCTTGCGCGACACGCGGAAACCTCGATCTGCATTCGGCGGCATTTCGGGCGCGGCGACCGCGGGTGCGCTTCTTCGCAGGGTAAGCGCACGCGGTCGCCGCACCGAAGGCAGAATCGGGCGGTCCGGGCAAGGGGGGAGAGCGCTGCGGCCGACCCGATTCCGTGAATGACTTTATCCGGAACGGGAGAAGTGTCAACAACTATTTATTTAAGGAACATTTAAAGGTCGCATCAGGTGCGCGAAAGGCGCGACCCGTCAGACTGGCTCCTCCGCGCGACCCAGCCGCAGCTGCACCCGCGTGCCGCCGAGCGGACCGCGGTCGACCACCAGCGAGCCGCCGGTGGCCTCCGCCGCGCGCCGGGCGATGTCCAGCCCGAGGCCGGTCGACCCCGCGCCGCTGCTCCCCCGCCGCAACGCCGCCTCCAGGTCGTCGATGCCCGGCCCGGCGTCCTCGACCACGACGACCACGCGATCGGTCCGGTGGAACAGCGCGACGACGAACCCGACGCCCTCGGGGGTGTGGCGGAAGACGTTGCCCAGCACGGCGTCCATCGCCGCGGCCAGGTCGCTGCGGGAGAGCGGCACGAGGGCGCGCCGCTCGGTGCCGCGCAGGTTCCACAGCCGCTGCTGGTCGTCGGCCAGGGCGGACCAGAACACCAGCCGGTCGTGCACGACCCGGGCCGCGTCGCACCGACCCCCGTCGGGGTCGTCCAGCTCCCGGCGGGCCGCGCGGATCAGCTCGTTGACCTCGCGCTCCAGCGCGTGCACGGCCTGGCGGACGCGGTTGGCGTTCGGGTCCTGGCCGAGCGTCTCGGAATCCAGCCGCAACGCGGTGAGCGGCGTGCGCAACCGGTGCGAGAGGTCGGCCAGCACCTCGCGCTCGTTCGCGACCAGCTGGCCGATCCGGTCGGCCATCCGGTTGAACGCGACCCCCGCGTCGAGCAGTTCCGGCGGACCGCTCGGCGTGACCCGGGTGGCGAGGTCGCCCTGCCCCATCCGGCGCGCGCCGTCGGCCAGGGCGGCGGCGGACCTGACGACCCGCGCGCCGAGCCGGTCGGCCACCAGGACCGAGCCCAGCACCAGGAGGACCGCGACGCCGCTGAGCGCGAGCCACGCCTGCCCCACGCCCCGCGACAGCTCGGCCCGCGGCACGAACGCCTCCACCACCGCGACCCGCCCCTGGTCCAGCAGCACGGGCTGGAGGTGCACGTACCCGGCCGCGACGGGCTCGGTCGACGCCAGGCCCTTCTCCCGGGCGTTGCGCAGCTGCTCCTCGGTGGCCACGGGCACGCCGACGACCCGGCCGTCGGCCAGGTGCACGGCCACGCGGCCCGCCGTGCTGGTGAGCGCCTGGCCGACCGACGCGGGGTCGGACGTGATCACCAGCACGGGGGTGAGCGCGCCCGCGAGGCGCTCGGCGTCGGCGAGCGCGCGGTCCTCGGCGAGCTGGCGCACCACCAGGGCGAGCGGGATGAGGAACGCGAGCGCGACCATCGAGGTGACGGCCAGCGAGACGAGGGCGAGCGACCTCCTCACTCGGCCGCCGTGAGCTTGAACCCGACACCGCGCACGGTGTGCAGGTAGCGGGGCCGGGCGGCGCGTTCGCCCAGCTTGCGCCGCAGCCACGACAGGTGCACGTCGAGCGTCTGGTCGTCGTGCCTGCCGGGCAGGTTCCACAGGTTGGCCAGCAGCTCGGCCCGGGGCACGACCTTGCCCTCCCGCGCGGCGAGGTAGGCCAGCAGGTCGAACTCCTTGCGGGTGAGGTTCAGCTCCCGGCCGTCCAGGTGGGCCTCGCGGCGGTCCGGGTCGACGGTCAGCCGGCCGACGCGGAACGCGGCCGGCGGCGCGTCCTTGCGCGCCCGCCGCAGCACCGCCGACAGCCGGGCGGCGAGGTGCTCGCTGGAGAACGGCTTGACCAGGTAGTCGTCGGCACCCGCGTTGAGCAGCCGCACGATCTCGGCCTCGTCGTCCCGGGCGGTGGCCACGATGACCGGCACGTCGCACACCCCGCGCATCATGCGCAGGGCGTCCGCGCCGTCCATGTCGGGCAGGCCCAGGTCCAGCACGACGAGGTCGAACCGGCCGCCGGTGATCTCCCGCAGCGCCCCCAGGGCCGTGCCGACGGGCAGGACCGCGTGCCCGAGCCCGGTCAGCGCCCGGCTCACCGCCGACCGCACCACCGGGTCGTCCTCGACGAGCAGCACCGAGACCATGGCGGGCACCGTAGTACGGCGTCCCCCGATCGGGTCACCGCTCCCCCGCCACCGCCTCCTCCGCCACCACCTGCTCCGCCACCGCCTGCTCCGCCACCACCTGCTCCGGCGCGGGGCGGAAGAGGCCGTCGAGCAGCACGGGGATCGCGCGGCGCGGGTCGGGCGTCCGGTCGACGGCCGCCTGGAGCATGGTGAGCACCACCGCGACGTCGTCCAGCACCACGTCGTGGCGCAGGTGCCCGGCCGCCCGGGACCGGTCGAACGGGCCGCGCAGCGCCTCCAGCAGCCGCCGCACGTGCCCGCGCCGCTCGGTCTCGGGGAACCGGCGCAGCTCCTCCACCAGCGGGCGCATCGCCACCTGGTAGGCCATCACCGCGCCGAGCAGCGCGCGGAACGCGGCGGGGTCGTCGGCGGTGCGCCGGGCCGCGTTCGCCAGCAGGCCGAGGTGTTCGCGCGCGACCGCGAGCAGCAGCGCGCGGCGGTCGGGGAAGTGCCGGTAGACCGTGGCCTGGCCGAGGCCGGTCAGCCGGGCGATCCGGGGCGGCGACGGCGTCGTGCCGCCGATCACCAGCTCCTCGGCCGCGCGCAGGATCGCCGCCCGGTTCCTCAGGGCGTCGCTGCGGCGCGGAACGGTCATGGCGGCACCCCGGCGGAGCGGACGGAGGTTACTCGCAGGTAATGAGAATAGCACCGGCTGTGATCCCTCGGAACGGCTTCGTAACGTCGGCGACCCGCTGCCTTCACGCACTTCTCGAGGAAGGACCGGACGTTGCGCGGACGTCTTCTCCGAGTGGCGAGCGCGGTGCTGCCCGCCGCCCTGGCCGTCATGCTGACCTCGACCGGTGCGGCGCAGGCCGCCGCCCCCGTCGACTACGTCGCCCCCGTCGACTACGTCGCCCTCGGCGACTCCTACTCCTCCGGCACGGGCGCGCCGCCGTACCAGAGCGGCACGTGCTTCCGCAGCTCCCGCGGGTACGCCCCGCTGTGGGCGGACACGCACGAGGTGTCGTCGTTCAGGTACGCGGCCTGCGGCGGCGCGACCACGCAGAGCATGACCGACCAGTTCGCCGCGCTGGACGCCGGCACCGACCTGGTCTCGATCACCATCGGCGGCAACGACGTCGGGTTCGCCAACACCATGATCACCTGCGTCACCGGGACCGACGCGAGCTGCGTCAACGCCGTGGACGCGGGCATCGAGGCGGCCCGCACCACGCTGCCCGGCCGCCTCGACGCCACCTACGCCACCATCCGGGACCGCGCGCCCAACGCGACCGTGGTGGTCCTCGGCTACCCGCGCCTGGTCGAGCCGAACGGCACCTGCATGAACGCGACCAAGCGCGCCGCCCTCAACCGCGGCGCCGACGACCTGCACGAGGTGATCGCGGCCCGCGCCGCGGCGGCCGGCGTCCGCTACGTCGACGCCCGCGCCCACTTCGCGGGCCACGGCGCGTGCGGCCGGTCGCCGTGGATCAACTCGTTCTCCCTGCTGCGCCTGGTGGAGTCCTTCCACCCGAACGCGACCGGCTACAGCCAGGGCTACCTGGCGCTGCTGAACTCCGCCACGTCCTGAGCGCGCCGCCGGCCCACCGCCCGCCGCACGGCCCGGCGTGGCGGGTGGTGGGCCCCGGTGTCGTTACGCTGTGCGAGACGGCGTTGACGGAGGGGCGGCCATGGCGTTCGAGCGGAAGTACAGCGACGAGGTGCGCGCCGCCGCTGTCCGCCGCGTGGTCGAGCGCCGCCAGGCCGAGCCCGGCAACCGGTCGATCCTGCGCGAGGTGGCCGAGGAGTTCGAGGTCGGCGAGCAGTCGCTGCGGATCTGGGTGAAGCGGCTGGACGACGGCATGTTCAGCGCGGGCGAGGCCGCCCGGCTGCGGCAGGCGCCGCGGGAGCGGCTGCTGGCCCGCATCGCCGAGCTGGAGGCCGAGCTGGAGTCGGCGCACGAGCGGATCGGGGCGATGGAGGAGGAGATCGAGGTGCTGAAGAAGGCGTCCGCGATCTTCGCCGCCGAGTTGGCCAAGCGCTGACGCGTCCACAGTGTCCAGATGGCGGTACACCGCCGTGCCGGCCCTGCCCTTGGCGCACACTGGACGCGCCACGCTTGTTGGAGGGCAGATGAGCGGATACGACTACATCAGCGCCATCACCGGCTGCACCACGGAGGTCCGGGGCCGGTTCGCCGTGCGGGGGCCCGCGTTCGAGCTGCTCGCCGACGGCTCGGTGGCCTCGGGCGGGCCGGGCCGGGCGCCCGGTCCGCTGGACCTGCTGGTGTCCGCGCTGGTGGTGAACCTCCTCAACGTGCTGCGGGCCGACGGCGACCCCGACGCCGACAACCCCGGCGCGCGAGCCGTGCACGTGCGGGCCCGGACCTCGCGGTACACGCCGAACCGGTTGAAGGTGGGGCGGGTGCTGGTCGAGGTGGTGGTCGACGGGTTGGCCGAGCCCGACGTGGAGCTGCTGCTGGAGCAGTACCGCGCCGGGTGCCGCGTGCTGCCCGCCGTGTCGACGGTGTTGGACGTGGACATCCGCGCCGTCGTCCCGGCGGCCGTGTGAGGCTCACACGGCCAGCAGCGCCTTGGTGTAGTCCTCTCTCGGCGTCAGGACGACGTCGGACGTCGGGCCGTGCTCCACGATGCGCCCGCCGCGCATGACGGCGACGTGCCGGGCCACGTCGGCGACCACGGCCAGGTCGTGGGTGACCAGGAAGTAGGTCAGGTCCAGCTCCCGCTGCAGTTCCCCGAGCAGGTCCAGCACCCTGGCCTGCACGGTGGCGTCCAAGGCGGACACCGGCTCGTCCAGCACCAGGAGCTCCGGCCGCAGCGCCAGGGCCCTGGCGATCGCGACCCGCTGCCGCTGGCCGCCGGACAGCTCCGCCGGCTTGCGGTCCACATAGGACTGCGGGAGGTGGACGAGGTCCAGCAGCTCGCGCACGCGGGCCTGCCGCTGCGCGCGGTCGCCGACGCGGAAGGCGTCCAGCGGCTCGGCGATGATGGACCGCAGCGCCATGCCGGGGTTCAGCGAGTCGAACGGGCTCTGGTACACCACCTGCACGTCCCGGCGCAGCGCGCGCAGCTCGGCGCGGCGCAGGTTCGGCACGTCGCGGCCCAGCACGCGGACCGTGCCGCGGTCGGGGCGCTCCAGGCCGAGGATCAGCCTGCCGGTGGTGGTCTTGCCCGACCCGGACTCGCCGACGAGGGCGAACGTGGTGCCCCGCGGCACGGTGAGGGAGACGTCGTCGACCGCCTGCGTGCCGCGCCTGGCGGTGCCGAACCGCTTGGCCACCGAGACCAGCTCGACGGCGGGCGGGCCGGGAGCGGGCGTCCGGACCGGCTGCCCGGTCCGCCGCAGGTGCGCCTCGGCGATGCTGATCACGCGCCCCCGCGCCACCCGGGTGGAGCTGGCCAGCAGCGCCCGGGTGTAGGCGTGCCGCGGTTCGGCGAAGACCTCGGCGACGGGGCCGGACTCGACCACGCGGCCGCGTTCGAGCACCACGACGTTGCGGGCGTTGCGGCTGGCGAGGGCGAGGTCGTGGGTGATGAGCACGACGGTGGTGTCGTGCCGGGCGCGGGCGGCGTGGATGGCGCGCAGCACCTCCTGGCCGACCAGGACGTCCAGCGCGCTGGTCGGCTCGTCCGCGATGACCAGTTCCGGGCGCTGGGAGAACGCGATGGTGACCAGGACCCGTTGCCGCATGCCGCCGGACAGCTCGTGCGGGTAGCGCGCCAGCAGCGCCCCGGGGTCGGGGAAGCCGACGTCGGCCAGGTCCTGGCGGATGCGCTCCTCGACCCGGGCGGGCGTCAGCGGCGAGTGGGCCAGCCGGAACGCCTCGCGCAGTTGCGCGCCGATCGTCCTGGTCGGGTTGAGCGAGGCGATCGGGTCCTGCGGCACGAACCCGATGTGCCTGCCGCGCAGCGCCCGGAACTCCTTGTCGCGCCGGCGCAGCACGTCCTCCCCCGCGAACTCGACGCTGCCCGCGGTGACGCGCCCGTTGTGCGGCAGCAGGCGCACGACGGCGTGCGCGAGGGTGCTCTTGCCGGAGCCGGACTCGCCGATCACCGCGGTCACCTCGCCGCGCGGGATCTCCAGCGACACCGACTCCAGGGCGGTGTCCTCGGCGTCGCCGTTCGCGCGCCGGTAGGCGACGGTGAGGTCGGCGACCCTGACGAGCGGTGTCATGCGTGGTCCTCCTGCAACAGGTAGGCGAGGCGGCTGAGCAGCACGACCACCGCGGTCAGCGCCGAGCCGGGGATGAGGGCGACCCACCAGGCGTGCGCCAGGTACTTCTGGCCGCCGGCGATCAGCACGCCCCACTCCGCCGACGGCGGGGCCTCGCCGAAGCCGAGGTAGCTCAGCGAGCCGATGGCGAGCATGGCCAGGCCGAAGTGCAGCGCGGTGTAGGACAGGACCGGGTGGCGGATGCTCGGCAGGACGTGGCGGGTGACCACCCGCCACGGGCCGGCGCCGCACGTGCGGGCCGCCTCGACGTAGGTGAGGGTGCCGGAGCGGATCACGCAGCCCCGGATCAGCCGGGCGAAGCCGGTGGCCTCGCCGATGCCGATGGCGACCGCCGCGACGACCGCGCCGCGCCCGTAGGTCGTGATGACGGCGAGGGCGAGCAGCACGGCCGGGATGGCCATGATCGCTTCCGTGAGCACGCCGAGCAGGCGGTCGAGCGGGCCGCCGGGGCGCAGCCCGGAGAGCACGCCGACCACCGCGCCCGCCACCAGCGCCACCACCACCGCCAGCAGCGCGGAGAACAGCGAGATCCGCAGCCCGTGCACCACCCGGGAGAACAGGTCGCGGCCGATCTCGTCGGTGCCGAACCAGAAGTCGCCGTCGGGCGCGGTGAACGGCAGCCCGTCCAGCTCGTAGGGGTCGTGCCGGGTCACCAGGTCGGGGAAGACGGCGACCAGGACCAGCACGGCCAGCAGCGCGAGGAGCAGGTGCCGCTCGCGGACGCGCCGCCGGCGTCGCCGACCGGTGGTGCGGGGCGTCGGCGGTGCGGCCGGGGCGGGTTCGGCGACGGTGGTGGCGAGGGTGTCGGTCACGCCGGTGCCTCCGCGGTGGTGGCGCTCGCCGCGCGGCGGCGCAGACGGGGGTCGAGCAGCACGTAGCCGATGTCGACCAGGGCGTTGACGACGACGTAGGCGGCGGCCAGCACCACGACCAGGCCGAGGACGACGGTCAGGTCCACCGCCTTGACCGAGTCGACCATGAGCCGGCCCAGCCCGACGCGGGAGAACACGACCTCGACCACGACCGTGCCGCCGAGCAACTGGCCGACGCGCAGCCCGAACACCGCCAGGAACGGGAACGACGCGTTGCGCAGGCAGTGCCGGTACAGGGTGTGCAGCCGGCTCGCGCCCTTGGCGGGCGCGGTGACGGCCGCGTAGGTGGCCGCCAGCTCGGTGCGCAGGCCGCTGATGAGCACCTGGGCGAACTGGGCGGCGCCGAGCAGCGCGAGCACCGCCGCCGGCAGCACCAGCGAGGCCGGTCCCCGGCTGCCGTTGGACGGGAACCAGCCGAGCGTGATGGAGAAGAGGTAGACGAACAGGATGCCGACCCAGAACACCGGCAGGCTCACGTACGCCGAGGGGATCAGCGACGCCAGCGACCGGACCGCCCGCGACCGCGGCACGACCGCGAGCACGGCGAGCAGGAAGCCGAGCGGCACCGAGACCGCCAGGGAGACGGCGGCCAGCGTGACGGTGTTGGGCAGCACCTCGGCGAGCAGCCGGGTGACCGGCTGCTCGGTGACCAGCGACCGGCCGAGGTCGCCGCGCAGCAGGCCGGTGATGCCGTTGAGGTACTGCGTCCACAGGCTGTCGGACAGGCCGACCTCGTCGCGCAGGAGGTCGAGGTCGAGGCCGGCGACGTCGGCCGAGCCGATGGTGTCGGTGGTGCCGATGCGGGCCAGCACGGCGTCGCCGGGGAGCACGAACAGCAGGAAGAACGAGGCCGAGTAGGCCGCCAGGATGACGGCGACGGCGCGACCGAGCTTGGCCGCGACGACCCGGGCGAGGTCGCGGAGGGCGGCGGCGCGGGTGGCACCGGCACCGGTGGTGGCGGCGGGGTGGGCGGGGTTGGTCATCGAGGGCTCCCAACGGGCCCGGGGCCGTCCACGACGGCCCCGGCCCGGGTCACGGCTGGTCGATCCACGCGTCGCCCAGCCACGGGATGTGGGTGGCCTCCAGCAGCGGCAGGTGGGTGCTGTTGCGGTAGGCCAGCGGCTGGATGAAGTCGTAGAGGGGGATGTAGTACGCCTGGTCCAGGACGATGGCCGACGCCTGCGCGGCCAGCGCCTTGCGCTCGGCGATGTCCGGCTCGGCCAGGACCTCCCCGAAGATCCGGTCCAGGTCCTGGTCCAGGCCGCCGTAGGTGGAGCGCAGCACGTCGGCGTCGGGCCGGGTGCCCGAGCTCCAGGAGAACGAGTAGTCGCCCGACTGCAGGCGCTGGTTGAGCTCGGCCTGGGTGAGGCTGCCGAACTTCAGCTCGACGCCGATGTCCTTCCACTGCGACTGCACCACGGCGATGTTCGGCTCGTGCGAGATCGTGGACGGGCTGTAGACGAGGGTGAACGCGAGCCGCGCGCCGCCCTTGGCCCGCACGCCGTCCGCGCCGGGGCGCCAGCCCGCCTCGTCCAGCAGCCGCTTCGCCTCGCCGACGTCGGTCCTGATCTTGTCGGACTGGTCGGCGAAGTACGGGTTGCTGGCGGTGTAGGCGCCCTTCGGCGGGATGTCGATCGACGAGGCCCGCTTGAGCACGGCGGCGCGGTCGACGGCCAGCGACAGCGCGCGCCGGACCCGCACGTCGTCCAGGCCGGGGACCTTGGTGTTGGCCGCGAACCCCAGCGCCGAGCCCGGCAGCGGTTGGCGGCGGATGGTGATCCCGGAGCCGGCGGCGAACTCCGTCTTGTCCGCGGGCTCGGTGTTGTGCAGCAGGTCCAGCCCGCCGGAGCGCAGCTCGGCGGCGGCGATGCTGTTGTCCTGGATGTGGTGCACCTCGACCTTGTCGAGGTGGGCCGCTCCCCGGTTCTTCGCCGGTGCCGGTGGCCAGGCGTAGTCCTCGCGGCGGGTGAGCGTGTAGCCCTCCTCGCCCCGGCTCTCGGTGGCCACGAACGGGCCGGAGCCGATGATGCCCAGCCCCTCCTGCCGCTTCTCGAACGGCAGCGCCGCGGTGGCCGGCGCGACGATGCCGAGCACGGTGCTCGACGCCGCCTGGAGGAACGACGAGTTCGGCTTGGCCAGGTCGAACACGACGGTGTCCTGGCTCGGGGTGGTGATCTCCCGCAGCGCGCCGATCCACTGGTTGGCGACGGCGTACTTCGCGCCGCCGTCGCGCAGCGCCTGGTAGCTCGCCTTGACGGCGGCGGCGTCGAGCTTCTCGCCGTTGCTGAAGGTGACGTCCTGGCGCAGCGTGAACGAGTAGCGGGTGGCGTTGTCGTTGACCTCCCACCTGGTGGCCAGCCACGGCGCGAACGTGCCGTCCTCGTTGTTGAACACCAGCGAGTCGACCAGCCCGCGCAGCGGGACGGCCAGGCCGTAGCCGGTGGTCGTGGCCGGGTCGATGGACTTGCCGCCGCCCGCCGCCCGGTACTTCAGCACGCCGCCCTTGACCGGCGTGTCGCTCGCGCTCCCGCCGCCACCGGTGGCGCCGGCGGCGCAGCCGGAGAGCACGAGACCGGCCGACGTCAGCAGGATCAACGCGGCGGTGGCCCGTCTTGGCGGCCGGGCGCGCCGGGTGGCGTCGTGGGGATGGCGCTTCATCGTGGGTGACTCACTCTCGTCTCTGGCTCCCGTGCGCCGAGCGGCGGCGGCACGTGCGCTAGAACGTTAGGCGCGCAATCCCTCGTAGCCGATAGCGTCTCGCTATATGAAACTTCTACTGCTGGACCCCTTGCGCCTCTACGGTTTAGCCACATCCGTCGTAGAACTTCTAGCGTGCGTCCGCGAGGAACCCAGATGCCAAAGATCAAGATCGAGGCGACCAGCGCCGTCTTCTACCTGCCCTACTACGTGGCGGAGGAAGAGGGCTACTTCACCGACGAGGGGCTCGACGTCGAGCTCATCCGCCACCGGCCCTCCGACGAGACCGGCCTGCGGTTCATCGAGGACCCGCGCAAGGTGTCCTCGTTCAGCAGCTTCAAGCTGTTCGAGGCGGGCGCGTCGCAGCTCTACAACGCCTGCGAGTGGGGCCAGCTGCGCCGCTCCCAGGACAGCCAGGTCAACGGCAAGGTCGTGGCCCGCCGCGCCGCCGTCGCCAGCCAGGCGATCATCGTCCGCCCCGACTCGCCCTACAACGTCCCCGGCGACCTGGCCGGCGTGCGGGTGGGCGTCAACTTCCACCACGGCTCGCACTACCTGGTGCTCCAGACGCTGGAGGGCTTCCTGGCCCGCGCCGACATCAACCTGGTCGGCATCAAGGGCAAGGAGCGCTTCGAGGCCCTGCGCGACGGCGACATCGACGCGGTCGCGGTGATGGAGCCGTGGATCACGGTGGCCGAGAAGCAGGGCTACAAAGTCCTCGCCGAGGCGCACTACTACGGCGCGGAGATCGCCAACGACACCCTCGACGCCGAGACGTTCACCCGGATCAACCGGGCCGTCACGCGCGGCGTCGACAAGATCCACGAGGACGTCCGGCCGCACCTCAAGCACTTCATCGCGCAGGCCGCGCCGGTCGCCGAACTCGTCCCGGAGGACTTCAAGCTCGGCCGGCTGCGCTACATCCACCCCGGCCCGTACCCGGAGGACCACTTCAACCGGACGCTGGACTGGGTCGCGAGCTGGGGCCTGATCGACTCCGACAACGACTTCGGCCGGCTCGTCGACTCCACCAAGATCCTCCAGGAGGCCTGACGACCCAGGCGGACGGCGGCGCGGCCCGGACCGCGCCGCCGCGTCCCGGTCCGACCATGCCGACCACCGTGAACCGCCGCGCCGTGCTGCTGCTGTGCGGCACCACCGCGGGCTTCCTCCTGCTCGACATCCACAAGGTGTCCATCGCGATCCCGGCGATCGAACGCGCGCTGCACCCCGGGCCGACCGGCATCCAGCTCATCCAGGCCGCCTACGTCGTCTGCTTCGCCGTGACGCTGGTGCCCGCCGGTCGCGTCGGCGACGCGGGCAGGCGGCTCGCCCTCACCTACGCGGGCGCCCACCTCTACCTGGTCGCCGGCCTCCTCTGCGCCGTCGCGCCCACCGCCGGCTTCGTCATCGCCGGCCGCGCCCTGCTGGGCGTCGCGGCCGGGCTGCTCATGCCGCAGGTGATGGGCATCGTCCAGCAGCTCTTCCCGCCGGCGGAGCGCGGCAGGGCGTTCGGCGTCTACGGCATGTGCGTCAGCCTGGCCACCGCCCTCGGCCCGAGCCTGGGCGGGCTGCTCGTCACCGCGCTGGGCTGGCGGGGCGTGTTCCTGATGAACGTCCCGGTGGCCGCCGCCCTGCTCGTGGCCGCCCACGTGCTGCTGCCCGCCGTCGGCCGCGACCAGGGCCGGCCGCGCCGCCCGGACGTCGACGTGGCGGGGCTGGCGCTCGGCGGGCTCGCCCTGGTCGCGCTGCTGACCCCGTTCATCCTCACGACGGGCCGCCCGGACGACGTCGACGCCCGCTGGCTGGCCCTCGTCCCCGCGGTCGTGCTCGCCGGGCTGTTCGTGGCACGCGCCCGCCGCCGCGTCGCCGCCGGGCGGTCCGGCGTGATCGACCCCGGGCTGCTGCGCATCACCTCGTTCCGCAACGGCGTGCTGGTCTCGCTCACCTGGTTCGCCGCCGGTCCCGGGGTCGCCCTCGCCTGCACCCTCTACCTCCAGCAGGCGCGGGGCATCACCCCGTTCGTCGCGGGCCTGGTGGTGCTGCCGTCCTCGGCCACGTCCGTGCTGGGCTCCTGGCTCGGCGGGCGGCACGTGGTCCGGCTCGGCCGGGTGCTCACCGGGACCGGGATGCTGCTGGTCCTGGTGGCCACGCTGGGCACGCTGGCGCTGCTGCGCGGCGACCTGCCCACGGCCGCGGTGCTGGTCGGCTTCCCGCTGCTGCAACTCGTGCAGGGGCTCGGCGGCGGGCTGGTGGTCTCGCCCAACCACTCCATGACGCTCATGGACGTGCCGGCGGGCCAGGGCAGCGCCGCCGGCGCGATCGGGCAGCTCGGCCAGCGCATCAGCAACAGCGTCGGCGTCGCGACCGCCTCGGTGGCCTACTACGCCACGATCTACGGCGCGGGCGCCACCCTGACCGACGCGCCCGCCCCGCTGCACCGCGCCGCGCTGGACCGGGCGGTCACCGTGGCGTGCCTGTTCCTGGGCGCGGCCCTGCTCGTCGTCCTGGTGGACCTGCGCCGCCAGTCCCGCGCCCGGCGGACCGCCCTCCCCCGGCCGGTCGCCGCGGGCTGAGGCCCGGCGCGGCCGCCCACCCCCGTCCGGCAGGATGACCGGGTGACCAGGGGCCTGCAGTACTTCGCGGCGTGGTCGGCGGCCACCGCCGTCGCGGTGGCGCTGTCCTGGCTCGGCATCCGGTTCGTGCTGGACGCCGGCGTCCCCGAGCGACCGCTCGTCGTCGCCGGGCCCACGCAGTCGTCCGCGGTCGTCAGGACCACCACGACGACCACCCCCGCACCCACCACCACGACGACCGCGGTCACGACGGTCGACCGCACCACCACGACGGTCCCGCCGACCACCACGACGACCCCGGCACCTCCCCCGCCCTCGGAGATGCCCTCGGAGAACGGCACGTGGACCGAGCGGGACGGGCGGCCGGTGTACCTGCGCAGCTTCACCCTGCGCGGCGGCGTCGCGGCGGTCAGCTTCTCCGCCGGCGACATGGAGCCCATCTCCGCCACCCCGCGCCAGGGCTTCGCCGCCACCGTGGAACAGCCCGCCGACGCCGTGGTGGTCGAGTTCACCGGCGGGGGTCACCGCTCCCGGCTGGAGGCCAGCTGGGTCGGCGGCGGGCCGCAGTGGCGGATCGTGGAGAGCGGCTGACCGACCGCTCCGGCCCCCGGCCCAACGACCCCCGACCACCCGACCGCCACGCGCGCCGCCGTTCGGCGCACCCCGGGCGGCGCGCGGCCGGCGGAACCGGCGCCACCCGATTCGTCAGCCGCGAGCCGATCACCCGCACCCGCCGGCGCGGACCGCCCCCGCTGTCCACCTCCTCACCCGTTCGCGACCGCACCACCACCCGATCGCCGAACGGTGGTTCGATCACCGTCATGACGCATCCCGGCGAACCACACCACGACGACCTCTCCGGCCGGCTCAACTGGCTGCGCGCCGGCGTCCTCGGCGCCAACGACGGCATCGTGTCCACGGCCGGCCTCGTGGTCGGCGTCGCGGGCGCCACGACCGACCGCACCGCGATCCTGGCCGCCGGCGTGGCCGGCCTCGTCGCGGGCTCGCTGTCGATGGCGGGCGGCGAGTACGTGTCGGTCAGCACCCAGCGCGACACCGAGCGGGCCGCGCTGAAGCTGGAGGAGCGCGAGCTGCGCGAGATGCCCGAGGAGGAGGAGCGCGAACTCGCAGGCATCTACCGGGACAAGGGGCTGTCGGAGGAGCTGGCCGCGCGGGTGGCCCGCGAGCTGACCGAGCAGGACGCGCTGCGCGCCCACGCCGAGGCCGAGCTGCAGATCGACCCGGACAACCTGACCAGCCCGTGGCAGGCCGCGTGGGCGTCGCTGCTGTCCTTCGCGGTCGGCGCGCTGATCCCGCTGGTCGCCATCGTGCTGCCGCCGACCCAGTGGCGCGTGTGGGCCTGCGCGGCCTCGGTCCTGGTCGGCCTGGTGCTCACCGGGGTCATCAGCGCCCGGCTCGGCGCGAGCCGCGTGAGCCGCGCGGTGCGCCGCAACGTGGTCGTCGGGTCGCTCACGATGATCGTCACCTACTACGTCGGTCTCCTGTTCGGAGTAACGATCGGCTGACCCCGATCACGCAGCGCGCACGCCCTGCGCGACCCGACGAAGAAAGTCCCCACCCGGAGGTGTGAACTACGCAAAGTGCGGGTACTCGCAGCCGACCTGTCGCCGCCGGACGCGACGGGCCCGGACTGGAGGTGCTCGCCGTGACCCACCCGCCCACATCCCTGCTCGTCGTGCGCGGCGAGAAGGCCGAACGCCGGCTCTGGACGCTGCTGGCCGCGCTGTTCGCGCTGGTCGCGGGCGTCAACGTGATCCTCGCCGTCAGCGAGGCCGCGTGGTGGCAGGGCGCGGTCGCCGCCCTGTTCCTCGCCGTCGCCGTGGCCTGCGGCCGGCAGTCCAAGCGAGCCGGAAACTAGTTTCACCACGCACTGAAGCCGCGAAAAGCAGCGAAACTCTAGTCCGACCGGGTGTACGCCGTTGGTAGGAACGGCGTCAAGTGGGGGTGTGATTCACCACGACGCCCTGTCGGACTAGAGCCATAACCGCGAATTCACACTATCGTCACAAGACCCCGGCAATCCCGGTGCACCGCCAAGCGTGCCCACGCGGTCCCATCCGACCGCCAAGCGCGCGCACGAGGAAGTGCAGTTCTCCCGCACAACGGAGTGCGGTCCCCACGCCGACGATCTCTCGGGCGTGGATCCACAGCCAGTACCTGTAGGCCGAGTTGTCCGCGTAAAGCCGCGCGCGGGCGTTCGGCCGTCTCCGTGCGCCCAAAAGCAGGGCGAACTGTCGACGCCACGGGAGGGCCCGTTGTGACCCACCACCACCAGCCGCAAGGCGGCCTCTACGACCCGCAGTACGAGCACGACGCCTGTGGCGTCGCGTTCGTCGCCGACCTGGCCGGGCGTAGGAACCACGCGATCGTGAGCCAGGCCCTGGTCGCGCTGCGCAACCTCGAGCACCGGGGTGCCCGCGGCGCGGAGCCTGAAACCGGTGACGGCGCGGGGATCCTGATCCAGGTCCCCGACGCGTTCTACCGGGAGGTCGTCGGCTTCCCGCTGCCCGAGCCGGGCTCCTACGCGGTCGGCACCGCGTTCCTGCCCCGGGAGGGCCAGGAGCGGGTCCGCGCCGAGGTCGAGCGCATCGCCGCCGAGGAGGGCGCCACCGTCCTCGGCTGGCGCGACCTGCCGGTGGACGCCGAGCACGTCGGCCCGACCGCGAGAACCACCATGCCCGCGTTCAGCCAGCTCTTCCTCAGCGGAGCGGAAGGGCTGGAGCTGGAGCGGCTGGCGTTCGTGGTGCGCAAGCGCGTCGAGCACGCGACCGACGTGTACTTCCCGAGCCTGTCCGGGCGGACCGTCGTCTACAAGGGCATGCTCACCGAGCCGCAGGTCGAGAAGTTCTTCCCCGACCTGACCGACGAGCGGGTCACCAGCTCGATCGGCCTGGTGCACTCCCGGTTCTCCACCAACACGTTCCCGTCGTGGCCGCTGGCCCACCCGTACCGGTACGTGGCGCACAACGGCGAGATCAACACGCTGCGCGGCAACCGGAACTGGATGGACGCGCGCGAGTCCGTGCTCGCCACCGACCTCATCCCCGGCGACCTGTCGCGGGTGTTCCCGGTCATCACGCGCGGCGCGAGCGACTCCGCCACGTTCGACGAGGTGCTGGAGCTGCTGCACCTCGGCGGGCGCAGCCTGCCGCACGCGGTGCTGATGATGATCCCGGAGGCCTGGGAGAACCACGCCGAGATGGACGCGCAACGGCGCGCGTTCTACGAGTTCCACTCCACCCTCATGGAGCCGTGGGACGGCCCGGCGCTCGTGGCCTTCACCGACGGCACGCTGATCGGCGCGGTGCTCGACCGCAACGGCCTGCGCCCGGCCCGGTACTGGGTCACCGAGGACGGCCTGGTCGTGCTCGGCAGCGAGGCGGGCGTGCTGGAGCTCGACCCGGCCACGATCGTGCGCAAGGGCCGGCTGGAGCCGGGCCGGATGTTCCTCGTCGACACCGCCCAGGGCCGGATCATCGACGACGAGGAGATCAAGGGGCAGCTCGCGGCCGAGCACCCCTACCAGGAGTGGGTCGCCGACGGCGTCCTGCACCTGGCCGACCTCCCGGCGCGCGAGCGCGAGGTGCCGACGCACTCCTCCCTGGTGCGCCGGCAGCAGGCGTTCGGCTACACCGAGGAGGAGATGGCGCTGCTGCTGCGGCCCATGGCCCGCACCGGCGCCGAACCGATCGGGTCGATGGGCAACGACGCGCCGTTCGCGCCGCTGTCGGACCGGCCGCGGCAGCTGTTCGACTACTTCACGCAGCTCTTCGCGCAGGTGACCAACCCGCCGCTGGACGCCATCCGCGAGGAGCTGGTCACCTCGCTGCACGCCACGCTCGGCGCGGAGCCGAACCTGCTGGCGGTCGACGCCACGTCGTGCCGGCGGATCTCGCTGCCGTTCCCGGTGCTGGACAACGACGAGCTGGCCAAGCTCGTGCACGTGGACGACGACGGCACGCTGCCGGAGTTCCGCACGTTCACCGTGCGCGGCCTGTACGAGGTCGCGGGCGGCGGCGAGGCGCTGGTGCGGCGGCTGGACGAGATCCGCGCCGAGGTGTCCCGGGCCATCGAGGACGGCGCGCGGCTGGTCGTGCTGTCCGACCGGGGCGTGGACGCCGAGCACGCGCCGATCCCGTCGCTGCTGCTGACCGGCGCGGTGCACCACCACCTGGTGCGGGAGAAGACCCGCACCCAGGTCGACCTGATCGTGGAGGCGGGCGACGCCCGCGAGGTGCACCACATCGCGCTGCTCATCGGCTACGGCGCGAAGGCGGTGAACCCCTACCTGGCGATGGCCTCGGTGGAGGAGCTGCCGGACGTCGAGCCGGAGGTGGCCGCCCGCAACCTGATCAAGGCGCTGGGCAAGGGCGTGCGCAAGACGATGTCCAAGATGGGCGTCTCGACCGTCGCCTCCTACACCGGCGCGCAGATCTTCGAGGCCATCGGGCTCGGCGCGGAGGTCGTGGACACCTGCTTCACCGGCACCACCTCGCGGCTGGGCGGCGTCGGCTTCGACGTCATCGCCGAGGAGGTGGCCCGGCGGCACCGCACGGCGTTCCCGGCCGACGGGGTGCGGCCCCACCACCGCGAGCTGGAGGTGGGCGGCGACTACCAGTGGCGCCGCGAGGGCGAGGCGCACCTGTTCAACCCGCAGACGGTGTTCAAGCTCCAGCACTCCACCCGCACCGGGCGCTACGACATCTTCAAGGAGTACACCCGGGCGGTGGACGACCAGTCCCGGCGGCTGATGACGCTGCGCGGCCTGTTCGCGTTCAAGGAGGGCGTGCGCGAGCCCGTGCCGATCGAGGAGGTCGAGCCGGTCTCGTCGATCGTGAAGCGGTTCGCCACCGGCGCGATGTCCTACGGCTCGATCTCCCAGGAGATGCACGAGGTCCTGGCGATCGCGATGAACCGGCTGGGCGCGCGGTCCAACACCGGCGAGGGCGGTGAGGACGCCGACCGGTTCACCCCCGACCCCAACGGCGACTCGCGCCGCTCGGCGATCAAGCAGGTGGCGTCGGGCCGGTTCGGCGTGACGAGCGAGTACCTGGTCAACGCCGACGACATCCAGATCAAGATGGCGCAGGGCGCGAAGCCCGGCGAGGGCGGCCAGCTGCCCGGCGCGAAGGTGTACCCGTGGGTGGCCAAGACCCGGCACTCCACGCCGGGCGTCGGGCTGATCTCGCCGCCGCCGCACCACGACATCTACTCGATCGAGGACCTGGCGCAGCTCATCCACGACCTGAAGAACGCCAACCCGGCGGCGCGCGTCCACGTGAAGCTCGTCTCCGAGGTCGGCGTCGGCACGGTCGCTGCGGGCGTGTCCAAGGCGCACGCGGACGTCGTGCTGATCTCCGGCCACGACGGCGGCACCGGCGCCTCGCCCCTGTCGTCCATCAAGCACGCGGGCGGCCCGTGGGAGCTGGGCCTGGCCGAGACGCAGCAGACGCTGCTGGCCAACCGGCTGCGCGACCGGATCGTGGTGCAGGCCGACGGCCAGCTCAAGACCGGGCGGGACGTGGTGATCGCGGCGCTGCTCGGCGCGGAGGAGTTCGGCTTCGCCACCGCGCCGATGGTCGTGTCGGGCTGCGTCATGATGCGGGTCTGCCACCTGGACACCTGCCCGGTGGGCGTGGCCACGCAGAACCCGGCGCTGCGGGCGAAGTTCGCCGGCAAGGCCGAGTACGTGGTGAACTTCTTCGAGTTCGTCGCGCAGGAGGTCCGGGAGCTGTTGGCGCAGCTCGGTTTCCGGACGCTCGCCGAGGCCGTGGGGCACGCCGACCTGCTCGACACGCGTGCCGCGGTGGACCACTGGAAGGCCGCCGGGCTCGACCTGTCGCCGATCTTCCACGTGCCCCCGCTGCCCGACGGCGCGGCCCGGCACCAGGTGGTGGCGCAGGACCACGGGCTGGACAAGGCGTTGGACAACACGCTGATCCAGCTCGCGGAGGGCGCGATCGCCTCCGGTGACCGGGTGCGGCTGGAACTGCCGGTGCGCAACGTCAACCGCACCGTCGGCACCATGCTCGGCTCCGAGGTGACCAGGCGGTGGGGCGGTGAGGGCCTGCCGGACGACACGATCGACATCACGTTCACCGGCACGGCCGGGCAGTCGTTCGGCGCGTTCCTGCCGCGGGGCATCACGCTGCGGCTCGTCGGCGACGCGAACGACTACGTGGCCAAGGGGCTGTCGGGCGGGCGGATCGTAGTGCGGCCGGTGCCGGACGCGCAGTTCGCCGCGGAGCAGCACATCATCGCGGGCAACGTGATCGGCTACGGCGCGACCGGCGGCGAGGTCTTCCTGCGCGGCAAGGTCGGCGAGCGGTTCTGCGTGCGCAACTCCGGCGCGCTGGCCGTCGTGGAGGGCGTGGGCGACCACGGCTGCGAGTACATGACCGGCGGCCGGGTGGTCGTGCTCGGACCGACCGGGCGCAACTTCGCGGCGGGCATGTCCGGCGGCATCGCCTACGTGCTCGACGCGGCCCCGCAGCGGGTCAACCCCGAGATGGTGGACCTCGACCCGCTGGACGGCGCGGACCGCGAGTTCCTGCGGCGGGCGGTGGAGAAGCACTACCTGGAGACCGACTCGGCGGTGGCGCGCGCGCTGCTGGCCGACTGGGACCTGGCCGCCGACCGGTTCACCAAGGTCATGCCGAAGGACTACAAGCGGGTCCTGGCGGCACAGGCCCGGGCCGAGCTGGAGGGCCGGGACGTCAACGAAGCGATCATGGAGGCGTCTCATGGCTGACCCTCGTGGGTTCCTCACCACCGAGCGTGAGACACCGCGCAGCCGCCCGGTCTTCCTGCGCCTGCGCGACTGGCGCGAGGTGTACGAGGAGTTCGAGCGGCCGAGGCTGGAGAAGCAGGCCGGCCGGTGCATGGACTGCGGCGTCCCGTTCTGCCACCAGGGCTGTCCGCTGGGGAACCTGATCCCCGAGTGGAACAACCTGGTGTGGGGCGAGGACTGGCGCAAGGCCGCGGACCGGCTGCACGCGACCAATAACTTCCCGGAGTTCACCGGGACGTTGTGCCCGGCGCCGTGCGAGGCCGCGTGCGTGGTGGGGATCAACGGCGATCCCGTCACCATCAAGCGGGTCGAGATCTCCATCATCGACCGGGCGTGGGACGAGGGCTGGGTCACGCCCCAGCTGCCCGCCACGCGCACCGGTCGCTCGGTGGCCGTGGTCGGCTCCGGGCCCGCGGGCCTGGCCGCCGCCCAGCAGCTCACCCGGGCCGGGCACGACGTGACGGTGCTGGAGCGGGCCGACGCGATCGGCGGGCTGCTGCGGTACGGCATCCCCGAGTTCAAGATGGAGAAGTGGCGCCTGGACCGCAGGCTGGACCAGATGCGCGCCGAGGGCACGCGGTTCGAGACGAACGTGGACGTCGGCGTGGACGTCACGGTCGCCGAGCTGCGCGAGTCCTACGACGCGGTGGTGCTGGCGGGCGGCGCGACGGCGTGGCGCGACCTGCCCGTGCCGGGTCGGGAGCTGTCCGGCGTGCACCAGGCGATGGAGTACCTGCCGTGGGCGAACCGGGTGGCGCGCGGCGAGCTGGACGCACCGCCCATCACCGCCGAGGGCAAGCACGTCGTGGTCATCGGCGGCGGTGACACCGGGGCGGACTGCGTGGGCACGGCCCACCGGCAGGGCGCGCTGTCGGTGACGCAGCTGGAGATCATGCCCCGGCCGCCGGAGAAGCGCGCCGAGGCCCACCCGTGGCCGACCTACCCGATGCTCTACCGGGTCACGTCGGCGCACGAGGAGGGCGGCGAGCGGCTGTACTCGGTGTCCACCGTGGAGTTCCTGGGCGACGACCGGGGCGCGGTGCGGGCGTTGAAGCTGGTCGAGGTGGAGGCGTCGGCGGGCCGGTTCGAGCCGGTGCCGGGCACCGAGCGGGAGATCCCGGCGCAGCTCGTGACGCTGGCGATGGGGTTCGTCGGCCCGCAGCGCGAGGGCCTGCTCACCGAGCTGGGCGTCGACCTCGACGCGCGCGGCAACGTGGCGCGCGACGAGCGGTTCGCCACCTCCGTCGACGGCGTGTTCGTGGCCGGCGACATGGGCCGCGGCCAGTCGCTGATCGTGTGGGCCATCGCCGAGGGCCGCTCGGCCGCCGCCGGCGTGGACGCCTACCTGACGGGCCGGGCCGTGCTGCCCAGGCCGATCGAGCCGACCGACCGGCCACTGGTGTGACTCCGTCCCCGGCCGCCCGACGACGTGCGGCCGGGGACGGCCTTCCCGCGTGGCCGGACAGCGCGGTCCGGCCACGCGGGTTGTCAGGTCGGCGCGTGCGCAACCCGGTCGAGCCTCCCGCGCACGCGCTCGAGCGGACCGGCCCGGTGTGCCCTCACCGGGCCGGTCCGGCTTCCCCGTCGCGGCCCGTCCGAGCACCCTGTTCGAGCGCACCGCCCGATCCGAACGTCCTGTCCGGTTCGAGCGGGCAGGCGGGCTCGCACGACCGGCCGCCGGTGGCGACGGCGCTCCGCTACGTCGGGCGGGCGGCGACCACGCGGCGGATCAGCCGGACCATCTGCGCCCGCTCCTCCGCGTCCAGCACGGCGAACCAGCGCGCCTCCCGCTCGTTCTGCCGGGGGAAGACGCCCGACACCGCGGCCCGCCCCTCCTCGGTCAGCGCCACGAACACCACGCGCCGGTCCTGGCCGTCCCTGGTCCGCTGGACCAACCCCGCCCGCTCCAGCGTGTTGATCAGGTTGGACATCGCCGACCTGGTCGTCCCGGACAGGTCGGCCAGCCGCGCCGGCTGGGTCGGGCCCAGCAGCCACAGCTTGAACATCAGCCGGAACCCGGGCATGGTCCACCCCTGCTCGCGGTGCACCAGCGCCTCGTAGTCGGTGATCATCATGTACGCCAGGTGCAGCACGTTGTACGACAGGCCGAACGCCTCCGCGTCGCCACCCAGCCCCGCGATCCGCCGCCGGGCGAACCGCTCGTACTCCTGCTCCGTCGCCACCTCGCCGGCGACGGGAACCTCCTGCTCTGCCACCCGGTGATCCTCCCAGGGCAACCCGGCCGACGGGACCTGAATGCGGCACACTGACCGGCGTGATCGCAACGAGGCGGTTCGCCGCCACGGCCGCGGTCGTGCTGGTGACCGCCACCGCCGCGTCCGTGGCCGCGAGCTTCGACGTGGTCGGGGGCTGGGCGGCGGTGGCCGTGGACGACCTCGCCCAGCTCGCCACGGGGCTGCTGGCCACCGGTTGCTGCTGGTGGACGGCCCGCCGGGCGACCGGGCCGGACCGCCGCTGGCGGCTCGCGGCGGGGTTCGGCGCGGCCTGCTGGTCCACCGGCCAGGCGCTGTGGACGTGGTACCAGCTCGTGGAGCGCCGGGCCGTGCCGTCACCGTCCCCCGCGGACGCCGGCTACCTCGGCATCGTGCCGTTCGCGTTCGTCGCGCTGCTGGTCATCGGCAACCACCGCCGCTCGGACTCCCCCGACGCCCTGCTCGACCGCCGCACGACCAGCGCCCGGCTCGTGCTGCTGCTGGACGGCCTGATCGTGGTCGGGTCGCTGTTCGCGCTGGTGTGGACGACGTCGCTGGGCGCCCTGGTCGCGGCGGGCAACCCGAGCTCGGCGGCGTTCCTGGTGGCCATCGCCTACCCGGTCACGGACCTGGTGCTGCTGGTGATCGTGGTGGTGCTCGGCGCCGACCGGAAGGTCGTGCTGCGGCCGCAGCTACGGCTGCTCGGGCTCGGCCTGGCCGCGCTGGCCGCGTCCGACCTGGCGTTCGCCTACCTCGTCAGCGTGCAGGCGCCCGAGGTGCCGCCGCTGGCCAACGCGGGGTTCGTGCTCGGGCCCGCGCTGATCGCGCTGGCCGCGCTGGCCCCCGCGCCGACGGCCACCGCCGGTCCGAGCCGCCACCGTCGGTCGTGGCAGTGGGCGTACCTGCTCATGCCGTACGTGCCCCTGCTGGTCACCAGCGTGCTGGTGCTGCGGCGCACGGCCATCGGCGACGTCGGGCCGTTGGACGCGGTGGAGATCGGGTGCGGCTTCACCGTGTTCGTGGCCGTCATCCTGCGGCAACTGGTGACCATCGTGGACAACACGAAGCTCGTGCTGCTGCTGCGCGAGTCGGAGCGCACCCTGCGGCACCAGGCGCACCACGACCCGTTGACCGGGCTGGCCAACCGGGCGTTGTTCGAGCGCCGGCTGGACGAGGCGATGGCCGCGCACCACCGCGACGGCACCCCGTTCGGGTTGTTGTTCGTGGACCTGGACGACTTCAAGGCGGTCAACGACGTCTCCGGGCACGCGCACGGCGACGCGGTGCTCGAACGGGTGGCGCACCGGCTGCGGGAGTGCGTCCGCGACACCGACGTGGTGGCCCGGCTGGGCGGTGACGAGTTCGGCGTCCTGGTCGAGGGGGTCGAGGAGCCGGAGCGGGTGGCGTTCCGCGTGCTCGACGCGCTGGGCGAGGAGATCGGCGCGTCCGTGGGCGTGGTGATCTGCTCCGGCCAGGACCCGGAGGCGACGGCCGCGTCCGTGCTGGTGTGCGCCGACAAGGCCATGTACGAGGCGAAGCGCGACGGCGGGCGCGGCCTGGTGATCCGCTCTTAGGACGTCCTGAGCCGCTCCCAGGACGGGAAGTCGGCCCACCACTGGACGACGTGCCGACGCCCGGCGAACGTGGCGGCGAAGCCCGGGGCGACCACGCGGTGGGCGTCGACCCGGTGCACGCCCACCGCCACCGCGGCCGTACCCCGGCGTCGCGGGGGCGGGACCAGGTCCGGGGAGATCCCCCGCAGCCGGGCGACGTCCGCCCCGAGGTCGGCGACGTAGTCGTGCCACGTGCGGGCGGACGCGTCGCACCTGAGCTGCACCACGACGAGCGGTGGCGCGTCGTCGGCCGCGGCGCCGAGGTTGAAGACCAGGTCGGCGGGCACGGTGGGGTCCTGCCGGAACACCGGCGTCACGGCGTCCCCGGTCCACAGCCGCCCGATCCGGGTCACGACGTCGAGCGGGTCGACGCCGTCGGGCGGCCTCAGGTCGCGCTGCAACCACCGGGCGAACTGGTGGTGCGCCCACGCGTCCCAGTCGCCGCTGAAGCGGAACACCTCCTCGATCACCGGCTCTTCCGCGTCGATCCACTCGACGAGCTTGGTGAGGACCGCACGCGGGTCGATCGTGAGGTACGGCATGGCTCTCCCTCCTCGGGAAGCGGGGCGCGGGGCCGTCCGCGGACGGCCCCGCGCCCCTGCGGATCAGTCGACCAGGTCGGGGTCGGCCCACCACTGCACGGCGTACTGGTTGCCCGCGCCCTCGACCCGGTAGCCCGCGGCGGGGCGCAGGTTGGGCACGTTGAAGCAGATGCCCGCCGACAGCACCGTCACGTTGTCCGCGCCGAACGTGTCGTCCACGTCGGGGTTGACGCCGTACAGCTTGGCGACGTCACGGCTGAGGCCGGCGCGGAACGCCGTCCACTGCTGCTTCGGCGACTGGCACTTCAGCTCCATGATCACCACCGGGGGCTCGGCCTCGACGGTCGGGCTCAGCGCGTTGAACACGAGGTCGGCGCGCTGCTGCGTGCTCTCGAAGACCGGCACCGCGCCCTCCGCGGTGGGGATGAAGTTCGCCTCGGTCAGCACGTCGAGCGGGTTGTTGTTGCGCAGGCCCATTTGGAGCTGGGCCTGCAACCACAGGGCGAACTGGTTGCGGGCCCAGCCCTCCCAACCACCCGCGAAGACGGAGATCGTCTCGATCGTCGGTTGTTCCGCCTTGATCCACTGCACGAGGGCGCGGACGATGTCGGCCGGGCCGATGGTGTTGTAAGCCATGACAGTTCTCCTGGGGAGGGGGAAACGGAGGTGGGGTGGCGCGGTGGCGCCGAAGAGGGGGCGCAGAGCGCGCCGGGGGGAAGTCGCGCTCTGCGCCCGGGACGACGGGCCGGAGTGGGGGGATCACCCGGTTGTCGAGCGGGGCGGGTCGTGGGCGCCACCGGACCTCGACCCCGTCGTCCGCCGCGGTGCGCCGGCGGGGCGTCCGGCGCACGGGTCCTTCAGCGGGGACCGGGTCGTCGCCCGGCCGCCGCGGTGGTCAGGCCGCGACCGGCTGCGTGCCGGTGCTGATGGACCACGTGTTGTCGGCCTGGAGCACCGCGGTCATCTCGAAGCCCGCGTTGTACTGCAGTTCCACGGAGTTGCTGATCTGCTCGACGTCGAGCACCTGGCCGTGCACGTAGGTGCCCGCGGTCAGCCAGTAGCTCGGGTGCGGGGTGAAGACCAGGTTCTCGTTGGGCTGGGCCTGCACCGCGAACACGCCCGAGTTCGACATGCCGATGCCGACCGCCGCGCCGTCGGCGGGCACGGTCGGCAGCTCCCTGATGTAGAGGCTGCCCAGCTCGGGCACGCCGAACGCCCGGCCGGGCACGAACCGGTGCGCGCCGTCGCTGTAGTCGAACAGGATCTGGTTGGCGGTGAGGTCCTGCGGGTTGGCCCGCCGGGTCTCCTGGGCGCGGAACCGGGTGCCCGGGCGCAACGAACCCGTGTACGACCAGACGAAGCAGTAGTCGACGCTCCACTCGAACGTCACGCTGGTGTTCGGCCACGCCGGCGCGGTCAGCCAGGCGAGCGACATGGCGTTGCGCACGCCGAGGTCCACGGGCTGCTGGTAGACGCAGAGGTCCTGGAACTGGGTAGATTCGTTGCGGACCGTCAGTGAGTACTGGGTGGGCATGGCAGCACAACTCCTTCACGAGGAGACGATTCGGATTACTTCGGAATCAGGGATCGGAATACCGGAACACGGTGCGATCGGTCGCGGGCCGGTCGACGCCACCGCGTTGTTCCCTGTTCGTGACTGCCGTTCCGACGACCGATCCGGTATTTCCCCGGTTATTCCGGCCGAGCGGTCCAGCTCAATCAGTACACGCCGCCGGAAGCGGGGCGTCAAGCGACGGGACATCACTCGATGAGTCGACCTCGCAGTCACCTGACCCGGTTTCCGGAAAGTTGCGGACGCGCAATTTCGTTACGCGGTTCCGCGGGCGAACCGTAACGGAAGCCACGCGAAGTGAATTGCCAGCAGTGCGGGCGGGCGCTCACCGCGCCGACCACCGGCAGGCCGCGCCGGTACTGCTCGTCGGCGTGCCGGCAGCGGGCGTTCCGGGCCAGGCGGAGCGCCGAGCGGTCGGCGGGCGCGCTGCCCGGGCAGCTGGAGGCGGTGGCCGCGCAGTTGCGCGACAACGCCGAGGTGATCCGCTTCCTGGCCCGCGGTTGGACACCGGTGGACGCCGACGTGTCGCTGGTCGACCTGATCCAGGCCACCGCCGAGCTGACCGAGCGGTTGCGCGAGCTGGGCGGTCGCCTGACCGACGCGCGGCCCGCCCGCGGGTGACGCAACGCGGCACGAAAGCCGCGACCGGCACCGCCCCGGGGTGACCCCCGACGGTTTGACCCGGACCAGCGGAGTGCATCCCGCGAACCGCGGCCGATTCGGTCACCCCATTCCGGGTCGGGATTCCCGGTCGACCGCCCCGCTTTCGCGCTTTCCGGTGACGAGTCACACCTCCACGTCACCGGACGAACGCGGATCGCCTTTCTCCTCGATGCGACCGGTATCGGATGGCTGAATCACCTCCACCTTCCACCAGTGATGACCGGAATCGTCGTGCGCAGTCGGAGGGCGCTCCTCCGGGCGGTGGCGGGGACGGGAGCGGGGACGACGTGCCCGCCGCGTGCGCCGAGCCGGGCATCCCGGTCGGCCGACCCGGCGGCGGGGCTACAGCAGGTGCGTCCCGTCGGCTCCGACCCCGGTCTCCACCAGGACCGCGCTCCACGCGGCGGTGGGACTGGTGTCCAGCAGGACGACGCGGCCGCCGGGCGGGACGTCGCCGGTGTGCAGGTTGTGGAACGTGTCGTTCGGGCCGAGGTGGCCGTAGCGCGCGAGGTTGCGCGCGCACGACGGGGCCAGCGGCGTCCGCAGCACCTCGGCGTAGTTGCGGTGCGAGGGCAGCGACAGGTTCTGCGCCACGTAGGTCGTCACGTCGGCGGGGGTCAGGCCGTTCCGGGCGAGGAGGCGCGCGGTCAGGTCGCGCAACCGGTTGCGGGTCTCCACGGCCAGCCGGAACGAGTACGCGGTCGGGTCGGCGCACTCCTCCCGCCACTGGTCGTAGGGCCGGTCGCGGTAGTGGACCCGGAACAGGTCCGCGTAGTCGCCGTTGGTCTCCAGCAGCACGTCCCGGATGCGCGTGCCGCCGCTCGCGGTCAGCACCAGCGCGCCGCCGCTGTCGCCGTTGACCGTCACGGGGTGGCGGTAGCGGCGGGAGGTGGCGGGCTTGCTGCCGTGCGCGACCAGCACGGTCCGCACGTCGGGCCCGCGCAGCAGCCCCGCGGCCGTCAGCAGCGCCGGCGTCAGCGACGCGCACCCCAGGCCGCCCACCGAGAACGCCGTCGCCCGCCGCGCGCCCAGCGCCGCCTGGAGCCGGGTGGCGTCGGAGCTGACCAGGGTCTCCGGCGCCCGCGCCTCGACGGTGATCACCACGTCGACGTCCGCCGCGGACCGCCCGGCCGCGTCCAGGGCCCGGCGGGCCGCCACCGCGGCCAGGTCGGTGGCGCCGGCCGACTCGGCCACGGCGACGCTCTCGATGCCCAGCGCCGAGCAGGCGGCCCGTTCCCCGTCGGCCAGCCCGTCCCACTCCGGCAGCCGGTCCAGCGGCACCGGGTCGCCCAGGCACCAGCCGGAACCCGCGAGCGCGATCACGCCAGCTCGCCGTGGCAGGCGGTGATGGCGTCGGCCAGCGCCTCGGTCTCGTCCTGCCCGAAGTCCAGCAGGCTGGTGATCTCCAACCGCACCTCGCCCGACCGCTCCGACACGGCGATGATCAGCGGGAACCAGGACGTCATGGCGCGCTTCAGGTTCACCGACAGGTCCCACCGGGTGCGCAGCAGGCCGACGCCGGAGTCGAACGCGGCGACGTCTCCCGGCACGTGCACCAGCAGCACCCGCGGTTCCGCCAGCGCGCGCAACCGCGCCACCGCCGGGCCGTGCGGCGACAGGTGGCGCAGCACGCCGTAGCCGACGCCGTCGTGCGGCACGGACCGGGCGCGGTCGACCACCAGCGGCAACGCGTCCCGCGCGCTGCCCGGCACCGGCAGGGCCACCGGGTGCAGGCTGGTGAACCAGCCGATCGACGGGCCGCGGCCCGCGGGCCGGTACGCGTTCGGCGTCGCCTCGCCCTCCACCGCCAGGAACGCACCCGGCGCGCCGCTCCACCGGGCCAGGCCCGACGCCACCGCGCACAGCGCCACCTCGCGCGCGGACGCCGACGCGAGCCGGACCGGCGGCATCGACCGGCTGACCAGGCTCTCGCCGCCCGAGCCGGTCAACCCGCCGAACGACGCGCCCTCGCGCAGGACGGCCGTCCAGTACGCGACCTCGCCCGCCACCTCGTCGGAGGCGGACATGTCGTGCAACCGCCACGCCCACTCCCGCCAGCCGGCCGGGGCGGGCCGCGACGCCACCGCGCGACCGGCCGCCGCTTCGGCGAGCAGCGCGTCCAGGTCGTCCATCAGCACGACGGTGGACATGTTGTCGAACACGAAGTGGTGCACCAGGAACACCAGCAACCCGCCGCGCCCGTGCCCGCGCTCGTAGTACCGCGCCCGGGCCAGCGGACCCCGTTCCAGGTCGAGGTCGTCCTTCAGGGCCCGGCAGTCGGCCTCCACCGGCTCCCGTTCGTCGCCCGGCGGAAGGAACACGACGTCGAACGGGATCTCGGCGTCCGGGGCGCGCTCGGCGCGCAGGCCCAGCGCGTTGCGGCGGAACCGGTAGCGGAGCGGTTCGTGCCGCGCGGCCAGGCCGCACACGGCGGTGCGGACGGCGTCGGCGGTGAGGTCGGCGGAGGTCAGCTCCAGCACGTGCACCTCGACGAAGTCGCCGCGCCGGTCGGGCAGGTGCTCCAGGAAGCTGCGCATGATCGGGGTGAGCGGGATGGGCCGGTCGTCGGCGTCCGGCGCGGTGGGGCGCGGTTCCGCGAGGACCGGGACCGGCTCCGGAGCGGGCGCGCCGTCCACCACGGCCGCCGCCGCGAGTTCGCCGAGCGTCGGGTGTTGCAGCAACTGCTGGGGCGTGATGTGCACACCGGCCTTGGCGGCCCGCGCGGCCACCCGGACGCCGAGCACCGAGTCACCACCCAGCGCGAAGAAGTTGTCCCCCGCCGACACGGACCCCGCGCCGAGCAGGTCGGCGCAGATCGCGCTCAACACCTCGACCGCCCGCCCCGCTCCGGTCATGGCCTCTCCCCCCGCCTCGTCTCGCCCCGCCTGGGCGGAACCCACTCCACCGGGCCGCACGGCGGCCGGTCCGTCCCGCCGCACGCCCGCGGCCGCCAAGCCGCCCAGCCACGCATCGGCGGCGGCCAGGTCGTCCAGCCGCACCTCGGGATCGCCGACGACCGCGGCCACGACGGCGGGCACCCAGGACGCCAGCCGCTCGGCCGTCCCCCGGTCGTACAGGGCCTCGGCGTACTCCACGTAGCCGCTCATCGGCCCGCTCCCCTGGTCCACCACGCCCACCGTCAGGTCGAACTTCGCGGTGCCGGGCGCGATGCCCGCGATCGCACCGTCGAGGTAGCGGGTGCACGGCAGGCCGGCCAGCTCGGCGGTCGCCTGCGGCACGTTCTGGTAGGTGTAGACGACGTCGAACAGCGGGTGCCGGGCCGGGTCGCGGCGGCCGAGCACGTCGGCGACGACCTTCTCCAGCGGCACCTCCTCGTGGTCCAGCACGTCGGCGACGGTGCGCGCGCAGCGCTTGACCAGGTCGCCGAACCGCTGGTCGCCGCGCACGGGCGTGCGGAACGGCAGCACGTTGTTGAAGTAGCCGATCAGGTCGTGCGAGGCCGGGTCGACGCGACCGGACGTGGCCACGCCCACCACCACGTCGGTGAGCCCTCCCCAGCGGTGCAGCAGCGCGTCCACCACGGCGAGCATGGTCACGAACGTGGTCACGCCCAGCCGCCTGCTCAGCGCCCGCACCGCCTCGGCGTCCCGCTCGCCCACCTCGAACTCGACCATCCCGCCGGTGAACGAGCGGGTGGCGGGCCGCGGCCGGTCCAGCGGCAGTTCCGGGGACCGCAGGCCCGACAGCTCCGACCGCCAGAACCGCAGCCCGTCGGCCAACGCGCCGTCCGCGAACCGGCGGCGCTGCGCGTCGGCGAAGTCGGCGTACTGCGCGGTCAGCACGGGCAGGTCCGGCTCCCGGCCGGCCACCGCCGCCAGGTACAGCTCGCTGAAGTCGCGGAAGAACACCGTGGGCGACCAGCCGTCGAACACGATGTGGTGGTAGGTCCACAGCAGCACGTGGTCCTGCTCGCCCAGGCGCAGCACCGTGGTCCGCACGAGCGGGCCCGACGCCAGGTCGAACGGCCGCACCGCCTCGGCGTCGACCACCCGGCGCGCCTCGCGGTGCCGCTCCGCCTCCGGCATCCCGCTCAGGTCCAGCACGACGACCTCGGGCTCCCCGTCGCGGACGTACGCCCTCGGCACGCCGTCGTCGTCGGCCGCGATGCGGGTGCGCAGCACCTCGTGCCGGTCCAGGACCCCGCGCACGGCCGCGATGAGCGCGGTGCGGTCCAGCGGCCCGGTCAGGCGCAGGTCGTGCGGGATGTTGTAGAGCGGGGTGCCCGGGTCGAGCCGGTCGAGGTACCACAGCTGCTCCTGCCCGAACGACACCGGCAGCGCGCCGCCGCGCGGCAGCACCGCCACCTCCTCGGGCGCGCCCGCCGAGCCCTCCCGCCGCAGTTCCCCCACGCGTGCCGCCAGGCCGCGCACGGTGGGGTGGGCGTAGAGGTCGGCGAAGGTCAGGCGCACGGCGAAGTCGCGCTCCAGGGCGCGCAGCACGCTGATCCCGGCGATGGACGTGCCGCCGAGGGCGAAGTAGTCCGAGTCGGGGGTCACGTCGTCCGCGCCCAGCACCTCCCGCCAGACCTCGGCCACCCGCGCTTCGGGCGCGCCCGCCCCGGAGCGGGGGCGTTCCGGCACCGACCGCGCCCGGACGTCCTCGACCGGGCCGAGGGGACGGCACCAGCAGCGCACCTGCTCGAACGGGTAGGTGGGCGCTTCGATGCGCGGCACGTCGGCGTCGGCGTAGTGGGCGTCCCAGTCGACGGTCGCGCCGAGCCGGTACAGCGCGCCGAGCTGCCGCAGCACGCCCCGCCTGCCGGGCACGGAGAACAGCTCGACGCACGGCAGGTCGGGCCGTAGGCGGCGGATCTCCCGGGTGAGGACCCCGTTGCCGCCCAGGTCGACCAGCACGGCCTGGTCGGCGGCGAACCGCTCGACCACCCTGGCGAGCCGGTCCCGGTCGAGGTCGGCGCTGAGGTCGAGCCCGGCGGCGGTCGCCGTCGCGTCCTCGACCGACAGCTCGCCGCGGGCCACCCGCACGGCGAGGTTGCCCGCGCCGGAGCCGACCAGGTGCGCGTCGCGCACGCCCAGCGATCGCGCCAGCCCCAGCAGCGCGGTCTGGGCGGCGACGAGCCGCGCCGCGGGCGGCCCGGGCAGCGCCACGCCCGCCAGCGCGGGGAACGCCGCGGCCAGTTCCGCCCACGTGGCCTCGTCCGGTGCCGCGTCGCCGGACAGCAGCACGACGACCGGGCGTTCCTCGGGCGCGGCCCGGTCGGGCGGCACGGCCGCGCGCAGCGCCCGCACCAGCTCCTCGCGGCTCTCGACCGGGAACGCGCCGCGGAACGGGTGGTCGTCGCGGCCCCGGTTCATCGCGTGCGCCACGGCGCGCAGGTCGTGCCCGGTGCGTTCGGCGAAGTCGGCCAGGCGGTCGCAGTACGCCTGGAACGCGACGGCGGACTTCGCCGAGACGGTGACCAGCTCGACACCCGACCCCGGTGCCCCCGCCGGCCGGGCGGGCGGCTGCTCCAGCACCGCGTGCACGTTGGTGCCGGTCATGCCGAGAGCGCTCACGCCGGCGCGGCGCGGCACCCCGTCCCGTTCGGGCCACGGCCGGTGGCCTGGGTTGACGTGCACCGGCCCGGACAGGTCGAGCATCGGGTTGGGCGACTCGAAGTGCGCCGTGGGGTACAGCTCGCCGCGGCGCACCGACAGCAGCGCCTTGAGCAGGCCCGCCATGCCGGCCGCGCCGTCGAGGTGGCCGACGTTGCCCTTGACGGAGCCGATCGCCGCGCCGGGCGCGGGCACGCCGGCGTCGGCGAACGCCTGGCGCAGCGCGTCGACCTCGATCACGTCGCCGAGCGGGGTGGCCGAGCCGTGGCACTCGACGTAGGCGACGGTGGCCGGGTCCACGTCGGCGTCGCGCCACGCCTGGCGCAGCACCTCGGTCTGGGCGACGCGGCTGGGCGCGCTGAGCCCGACCATGCGGCGCCCGTTGTGGTTGACGGCGACGCCCTTGACGACGGCGTGGACCGGGTCGCCCGCGGCCACGGCGTCGCGCAGCCGGCGCAGCAGCACGACCGCGCCGCCCTCCCCCGCCGTGGCGCCGGTGGCGCGGTGGTCGAACGGCCGGCAGCGCCCGTCCGTGGACTCGACGCCCCGCACCGGCGTGTGGGTCCGGTCGGTGAGCAGCACCGGTCGCAGGCTGACGCCGCCGGCCAGCGCCAGGTCCGCCGTGCCCTTGCGCAGCTCGTCCACCGCGCCCGCGAGCGCGGTGAGGCTGCTGCTGCACGCGGTGTCGACGACGTAGGCCGGGCCGGTCAGGTCGAGGTGGTAGGAGACGCGCGCGGCGGTGGAGGCGGACAGCGCGCCGAGCGTCTGGTGCGGGTCCTCGCCCTGGTACAGGGTCTCGTAGTCGGACTGCGAGTGGCCGAGCACGACGGCGGTGCGCGACCCGCGCAGGGACGCGGGCGCGAGGCAGGCGTTCTCGATGGCCTCGTGGGCGAGCTGGAGCAGGTGGCGCTGGTGGGGGTCCATCATCTCGGCCTCGCGGCGGGAGATGCCGAAGAACCGGTGGTCGAACGCGTCGATCCGGTCCAGGTAGGCCATCGGCAGGTAGCGGGTGCCCGACGTGCCGCCGGTGTGCCGCACGCGGGTCGGCGACGGCTGCCCGACCAGGTCGACGCCGTCGGCCAGCAACCGGTGCAGCCCGTCCAGGTCCGTCGGGCCGGTGGGGCCGGGCAGCAGCGCGGCGACCCCGATGATGGCGATGTCCTCGTCCCGCACAGCGGCCTCCGTCGTCACAGCTGGTAGTCCCGAGCCCGGGCGTCCTCGGCGACGGTGCTGCCGAGCACCGCGGCCAACGCGCCGACCGTCGGGTGGTCGAACAGGGTGCGGGGCGCGACGACGCGCCCGAAGTCCGCCCTGAGCCGCCCGGCGACCCGGATGGCGAGCACGGAATCGCCGCCGAGCGCGAAGAAGTCGTCGGCGCACCCGACGCGCTCCACCCCGAGCACCTCGCCGATCGCCCGGGCCACGGCCAGCTCGCCGGGCGTGGCGGGCGGGACGAACCGCGCCGCCGCCCCGGCGGTTCCGGACGGCGAACCGGCAGCCGGCGACCCCGCAGCCGGCGATCCAACAGTCGGTGAACCGGCAGCCGGCGACCCCGCGGCCGGTGAACCGGCGACCGTCCCGGGCGAACGACCGGCGTCCGGCGGCACCTCGTCCCTCTCAGGGGGCGGTCCGCCCGCCGGCAGCACGGGGTTCGTCGCCACCTCCGCCAGCAGGGCGGCGAACTCCTCGGCCAGGCCGGCGGCCGTGGCGGGGTCGAACAGGGCCGGGTCGTAGCCCAGCCGCACCGTGATCGGGTCGCTGTCGTGGACCACGAGGTGCAGCGGGTAGTTCGTGTTCTCCTCCGCCTCCACCTCCGCCGCCGCCAGGCCGTGGTCCAGCGGGTAGTTCTCCACCACCACGACGCTGTCGAACAGGTGCGTCCCGGTCCACCTCCGGATGTCGGTCAGCGCGGTGTGCTCGGGCGGGCGGCCCTCGGCCTGCACGCGGGCGAGCCAGGCGGGCACGTCGCCGGTCTCCACCCGCAGCCGCACCGGCACGGTGTTGACCAGCATCCCGACGACGGTGTCCGCGCCCGGCAGGTCCGGGGTCCGCCCCGACACCACCAACCCGAAGCACACGTCCCGCGTCCCGGCGCGCCGGGACAGCAGCAACGCCCACGTCCCCTGCACCACGGTCCCGAACGTCAACCGGTTGCGCCGGGCGAACGCCCGCACGGCCGCCGACCCCACCGACACCCGGTGCACCGCCGAGGAGCTCGACAGGTGCGCGCGGTCCGGCGGCCGGTCGTAGGGCAGCGGCGTCGGGCCGCGGAACCCCGACAGCGCCTCCCGCCACCGCCGCTCGCCCGGGTCCAGCGCCAGCACCCGCGCCACGTGGTCGCGGAACGGCCGCCGCGCCCGCGGCTCCCCCACCACCTCCGACAGCACCTGGAACGCGCTCCAGCCGTCCAGCAGCAGGTGGTGGAACGTCCACAAGAGACGGACACCGCGCCCGGCGGGCACGAGCGCCACCCGCAGCAACGGCCCCGCCAGGTCGAACCCGGCCGCGCGGTCCTCCGCCAGCAGCCGCCGCCACCGCTCGTCGTCGGCGCCGTCCCAGTCGTGCCGCGCGACCGGGACGTCGACCTCCCGCCACACCACCTGCACCGGTGACCGCACGCCCTCCCACACCACGGTGGTGCGCAGCGCCGGGATCGCGCCGACCACCCGCCGCCACGCCCGCTCCAGCCCGTCCGGGGAGGCGTCGGCCAGGGTCAGGTGCAGCTGCTCCACGTACGCGCCGGGCTGCGACAGGCTGTGGAACAACATGCCGCCCTGCACGGGCGTCAGCGGGTAGACGTCCTCCACCGACCGGCCGTCGCCCGCGATCCGGTCCAGCTCCTCCTGGTCCAACCCGGCCAGCGGGAAGTCCGACGGCGTCACACCGCCCGCGTCCGGTCCGGCGCAGTGCGCGGCGATCTCCCGCAACGCGGTGAGCACGTCCTCGGCGAGCCGCGTCACCACCGGCGTCGGGTGCGCGTCCGGGGCGTGCACCCACTCGACCTCCAGCTCGCCGGTCGCGGTGACGACCGCCGTGACGTCCAGGCGCGTCCCGGTGGTCGGCGGCTTGGCTAGGCGGATGCCGCCGGGCACGCGGGCGAACACGGCGTCGTAGCGGCCCAGGTAGTTCACCCGCGCCACCGGTCGGTGCGCGGGAGGGCGGGTCGTCGTCAGCCACCGCAGCGCGCCGTGGCTCAGCGCGTGCCGGTGCGCTTCGCGCAGCCGCTCCTTCACCTCCTTCACCGCCGCGCCCCAGTCGTCGGGCACCTCGGCGGTGAACGGGAACAGCGCGGTGAACCAGCCGACCGTGCGGGACAGGTCGACCCCGGCGAACAGGTCCTCCCGGCCGTGCCCCTCCAGCTCCAGCGGCACGCGCGCCTCCCCGCTCCACCGCGCGAGCACCCGGCCGACGGCGGCGACCAGGACGTCCTCGCCGCCGGCGCGGTAGGCCGCGGTGGCACCGCGCAGCAACGCGGCCGTCTCCGCGGCGGGCAGCCGCACGGTCACCACGTGCTCGGGCAGCTCGACCTCCGCGACGGGCGCCACCGGCCCCGCGGTACCCCAGTACGGCAGGTGGTCGGCGAACCCGCCCGCCTCGGCGTGCTCGCGCAACCGGTGCGCCCACTCGCGGAAGGAGGTGGTCTTCGGCCCGAGGTCGACCTCCCGGCCGGCGCGGGCCTGCCGGTAGCCGGTGGCCAGGTCCTCCAGCAGGATCCGCCAGGACACGCCGTCCACCACGAGGTGGTGCGCCGCCAGCACCAGCCGCCCCCCGGTCAGCGCGGCCCGGAACAGCGGCCCGGTGGCCGGCGGCATCCGGGTGACGTCGCCTGCGCCGAACACCTCGCCGGCCTCGTCCGGCACGTGCTGCACCCACTGCCCGTCCTCGTGCGCGAACCGGGCCCGCAGCACGTCGTGCTGCACGGGCAGCGCCTCCACGGCCGCGCGCAGGGCCGCCACGTCCACGTCGGGGTCCAGCTCGACCTCCACCCACTGGGCGAAGTGCTCCGGGTCCGGCGAGGTGGCCAGGAACCAGCGCTGGACCGGCGTCGCCGGCGCGGAGCCGGTCGCGGGCAGGGCGGGCGCGGTGCGCCCGGTGGTGGCGTGCGCGGCCACCCCGGCGAGCGTCTGGTGCAGGAACAGGTCCCGCGGGGTCACGGACACGCCCAGCTCACGGGCCCGCGACACGACCTGGATGCTGAGGATGGAGTCGCCGCCGAGGGCGAAGAAGTTGTCGGTCGCGCCGACCCGCTCGACCCCGAGCACCTCCGCCCACGCGCGGGCCAGCGCCTCCTCGCGCGGTCCGGTCGGCGGCACGTGGGCCTTGGTGGAGCGGGCGCGCGGCGGCGGCAGGGCCTTGCGGTCCACCTTGCCGCTGACCATGAGCGGCAGCGCGGGCAGCGGCACGAACACGGACGGCACGAGGTGGGCGGGCACCCGGTCGGCCAGGAACCGGCGCAGCTCGTCGGTGCCCGCGCCCGCGACGACGTAGGCGACGAGCTGGCGGTGCCCCGGGACGTGCTCGTGCGGCACGACGACGACTTCGGTGACGTCCGGGTGCTTGCGCAGCGCCGCCTCGACCTCGCCGGGCTCCACCCGGAACCCGCGGATCTTCACCTGGTCGTCGGAGCGGCCGAGGAACTCCAGCAGCCCGTCCGCGGTCCAGCGCGCCACGTCGCCGGTGCGGTAGAGGCGGTCGCCGTCGCCGAACGGGTTCGCGACGAAGCGCCACGCGGTGAGCCCGGGGTGGCCGAGGTAGCCGCGGGCCAGGCCCGTGCCGCCGATGTGCAGGTGGCCGGGCGTGCCCACCGGCACGGGGGCCAGGTCGTCGTCCAGCACGTAGCAGCGGGTGCCCGTGACGGGCCGCCCGATCGGCAGCGACGCCGCCGCGAGGTCCCGCGCCCGCACTTCGTGGGCGGAGGCGAACGTGGTGCCCTCGGTGGGCCCGTAGCCGTCCACGATCCGCAGGCCGGGCACGTGCCGCAGCACGGCGGCGCAGTGCTCGGGCGAGATCACGTCACCGCCGCTGCCGAGCTGCCGCAGCCCGGTGAACGCGCCGGGGTCGGCGGCGGCGACCTCGTGGAACAGGCCGGCGGTCAGCCACAGCACGGTGATCCCGTGCGCGGCGACGAACCCGCGCAGGTCGTCGGGCGACAGCAGGGTGCCCGACGAGACCGCCAGCCGCGCGCCGGACAGCAGCGCCGCCCAGATCTCGAACGTGGACGCGTCGAACGACAGCGTGGAGCACTGCGCCACCACGTCGTGCGGCCCGATCGGGAACGGGTCGCCCTCGGCGAGCCGGGCGACCGACCGGTGCTCCACCAGCACGCCCTTGGGGCGGCCGGTGGAGCCGGAGGTGAACATGACGTAGGCGGCGCTGCGCGGTCCGACGGCCACGTCCGGCGCGTGCTCGGCGCGGGACCGCGGCTCGTCCAGGTCGACGACCTCGACGGCGGGCAGCCGGTCGCGCAGGTGGGCGGGCGCGAGCACCAGGCCCGCCCCGGAGTCGGCGACCACGTCGGCGAGCCGGCCCGGCGGGTAGCCGGGGTCGAGCGGCACGAACGCCGCGCCCGCCTTGAGGATGCCCAGCAGCGCGACGACGGCGGGCAGGCCGCGCGGCGCGCACAGCCCGACCCGGTCCTCCGACCGCACGCCGCGGGCCAGCAGGACGTGGGCCAGGCCGTTGGCCTCGGCGTCCAGCTCGCGGTAGGTGAGCGACGCGCCGTCGCAGGTGACCGCGACCGCGTCGGGGCGCCGGGCGACGTGCTCGGCGAAGCGGGCGGTGATCGTGCGGTCCGGGCTCGGCGGGCCCGCCGCCCAGTCGCCGAGCACCAGCCCCGCCTCGTCGGGCGCGAGCAGCCGCAGCCCGGACAGCGGCCGGTCGGGGTCGGCGGCGACGTCCGCGAGCAGCACCAGGAAGCGGTCCAGGAGCCGGGCGACGGTGCCGTCGTCGAACAGGTCGGTGCGGTACTCGGCGGTCAGGCGCAGCCCGGTGGCGTCGCGGGCGAACTCCAGCGCGAGGTCGAACGCGGCGGCCCGGCGCGGCGGGTCGAACGCGGCCACGTCGAGGCCGGCGAGGACCGGCGGCTCGGCCGGCGCGTTCTGCAGCGCGACCACGACGTTCACCAGCGGGGAGCGACCGGCGTCGCGCTCGGGCCGCAGCAGCTCCACCAGGCGGTGGAACGGGACCTCGTCGTGGTCGAGCGCGTCGCGGACGTCCTCCTTGACCCGCTCCAGGTGGTGCGCGAAGGAGCCGCGGGGCTCGACCCGCGAGCGGATCACGACGGTGTTGACGAAGAAGCCGACCAGGCCCGCGAGGTCGGGGTGGTCGCGGCCGGCGGTGACCGTGCCGACGGCGACGTCGGTCTGCCCGCTCAGCCGGGCCAGGAACGCCTGCGCGGCGGCGACCAGCGTGGTGAACAGCGTCGCGCCGCGGGCGCGGCCGAGCTCGGCGAGCCCTTCGGCGACCTCGGGCGGCACGGTGCGGTGGTGGGTCGCGCCCGCCGTGCCGCGCACCGGCGGGTGGGGCCGGTCGGTGGGCAGGTCCAGCACCGCCATCCCGGCCAGCCGCCGCTCCCAGTGCGCGAGGTGCGCGTCCAGCACCGCCCCGGTCAGCCGGGCGCGTTGGCGGCGGGCGAAGTCGGTGTAGCGCAGCGGCAGCGGCGCGAGGTCGGGCTCCCGGCCGCGCACGGCGGCGGTGTAGCACCGGCCCAGCTCGTCGGCCAGCACGCCCATCGACCAGCCGTCGGTGACGATGTGGTGCAGGCACAGCACCAGCAGGTGGTCGGGCCCGTCCGCCAGCACGGCCGCGCGCAGCAGCGGCCCGGTGGCCAGGTCGAACGGGCGGGCGACGAAGTCGTCGAGGTCGGCCGCCGTGCCCGTGGTCGGCCGCACCTCCCGGGCCGGTCCGACGACCTGCGCGCCGCGGCCGTCGACGGTGTGGAAGGTGGTGCGCAGCTGCTCGTGCCGGGCGACCAGGCGGGTCAGCGCGGCGCTCAGGGCGTCGAGGTCGGGTTCGCCGCGCAGCCGGAACCCGGCCGTGGTGGTGTACTCGGCGCCACCGGGGGCGAACTGGTCGAGGAACCACAGGCGTTCCTGGGCGAGCGACAGCGGCGCGGTGGTGTCGTCGGCCGCGGTGGGCGGTGCCGGCGCGCCGCGGGTGCCGGACAGCTCCGCGGCCAGCGCCGCCACCGTGCGCAGCGCGAACACCCGCCGCGCGGGCAGGTCGCGGTCCAGCGCCGCCACCACCCGCATGGCGTGGATGGAGTCACCGCCCAGCGCCACGAAGTCGTCGTGCGCGCCGACCCGGTCGACGCCGAGCACGTCGCGCCACACGGCCGCCACCCGTTCCTCGTCGGGCGTGCGCGGGGGCGTGACCGGGCCGGTGGGTCGCGGGTCGGGCAGCGCGTGCCGGTCGAGCTTGCCGTTGGGCGTCAACGGGAGCGCGTCCAGCGGCACGACCAACGATGGCACGGCCTGCGCGGGCAGCAGCTCCGCCAGGAACGACCGCAGGTCGCCGGCCGGCCGGTCGGTCACCGCGTAGGCGACCAGCCGGGCGTCCCGCGCGACCACGGCCGCCGCCACCACGCCGGGGTGCCGCAGCAGGGTCGCCTCGACCTCGCCCGGGTCGACCCGCGCGCCGCGCACCTTCACGTGCCCGCCGGCCCGCCCGAGGTGGTCGAGCAGGCCGTCCGCGCGGCGGCGCACCAGGTCCCCGGTGCGGTACATGCGGCTGCCCGGCGGCCCGTGCGGGTCGGCGACGAAGGACGCGGCGGTCAGCCCCGGCCGGCCGAGGTAGCCGCGCGCGACGCCGGGGCCCGCCAGGTACAGCTCGCCCTCCCGGGCCGGGCGCAGGTCGTCGTCCAGCACGTGGGCGCGGGCGCCGGCGATCGGGAAGCCCAGGACGGCGCGGTCGACCTCCGTCACCGGGCAGAGCAGGCTCTCGACGGCGACCTCGGTGGTGCCGTAGGCGTTGTGGGCCGTGACGCCGGCGGCGACCAGGCTCGCGCACAGGTCGGGGTCGACCGGTTCGCCGCCGGTGACCACGATCCCCGGCCGCCGCGGGCCCGTGAGCAGCCCCGCCCGCAGCAGCTCGCGCAGCCGGGAGGGCGTCTCGTCCAGCACGTCGATCCCCGCGCGGACGACGTGGTCGACCAGGGTCCGGGCGTCGGCGAGCACGTCGTCCTCGATCACGTGCAGCTCGTGCCCGGCCAGCATCCACAGCACCGGCAGCCACATCGCGTCGAAGCCCAGCCCGGCGGTGTGGGCGACCCTGAGCGGCGTCGGCGAGGCGAACAGGCCGCCCGCGTGGTGGGCGTGCAGCGCGAGCAGGCCGCGGTGGGTGGCCAGGACGCCGTTCGGGCGGCCCGTCGAGCCGGACGTGTGCAGCACGTAGGCGAGGTGGTCGGGCGTGACGCGCGGCGGGTCGCCCGGCGCGTGGTCGTCCTCCACGAACACGGCCCGGGCGCGGGGCAGCCGGTGCGCCAGCGACCGGCGGGTGAGCAGGAGCGGCGATCCGGTGGCGGCGAGCAGCTCGGCCAGGCGGGCGTCGGGCAGGTCGGCGGCCAGCGGCACGACCGCGCCGCCCGCCCGCAGCACCGCCAGCAGCGCCACCACGGCGTCGGCCCCGCGTTCCAGGAGCAGCGCGACCGGGTCCTCCGGCCGCAGGCCGCGCGCGAGCAGCCCACCGGCCAGGCGGTCGACCCGCGCCCCGAGGTCGCGGTAGGTCAACCGGTGCGGCCCGCACACCACCGCCGTGCGGTCGGGGTCGGCGCGAACCCGTGCCGCGACGAGGTCGCCGACGTTCGCGGGTGACCAGTGCTCGACATCCATGCGTAATTCCACCAGTCGACCGGGGATATTGCCGTCGAACGCGGAACCGGGCCGTCGACGTTTCCAGCGGCGTCCCGCCCGGGCAACCGCCGATTGGCGGCATACCATTCGGGGAGCCGAAGCACCGGGTCGACTGCGAATTACCGAACGACTCTCCCGCGGGCTCGTCGGATCGTGTTACGTTGCCTGGGATTCACCGGAGGAGGTCACGTGGCCAGCGACTTCGGCGCGGATGACGACCAGGGCGCGATCGTCGAGCGGATCCGGGCATTCTTCACCTCGGCACTGCCGGAAAGCGCCCTGGAACCGGATGACGATTATTTCGCACTCGGTCTGGTGAACTCGCTGCTGGCTTTGGAACTGGTGACCCACGTGGAAAAGGCATTCGCGATCCGGGTGGACGTCGAAGACCTCGACCTGGACAACTTCCGGACCATGCGGCGAATAGCCGCGTTCGTCCGCGGCAAGCTCGCCGCGGCGCGGTGAGCCGTGGACCACGCGGCGTTCGCGGAGTCGGTGCGCGCGGAGGCGGACGCCTGGGACCGGTCCGGCGGGCTGCCCGCCGACGTCGTGCGGGCGGTCGCGGAGGCGGGTTTCCTGGCGGCGGACGTCCCCGTCCGGTACGGGGGGCGGGGCTGGTCGCCGACCGAGCTGGGGTCGCTGTGCGCGGACTTCGGCGCGGTGTGCAGCGCGTTGCGCGCCCTGGTGACCGTGCAGGGGATGGTGGCCGCCGCCGTGCTGCGGTGGGGTGACGACGACCAGCGGGCCCGCTGGCTGCCCGCGTTGACCTCCGGCGAGGTGGTGGCCGGGTTCGCCGCCACGGAGGCGGGCGCGGGCAGCGACCTGGCCGCGGTGGGCGCGACCTTCGACGGGCGGCGGCTGAGCGGGCGCAAGCTGTGGGTGACGTTCGGGGCGGTGGCCGACGTGTTCCTGGTCCTGGCCTCGCGGGGCGGGCGACCGGTGGCCGTGCTCGTGGAGGCCGGGCAGCCGGGCGTGGCGGTCGAGCCGGTCACCGGGCAGCTCGGGATGCGCGCGGCCCGGATCGCGCACGTCGGCTTCGCGGACGTGCCGGTGGCCGAGGTGCTGGCCCCGCCGGGGTTCGGCCTGTCGCACGTGGTCGGCACGGCGCTGGACCACGGCCGGTTCACCGTCGCGTGGGGGTGCGCCGGGATGGCCGGCGCCTGCCTCGACCACAGCGTCTCGCACGTCAGGTCGCGGGTGCAGGGCGGTGTGCCGCTGTCGTCGCACCAGGCCGTGCGGGCGGTGCTCGGGCGGTGCCTGGTGGAGGTGCGGTCCGCCCGGCGGCTGTGCGCCCACGCCGCGGCGCTGCGCGAGGAGGGCGACCCGGGCGCGCTGGCGGAGACGGTGCTGGCCAAGTACGCGGCGGCGCGGGCGGCGTCGGTCGTCGCCGAGCACGCCGTGCGGCTGCACGGCGCGGCGGGCATCGCGCCGGGCAGCGCCGTCGGCCGGTTCCACCGGGACGCGGCGGTCATGCGGATCATCGAGGGCTCCGACGAGGTGGCCGAGCAGCACCTCGGCGGCCACGCGCTGCGAGGTGGGTCGTGACGGTGGTGAAGTGCCTGGTCTGGGACCTGGACGACACGCTGTGGGACGGCGTCGTGCTCGAAGGCGACCGCCCGGTGCCGCGGCCGGAGGCGGTGGCGGCGCTGGAGGCGCTGGACGGGCGGGGCATCCTGCACGCCGTCGCGAGCCGCGGTGACCGCGGGGTCGCGCTGGCGCACCTGGCCGAGCTCGGCCTGGACCGGATGTTCTGCGCGCTGGAGGTGGGCTGGGGCGCGAAGTCCGAGTCGGTGCGGCGGATCGCCGCCGGGTTGAACATCGCGCTGGACGACGTCGCGTTCACCGACAACGACGCCGTGGAGCGGGCCGAGGTGGCGGCGGCGCTGCCCCGGGTGCGCTGCTACCCGGCGGAGCAGGTCGGGGCGCTGCCGTCGTTGCCGGAGTTCCAGCCGGGCGTGGTGACGCCCGAGGCGCGGCGGCGGCGCGAGTCGTACCTGACCGAGCGGCGGCGGGTCGAGGCCGAGGAGCGGTTCGACGGGTCCGCGGCGCGGTTCCTGGCGTCGCTGGACCTGGAGCTGACCGTGGCGACGGCGACCGAGGCGGACCTGGAGCGGGCGCGGGAGCTGACCGTGCGGACGCACCAGCTCAACACCACCGGGGTGACGTTCGACGTGGCGGAGCTGCGGGCGCTGTGCGCGTCGCCCGGGCACGAGGTGCTGGTGGCGCGGCTGCGGGACCGGTTCGGCGACTACGGGACGATCGGGCTCGCCGTGGTGGCGCACGAGGGCCGGGACGCGGTGCTGGAGCTGCTGCTGATGTCGTGCCGGGTGATGTCGCGCGGGGTCGGGGCGGTGCTGCTGGGCGACGTCGTGCGCGACGCCGTGGCGCGGGGCAGGCGGCCGGTGGCGCGGTTCGTCCGCACCCCGGTCAACAAGGTGATGCTCGTGACGCTGCGGTTCGCCGGGTTCGAGGTGGTGGAGCAGGACGGCGACCGGCTGCTCCTGGCCCGCCCCTCCCCCGAACCGCCCACGGCGCCCGGTCACGTGCGCGTGGTCGACGCGAGGCGGCGATGACCCGCGACCACGCCGGACCCCCGCGCCGCGTTCCCCGTCGGCGACCGGTCACCTGGAGGCGGAAGTGAAGGTCGGTGTGGTGGGTGCCGGGGTCATGGGCACCGGTGTGGCGCAGTGCTTCGCCGCGACCGGCCACGAGGTGGTCGTGGTCGAACCGGGGGCGGCGGCCCGGGCGGGCGGTCCGGACCGGCTCCGGGACGGGCTGCGGATGCAGGCGCTGCTGGGTGAGGCACCCGCCGACCCCGCCGCGGTGCCGGACCGCGTCCGGTGGACCGCGGACCTCGCCGAGGTGGCCGGGTGCGCGTTCGTCGTCGAGTGCGGTCCGGAGCGGGTCGCGGTGAAGGAGGCGATCTTCGCGGCACTGGGCGACCTCTGCCCGCCGGACGCCGTGCTGGCCTCCTGCACCTCGGCGATACCGGTCGCGGTGCTGGCCGCCGTGACCGCCCACCCGGAGCGCGTGCTGGCCACCCACTTCATGAACCCCGCCCCGGTGAAGGGCACCGTCGAGGTCGTCCGCGGCCCGAAGACGTCCGACGCGGCGCTGACGAGGACGACCGAGGTGCTGTCCGCCCTGGGCAAGACCACGATCGTCGTGGCCGACGCGCCCGGCTTCGTGACCAACCGCGTCCTCATGCTGACCATCAACGAGGCGGTGAAGGTGGTGGCCGAGGGGACCGCGCCCGCGGCGACCGTCGACCGGATCTTCCAGTCCTGCTTCGCCCACCCGATGGGCCCGCTGCGCACCGCCGACCTGATCGGCCTGGACACCATCCGGGACACGCTGCTGGTCCTGCGCGACCTGCTGGACGACCCGGCGTTCACCCCCAGCCCCCTGCTCGTGGAGCTGGTCGAGTCGGGTCGGTTGGGCCGCAAGTCGGGCCACGGCTTCCACACCTGGCGGTTGTGACCCCCGGCACGTGCCCACCGGCCCGCGCCCACCACCCCCGAGGAGCACCCTGATGAGCCGCGCACTGGCGGTGCTGGTCGCCGTCGTCCTCACCTCCCTGCCCACCACACCCGCGCACGCCTTCGGCCAGGCATTCTTCCCCACCCAGCACGCGGGCAACCGGGGCGTGGACGTGCTCGCCGCCCAGCACCTCCTCCAGCACCACGGCCGGCAGGTCGCCGTGGACGGCGTCTTCGGCACCGCCACCGACACGGCCGTGCGCGACTTCCAGCGGTCCGAGGGGCTGACCGCGGACGGCGTCGTGGGCCCCGACACGTGGGCTCGGCTCGTGGTGACCCTCCGGGAGGGCTCCAGCGGCCCGGCCGTGCGCTCCCTGCAGGCGCAGCTCAACGCCAAGCGCCGCACGTCCGCCGCCGTCACCGGCGCGTTCGACGCGGCGACGCGCGCTGCCGTGGTCGCGTTCCAGCAGCACGCGGGCATCACCGCCGACGGCATCGCCGGGCCGACGACGTGGCGCAACCTGCTCTGGCACTACGACTACCCCGACTTCGCCGCCGGGCTGTGCGACCAGGACCCGGACGGCAACGGCACCGCCGACTGGGGCACCGGCGCGGCGATCGGCCAGCTGGAGGCGGCGGCGCGGGCGTTCGCCGGCGCGGGTCGGGGTCGCGTCCCGCTCGGCGACGCCGGGTTCGAGCACGGCGGCGACATCCCCGGCCACGCGAGCCACGAGGACGGCCTCGACGTGGACCTCTGGCCGATCCGCACCGATGACGGCCAGTGCACGGCAGGCCGCATCACGTGGCAGTCGACGACCTACGACCGCGACGCGACCCGCCGATTGGTCCAGGCCATTCGTGCCGCCGCGCCGGGTCACGTGAAGCTCGTGTTCTTCAACGACCCCGTGCTCATCTCCGAGGGCCTGACCAGCCAGTACCCGAACCACGACAACCACCTGCACGTGCGCTACTGCGAGTACGCGCACCCCGACGACCTGTACGACTGCTGAATCGAGGCCGGCTCACCTGTTTGCCGTCGACGTGGTCAGGGCATTCGAGGGGTGTCCTGACCGGCGACCGGAGGTATGACGGTGTCACCCTCGGTAAGCGAAAACGTGCTGGCCGACCGCTACCAGCTGATCGAGCCGATCGGGATCGGGGGTATGGCCGAAGTCCACCGGGCGTGGGACACCGTGCTGCGGCGCCACGTCGCGATCAAGCTGTTCCAGCCGGGGTTCGACCCCGCCGCCGCCCAGCGGTTCGACAACGAGGTCCGCGTGCTGGCCGGGCTGTGCCACCCGGCGCTGGTCTCAGTCTACGACGCCGACACCACCGCGGCCACGCCGTTCGTGGTGCTGCGGCTGGTCGAGGGCCGGACGCTGCACGACCGCCTGCTCGACGGGCCGCTGCCGCCGCACGAGGTGCGCCGGCTCGGCGCCCGCCTCGCGGACGCGCTGGCCCACGTGCACGCGCACGGCCTCGTGCACCGGGACGTGAAGCCCGCCAACATCCTGCTCGACCACGACGGCGACGCCTACCTGGCCGACTTCGGCCTGGCGCACCTGACCGGCTCGACCCGGCTGACCCGCACGAACCAGCTCGTCGGCACGGCCGGCTACCTCGCGCCCGAGCAGGTGCTCGGCCAGGAGGTCGGCCACCCGACCGACGTCTACGCGCTGGGCCTGGTGCTGCTGGAGTGCGTGACCGGTCGGCGCGAGTACGAGGGCGGTGACGTGGAGGCCGCGGTCGCGCGCCTGCACCGCCCGCCCGCGATCCCCGACGACCTGGCCGCCGACGTGCGGCAACTGCTGGCGCGCATGACGTCGTCCGCCCCGGAGGACCGCCCGACCGCGCACGACTGCGCGCAGGTGCTGCTGGGTGACACCCCGCCGGTGTCCGCCCCGGTGTTCGGGCTCGACGCGGTCGCGGTGGGCTCGGACACCGAGGAGCTGCCGCGCACGGCGGCGCGCCCGCCGTGGAAGGCGCTGGTCGCCTCCGCGGGCGCGCTGGTCGGGGCGTTCACCATCACCCTGGCCCTGGCCTCGGGCGACCACCCGGCCACCTCCACGCCCGGTGGCGCCGCCACGCAGCAGCAGCAAGAGGCCGCGCCGGCGACGGAGGGCTCTCCGGAGGTGCAGCGCGAGCAGGCCGAGCCGAGGTTCATCCGCACCCCGCAGACCGGCAACGCCACCGCTCCGACGACCACGACCGGCGCGCCGACGTCCGCGGTCCAGGCCGGCCCGCCCGCCGCCGAGAAGACGGACGAACCGGTCGCCGACCCGGGCGTGCCCACCACCGAACCGGTCGTCACCACCACCACCGCCGCACCGACCTCCAACCCGCCCGCGACGTCGGAGAACCCGGAGCCGACGCAGCAGCCCTCGCAGCAGCCGGAGCCGTCGGCCGAGCCGACCGAGGGCAGCTCGATCGGCGACGGCGGGACGGGCGACGACAACTGATCGGCGGCGGCTGAGCGGTCGTCGACCGGTCGGCGACGGACACGGATCGACGGCGACGGACCGACGGTCTCACGGGTCCGGCCGGACGGCTTGGCACAGGCCCGCGACACGGCACCGCCCTGACGCTCTCGCGCCCTCCACACTTCCTGGAGGCTTTCACCCTCCACAAAGGACTGTCAGGTTCGGCTGCCCATTCCCGACTTGCTCAGACCCGGAGCCCGGAAGGCCACCGCTCGGAGGATCACTCAGTGCCTGTTTCCGAGCTTGAGGTGGTGAAGGCCCCTTTGGTGCGCAGACGGGGGAACTCCTGGTAGATCGGACGTTGTCGAAGCGCCGCTCTGC